>NZ_JAWDIU010000002.1:0-491536 GCF_032464975.1 Microbacterium algihabitans
GGACCCGTCGGCGGGGGCGGTCGGGGCGGCCGGGGCCGTGCCGTCGGCGGGGGCTCCGGTGGGCGCGTCGCTGGGCGTGGCGCCGGGGGTGGCGCTCGAGCCGGGCGTGGCGGCGCCCGTGCCCGGGGTCGCAGCGCCGGGTCCGGTGGATCCGCCGTCGGCGCTCGGTGCCGAGGTCGCCAGCGTCAGCGGCGTGTTCGTCTGCGCGGCGAGGGCGGCTGAACCGCCCGTCAGACCCGCGGCGACGATGACCGCGCCCGCGATCAGCGCGGGGCGACGCCACGAGCGGCGGCGGGGCTCGGGGGCCTCGTCGAACCGCGGCAACGGCTGGGTGGGGTTGTCGTCGTTCATGGTTCTCGCTCTCCGCCGGTGGCGTTCACCGGCTCGAGTTCCACATTTCGCGGCGGGACTGAAGCGAACCTGAAGTCGGTGAGGGTCGGGGCATCGCATACGCAAGCCATAACGCCCGTTCAGCGCCGGGCCGTAGCGTCGGGCGGATGTCCGCTCCTGCCCGCGTGCTCGTCCTCGACGACGACGAGACGATCCGCACCGCCGTCACGGTCGCCCTCCGCGCCGACGGCTACGTCGTCGACGCCGCGCCCGACGGCCTCGATCTCTCGGAGCGGTTGGCCGCCTTTCGCCCCGACCTCGTGGTGCTCGACTGGATGATGCCGGGGCCCAGCGGCATCCGGTTGCTGCCCGTCATCCACACCGCGGGTGATACCGCCGTCATCATGCTGACGGCGCGCGACGAGGTCGACGACCGCCTGCGCGGATTCGCCGAGGGAGTGGACGACTACGTCGTCAAGCCGTTCACCATGGCCGAGCTGGTCGCGCGGACGGGGGCGGTGCTGCGCCGTCGCGGGCGGCTGCCCCAGACGATCGCGGTGGGCGATCTCGTCGTGGATCCGGATGCCGCGACGGCCCATCGAGCGGGATCGTTGCTCGATCTGACGGCGACGGAGTTCCGCCTGCTGCACCTGTTCGCCGACAGTCGCGGTCGCACGCTGTCGAAGGCGCAGATCCTCACGCAGGTGTGGGGATTCGACGACTACGACCCCAATCTGGTCGAGGTGCACCTGAGCGCTCTGCGTCGCAAGATGGAGCAGCACGGTCCGCGCCTGATCCACACCGTTCGCGGCCTCGGCTACCGACTGAGTGCCGCGTGAGCGCCGCCGTCGGCCGCGAGGGCTCTCCCCTGCGCACCGGATCGCTGCGGCGCCGCACGATCGTCGCGGTGCTCGCGCTGGTCGCGGTGCTGCTGGTCGTGCTCGCGGTGGTCGTCGACGTGGCCCTCGGGGCGCGCCTGCGCGGCCAGATCGAAGACCGTTTGCGCGACCGGGCTGCCGCGGCCGCTTCTCTCGTGGGGGTCGTCGACGACACCGACCTCGCCGAGCGGTTGTCGGACCAAGGACTCGCGGTGCGTATCGACAGCGCCGGCGGAGACTCGGTCGTGGCGGGACCGAGCCCCGAGCAGTTGCGCGACGGTCCTCCGGGCCCGGGCGGCGGCCCCGGCGGGAGTCCCGGCGAGCGGTCGCAGCCGCAGCCGAGCGCCTCGAGCGACGTGACCGTCACCGCCTCCGCCCTCTCGGGCGACGACCAGTTGGTGACGCTGCAGTCGACCTTGAGCGACGGCTCGACCCTCACGCTCACGGCGTCGGCGGTCGGCGTCGGCGACACGCTCGCGCAGGTGCGCTGGATCCTCGCGATCGCCTCGGTGGGCGTGCTCGTGATCGCCGCGGGCGCCGTCACGATCGTGGTGCGCCGGAGTCTGCGACCTCTCGACCGGGTGTCCGACGTCGCGCGGGCGATCGGGGCGGGAGAGCGCGAGCGGCGTCTGCGGCCGACGCGCCCCGAGACCGAGATCGGGCGCGTGGCGACCGCGCTCGACGACATGCTCGACGACGTCGTGGGTGCCGAGCAGACCGCACGCGAGGCCGAGGCGCGGCTGCGCGCCTTCCTCTCCGACGCGGCGCACGAGCTGCGCACGCCGGTCGCCGGCATCCGGGCCGCGGCCGACACGCTCGTTCGCGCCGACCTCGACGGGCCCGAGCGCGAGGTGCTCGCGACGCAGGTGGCGCGCGAGGCCGCGCGCGCGTCGCGCCTGGTCGACGACCTGCTCACGATGGCCCGCGTCGACCGCGGGCTCGAACTCGAACGGGTCGACGTCGACCTTCGTCAGGTCGTGCGCACCGAAGCCGAACGGATCCCCCTCGTGCATCCCTCGCTGCGGGTGGACCTGCGGATCCCGGATGCCGCTGTCCCCGCCCATGTCGACGTGGACCGCCTCACGCAGGTGCTGTCGAACCTCGTCGAGAACGCCGCACGGGCGACGGGCGGCACCGGTGCGCTGACGCTGGAGCTCGGCATCCGGGATCACGTCGCCGAGGTCGCCGTGAGCGACGACGGACCCGGGGTGCCCGCGGATCAGCGCGATCGCATCTTCGACCGCATGGTGCGGCTCGACTCCTCGCGCACGTCGGCGGCCGGAGTCGGACTCGGGCTGCCGATCGCGCGCGGAATCGCCCGCGCACACGGCGGCGACGTCAGATGCGTACCGGCGGCGACGGGAGCCCGATTCGAGGTCGTGCTCCCGCTCGCCTGAGCGTCAGTGCGCCGTTCGACCCACGGGCTGACGCACGGGTGCGGTCTGCGGGGCGATGCCCGCCGCGGTGAGCGTGAGGCCGTCGGCGCCGCTGGCGTCGTGCATCATCTGGTCGACGAGAGCGCGATCGATCACGGGCTCGCGACCGCCGTAGAACTGCATAACGAGGGCGTTCGAGGCGTGGATCCACAGACTCGCCTGCCGCACGCCCTCATTGACGGGCAGCTGGAGCATGAATCCCTCGTTGCGTCGCAGCTTGTTCATCACGACGATGCGGAGGTGGGCGAGGATGCGGTCGTCGATGTCGAACGCGGCACGGTCGCGGTAGATGAGGCGTCCCATTACTGGTCCTTTTCCGGCGCGACGAATCGCACCTGTGTTGCGGGGGGACCGCGCCGGGAAGCGCAGCAATGGGGGCCTCATCATTGTGGCACCAATCTGGACTTACGGTGTATCCCTTTCTCCATCATCGAGGTGAATCCTCAGAATCGGCTTCGCGTCGCTCGATAAAGTCGAAGAGATCAGCGATCACCGACCCACGAGAGAGACAACCCCGTGAGCCCTCACCGCACCTCCACCGACCAGGAGGGCCGATCTTCGAGCCCCCTCTTCCGGAGAGGGGGTGAGATCTGATGCTGGCTGCGGCCCTGACGCTTCTGTTGGGGATCATCGTGACCTTGGCGATCATCGTCGCCTGCGGATTCTTCGTCGCGCAGGAATTCGCCTACATGTCCGTCGACCGCTCGCGTCTGACCGCGAGAGCGGAAAAGGGCGACGCGCAGGCGAAGCGCGTTCTGGCGATCACCAAGCGCACGTCGTTCATGCTCTCGGGCGCCCAATTGGGAATCACCGTTACCGGCCTGTTGATCGGATACGTCGCCGAACCCCTCATCGGTCAGTCGATCGGCACGCTGCTGGGCGGGGTGGGCGTCGACCCGACCGTCTCGGTGCTCATCGGCACCGTCGGTGCGCTGCTACTGGCGACGGTGGTGACGATGATCTTCGGCGAGCTGTACCCCAAGAACCTCGCCATCGCGAACCCCGAGCCCCTGGCCCGGGCCCTTGCGGTGCCCACCCGCATCTACCTGCTGATGTTCGGCTGGTTGATCACGGTGTTCGATCTGGCGGCCAACGCGCTGCTGCGCCTGCTGCGCATCGAGCCGCTCGAAGACGTCGACGAGAGCGCCACCGCGCGCGACCTCGAGGCGATCATCGAGGAGTCGCGCCAGAGCGGCGACCTGCCCGACGACCTGTCGATGATCATCGACCGCATCCTCGACTTCCCCCAGCGCGACGTCGAGCACGCCATGGTGCCGCGCTCCCAGGTCGACTCGGTCACCCCCGACACGACCGTCGGCGAGGTGCGCGCGCTGATGGCCACCGGCCACACCCGCTACCCCGTGATCGGCGACGAGGACTCCCCCGTCGGCGTGGTCGAGCTCATCGACCTGCTGCGTGAGCAGCCCGCCGACGACGCCCCCGTGGCATCCGTCATGCGCACCGCCGTCGTCATCCCCACCTCGATGCAGCTGCCGGTGGCCCTCGACCGCATGCGACGCTCGCGCAACGAACTCGCGTGCGTGGTCGACGAGTACGGCAACTTCGACGGCATTCTGACCATCGAAGACCTGACCGAGGAGGTCATCGGCGAGCTCTCCGACGAGCACGACGCCGAGGTGAGCGAGGTCTCGTCCGTCGGCGACGACGCCTGGAGCGTTCCGGGCGACCTGCACCTCGACGAGCTCGAGCGCCTCATCGGGCACGACCTCGCCGAGAGCGACATCGAGACCGTGGCCGGGCTCGTGATCGACGCGCACGGCGATCTCCCCGCCGTGGGCCGCGTCGTGCGCATCGACCTGCCCGAGCGGGCCGGCGAGACCATCCAGGGCCTCGACATCGACCGCTGGCTCGCCGTCGAGGTGGTCGCCGTCGACCGGCACGTGCCCTCGCAACTGCGGGTGCAGCTGCACGAGGTGGATCGTGACGCGGTCGAAGAGCCGACCCGCGATGAGGAGGTGACCCGATGAACGGTTGGACCGTGGCCCTCATCACCACCGCGCTCATCATCGCGAGCGCCTTCTTCGTCATCGTCGAGTTCGCCCTGCTCGCCGCCCGTCGCCACCGCCTCGAAGAGGAAGCCGCGACCAGCGCCTCGGCCCGCGCCGCCCTGCGCGGAGTGAACGAGCTGACCGTCATGCTCGCGTTCGCGCAGCTCGGCATCACGGCCTGTACCTTCCTGCTCGGTGCCATCACCAAGCCGGCCATCGACTACGCACTCGCGCCCGTGTTCGAGGCGTGGGGCCTGCCCTACGTGCTGGCCGACATCATCGCGTTCATGCTCGCGCTGATCGTGGTCACCTTCCTTCACCTCGTCATCGGCGAGATGGCGCCGAAGTCGTGGGCGATCGCCCACCCCGAGACGGCGGCGAAGGCCACCGGCATCCTGGCCCGTGCCCTCACCTGGCCGCTGCGCCCGTTCCTGCTGTGGATCAACCACATCGCGAACCGGCTCGTGAAGGCCTCGGGTGTCGAGCCGGTCGACAAGGCCGCCGCCGGTGGACAAGACGCCGACACGATCCGCGAGCTCGTCGCGCACTCGCGACAGGCCGGAACGCTCGAGAAGCAGTACTCCGAGCCGATCGCGCAGGCGATCGCCCTGGGCACGCTCACCGTCGGCGACATCGTGCGCACCGACCGCTCCCCCACGGCCGTCTCGGCGGATGCCACGGCGGCCGACATCCAGGCCGTCGCCGCCTCGTCGACGCACCTGCGCATCCTGGTCGGGGCGGGCGCGAGCTCGCGCGTCGCGCACGTGCGCGACACCCTGGCCGTCGACCCGTCGACCCCGGCCCTCGAGATCGCCCGCGAACCGCTGGTGCTCGAACCCACGGCATCCGCGTACGACGCCCTCGCGCGCATGCGCCGCGGTCGCGTGCAGCTGGCCACGGTCGTCGACGATGAGCGCCTGCTCGGTGTGGTGACGGTCGACGACCTGCTGCGCGAGATCCTGCCCGGGCCGGGCGAGGTCGCGGCGGTGGCCGCTCAATAAGAGGTTTTGGGGCGGAATCCTCCGTTCGGGGCGTGATTTTCACGCCCCGAGGTGAGGATTCCGCCCCGAGCCGTCGAGAGCGGGAGCGCGACCGCCCGCGGCGGGGTGTCAAGCCGTCACGAGGGCTGAAGAACGCGGCGTAGCGTCGCTCGCGTTCACCCCCCTCATCTCTTCGGAGGACACTCATGAGCAAGACCTGGTTCATCACCGGCGCATCCAAGGGCTTCGGCCGCGAATGGGCCGAGGCGGCCCTGGAGCGCGGCGACAACGTCGCGGGAACGGCCCGCAACCTCGACGACGTGCAGGAGCTCGTCGACGCCTACCCCGACGCGTTCCTCGCGCTGCAGCTCGACGTCACCGACCGCGCGGCCGACATCGACGCGATCCGGAAGGCGCACGAGAAGTTCGGCGCGCTCGACGTGGTCGTCAACAACGCCGGGTTCGGCCACTTCGGCATGGTCGAGGAGCTCACCGAAGACGAGGTGCGCGCGCAGCTCGAGACGAACTTCTTCGGCGCCCTGTGGGTCACCCAGGCCGCTCTGCCGATCATGCGCGCGCAGGGCTCGGGCCACATCATCCAGGTGTCGAGCATCGGCGGGATCAGCGCGTTCCCGACCGTCGGCGCGTACCACGCGTCGAAGTGGGCCCTCGAGGGACTGTCGCAGTCGCTCTCGCAGGAGGTCGCCGACTTCGGCATCCACGTCACCCTGATCGAGCCCGGCGGATACTCCACCGACTGGTCGGGTCCGTCGGCTAAGCGCAGCGACGAGATCGAGGCGTACGCGGCGGTGCGCGAGCAGGCGGCGAAGCGTCCGTCGGCCGCCGATCCCGGAAAGCCCGAGGCCACGCGTGCCGCCATTCTGAAGGTGGTGGATGCCGAGAACCCGCCGCTGCGCATCTTCTTCGGCAAGGCGCCCCTCGGCATCGCCGAGCGCGACTACGAGTCGCGCCTGAAGACGTGGCGCGAGTGGCAGCCGGTGTCGGAGGAGGCGCACGGCTCGTAACCCTGCGTCTAGGGCGTCACAGGACGCACCCCTGTCCGCGCAGATCGCCCCGCGGGAGCCTCAGCAGGCACCCGCGGGGCGATCTCGCGTCGCGCTACTTCGCGACGACCACCTTCAGCGGAGCGCTCGTGGTCGCTCCCCCGGCGTTCACGAACTCGACCGTGTACGTGTACGTGCCGATCGCGCGGCCGGAGACGGGCACGACCACCTTCTGCGCGGCGGGCGTCGCCGCGGCGAGCGCCCCCGACGCGATCTCGACGTCGTTCTCGAGCAGGCGGTACGAGGTGGCGTTCGTGCCCCACCACAGGTTCGCCGTCAGGGAGTACGCCCCGTCGCGGTCGCTGTTGTCGGACGAGAGCACGGGCTTGCCCGGAGCGGCATCCGTCACCTTCACCGTGAGCGGCTTGGTCGCCGTCGTCCCCTTCGAGTTCACCAGCTCACCCGTGAAGTGGTAGGTGCCGTTGCCGAGCCCGGCGATCTCGACGACGCTCTTCTGCGCGTTGGGCGTCGCCATCGACAGGGGCATGGTCGCGACGAGCTCGCCGTCGCGGTACAGCCTGAACAGCGAGCCGTTCGAGCCCCACCACAGGTTCATCGTCAGCTGGAACGTGCCGTCTTTCAGACCCGTGTCCCAGCCGTCGTTCGACGAGAGCACGCCCGTGCCGGGGGCGGCGGTGGCCCCGTCGTTCGAGGGGACCTCGGGCAGGATGATCGTCGGCGTCGCGGCCGAGCGGTCGCCCTCGCCGACGGCGTTGGCGGCCGCCACCTCGAAGGCGTGGGTCGACCCCGGCGCGAGGTCGGACAGCGTGCAGGTGGTCTCGGCGACCTCGCACACGGGCTCGGTGCCGCCGGCCTCGTAGACCCGGTAGCCCGACAGCTCGGCACCCGTCTGTGCCGGGGCCTCCCACGAGACGGTGATCGACGTGTCGGATGCCGCGGCCGCGGAGACGTTCTGCGGCGCCGTCGCCCGGGTCGTGTCCTTCACGGCGAGCCATGAGATGACGGGCTTCTCGCTGCCCGCGCCCTCGTTGGTGATGACGTAGTCGACGGTCGCCGCCTCGGTGAGGGTGAAGGTGAGGTCGCTCGTGAGCGGTCCGCTCACCCCGATCAGCGGCACGTTGCCCTTGGCGAGCTCGGTTCCGCCCACCGACACGGTGTGGTTCATCGTGCGGTTCAGACCCCACCACTCGGTGAACCCGCCGGTCAGCGTGTACTGCCCCGCGGGCAGCGGCAGACGGTAAGTGAGCCGCGTGGTGTCCTGATAGAGGCCGGTCGAGAACTTGTCGGTGATGTCGGTCGAGCCCTTCACCTTCATGCCGTCGGCGACGTATCCCCACTGATCGGCGGAGGTCGAGACCTGATCGACCTTGTCGTTGCGCAGCGTCGGTACGGCCTTCTGGACCGCGGTGAACTGCGGCGAGGGGGTCGAGCCGGTTCCGGAGTCGATGTAGTACACGAGCCCCGCGGGGATCACCTCGTAGGCGGCGACGACCTTCTGACCGCCCTCGGTGAAGCGACCGGTGAGCACGAGCTTGCGCAGCTCGGTGCGCTTCTGGGCGGCCGAGTCGGCGTCCCAGGTCACGGCCGTGTCGACGCCGTCGACCGAGACCGTCGCGGGCAGCTCGTCGTCGGCCTTCAGCGTGCCGACCACGCCCAGATCGCGGGGAAGCGCCTGCACGTAGACGAGGGCGAGACGGGCGTTGTAGCCCGAGGTACCCGTGGTGCCGAACTCCAGACGCACCACTCCGTCGGCCGACACGTTCACCCGCTGCGCGACCGGGGTCGCGGAGCCGTTCGAGACCGCGGACTGCGTGGTCTCGGCGGCCCCGGGTGCCCGCACCTTGCTGTAGACGTTGGTCGTCAGACCGGTCCGCGGAGCCTGCACGGCGACGATGTTGTACGAGCCGGCGGGCAGGGTGAGGCTGTAGACGATCGGCTTGGTGAAGTCGGCGCCGACGTACGAGGTGCTCCAATCGGTGGGTGAACCGGCCGCGACGGTCGTCGCGGAGGTCGCGTAGCCCCAGGTCGCGGCCGTGCTGCTGCCGTCCCACTTCTGGTCGGCGCTGTCGTTGCGCAGGTCGGGGAACGCCGCCTTCGCGGTGGCGAACGCCGAGCCGGCGGTCGCACCCGACGAACCGGAATCGATGAAGTACGTCAGATCGGCCGGGAGGGTCAGCACCGTCGCCGTGAGGCGCTGGTACACGCCCGCCGCGGTCTTCTCGGTGGTGCGTCCTGTCGCCGTGAACGAGCTCAGCTCGGCAGCGGAGCCCGCCGCGGTCACCGAACCCGCGGTCCAGGTGACAGCGGCATCCGCGCCTTCGAGCGAGACCGTCGCGGGGAGGGTCCGACCCGGGAGGGTCATCGAGACGGTTCCGACGTCTTTCACGTCGTCGCTGACGTCGCGCGGGGTGAGCTGATCGACGGCTGCCGCCAGACGCGCCCCCAGAGCGCGGGCGCCCTCGGCGTCGAGCCCGTACGCGCCCGGATCGGCGACCGCGTCGCGCGCGGCGTCGCGCGTCGACCGCAGCCGCGCCCACGAGTCGACGCTGTACTCGGCTTCGTCGAGGGCGGATGCCGTGTCCACGCGAGCCGCCAGGGCCGTGGTGTCGACCGTGCTCGCGTCGGCGTTGGCCGTGACGACTCCCACCGCGTCGACGTTCAGCGCGTCGGCAGTGGCGGTGCGCACCTCGACCGTGTGGGTGCCGTTGCGCAGCCCCCGCAGCATGTACGCGGTGCGTTCGCTGCCCGCGGCCAGCGTCGGCGCCGCGGCCACGAGCTGCTCGCCGTCGACGATCACGTCGAGGGTCGGAGCACCCGAGTTGGTGCCGATGATGTCGAGCCCGGTTCCCTCGAACGTGTAGGCCATCGTGGCGCCCTGCCGGGTGCTCTTCGAGGCGGTGCGCTGCCACTCGAACATGCCCTGGCCGTTGACGTGGCTCCACCCGTCGTCGAAGCGCAGGACGGATGCCGAGGTGTCGCTCCAGCTGGTCTGGTGCATGCCGTCGATGATCTGGGTGTAATACGGCGTGTAGCCGGGCACCGTCTCGACGGTGAGGTTGTCGAAGCGCACGAAGGTGAAGCTCGACCCGAGCTGGATGCGTCCGGTCGCCTGGGGCGCGGCATCCGTATACGAAGCCACGTCGACCCCGTTGATCTGCGCGGTGTACACATCGCCCGCGACCTTCACGGCGATGCGGTTCCACACGCCGGCGCCGGTGCGGAAGTCGACACCCGCCGTCGTCAAGGCGTTGCCGGTGGAGAGCACCGTGCCGTAGCGCTGGAGAGACCACGCCCCGGTGGGCTCGACGCGCAGTTCGGCGGCCGAGACGGCCTGACCGTTCGCGGTGCCGCCCTGCTCGCGCGCGCCGATGGTGGCGTACTGCGCCCCGTCGGCCTCGAACATCACGTCGGCGCCGACCACGTAGTTCGCCCAGCGGGCGTCGCCGATGGTCGTCTTTGGGTCGCCGCCGTTCCAGGCGCCGCCGGCCATGCCCGAACCGATCTGCTGGCGCAGCACGCGCCCGTGCGCGGCGTCGGAAGTCGCGACCGATTCGAACGCGCCGTTCGTGTCGTTGGTGTAGCGCGGGGTCGCGCCCTGATCCTCGGCCTGCACGCTCGGGGTGCCAGACGGCTTGTCGGCCGCTCCCCTGCTGGAGAGATAGCCCTCGCCGCTGTCGACGAGGGTGCGCGTGTCGGGGTCGTAGCCCTGGATGTCGCCTGTGCCGCGGTAATCGAAGTCGTCGGCGTACAGGTAGCCGTCGTCGGTCACGCCGTTGACGTCGCCGGTGGAATCGGTGTCGAGCACGTCGCGGCCGCCGTCGGGTGCGGTGTACTCCGTCGTCGCGGGGGCGGTGCGTCCAAAGCCCTCTCGCGGCGAGACCACCCCGGCACGCGTCTGCGCGTGATCGAGCGTGGTGGCCGTCACCGTCGACCACGGCTTCACGGTGACCGTGTAGCTTCCGTCGGCGGCGGGCGCCATCTCGGCGAGGGGACGGACGTAGTTGGCATCCGCCGCCTGCCCCGCGTCGGCCGCGCGCGTCTCCCACACCTCGAGCGTCTCGTCGTCACCCAGCGGCATCCCGTCGACGGCGACGCGGTAGGTCTTGGTGAACGAGCTGTCGTTCACGATGACGGTGGAGAAGTCCGCACCGTCGGGGGCGGCGAGGGTCGTGTACGACGCCCCACCCGCCCGGGCGCCGCTGGGCGGGTTGCCCGTGCCGAGCTCGCTGCCCGAGGCCTGCGGGATCGCCCGCCAGATGCCAGCGGTGTTGTCGGAGTTCTCCCACCCGAGCTTCGCGAACTGCGTGAACTGCTCGAGCACCGCGAGTCCACCGTCGTACGAGATCCAGCCCGACCACGGCTCGCGCGCGTTCACGAGCTCTTTCGAGGAGTACTGGAAGCCGTCGTAGAACGACCCGATCGCGGGTTGGAAGATGTTGAGTGTGCGGCGCGACGCCGAGAAGCCCGTGGTGACCCAGTTGCCCATCTCGAGCGCGCTGCCGGGGCCGCCCATCGAGGTGCCCACCCCGCCCTGCTCGTTGCTGTTGGTGTTGTTCGGGCGGTCGGCGGAGTTCGAGAACGTCGACTGGCCCTCGGAGTTCCACACCTCGCGGTCGAGCTGCTCGGCGATCTTCTTCATGTTGCCGTTGCGATCGTCGGCGCTGCTGTAGTGGAACCCGACGATGTCGACGGCGTCACGCAGAGAAGAGTCGCTGCCGGTCATCCCGTCGCCCAGGGCGACCGGCGGAGTGCCGACGGTGTCGCCGGCGATCGTGCGGATCGAGGTGTAGAGGTCGCGCTCGGTCGCCGAGGCGAAGCCGTTGTTCGGGTCACCAGCGGTGGCGCCCTCGTAGCCCTTGGTGTCGTTGCGCAGCCACCCGGAGAAGTCCTTGTACAGCTGCAGGTCGGGGTTGGAGGTCTCGTTCGCATCGGGGTTGATCGAGTCGATCATGTAGCCGAACTGCCGGTACGCGGCCAGGGTGGTGTTCTTGAACCAGACGTACTGGTCCTGGTGGTTCGTCACCCACGTCGGGCGGTTCCAGCGGAGGATGCTGACGTGCACCGGGCCGTGCGCGACGGTCTTGGCATCCGCGGCGAGCTGGAATCCGGGCTCGCGGAGCACGTTGGGGTACTCGTCGCGCGAACGCATCGTCGAGGCGTTCGGCCCGGTCGAGGTGTTGCGGTCGTTGCCCATCTCGATCTTGACCGTGTTCATGATCGGGAAGTCCCCGCCGAACAGCGTCTCGATGAGCTCCCAGTACTTCTCGGGATGCTGCGACTTGTAGTCCAGCAGCAGGGCGCTCGTGGAGTTCGCGCTGAGCACGCCGAAGCCCTTGAAGGTCAGGCCGTTGACGTTCTTCGCGGCCGCGGCCACGTCGGTGCCGCGCACCGTCACGGTGACCGGATCGGCCCCCGCCGCCTGCGCCGCGGTCGGAACGAGAAGCGCGCCGACCATCGTCGCCGTGACGAGCGCCGCCGCCGCCACGCGGCCTGTACGACGGGGATGAGGTCGAACCGGGGGGATCGGTGCCGTGACCATGGGGAGTCTCCTTCGACGGGGGCGCGGCGTCGGTCCGTTCCGATCGCCGCGGGGGCACGCCCGTGTGCCCGCCCACATCGTCGGTCACCCTCGGCGTCGAACGGAAGCGAAACGAACACGATCGATCATTCTTGAATCGATACGTACATCGCCCTACGCTGTCCGATCATGAGCGCAGGTTCTCCGCCCTTCGGGCTGTCGCGCCGCGAACGCATCCTCGACGAGCTGCGGCGCACCGGATCAGTTCGGGTCGCCGACCTCGCCCGCGACCTCGGCGTCGCCGAGCTGACGATCCGACGCGACATCGGCCACCTCGCCGACCGCGGGCTCCTGACGCGCGTGCACGGCGGGGCGACGCTGCGGAGCCGGCTCGACACCAGCGTTCCCGTCGACGCGCGGACGTCGGCGCCCATCCGCTTCCGGGTCGGCATGGTCACCCCCTCGCTCACCTACTACTGGCCGCACATCATCGTCGGTGCCCGCGCCGCCGCCACAGAGCTCGGCGTGCAGCTCGTGCTCCGCGGCGCGAGCTACTCGGTCGCCGACCAGCGACGGCAGATCGCCTCGCTCGTCGACTCGGGGAGCCTCCACGGCCTCATCGTCGCGCCCGAGACCACCGGCGCCGACGGGAGGGCGTTCCTGCACTGGCTCGAGTCGCTTCCGCTTCCCGTCGTGCTCGCCGAACGCCGAGCGGCATCCGCCCTCGCCCTCACCAAGCTCGAATGGGTCACGACCGATCACGTCTTCGGCGGGTCGCTCGCGGCCGACCACCTCGCGACGCGGGGACACACCCGCGTCGGAATCCTCACCTCGGCGGGATCGCCCACCTCGTCGCAGCTGCGGCGCGGGTGGGAGCGCTCGATCGCCGAACTCGGACTCGAGTGCCCGGTCGACGTCGACGCCTCGCTCGACGCGCTCGACGGCACCGCCCGCGAGGAGGTCGTGGCCGACCTGCTCGCGCAGTGCCGCGCGACCGGGACCACGGCGCTGCTCGTGCACTCCGACCCGCAGGCGGTGCTCGTGCAGCAGTACGCGCGCGATCACGGCTGGCACGTTCCGGGGGACCTCGCGATCCTCGCCTACGACGACGAGGTCGCCGAGAGCGCCGAACCGCCGATCACGGCCCTGCGACCCTCGAAGCAGCACGTCGGGCGTCTGGCGGTCGAGACGATTGTCGGGCGCTTGACCGAGGGGGCGAGCCGGCCGGTGCAGCGCACGTACGTGCTGCCGGTGCTGCACACGCGCGAATCGACCTGATCGGAGGGGAATCGCTCGGGACGCGGCGCGCACAGGACCCTCAAGATCTCCGCAACGGCCTGCGCTCCCCGGCCGACCGGGCGTCGGCCCCCGCAAGGTGAGCCGAAGATTCGCCCCGGTCGCTCAAGACGGCCGATCCGGCCCCTAACCTGGCGATGCGGACGACGATCCGTCCGCCCCTCCTGGCCCCGGACCCGAAGCGGGGCCGGGAGGGCACCCGCTCCCCCGGTCGCAGGGACCCTCCGGGCGCGATCCGTGCAGTCTGCGTCCCGCGACCGCCCCGGCGCACGGGAGCGCCCTGTTCCCTCACGACGTCGAACCGACGCCCCCGGCCGCAGCCGACAAGAATGCGATGAGGGGCCGGTGAACACAGATGCCGGCTTCCCCCCGCGGCGCAGCCGGGAACTCCTCCGGTCGTGGGTCGACGACTACCTGCAGACGTCGACGCTCAACGGTGCCCGCATCGACGTCGCTCCACAGGACGCGGAAGACGACACCGACACCGGCCTCGTGATCATGCGGCCGAAGGGCTCGGGCCTGTCGGTCTACATGCAGCCGCGCGGCTTCGACGATCCGCTGTGGGAGCTGACGATCCCCTCGCGCGACTACGACGTGACCATGAGCGCGCTCGAGCTCGGCGGGCTGGCCTCGGTGGTGCTCGACGCCGCTCGCCTCTGCACCTACCTGCAGTTCCGCTCGCTGGAGTGGGATCGCGGCTCCGGCCGTCACCGCACGTCATCGCACGTAGGCGTCGACGAGGAGTGATCCCCGGATGCCGCGGAACGCCTCGACCAGCCGATCGAGCGCCCCGCGGTTCCAGGTCGCGAGCTGCAGGTCGTGGGGGCCGAGCGGTTCGAGCTTGCCGGTGCGCAACCGCACGACCTCCCACCCCGCGGATCGCAGGGCTCGGTCTTTGCGGCGGTCGGCCTGCTCGCGCTTTCCGACGTGTTCGAGGCCGTGCCGGCCGATCGAGTCGTATTCGACCGCGATGCGCAGCTCGGGGAACACCAGGTCGGGCCACACCTCGAGGTGCTGGAAGAACGGTCGCGCCACCCGCACGGCGTTGAGACCCGGGGTGAGGGCGAGCCGCTCGTACAGGTCGGCGCGGAGTCGGTCTTCGACGGCCGACGCGGGCTTCGGCGCACACGGGGAGACGAAGGCCTCGCCGACGGGAAGGGACGGCGTCTTGTCGCACACGGGCGGTGCCTGCCGGGCACGGCGCGGGCGCAACACGGCGTTCGCGGTGACGGCGGGCGCAGTGACGGAGTCGCGCATGGGCAGCGCCGCGGTGCGCGTCGGATTCGCCTGCTCGCTGCACTCGGGGCACCACGCGCTGCGCCGCCGCTCGAGGCCGGGCCGCAGGCGCTGCTCGCTGGGGGTCGCGGCGAACCGGTGCCCCGCGTCGCACTGCCACAGCAACAGCACGTCGGCGGCGGGCGGCACCTGGCTGAGCGCGATGCCGGCGTTGAGGTCGGGGTGGTACTGCCGCATCAGCGCGGGGAACGCCGCCCACGACTCGCGGTACGACCCCACCGCGTAGGGCACGTCGACCCCCTTCGACCACTGCCGTCGCGCCCACCAGGCCTGCACTCGTTCCGCCACGCGGATGAAGGTAGCGACGACCTCCGACATCCGGCCGCAGCCCGCCGACGCGAAGCCCGGCGGGAAAGGGAGAGCCCTCCGCTCAGGAGGACCTGAGGGAGGGCGTCGGTAGGGCGGGTGGGACTTGAACCCACGATCGTCGGGTTATGAGCCCGCTGCCTTGACCAGCTTGGCCACCGCCCCCAGCGCCGTCGAGCCTACCGGCATCCGTCGGGCGCCATCGAACGACGCGACGCGTTCAGCGGGTGGTGAATCGCGGCACCCAGCACCGCACCGCCCGCTGGTACGCGAGGTAGTCGTCGCCGAAGGTCGCGATCAGATCGGCCTCTTCGTGCGGGCGGATGGCGTAGTTCCACACGAGCGAGCCGGCGATGGCGTAGACGACCACCATCCACGAGCCGAGCATCAGCCCCACCCCGACGCCCTGCGCGATGCCGGCGACCGCCATGGGGTTGCGCACGAGCAGGTACGGTCCCGCGATCACCAGGCGGTTGGTGGCGGCCGAAGGCAGGGGCGTTCCGTCGCCCTTCGTCGTGAGGGATGCGGCCGACCACAGCCCCACGACGCTCGCGGCGACCACGAGCACGACGCCGACGACCCTCACGCCCCCGGGCGCGGGCAGGGCCAGCATCCAGCGCTGCTCGAGCGTCGTGATGATCAGCGGGAAGACCACGAGGAACAGTCCCCAGAAGACAACGATCTGCCCGACGGTTGTCACGATGTGCACCACCGGCGAACGGCGGGAGGGAGCGCGGCGGAACGCGAACGGCCCGACCAGCAGCCACTCGGTCGGGATGCGCCCGAGGGTGAGGAGCAGCAACGCCCCGACCGATCCGGCGCTCGCGGCGATCATGATGATCACGCCCCACCCGGCCAGGGTCGTGACCGTCGCGTACAGCGCGAGCGAGATCGTCACCAGCAGCGTCCACAGGGTCGTCACGCCGGCGGCCCCCCGCGCGGCGCGGGCGGACAGCACGACGACGAGGGCGGATGCCACGACGAAGAGCGGGATGTCGAGGGCGGCCACGATCACCGGGTCGAGGTCGCCCAGAGTCGCCTCGCGCACGAACGGCACGGTGAACACGGCGACCCACCAGGCGGCGCCTCCCGCGGCCTGCAGCGCGAAGTACCCGCGCGCGAGGGCTGCGGGGCGACGACCCTCACGCCCGGGCACGTGACGACCCGTCAGTGCACGCGGGGGGTGGCGGGCTTGCCGTCGGAGGTGATCTGCGGGTGGTGCTTGGTGAGCTGGATGACGCCCCACGTGGCGATCGCGCCGGCGATGACGAAGCCGATGAGCGCCCACGCGGGAGCCGACGAGGCCTCGCCCAGCACGAGCAGGCCGATGAGAACCGCGACGATCGGGTCGATCACCGTGAGGCCGGCGATCACGAGGTCGGGCGGCCCGACCGAGTAGGCGGTCTGCACGAAGTAGGCGCCGACGGCGACGGCGGCCAGCAGCGCGACGAGGCACAGCAGCGTGAGCCACTCGAAGTTGCCGGCCTGGGCGCGGCTGATGACGACCTTGGCGAGCGTGGCAACGAAGCCGTAGATGACGCCCGCGGCCATGATGTAGAACAGCGCCTGCGCGCGGCGGCGCACGAGCACCCAGAAGATGCCGAACACCACGACGACCACGGCCAGGATGCCGAGGATGATCAGCAGTTCGCGCTCGGTGACGACGTGCTCGGTGGCGAAGAACGCCGCAATCGTGACGAAGACGAGGATGCCGCCGACGCAGAGCGCGATCGCGATGAGCGACTGCCTGGTCGGCTTGTGGTGCGAGACGCGGGCGTTCAGCACCGTGGTGATGACGAGGGCGATGGCCCCGAGCGGCTGCACGAGGATCAGCGGCGCGACCGACAGGGCGGACAGCTGGCACACGATCGCCAGGCCGAGCATGACCGTTCCCGCCATCCACGACGGGCGGGTCAGCAACGAGGTGAGCTGCGCGCGCGACAGGCCGCCGGTGGTCTTGCCGCCCGAGAGGCGCTCGACCTTCTGCACGCCGCGGTGCTGGTACTGGGCGCCGAACGACATGAAGACCGCGCCGAGCAGCGCCAGCGGGATTCCCAGGAGGATGCGCGGGTCGCGGAAGACGCCGACGAGTTGGTCGATTCCGTCGCTGAGAGATGCATCGAGCGGAGTCACCCTCCGACGATAGCCGCACGCCCGCTGGATAGGCTGGTGACGTGGCCGTACTCCCGATCCGCATCATGGGCGATCCCGTGCTGCACGCTCCCGCTTCCCGCGTCGACGCGATCACCGATGAGGTGCGTCAGCTCGTCGCCGACATGTTCGAGACGATGGACGCCGCTCCCGGCGTCGGTCTCGCCGCTCCTCAGGTGGGGGTGGGCCTGCGCATCTTCACGTACACGTACGAAGACGACGAGGGGCAGCCCTGGCGCGGAGTGGTGATCAACCCCGAGCTGTGGATCCGCCCGCTCGAGCCCGGTTACCCCGACCCCGACGACGAGAGCGAGGGGTGCCTGTCGTTCCCCGGCGAGCGCTTCCCGCTGCGCCGCTCGGAGGCGGCGCTCATGACGGGCACCGATCTCGACGGCAACGCCGTGCGCGTCGAGGTGTCGGGGTGGCGTGCGCGCATTCTGCAGCACGAGTTCGACCACCTCGACGGCATCCTCTACGTCGACCGTCTCGACGAGGAGGATTCCCGGGTGGTCGCCAAGATCGCCAAGAAGCGCAAGTGGGGCAAGCCCGGCGCGTCGTGGACCCCGGGCGTCGACGACATCGAGGCGTGAGCGCTCGCGCGCGATGACCGGCCGGGAGCCGGCATCCGGAACCGCGCCCGTCAGCCCTCGATCACGTTGGGGACGAAGCGGCAGAAGTAGTCGGTGATGGGTCCGTCGGATTCGCGGATGCCGACGCCGTAGCTCTCGTCGTTCACCACCCACGATCCGAGCACGGGGTGGTTGCTGCCGTTCGCGCCCGGGAAGTCGGGCAGTTCGTGGTACTGCTGCCACACGCGTTCGCGGCCGAGGCCCTCGCGGCGGTACTCCTGCCCGTTCGAGGTGACGCTGCCGTCGGCGCGATGGACGCGGATGCCGTCTCCTTCACGTCCGAAGACGGGTTTGACGACGAAGTCGGCCAGGCCGTTCGGACCGTCGGCGTAGGCGGGCAGCAGGTTCGGGTGGTCGGGGTAGAGCCGCCAGAGGGCGACGAGTAGGAGCTTGTTCGAGAGGAACATCTTCCACGCGGGCTCGTACCACCGGCCGAATAGCCCGCGCCCGGCGATGAGCAAGGCGCCGAACTCCTGATCGCCTACGACGCGATCGTCGCCCGAGACGACGTCTTCCCACGGGTAGAGCTTGAACAGATTGCGGATCACGGGGTACTGCGTGCCCGGTTCGTCTCCGGGGAGGGCTTGGATGCTGCGCGAGGAGCCCCACGGCTCGGGTACGCCGACGAACTGACGGGCGCCGTGGTGCCAGCCGATGTCCTTCATCTCGATGCCGGTGTGCTCCCACCCGGCCTCGCCGGCGAGGTCGCGCATGTAGGCGACGGTGTCCCAGTCTTCGCCGTAGATGTCGGCGTCGGAGTGGGCCACGAACAGGCGCCCGCCCTCGCCCTCGCTGAGCGAGCGGTGCAGCAGGGTGCGCCAGCGTTCGACGAGGGCCTCGTGCAGGCCGTTCCACTGGTCGGTGTCGGCGGGCAGGGCTCCGGTGCGCAGGCGGTCCTGCAGCCAGAACCACTGCGTGACCGAGGCCTCGATGAGTCCGGTGGGGGTGTCGGCGTTGTACTCGAGCATCTTCGCGGGGCTGCCGTCGCCGGTGTAGGCGAGGTCGAAGCGGGCGTAGACGTCGGGTTCGTCCTGTTCGAGCGACCACTGGGCGAACTCGAACGCCTGCGGGGTGAGACCGAGGTGTCCGAGGGCTCCCGTCGCGAGGTAGCGCGCGGCCTCGCGACTCATGCGGTGCAGCTCTTCGGTCTCGCGCTCGAGCTGCTCGACCTCGGGCAGGGTGAAGACGTAGGCGGCGCCGTCGTTCCAGTACTCGACCGCGGAGCCGTCGTCGCGCACGGAGCGTGAGTAGATGAGGCCGGACTGCTTTATCGTGCGCTGCCAGTCGGGGCGCGGGTCGAGCTCGATGCGGCGCATCAGCCGCCGTGGCTTCCGTCGGAGCCCGAGCCGCCGAAGCCGCCGCGCGATACGCTCGCGCCCTCGCTCGAGATGCCGCGGGCCGCCGTCTTGCCGGAAGGCAGGGTGTCGGTACCACCCGTCGCGGTCTGACCCACCGCGGGAACCGTCCGGTTGCTCGAGCCGAGCGCGTAGTAGTACCAGCCGGCGCTGCCGCCGTGGTTGTTGCAGTCGTCGTCGGGTAGGCGCTTCTCAGTGGAGTTGTCGCGGCAGATCTGCGCGTAGTCCTCCGACACGTTGGAGCCCTGTCCGCACCCGGTGAGGCTCGCGGCAAGAGCGGCCACCACTCCGATGGTCACGGTGCGCGAGGCGCGGCGACGAGCGGCCGTGTGCATGAAGATCTCCTTCGCGGATGCCGGTGCGGCACGCCATCGCCGATGTTCTCACACGCGCGGGGTGGGTGGCGTCGTCTTCGTGCGTCGGCCCGTCGCGGGCCCGGGCTCACGACGCGAAGGCGTGCAGGGCGAGGTCGTCGCTGAGTGCTTCGCTCACCAGGCGGCCGCGCACGCTCGTGCCCTGGGCGTCGAGCGGCGGGCTGACCACGGCGGCGCCCAGCCGCCCGGGGGCGGAGAGCACGATCGCGCCGGACACGCTCGATTTGGCCGGGATCCCGACCGCGCGCATCCACCGCCCCGAGCCGTCGTAGACGCCGCACGTCGCCATGACCGACACGACGTCGCGCGCGACCCCCTCGGGTACGACGCGTTGGCCCGTGCGCGGGTTCACTCCCCCGAACGCGAGCGTCGCGCCCATGACGGCGAGGGTCTCGGCGTCGACCAGCGTCGCGCACGCACGGGCGTACACGGCCACGGCGTCGTCGGCGGTGGCGTCGAGTGTCCCCTCGGCGCGCATGAGGTGTGCGAGCGCGTGATTACGGTCGCCGAGCAGGTGTTCGGCGTGCGCGACGTCGTCGTCGACATCGAGGTCGCGTCCGGCGAAAGCCGCGAGGCCCCGGGCGATCCGCGCGCTGCGCGCCTCGGGGTCGTCGCCGTCGACGAGAGACGCGGTGAGCAGGGCGCCGGCGTTGACCATCGGGTTCGGCGGTCGACCGGTGCCGCTCTCGAGCGTGATCGCGTCGAACGACTCCCCCGTCGGCTCGATGCCGACGCGCTCGAGCGCCGCACCGTCGGTGTCGAGCAGGGCCAGGGCGAACAGGAACGGCTTGACCGCCGATTGCACGCTGAACGCGTCGCGCGCCTGCGCGGTGGACCGCACGTCACCGTCGGGCAGGGCGAGCGCGATCGCACAGAGCGCGGGGTCGGCTTCGGCGAGCTGCGGAATGCTGTCGTCGACCTCGCCGCGACGGTCGTCGACCACCCGCTCGCGCAGGGCGTCGAGGTCGTACGTGCGGGGATCTGGGGAAGAGGTCACTCCCCCACCCTCGCAGTGAATCGCTTCGGCCGGGCCGCGGCCCGTCAGTACAGGCCGCGCGCGAGCAGCTCGCCGCGCAGGATCGGCGTGAGCCGCTCGGCGAAGGCGGGGGTGATGTGCGTGTCGTCGTACCGCACCGGAGTGTCCCCCGCGAAGGCCGGGCACACGCCGCCGGAGCAGGTGAAGGGCAGGGCGCTGATCGCCGCGTCGCCGGTCGCGGCGGCGCGGGACTCGGTGGCGTTCTCCATCTGCGTCCACACGTCGTCGACGGCCGACAGGCAGGTGAAGGGGCCCGACAACGGCGAATAGCAGCGCCCGAGATCGAGCCCGTGCGGCGGGGGCGCGAGGTACACGGTGCGACCGGGCGGGGCCCATCCGCTGACCTCGTTCGATACGGCGGATGCCAGCGCATCAGCGCCCAGATCGCGTCCGTCGACCGTCCGCCCCAGGGTGAAGGCGTTCGAGACGACCAGCAGGTCGGCGGGGGCGGCCGCGATCATCGCCGCGACGTCGGCCTTGCGCTGCGCGCACACGGCCATCACCGCAGGGTCGCGGCTCTCGACGAGCACGTCGGTGAAGCGGCATCCGTAGAGCCCCGCCGCCGTCACGCGCCACGTGCCCCCCGAATCCTCGGCCAGCTTGGCGAAGGCCGGGGCGTAGGCCATCGCGCTCGAGTCGCCCACGAGATAGAGGTGGTGCGGAGCGTCGGCACTCCCCCACGTGCAGCGGTCGGCAGTGGGGACGCCGTCGGGGGTGAAGCAGTCGTGGGCGCGGTTGTCGCTCGACGACGCGCGCATCGCCTCGTCGAGCGAGGGATGCAGGTCGGGCCACGTCGTCGCGGTCGCGGCCGACGCGAGCTCGGCCTGCAGCGACGCCAGGGCATCGCTCGCCTCGGCCGCGGTGTCGGCGGGGTCTCCTGCGGTCGGCGCCGCGACCACGCCGAGGCCCGGGAGGCCGGGAAGGCCCGGCAGGGTCGGGGCGCCGTAG
This sequence comes from Microbacterium algihabitans, assembly GCF_032464975.1. Lineage (NCBI taxonomy): Bacteria > Bacillati > Actinomycetota > Actinomycetes > Micrococcales > Microbacteriaceae > Microbacterium > Microbacterium algihabitans. Next base: position 21,568 of record NZ_JAWDIU010000002.1, read on the forward strand.
GCGACGAAGACCGCGAGCACGGTCGCTCCCGCGCCGATCGCGAGGGTGGCGCCGGCGAGGGCGACCCGCGGGGCGAAGCGCGCGCGCCATGACGCCCAGTCCCGCGCGGGAGCGGGCTGCGCGACACGCTCGGCGACCTCCGCCGGTGACGAGGCGGGGGCGGATGCCGTCGAGCTCCGCACGGCATCCGCCACGACCGCCGCGGGCACGGCCTCGTCGACGCTCGCGATCGCCGACCCCCGGGCGCCCGGGTAGTAGCGCTGACCCGGGACCCAGCCCGCCGGCCGGGACGCGAGGGCGGACCGACGCGGCGCGGCCGCGGGCTCGCGGATGACCGGGGGCGCGGCATCCGGAATCGTCTCCACCACCGCCGGGCCCTGCGGCGCGCGACGCCACGGCGCGCGATGCAGCGGCTGCTCGACGCCGAGGAAGGTGGCGACGCTCATGACGACGATCGCCAACGCCGTGATGGCCGTGGCGGCGGGTCCCGGCGCGAGGAGGACTCCGGCGAACACGATCAGCGGCAGGTGCCAGAGGTAGAGCGAGTACGACACGTCGCCGATCGCGACCGCGACAGGGTTGGAGAGCACGAAGAGGTGACGCTGACGCGCGTCACCGCCGATCCCTCCGGCGATGACGAGCGCCGCGCCCGCCACCGGGAGCGCCGCCCACGGCGCCGGGAACGACGAGTCGGGGTCGATCACGACGAACGAGCACGCGATGACGCCGAGCCCGACCCATCCCGCGAAGCCCCCCACCGCGCGCGGCACCCGGGCGAGGAGCGGGACCGCCGCGGCCAGCGCCGCACCCACCGCGAGTTCGCCGGCGCGCGTGAGGGTCGAGAAGTAGGCCAGGCTCGCGTCGGCCGGGGTCTGCGCGATCGCCACGGCCGCCGACCCGGCCACCACGGCGAGCGACAGCACCCCGACGGCGATCCGGCCGCCCGCGGCGCGACGGGCGGCCACCGGGAGCGCGACGACGGCGACCATCACCAGCAGCGGCCACCCCAGCGAGAACTGCTCCTCGACCGACAGCGACCAGAAGTGCTGGAGGGGCGATACGTCGACCGTCGCGAAGTAGTCGCGCCCCTCGAGCCCGAAGCGCCAGTTCGACGAGAGACCCAGAGCCGCGAGCGCGTCACCGAAGACGCTCTCGGTCCGCGACGGCGAGAACACGAGCGCCGACGCCCCGCAGACCGCGGCCAGCACGAGGAGGGCGGCCGGCAGAAGGCGGGCGATCCGCCGCGCGAAGAAGGCCCCCAGCCGCACGACGCCGTCGCGCGCGAGGTCGCGCAGCAGGATCCCGGTGAGGAAGAAGCCCGAGAGCACGAAGAACACGTCGACGCCGACGAAACCGCCGCGCGGCCACCCCGTCAGGTGCGCGGCCACCACGGCGAGGACCGCGACGGCGCGCAGTCCCTGCAGATCGCGGCGCACGGGCGAAGCGGTGGCGGTCACGTCGGGTCCTTTCGAGCCGGCGTCCCGCGGCCGGAGAAAGCTTAGTGGAACCGCTCCCACGTCAGCCAGATCGGGCACCACGAAACCCCGCTTTCGCGCAAGCCCCCGGCCGCGATCCGCAACGGTGGTTCGATGTGGCGATGTGGCAGATCGCGGGCCTTCCCGCCCATCCCCTGTTGGTTCACGCCGTGGTGGTCCTCATCCCCCTCGCGGCGCTCATGGTCGTCATCGGCAGCGTGTGGCCCGCTGCTCGTCGCAAGCTCGGCATTCTGACCCCGATCGTCGCGGCCGTCGCCCTCGCGTTCGTCCCACTGGCGAAGGAGGCCGGTGAGGCGCTCGAACGGCAGGTCGAGTCGTCGGCCGCCCTTCAGCAGCACACCGAACTCGGCGACCAGCTGCTGCCGTGGGCTGTCGGTCTGTTCGTCGTGGCCGCGGGCCAGTGGGCGTGGTTCTTCTTCCGCAACCGCCGCCGGGCCTCCGCCTCCCGCTCGACCGACGCGCGCTCGACCCGCACGCGCGTCATCACCGTCGTGATCGCCGTCGTGGCGATCGTCGTCGCCGTCGCGACCACCGTCAGCGTCGTGCAGGTGGGCGACAGTGGGGCTCGCGCCACGTGGTCGTCGGAGTCGGGGTCGTAGGAACCGACCGGGGCGACGACGAGGGACCACAATTATGGTTCGCGTCGCGAATAATCGCCACCCCCGATCGCCGAAGCCGCGGCACCCGTAATGTCCGGATCGACGGGAAACTCGATTCTCGTTCTCGCCCACCCGGCGGCACGCCGCCCGTGAAGGACCCGATGAGCCACGCCCCCGATCCCTCGATGCTCCACGTGGGCGACGTCTTGGCGGCGCGATACGTGCTGACCGAACGCATCGGAGCGGGTGGCATGGGTCGCGTGTTCCGTGCGCGCGACGAGGTGCTGCGCCGCGACGTGGCGATCAAGGTCTTCTTCACCGATCCCAGCGCCGAGCCCGACCCGCTGCGCCGCATGTCGGAGGCCCGCGTGCTCGCGGCTCTCGACCACCCCTCGCTGGTCACCCTCTACGACGCGCGCCTGTCGGGCGACGACCAGGTGTACCTCGTCATGGAGCTCATCACCGGCCCTTCCCTGCAGCGGCGCCTTGAAGAGGCCGAGATCCCGCCGGCCGAGGTCGCCGGCTACCTGCACGATCTCGCCACAGCCCTCGGCGCCGTGCACCACGCCGGCATCGTGCACCGCGACGTGAAGCCCTCCAACGTCCTCCTGCGTCCGATGCAGCAGGGCCCGCGTACCCACGAGGCCGTGCTCGCCGATTTCGGCGTCGCTCACCTGCTCGACGCGACCCGCCTCACCACCCCCGGAACGATCATCGGCACCGCCGCGTACCTCGCCCCCGAGCAGGTGCGCGGCGAAACGCCGCAGCCGGCCTCCGACATCTACGCCCTCGGTCTCATGACGATCGAGGCACTCACGCGTCTGCACCCGTTCGGCGGCGGATCGCTGCAGGAGACCCTCCTCGCTCGTCTGGCTCGACAGCCCACCATCCCCGGCCACCTCGGCTACGAGTGGCGGTCGCTGCTGGCCGCGATGACGGCACCGGATGCCGCGGAGCGACCCGATGCGCGCACCGTGGCCGAGCGCGCCGCCACCCTCATGAGCTCTCCCCCGACGGCATCCGCGCCTCTAGCGTCCACCGGCGCGGCTGCTCTGGATCCGGCGCTGGCCGAGACCGCCCCCTGGGCCGTGCCGGTCGCGGCCCGCGCCACTACGGCCGCGCGACCCGCGTCCGACCCGGCTTCGGACTCGCTCGACGAGACGGCACCGTGGGCCGTGCCGGTCGCAGCCTCGAGCACGACGGATGCCGTGGGGCGTCGGCGTCGCGCGCGACTCATGCCCACCTCTGCCGCCGCTTCCCACGACGCATTGCGTCGCCGCTGGATGTGGGTCGGCGCCGCGGCCGGAGTCGTCGTCGTGATCGGACTCCCGCTGCTCGGGTTCTCTCTGCAGGCGGCGGGCGACACGACCACCGTGGGCCCGCCCACACCCGTGCCGACGGTGAGCGAGTCGGTCGCGCCGGCCGTCGACCCGGCGCCCGCGGGGACCACGGCCGTGCAGCCCGCGGTGAACGTACCCGAAGAGAGCAGTGGCGGGTCGTCTCGCAGCGTCCAGACCTCGCCGAACGAGACCGCGGTCGTGCCCCCGGCCCCCGCCGACGACACTCCCCTGCAGATCGCCGAACCCGAGACGCCCGCGAAGCAGACCGATCCCCCAGCGAAGAACGCCTCGCCGAACGGCACGGGCCCCGGCTCGTCCAACGGCAACGGGTCGTCGAACGGCAAGGGCACGCCCGGCGAGAAGGCCAACGGGTCGGAGAACGGCACCGGACCGGGCTCGTCGAACGGCAAGGGCGCTAACGGCAAGGGCGCTAACGGCAAGGGCGCGACCGGCGCCGGCAAGAACTGACCCTCGGCCGATGCCGTCGCCACGCGTCTCGGGAGCGGTCCTTCTCGTTCTCGCTCTGGCCGGGGTCGTGGCATCCGTCGTCTTCCTCCCCGCCGGCGGCGTGATCAGCGTCGTGAGCGCGCTCGGCCTCGCGCTGTGCGTCGCCGCCGTCGCCCTCGCAGCCGTCTGGCTCGGACGCCGATCGTGGGAGCCCGAGCCCGCCCCGGGATGGACCCCCGTCGACCGCACGCGCGACCGCGAACGTCTGCGCCGCATGACGCGCCTGCAGGGGATCATCTGTCTCGTTCTCGGCGTCGGCCTGATCGCCGTCGCCGTGGTGTTCCCCACCGACGACGGAACGCTCCGCGCATCGGTCATCGGGGTGCTCGTGCTGGTGCTGGGGGTGATCGGCCTGTTCTCTTCGCGACGCGCGGCGGCGCGGGTCGAAGACGATGCCCCCGACACGCAGCCGGATGCCGCGCCCACCGGGTGGGTGCTCGTGACGCCCCGCGACCGGGGCACGATCCTGCTGTTCGCGCTCCCCGGTCTCGCCCTGTCGGTCGTGGCGGTGTGGCAGATGACGTCGATCCTGCTGTTGATCGCGCGCGCCAGCACCCTCGGTCTCGTGATCGTGGTGCTCGCTCTCGTCGCGGCCGTGATCGGCGCGGGCATGTGGGTCGCGCGGCTGCTGCCCGAGGTCTCGGTCGACGTCGGCGCCGGCCTCGTGCGCACGGGCTCGCGCGAGGTGCCCTGGTCGAGCTTCACCGCCGCCCGTCTGCAGGCATCGTCGACGTTCATCGGCGGCCCACGGTCGCTGTTCCTCGTGCTCGAGGGGCCCGAGAAGCTCCGCGCGCCCCTGCTTCTGCGCCGCCGCGGCGACCTCGCGATGAGCGACGAGCAGCGCCGCGCGACCCTCGCCGCCCTCGACGGCGCTCAGATCGCCCTCCCCCGCGCCCCGGAAGACCCGAAGGGCAAGTTCTCGCGGTCGCTCTTCCCCCAGCACGTTGACGCCGCCCAGGCGCGCGAGCTCGTCGCGCACCCGCCGCGCAGCGACCAGGATCTGCCGGTGACGGGGGTCTGACGGGTAGCCACGCGTTCGTGGGGCCGTTGCGGAAGTGCGACTCGACCGCTGTCTGTCAACCGTGATGACGAAGCGTGCCGGGAGGGGTGGGATGGCGGCATGAGCGATCCTGACCGACTCCCCGTCCCCGACCCCGCCGCCCAGTACACCGACCGACACGACACGTCGATCGCGCCCGATATGGAGGCCGACCCCGTCGAGGCGAAAGCCCGACGCACGGACGACCTCGACGAAAGCCGCGCCGATCCCGAGGACCGCGACCCGAGCATCTGATCCCGCGCTGCACGCGCCATGCAGAAAACACGAAAGCCCGACGCGTGTGCGTCGGGCTTTCGTTCGTGGCTCCCCGGCTTGGACTCGAACCAAGAACCTATCGGTTAACAGCCGATTGCTCTGCCAATTGAGCTACCGAGGATCATGCTCACCTCGCGGCGGGCAACCCCACGATACTAACAGCACGCGAGGGTGACGGAAAAATCAGCCCGCCGAAATCCGTCGCTCGGGCGTGCCGTCGGGAGTCCACTGCAGCGCTTCGTCGCCATGGCCTAGGCCGATGGCGTGACCGGCGTGCAGCACGAGCACATCGGCATCCAGATCCTTCGGCGCATCGGCGTCGTTCGTGACGATCAGCGAGGCCATCCCGCGCTCGTCACGGCGGCGCGTGATCGAGGCGCGGGCGGCTGCGCGCACCTCGAGGTCGAGGTTGGCGTACAGGTCGTCGGCGACGAACAGGCGCGGCTCGAGCACCAGGGCGCGAGCGAGCGCCACGCGCTGGCGCATGCCCGCGCTGAGCTCGTACGGATACTTCGGTGCCGTGCCCAGCGGAAGCTCCATCTCGTCGAGCAGCGTCGCCACGCGCACCGCGAGGGCACGCGTGTTGACCTTGCGGTCGCGGCTGGTGATCGGCTCGGCGATGACGTCTTGCACGGTCAGTCTCGAGGGGAGCGCTGCGCCGGCGCCCTGCGGCAGGTAGCCGGTGTGGAAGATCCACTCGCGTCGCGCCCGACCGGGACGCCGTGCGGAGATGCCGTGCACGCGCGCGTCGCCCCCGACCACGGTCAGTCCGTCGTCGGGGTGACCGGCCAGCAGCGAGACCAGCGAGGTCTTGCCCGAACCCGTGGCCCCCTGCACGATCAGGGTCTCGGCGGCGGGGAGGGTGAAGGTGATCCCGTCGATCACGCGCACCCCGCTTCGCGCGAGGGAGAGGTCGTCGGCGCGGAGGGCGACGTCGGTGTCGAGGTGCCGGGGCATTCCTTCATCCTTGCCCACGGAGGGGGCGGATGCCAGCCGTTGCGCCCGCGGGTCGTTCGCGGTTCCGCGTCAGGACGCGATCAGGCGCTGCCGGTCGGCGTCGAGCTCGCGCAGCTGCAGGCCGAGGTTGCGTCCCTCTTCGGAACCCGGCGCGACGCGCTGGATTCCGCGCACCAGCTCGGCCTTCTGCCGCTCGATCTCGCGCAGCAGCACGCCCCGCGCGAGGTCGTTGGCCGCCACGACCGCACCCTCTTCGGTGCGCGCGGGGAACGCGGCCGTGAGCAGCTCGACGGCGAGCGTGCGGAACGGCTCGCGCACGGCCTCGACCGCGGTGACCGCCCAGCCGGGTTGGGAGAGGTCGGTGGATGCCAGCGCTGCGCGCACGGCCTCGAGAGCCGGGTGCCCGAACGGCGTCTGTAGGGCGCGAATGAACAGGTCGGTCTCGATGCGGTGCCCGTACTGGAGGAACGCCATCATGGCGCCCCGCTCGAGCGCGACGTCGCGCGTGTTGGGCAGCGACGCCATGGTCACCGACACCGCGACGGGGGCGGCGGTCTCTCCGCCTCGCTGCGCGTCGCGCTTCTCGGCACGGTCGGCGCCGCGGGCCGCGCGCTCGACGGCCGACTGCACCTCGGGCATGTCGAGACCGAGGCGGCGGGCGAGCACGCGCACGTAGCCCGGGCGCAGCGCGGGGTCGCGGATGTCGGCCACGATCGGCGCCGCCGCGCGCAGGGCGCCGGCCCGACCCTCGACGCTGGAGAGGTCGAAGTCTTTGAGGCGCTGATCGATGACGAACTCGAACATCGGCGCCTTGTTGTCCATCAGCGCGCGCACGGCTCCGTCACCGCGCTGCAGGCGCAGGTCGCACGGGTCGAGGCCCTCGGGGGCGACGGCGACGTACGTCTGCGCGGCGAACCGCTTCTCGTCGGCGAAGGCGCGCAGCGCCGCCTTCTGCCCGGCGGCATCCGGATCGAAGGTGAAGACGACCTCGCCCGACGAGCTGTCATCGCCCATCACCCGCCGGAGCACGGTGATGTGGTCGCTGCCGAAGGCGGTGCCGCACGAGGCGATCGCGGTGGTGATGCCCGCGAGGTGGCAGGCCATGACGTCGGTGTAGCCCTCGACCACGACGACCCGATGCGAGCGCGAGATGTCGCGCTTGGCCAGGTCGAGGCCGTAGAGCACCTGCGCCTTCTTGTAGATCGGCGTCTCGGGGGTGTTGAGGTACTTCGGGCCCTGGTCGTCGTCGTACAGCTTGCGCGCCCCGAAGCCGATGACCTGCCCGGTGATGTCGCGGATGGGCCAGACGAGGCGCCCGCGGAAGCGGTCGTAGACGCCGCGCTGCCCCTGGGACACGAGCCCCGCCTGCAGCAGCTCGTCGCGGGTGAACTTCTGGGCCAGTAGGTGATCCATGAGGTGCGACCAGCCCTTGGGGGCGTAGCCCACACCGAAGTGGGCGGCGGCACCGGCGTCGAAGCCGCGATCGCCGAGGAAGCGGCGGCCCGTGTCGGCCTCGGGCGTCATGAGCTGGGCGCGGAAGTACTCCGCCGCCGCGGCGTTCGAGGCGTACAGGCGTGAGCGGCCGGTCGTCTCGGGCGCGGGCCCGCCGTCTTCGTAGTGCAGCGTGAAGCCGACGCGCGCGGCCATGCGCTCGACGGCCTCGGTGAACGAGACATGGTCCATCGCCCGCAGGAACGAGTAGACGTCGCCCGATTCGCCGCAGCCGAAGCAGTGGTAGTACCCGACCTGCGGGCGCACGTGGAAGCTCGGGCTCCGCTCGTCGTGGAAGGGGCACAGGCCCTTCATCGACCCGACGCCGGCCGACTTCAGCGCGACGCGCTCACCGACGACGTCGGCGATGTTGACCCGCGCCTTGACCTCGTCGACGTCGGACTGGCGGATGCGGGGCATCAGGCATCCGCTCCTCGGGCCGCGCGGGCGCCGGGAGCCCAGACGCCGAGCTCAGCGGCATCCACTTCTCCGACGAGTCGGCCGTGCCACGCGATCGCGAGCTGGTCGGTGAGGCTCGCGACCTGGTCGACCACGACCCGCCGGCGCGCGGCGTCGTCGGTGGCCGCGGCGAAGTCGGGGGCGTGCAGGGCGTCGAGCGCGCCGGGGTTCTCCCACAGGGCGGATGCCAGGCGCTTGAGCACGTGGCGCTGCTCGCGGTACAGCACCTTGCGGCCGTCGATCGAGACGACGGTCGCACCGATGATGCCCTTGAGCACCGCCATCTCGACCTCGACCTCGGCCGGGACGATGACGTGGGCGCGGTAGCGGGTGAGCTCGTCGGCGGGGTAGGCCTCGCGCGTGGCCGCGGTGGCGGCGCGGGCGAAGCGGCCGATGAGGTCGGAGGTGAGGTTCTTCAGCCGCGCGAGGGCGGGGCGCGTGCCGTCGAACGACGTGATCCACTCGGGCATGGCCATGAGGCGCTCGAGGCCCGCGGCGAGGTCGTCGCGCACGAAGTCGTAGCCGACCCAGCGCTGGATCGCGTCGAGCAGCCCCTCGCGACCGACGCGCGACGCGAGGCGGGCGGGGTCGACGTAGCGGTTGACCATCGCGTCTTCGAAGTCGTGCACCGAATAGGCGATGTCGTCGGAGAGGTCCATGACCTCTGCCTCGATGCAGCGCTGGCGGGCGGGGGCGCCGCCGCGCATCCAGTGGAACACCGGCTCGTCGTCGGGGTACACGCCGAACTTCAGGCGACCGCCCGGGTCGGGCACGGGCTCGTCGACCGTCCAGGGGTACTTGCACGTGGCGTCGAGGCTCGCGCGCGTGAGGTTGAGGCCGTACGGCTCGCCGTCGGCGCCGAACGACTTCGGCTCGAGGCGCGTGAGGATGCGCAGGGTCTGCGCGTTGCCCTCGAAGCCGCCGATGTTCTCGGCCCACTCGTTGAGCGCGCGTTCGCCGTTGTGGCCGAAGGGCGGGTGACCCAGGTCGTGGCTCAGGCACGCCGTGTCGACGACGTCGGGCGACAGCTGCAGCGCCGTCGCGAGCTCGCGACCCACCTGCGCGACCTCGAGCGAGTGCGTGAGGCGGTTGCGGGCGAAGTCGGCGGGGCTCGCGGGGCTCAGCACCTGGGTCTTCGCGGCGAGGCGCCGCAGCGCCGCGGAGTGCAGCACGCGGGCGCGGTCTCGCGCGAAGTCGTCGCGCTGGGAGCGGTGGTTCTCGACGTGGAAGCGCGCCGCGTCTACGTCGTCGTAGCCGAGCGGTCGGGCGACCGTCGGCGACGCCTCAACCGCCACTGTGGTGCAACTCCGCGTCGGCGAGGGCGCGACCGGCATCGTGGCCGATCTCGCGGGAGTCGAGCCAGCCGTCGGGCAGGGCCGGGCGCTTGGGCGTGCCGGCGCGACCGCGCTGCCCCTCGGCCGCGGCGCCCGGGTACGGGGCGTCGAGCTCCATCGTGGCCAGCAGCTCGTCGATCTCGTCGAGGGTCGACGCGGTCGCGAGGCTCGCGCGCAGCTCGCCGCCGACGGGGTAGCCCTTGAAGTACCAGGCGACGTGCTTGCGGATGTCACGGCATCCGCGCCCCTCGTCTTCGAAGAACTCCACGAGCAGCTCGGCGTGGCGGCGGAAGGCCTTCGCGACGAAACCGAGCGTGGCGTCGACGGGCTCGCCGTGGGCGGCTCCCGGGCCACCCAGCGCGCGCGCCAGGTCGCCGAAGAGCCACGGACGACCGAGGCAGCCGCGACCGACGACGACACCGTCGCAGCCGGTCTCGTCCATCATGCGCACGGCGTCGTCGGCCGACCAGATGTCGCCGTTGCCCAGCACGGGAACGCTGGTGACCGTCTCTTTCAGCTTCGTGATCGCCGCCCAGTCGGCCTGGCCGGAGTAGAACTCGGATGCCGTGCGGGCGTGCAGCGCGATGGAGGAGACCCCCGCGCCCTCGGCGATGCGCCCGGCCTCGAGGTAGGTGAGGTGGTCGGCATCGATGCCCTTGCGCATCTTGATGGTCAGCGGCTTGTCGCCCGCCGCCTTCACCGCGCGCTCGACGATCTCGCGGAACAGCGAGGTCTTCCACGGCAGGGCCGCTCCCCCGCCGCGACGCGTGACCTTGGGTACGGGGCAGCCGAAGTTGAGGTCGATGTGGTCGGCGTGGTCTTCGGCCACGATCATCTGCACGGCCGCCTCGACGGTGGCCGGGTCGACGCCGTAGAGCTGGATCGAGCGCGGGGTCTCGGACTCGTGGTGGCGGATGAGCCGCATCGTGGTGTCGTTGCGTTCGACGAGCGCGCGCGTCGTGATCATCTCGCTCACGTACAGACCGGCACCGTATTCGCGACACAGGCGTCGGAACGCCGTGTTCGTGATGCCGGCCATGGGAGCGAGCACGACGGGAGCGTCGAGTTCGATGTTGCCGATGCGGAGCGTCCGCGCCGGAGCCAATGCCGTATTCACAGTTCCATTCTCCCAGACGGTCGCACGCACCGGTGCCCGCCCCCGAACGGATCGGGAACGGGCACCGGTTGTGCAGAAGGGGTCACGCGTCGGCGGTCTCGGCGACCTCGCGACGCTCGCTCCACACCTGGCGGGCGATCTGGCTGAAGGCCTCGACCGGCTGCGCGCCGCTCACGCCGTACTTTCCGTCGATGACGAAGAAGGGGACGCCGGTGATTCCGAACTGGCGGGCCTGCTCCTGGTCGGCGCGCACGGCGGCGCGGAAGCGCTGCGACGAGAGGGCTTCGCGGGCCTCGGCCTCGTCGAGGCCGACCTCGACGGCGAGGGCGATGAGGTCGTCGTCGCGACCCACGTGCTTGCCCTCGAGGAAGTACGCCGACATGAGCACCTCGGCGAGCTCGAGCTGCTTGCCGTTCTCCTTCGCGAAGTGCAGCAGTTCGTGCGCCTTCACGGTGTTGGTGTGCTTGAGGATGTCGAAGCGGTACGCGAGCCCGGCATCGGCGGCGACGCCGGTGACGCGGTCGAGCATCTCGCGCGCGGACTCGGGCGAGATGCCCTTGTGCTGCGAGAGGTAGTCGACCTCTCCCCCGTCGAAGTCCTCGGGGGTGTCAGGCGAGAGCTCGTACGAGTGGTACTCGATCTCGACGACCGGAGCGTCGTCGTCGGCGGCCGTGGCGGCCAGGCCGTTCTCGAGGTTCCGCTTGCCGATGTAGCACCAGGGGCAGGCGATGTCACTCCACACGTCGATCTTGATGGCATCCGTCATATCGCGTGCAACCTCTCGGATCATCGATCTATTCCGTCAACGGCATCCATCGGTGCCTCCGGATATTCTCGCGCTCCGGATGCCGAGACGCTACGGCACCGCGGGGCCGGTGTAGTCGGCGAGCAGCGGAGGAGGCAGGGGGCCTTTGATGCGTCGGCCCGACCCGGTCTCCTCCCACGCGTGGGCGAGGATGCCGACGGATCGCGCCAGCACGAAGAGTCCTCGCGCGAGCTCGGGCTCGACGCCGAGCTCGCCGTACACGATCGCCGAGATGCCGTCGATGTTCATCGGCACACGGCGCGACGACAGCGCCTTCTCGATCGCGAGACCCGCGCGCAGGTGGTCGCCGGAGACGGCCCCGGATGCCACGGCGTCCTCCACGAGGGCGAGGAGCGGATCGCGGCGCGGATCGACCGGATGGAAGCGATGCCCGAACCCGGGGACGAACGCTTTTCGGGCGCGGTGCTGCGCGAGCTCTTCGGCGGCGAGGTCGTCGAGGGGGCGCCCCTCGTCGACGTGCGCCCGGACCATGCGGTTGAGCATCGCGACGCACTGCTGACCGGCACCGCCGTGGGTGTCGCCGAGCACGTTGATGCCGTTCGCCATGGCCGAGTTGATGCCGACGCCGCAGGTGGCTGCCATCCGTGCGCTCGCGATCGACGGCGCCTGGGGCCCATGATCGACGCTGGCCACGAGCGTCGCCTCGAGCAGGCGTCCGCGCTTCGGGTCGAGATCCTCGCCGGTGACCATCAACCAGATGGTCTCGACGAACCCCGCTGTGCGGATGAGATCCTGCACGGGTCGACCGCGGAAGGCGATCTCCCCCGGCTGGATGCGGGTGATGGCGGTCGCCCACCACGCGGTGACGGGGGCTAGCTGATCGTCGCTCATGCGGCGCCTTCCTCGTGCAGGGCGGCGACCTCGTCGGCGGTGTAGCCGAGGGCAGCCAGGATCTCGTCGGTGTGCTCGCCGAGCAGAGGCGGGGCGGTGACGGGCGCGGAAGGAACCCCGTCGATCCGGATGCCGTTGCCCAGAACGCGCAGCGGTTCGTCGCCGCCGCCCGGGAAGGGCAGCTCGTGAACGAGTCCGCGCTCGCGGATCTGGGGACTGCGGAGCATCTCGTCGACGCGGAGGACGGCCGCTGCGGGCACCCCCGCCGAGCTCAGCACGTCTTCCCACTCCGTGGCAGACCGTGCCGCCAGCGCCGCTTCGAGCTCGGCGGTCAGTGCTGCCCGGTGCGCCTTGCGGCTCTCGCGTTCGGCGAAGCGCTCGTCGGCGACGAGGTCGGGCCGATCGACAAGGGTGCACAGCACCTCGAACTGCTCCTGCTTGTTGGCGGCGATGTTGAGCATGCCGTCACCGGTCGCGAAGGCCCCCGAGGGGGCGGCCGTTCCGTTGTCGTTGCCCAGCGGGCGCGGCTCGTGACCGTCGACGAGCAGGTTCGACACCACCCAGCCCATCGCGGTGACCGCGGTTTCGAGCATCGAGACATCGATCACCGCGCCCACTCCGGTACGGGCACGCCCGGCGAGCGCGCTCGAGATCGCGAACGCCGCCGCGAGCCCGCCGATCGTGTCGGCGAGCGGGAAGCCCGCGCGCAACGGCCCCGTCTCGTCGGTGCCGGTCACGCTCATCATCCCCGAGTACCCCTGGATGATCTGGTCGTACGCCGGCTTCGTACGCATGGGGCCGGTCTGGCCGAATCCCGACACCTGGCACAGGATGAGGCGGGAGTTCAGTGCGCGCAGGGCATCCCACCCGAACCCCAGCCGCTCGAGCACGCCGGGACGGAAGTTCTCGACGAGCACGTCGGCCGTCGCCACCAACCGACGGAGGGCTTCGGCGCCGCCGGGCGTCTTCAGGTCGAGCGTGATCGATCGCTTCTGCGCGTTCTGCGCCAGGAACGAGATGCCCAGCAGCTGGGCGTTCAGCTCGGCCGACGTCCCGAGGCGGCGGGCCAGGTCGCCGCCGTCGGGGGTCTCCACCTTGATGACGTCGGCGCCCATCAGCGCCAACTGGTAGGCCGCGTAGGGGCCCGCCAGCACGTTCGTCAGGTCGAGGACGGTCACTCCCGCCAGGGGCCCCGACGCCGTGGCATCCGTCATGCGGCGACCCTCTGCTTCCGCGCCGCGCGCACCCTCGTGAAGACGACCCCCACGATGGCCAGGGCGAGCACCGCGTACAGCGTGATCGAGATGGGACTCGACACCAGGATGCCGGCGTCGCCCTCGCTGACCGCCATGGCGCGGCGGTACTCGGTCTCGGCCAGCGGCCCGAGGATGATCGCGATGAGCATCGGGGCGACCGGCAGACCGTAGCGGCGCATCAGGAAACCGAGCAGACCCACGGCGAGGACGAGCACGAGGTCGAGGATCTTGCTGCTCGTGGCGTACACGCCCAGCATCGCGAACACCGTGATCCCGGCGTAGAGGTAGTGCTTGGGCACCTTCAGCAGCTTCGCCCACAGGGGTGCGAACGGCAGGTTCAGGATGAGCAGCACGACCATGCCGACGAAGAAGCTCGCCAGCAGCGCCCAGACCAGATCGGGCGCCCGCTCGAACAGCAGCGGTCCCGGCTGCAGACCGTACTGACGGAACGCCGCCAGGAGGATGGCGGCCGTCGCCGAGGTGGGCAGGCCGAGGGCGAGGAGGGCGCCCATGGCGGTACCGGCCGTGGCGTTTCCGGCGGCCTCGGGGCCGGCGACGCCCTGGATGGCTCCGCGGCCGAACATGGGCTTCTTGCGTCGAGCGTCGAGCTTGCGCTCCGTGCCGTAGGCCAGGAAGGTCGGCACCTCGGAGCCGCCGACGGGGATGATGCCGAAGGGCACGCCGATCGCCGTGCCGCGCAGCCACGCGGGCAGCGCCTGGCGGAGCTCGCGGAACGACAACCACAGGCGCCCGCTCGAGGCGAGCAGCTTCGTGTCGTCGGGGGTGCCGCGGCGTCCGGCGACGCTGAAGACCTCGCCGAGAGCGAGGAGGCCGACCGTGATCACCACGATGTCGATGCCGTCGAACAGCTCCGGAAGGCCGAACGTGAAGCGCGATGCGCCCGACGCTCCGTCGATGCCCACGACCGAGATCGCGAGGCCGATCGCCAGGGCCGCGAGGCCCCGCACCACCGAGTCGGTGACGACGGCCGAGATCGCCACGAAGGCGAAGACGGCGAGGGCGAGGTACTCGGCGGGTCCGAAGAGCGTTGCCAGCTCGGCGAGACGCGGGGCGAAGAACACCACGAGGATCGAGGCGATGATGCCGCCGATGAAGGCACCGATCGCAGAGGTCGCGAGGGCCTGCGCGGCGCGTCCGCTCTTGGCCATGCGATGACCCTCGATGGAGCCCGCGATCGCGGTGCTGTTGCCGGGGGTGTTCATCAGGATGCCGGCGATGGAGTCTCCGAAGAGCCCACCGAACAGCACTCCGGCGAACATGATGAACGCGCCGATCGGGTCGAGCGAGAACGTGACGGGCAGCAGCAGCGCGACCGCCATCGCCGAGCCGAGGCCCGGCAGGACGCCGACCGCGGTGCCGAGGACGGCGCCGATGAGCACCCACAGCATGTTGATGGGGGTGAGGACGACGGCGAAGCCCTCCCCCAGGTTGACCAGCGCATCCATCAGAAGAGGCCCTCCAGGATTCCAGGCGGCAGGTTGAGTCCGAGACCACCCGAGAAGGCGATCTGCACGATGGCGGAGATCGCCAGGGAGAGGAAGATGTCGAAGATCGGGCGGCGGCTGCCGAGCGATCGGGCGATGCCCCAGAACAGGAAGGCGCCCGAGAGCAGCCATCCGAGCGGGGTGAGGGCCGCGATGAAGACGATGACGGTGCCGACGGCGCCGGCCAGAGCCCACAGGTTGCTGCGCGGACGCACCGTGGGCGCCTCCGGCTCACGCCCCTCCACGGCTGCGATGAGCGCCTCGTCGTCGATGTCGTCGTCGTTCTCCTGCGCTGCGGCGTCGGCGACCTCGACCGGCTCGGGCCGGCGGATCACGTCGAGGGCGAGGAGCACGGCCAGCACGATCACCGCGGCGGCGACGATGGCGGGGAACAGCTGCGGACCCGGAGGAGCCGTGTTCGCCGGCACGGTCATGGTGAGCGTGCCGACGACGAGGCCGATGCCCACCAGCAGCATGATCGCGGGGACGACGAGTCCGGTGCGACGGCGCCAGAACCCGTCGGAGGCGCGGGCGCGATGCGTGCGCGGGACGGTGGGGATGACGCCGCTCACAGACCCAGCTCCTCGATGATGGCGTCGACGCGCGCTTGGTCTTCTTCGATGAAGGTCGCGAACTCGGTGCCGGTCAGCAGCGCGTCGCGCCAGCGATTGCGCTCCAGCACCTCTTCCCATTCGGGAGTCGAGGCCATCTGTTCGACGATGGCGACGAGTTCGTCGCGCTGGTCGTCGGTGATGCCGGGAGGGGCGACCAGCCCGCGCCAGTTCGGCAGGCTGACGTCGACGCCCTGTTCGACGAAGGTCGGGATGTCGATACCGGCCACCGGTTCCTCGGCAGAGACGGCCAGCGCACGCAGGCGGCCCGCTTCGATCTGGTCGCTGAAGTCGTTGTATCCGCTCACGCCGACCGCGACCGTGTTCGACAGCAGGGCGGTGAGCACCTCGCCGCCACCGGCGTACGAGACGTAGTTGAGCTCGGCCGGGTCGATGCCCGCGGCCTTCGCCGTGAGGCCGGTGAGCAGGTGGTCGGTGCCGCCGATGCCACCGCCGCCGACGGCCTGACCGTGGGGGTTCTCGTGCCAGGCCCGCACGAAGTCGTCGAGCGTCTGGAAGGGCGAATCCGCGGGGACGATGAAGACGATGTAGTCCTCCGCGAGCCGCGCGATCGGGGTGGTGTCGGCGAGGCTTGCGGCCGAACCGTTCGCGGTGATCGCGCCCTCCATGACGGTGCCGGTCATCATGAGGTTCGTCGGATCGGCGCCGAGCTGCACGAACTGGCCGAGGCCGATCGTGCCGCCGGCTCCGGGCACGTTCACCACCTGCACGTTGTTGACGACCGAGGTCGAGCGCAGGACCTGCTGCGATTCGCGGGAAGCGAGATCCCACCCGCCGCCGGGCGCAGCCGGGGCCATGATGGTCAGTTTGGTCCGTGGATCGGCACCCGCGGTCGAGCCGCTGGCGTTCACCGCGGCCACGCCGACGAGGGCGGCGGTGGCAGCGATCCCGAGCGCGTTCCATAGGACGCGTCTGGTTCTCACGTCGTCACTCCTTCGTGATCTGGTGGAGACTGGGGTGTCCATCTGGTGGACTCCGATGTCCACCTGACGGTACACTCGATCTCAGAGCGGGCGCAACCGGTGCGACGCGAGAGGGATGACGATGTCGGCGAGCAACGAGAGCGGCGAGACGTCCGTCGCCGAGGGTGGCGGCGTCCGCGCCGTGACCCGGGCGTTCCAGGTGCTGCAGAGCTTCACCGCCGATCGACCGATGCTCTCGGTCGCCGAGATCGTGCGCGACAGCGCCCTCCCCCGCACCACCGTGCTGCGGATGATCGACACCCTCGTCGGGGAGCGCATGTTGCGACACGCGGCCGACGGCCGCATCACCGTCGGCGCACGCCTGATCCGTCTCGCTGCGTTCGCCGAGGCGGCGTGGGCCGTTCCCGAAGAGACCGCGGAGCGCATGACGCGCCTCGCGCAGGAGACCGGTGAGACGGCGAGTCTCTACGTGCGCAGCGGCATGCGCCGCGTCGCCGTCGCGCAGTCGCCGAGCCCCTACTCGCTCCGCCACGTCGTGCAGGTCGGCGACGAGATGCCTCTCCTGGTCGGCGCCTCGTCGACTCTGCTTGTCGCCGCGAGCGGTCCGGATGCCGCGGAGCAGGTGCTCGCATCCGCCCCGGTCGACCAGCTCTCCGGTGTCGAGGCCGCGGCGTTCCGTAAGGCCGTGACAGAGGCCGCCCGCGACCGTCACGCCGTCTCGCACGGGGCGCGCGAACCCGGCAACAGCGGCGTCGCCGTGATCGTGCGCGACGGCGACGACCGTCGACCCGCGGTGGTGCTGGGTCTCGGCGGACCCACGGCGCGCTTCACCGAGGAGCGCGTGAGCGTGTTCCTCGAGGCGCTCGAGGCCGCGGCATCCGATCTGCAGCACACCGGTCTGCCACCCGCACTCGACTGAATCCACCCCGACGAGAGGACCGCCCGACGATGAGCACTCTTTCCGAAACCGCGGAGTATCCCCCGCCCGGCGCCTACGCTGCCGCCACGATCGGCGATGCGATGGAGCGCTTCGGGATCGCGCGCGGCATCTCGCCGCTGTGGGCGGGTGCGGTCGTCTCGGGCCCCGCGGCCACCGTCCTCACCCGACCCGGTGACAACAAGGGAGTGCACGCGGCGTTCGAGGTCATCCGCGCCGGTGAGATCCTCGTGGTCGACGGTGGCTCCGACGACACGCGGGCCCTGATCGGAGAGCTCGTCGCCGAGAAGGCGAAGGCGCTCGGGGTGGCCGGCATCGTGCTCGACGGCGCCGCCCGCGATGCCGTCGAACTGCGGGAGGTGGGCGTTCCCGTGTTCGCGCGGTCGGTGACCCCCGCCGGGCCCTGGAAGACCGGTCCCTACCGGCTGGGCGAGACGGTCGCGCTCGGCGGCGTGCCCGTGGCGCCGGGCGACTGGGTCGTCGGCGACGCCGACGGAGTCGCGGTCGTCCCGCGCGAGCGCATCGCCGAGGTCACCGCCGCCGCCGACGAGCTCGTGCGCGGCGAAGCCGAACGCCGGGCCGCGAATCGCGCTCTGACGCCCCGTGGCTGAGACCAGTGCCGGCCGGCCGGTCGTGTGGATCCCCCGCGAGGTGCACGCCGACGCGGTAGCCGACCTCGAGACGTGGGCCGACGTGCGCCGCGGCTGGGGCGCTGAGCCCGCGAACGAAGACGCGGTCGCTCCCCTCGTGCAGGGGGTTCTGCTGCGCACGGCCCGCCTCGACGCGCGGCAGCTGAGCCGCATGCCCCGATTGCGCATCGTGGCGCGCCACGGTGTCGGCACCGACACCGTGGACACGGCGTTCGCTCGAGAACACGGCATCCGGATCACGACGACCCCCGAGGCGAACGTGCTCTCGGTCGCCGAGCACGCCATCGCCTTGCTCCTGGCTGTGCGGCGGGGCATCGGCGCCGCCGTGAGCGGTCGGGGAGACCGCGCCGATCTGATCGGGGGTGAGCTCAGCGGGTCGACGCTGGGTCTCATCGGCTTCGGACGCATCGCGCGGCACGTGGCGCGGATCGGACAGGGCGGGTTCGCAATGCGCGTTCTCGCGTACGACCCGGGTCTCAGCGACGAAGAGGTGCGGACGGCAGGCGCCGAGCCGCGGTCGCTCGACGAGCTGCTGGAGCAGTCCGATGCGGTGAGCGTGCACGTGCCGCTCGTCCCGGCGACGCGCGGCCTGCTCTCCACCGCGCAGTTCCGGCGGATGCGGTCGCACGCCGTCGTGCTCAACACCTCGCGCGGTGGAGTCGTCGACGAGTGTGCGCTGTTCGCGGCGCTCGAGACGGACGAGGTCGCCGGTGCGGGTCTCGACGTCTCGGAGGTCGAGCCGATGCCCGCCGATCATCCGCTCCGCAGTCGCGCCGACGTCGTCGTGACCCCGCACATCGGGGGGCAGACGCGAGAGGCCATGCGTCGGGTCGCGATGGAGGCGGCAGCCTCGCTGCGCGCGGAACTCGTCCCCTAGTGCGTCACGCCGTCGGCTTGTCGACCGCCCCGCCGAAGCGGCGGTCGCGCGACTGGTAGTGCCCGATGGCGTCCCACAGGTGCGTGCGGCGGAAATCGGGCCAGAGGGTGTCGAGGAACACCATCTCGGCGTACGCCGACTCCCACAGCAGGAAGTTCGAGGTGCGCTGCTCGCCGCTCGAGCGCACGAACAGGTCGACGTCGGGCATGTCGGGCTGGTACAGGTTCTTGCGGATGAGCTTCTCGGTCACGGCCGACGGCTTGAGCTTGCCCGACGCGATGTCGTCGCCGATGCGGCGCACGGCATCCACGATCTCGACCCGACCGCCGTAGTTGACGCACATCGTCAGCGTCAGCGTCGAGTTGCCCTCGGTGAGGCGCTCGGCGTGCTGAAGCTCCTTGATGACCGAGCCCCACAGGCGCGGCTTGCGGCCCGACCAGCGGATGCGCACACCCCACTCGTTGAGCTGATCGCGGCGGCGGTGCAGCACCTCGCGGTTGAACCCCATGAGGAAGCGCACCTCGTCGGGTGAGCGCGACCAGTTCTCGGTGGAGAAGGCGTAGACCGACAGGTGCTTCACGCCCGCCTGGATCGCGCCGGCGACGACGTCGAGCAGAGCCGCCTCGCCCGCACGGTGGCCCTCGACGCGGGTGAGTCCCTGGCGGTTGGCCCAGCGACCGTTGCCGTCCATCACGATCGCGACGTGCTCGGGAACCGCGCCCTTCGGAAAGGCCGGCGGGTACTCGCCCGTCCAGTCGAGGGGGCGGTACGGCACGGCGTCGCGGTGCGTGAACGGCTTGGGTGTCATCGATGGGACTCCAGGTGCGAGAGGGAACGGATGCCGCGCTCCAGGTGGAACTGCGCGTAGGCGGCCACGAGGCCCGAGGCCGCCGCCGTCGTGCGTCCGGGGGCGGCGTCGATGGTGTCCCATTCCCCCGCCATGAGGGCGCGGAGCATGTCGACCGTGTCGCGCGCGACGCGTGGCGAGCCCGCCGGGGCGCAGGTCGAGCAGACGACGCCGCCGAGCTGCGGGAGGAAGTAGTCGTGGTCGCCGACGGTGCCGCAGCGCGCGCACTCGGTGAGCCCGGGAGCCCAGCCCGACAGGGCCATGGCGCGCAACAGGTACGAGTCGAGCACGCTGCGCTCGGAGTGCTCGCCGCGGGCCAGTGACCGCAGCCCACCGACCAGCAGCAGGTACTGCTGGGGCGTCGCCTCGGCCTCGTTCAGGCGATCGGCGGTCTCGACCATGGCGCTGGCGGTCGTGTACACGTCGTAGTCGGCCACGATCTCGGCCCCGTACGAACCCAGCGACTCGGCCTGCTGCACGATGTCGAGGTTGCGTCCCTTGAACAGCTGCACGTCGGCGACCATGAACGGCTCGAGACGCGACCCGAACTTCGACGAGGTGCGGCGCACGCCCTTCGCGACCGCACGGATCTTGCCGTTGCGGCGACTGAGCAGGGTGAGGATGCGGTCCGCCTCCCCGAGCTTGTGGGTACGCAGGACCACGACCTCGTCGCGGTAGGTGGGCACAGTCCATTATCGGCCCGCCCACCCGTGAGCGGCCTGCGCAGCGCCGTGGCGCGCCGCTTGGATCAGCGGGGGGTCGCCGCTCTCTGCTGCAGGGGCCACGACCCGTCGGGAATCGGCAGGTCGGGGCGGGTGTGCTGCAGGAAGTCGATCAGCTGAGGGTAGCCCAGCATGAGTCGGGTCGCGCCGAATCGGGTCGTGCCCTCCGTCTTCGCGAGGATGCCGCCGAACCGGTCGCCGGGGTTGGGCTCCAACCGGGTGATCTCGGCCACCGGCACCGCGTTCGGTCCGCGCACCAGACCGAACGACCACACCAGGTCGGGGGCGACCTCCAGTCGCATGCGTTTCATCCCCCGCGCCAGGAACACGAAGAGGGTGCCGCCGACGAACATCGCCGCCCCGGCGATGACCATGCTCGTCTCGGGATCCTTCACCCCCGCCGCGGCCAGGAGCAGGATGCTGCCGAGCACGATGACCGCGATGCCGACCGTGCGGATCAGGACGCGCTGCCACTTCCGGGTCGACACGACGAACAGCACGCCCTCTCGTGTCGCCCGCGCCGTCGCCGCCGACGGTGAACGTCGGATGATCGCCGTCACGATCGCGGTGATGGCCCCCGCGATGAGCATGGCCACCGCCACGCTCGAATTCGCCCCCCAGTGCATCTGCAGTCTCCCCCGGCGACTCGTGGTCGCATCGACGTTCCGGGCGCACCGAATCGGCCCCCTGCCCTCGATGAAAACGCATCCCAGCTGCTCGCGCTCTCGCTGGACGGCGACGCGGCCCGGGTGCTACACACCGCGGGCACCACGGTGACCCGCGTATCTCCATCGCCGCGCACGCGCCTCCGCACGCCGATCGCGCGCGTCCCGGAGAATGGATACCGTGAACGAGTCCGTCTTCGTCATCCCGCTGTGGGCGGATCTCACCGCCGTCGCCCTGGGCGGTGTGCAGGGTGCGCTGTTCGCCTCCGGCTTCCAGGGCCAGCGGCGCCTCGACCTGCTCGGGGTGGCGATCATCGGCATCCTGCTCGGAATGGGCGGTGGTCTCATCCGCGACCTGCTGCTGGGGCTCACCCCCGCGACCCTGCAGAGCAACTGGTACCTCATCACCGCGACGCTCGCCTCGATCGTCGGCATGCTGCTGTCGGGGATCTTCCAACGCCTGAACCGTGCGATCGTCATGCTCGACGCGGTGGTGATCGGGCTGTTCGGCGCGTTCGGCACCTCGAAGGCGCTCGCCCTCGGCATGCCGGCCGTGCCCGCGGTGTTCGTCGGCGTGCTCGCCGCGGCCGGGGGCAGCGTGCTGCGCGACGTGCTCATGGGCCTGCCGGTCGCCATCATGCACGTCGGCTCGCTCTACGCCGTGGCGGCCGGCGGCGGATGCGCGGTGCTGGCGACCGTCGCGGCGTTCGGCGTGCCGCTGCCGGTCGCCGCCGTGATCGGCGTGGCGGTCACGACGGTCATCCGCGTGCTCGCCGTGCTGTTCGACCTATCACTGCCCGAGCAGCGCAAGCTCTACCGCCGCAAGGTCGCGGTCGAGACCACCGGCATCCCGATCATCCGCATGGATGAGCCGGAGTGAGCCGGGCTCTGACCCCCGCGCGCGTCAGCCGAGCGGCGTGACCTCGTCGCCGACCCGGATCGTGCCCCCATCGGCGACCGGCAGCAACAGGATTCCCAGCGTCGGCTCGGACTGACCGAACTCCGTCGTCAGCACCCGCAGCAGCCGGGCGTCGCGCACACCCGTGTCGGGGTTCGCGGTGATCGCAGCGCAGCGCTTGATCGGCTTCTGCACCTCGAACTCCACCTCGCCGATCCGCACGCGGCCGTGCCACTCGAGCTCGGCCCACGGCGCGGTGCCGCCGAGGACGATGTTCGAGCGGAAGCGGCGGTCGTCGACGGGCGCCGGCACCGCGGCATCCACCTCCTCGACCGAGGCCGCGCCGTGCAGCGAGATGAATCCGCGCGGTCGGTCCTGGAAGCGTGCGGTGCGGCCGTCGCCGAGAAGACCGAGGGGCAGGATGCCGTCGGCCTCGAGCAGCTTCGCATCGCTCGTCGTGCGCAGGTAGGCGGTGATCGCCGCGCTGAGTCGGGCACGGCCCTCGTCGCTGAGATCGGCGGTGACGTCGATGTCGTCGACCTGCAGCCGCAGCGTCAGCGCCTCGTCGTCGAGGGTGAGGTCGACGCGCGCCAGCGTCGGGAAGGTCATGAGCGCGAGTCCGCGGCTCTTGGGGAACGTGGCATCCGCCGGCTCGAGGGCATCGGCGAAGCGGAAGACGAGCGAGCGGTCGCCCTGCACGCGGCCGTCGTCCTGGATGACGAGGCTGTCGCGCTTCTCGGGCGTGAAGCCCTTCACGGGATAGCGGTAGAGGGCGTCGACGCGGATCACGGTTTCATCCTCGCATCGACGCCCCCTCGCGATCACCAGCGGGCGAGAACCTCGCCGTGCGGCAGCAGGATCCACCCGTCGGGGTGCTCGGCCCACTCGCGCCACGCGTCCGAGATGCGCTGCAGCTGCGCGTCGTCGGCGAGACCGAGCCGCTTCGCATGCCCGGCGAACGCCGAGGCGAGTACGCGGTCGGCCCACATGCCGCCCCACCACGCGCGCTTTTCGGGCGTGTCGAACACCCACACGCTCGCGCTCGCCTCGATGCGGGTGAACCCCGCCTCGCGCGCCCATGCCTTGAGACGCCGACCCGCATCGGGCTCGCCCGACGACCCGCGGTGCACGCCGTGATAGATCTCGAGCCAGTCGTCGAGGGCGGGGATGAGCGGATGCCAGATCACCCCGCCGTAGTCGACGTCGCGCACCGCGACGAGGCCGTCCGGCCCGGCGACGCGGCAGAACTCCCGCAGGGCGTCGACCGGCCGCTCGAGGTGCTGCAGCACCTGGTGGGCGTGCACGACGTCGAACGAGGCGTCGGGCACGTCGAGGGCGTAGGCGTCGCCCGTGCGGAAGGTCACGTTCGTGCGCTCCCCCGCGGCGGCGCGGGCCACCTCGACGACGTCGGACGCGGCATCCACCCCGACGACCTCTCCCGGGAAGACCCGGTCGGCGAGGTCGACGGTGATGGAGCCGGGGCCGGCACCCACATCGAGGATGCGGGTGCCGGCGGACAACGAAGACACCAGGTAGGCCGCCGAGTCGGCGACGGTGCGCACCGCGTGGGAGCGCAGCACGCTCTCGTGGTGTCCGTGGGCGTAGGCCACGGTCGTCTTCTCTTCGGTGCGGGTCAGACGCCGGCCAGGGCGCCCGAGTCCTGACGGGTGCGGATCGCGCGGTTGACGCCCGACACGATCGCCTTGAGAGACGCGGTCGAGATGTCACCGTCGATGCCGACGCCCCACAGGCGCTGGTCGTCGACCTGCAGCTCGACATAGGCGGCCGCCTGCGCGTCGCCGCCCGAGCTGAGAGCGTGCTCGACGTAGTCGTACAGAGTCACATCGAACCCCTGCGCGCGCACGATCTCGAGGAAGGCTGCGACGGGACCGTTGCCAACGGCCGAAGCCGGGTGCGTGGTGTCACCGTCGCGCAGCGAGACGTCGAGGTGCACGTCGCCCGACATGTCGCTCGACGAGCGCGTCGACAGCAGCTCGAAGCGGCCCCAGCGCTGGTCGTCGACCGTCGAGGGCAGATACTCGTCGTTGAAGATGTCCCAGATCTGCGCGCTCGAGACCTCGCCGCCCTCGGCGTCGGTGCGGGCCTGCACGACACCCGAGAACTCGATCTGGAGTTTGCGGGGCAGGTCGATCGCATGGTCGGCCTTCAGCAGGTAGGCGACGCCGCCCTTGCCCGACTGCGAGTTGACGCGGATGACGGCCTCGTACGACCGGCCCAGGTCTTTCGGGTCGATCGGCAGGTACGGAACCGCCCACTCGATCTCGTCGACGGTCTTGCCCTCGGCGGCCGCGCGGGCTTCCATCGCCTCGAAGCCCTTCTTGATGGCGTCCTGGTGCGACCCGCTGAACGCGGTGAAAACGAGGTCGCCGGCCCAGGGGCTGCGCTCGGGAACCGGCAGCTGGTTGCAGTACTCGACGGTGCGCTTGACCTGATCGATGTCGCTGAAGTCGATCTGCGGGTCGATGCCCTGCGTCAGCAGGTTGACGCCCAGGGCGACCAGGTCGACGTTGCCTGTGCGCTCACCGTTGCCGAACAGGCAGCCCTCGATGCGGTCGGCCCCGGCCATGTAGCCCAGCTCCGCGGCGGCCACGGCGGTGCCGCGATCGTTGTGCGGGTGCAGCGACAGGATGACGTTCTCGCGGTGGTTCAGGTGACGCGACATCCACTCGATCGAGTCGGCGTAGACGTTGGGAGTGGCCATCTCGACCGTGGCGGGCAGGTTCAGGATGACCTTGCGCTCGGGGGTCGGCTCGAAGACCTCGAGCACCTCGTTGCAGATGCGCAGGGCGAACTCGAGCTCGGTTCCCGTGTAGCTCTCGGGCGAGTACTCGTAGTAGACCTCGGTCTGGGGAATCGTCGCCTCGTACTTCTTGCACAGGCGCGCGCCCTCGAGCGCGATGTCGACGATGCCCTGCTCGTCGGTGCGGAACACGACCTCGCGCTGCAGCACGCTCGTGGAGTTGTACAGGTGCACGATGGCCTGCTTGGCGCCGGCGATCGCCTCATAGGTGCGGGCGATCAGGTGCTCGCGCGCCTGCGTCAGCACCTGGATGGTGACGTCGTCGGGGATCAGGTTCTCGTCGATGAGCTGACGGACGAAGTCGAAGTCGGTCTGGCTCGCGCTCGGGAACCCGACCTCGATCTCCTTGTAGCCCATCTTGACCAGCAGGTCGAACATGACCCGCTTACGCTCGGGGCTCATCGGGTCGATCAGCGCCTGGTTGCCGTCGCGCAGGTCGACGGCGCACCAGCGGGGTGCGACCTCGATGCGCTTGGACGGCCACGTGCGATCGGGCAGGTCGACCCGGATCTGCTCGTGGAAGGGACGGTACTTGTGCACCGGAGCGGACGTGGGCTTCTGGGTGTTCTTCATGATGTGTCGCTTCTTTAGATTCGTTCGGTGGGGCCGACGACGATCTCCGCGACGAGGAAGGCCCTTAGATCGAGGACTCGTCGCGGCAACTAAGAAGAAGCTGGCCACCGAAGCGCATGCAGCGATCGTAGCAGTCCCTCACGAGGCGCTCCGTCGGGCGGCCGCCCACTCGTGGTCGAGCACGGCGTACACGAGCAGGTCGCTCCAGCGGCCCTTGAACCACTCCTTCTCGACGAAGTGCGCTTCGCGTCGCATGCCGAGGCGCTCGGCGAGGGCCGTGGAGCGGAGGTTGTCGGCGTCGATCTGTGCGACGAGCCGGCGCAGGCCGTACACCTCGAAGGCCGTGTCGATGAGCGCGCGCACCGCTTCGGTCGCCAGGCCCTGACCGGATGCCGCGGGGCTGACGACCCAGCCCACCTCGGCCGACCCGGCCTCGGCGTCGAGGTGGAAGAGCACGAGGTCGCCGATCACCGCGCCATCGTCGACGCGCTCGATCACGAGCATCACGCCGCCACGCTCGCCCTCGAGACTCGTCCCGCCCATCAGATGACCGTTGCGGTGCCGGATGTCGTCGGGGGTCTGCGGCTGGAACGGGAGGTAGCGGCACACATCGGCGTCACCGCGGTACGTCGCCATGGCGTCGAGGTCGCGCTCTTCGAACGGGCGCAGGCGCACCCGCTCGCGGGTCACCTCGAGGGTCTCGGGCGCCGGCGGGAGGACGAACGGCGACGCGCTCACGGCAGCAGGGCGACCTTGCCGCCCGGGTGGCCGTCCATGACGAACCGCACGGCCTCGACGGCCTCGTCGAGCGGGTAGGTGCGCGCGACGGGCACCTCGAGGGCTCCGGATGCCGCGAGCTCCAGCACCCGCGCACGCGCGATGTCGCGGAAGCGGGCGCTCTCGGGCCGTGCTCCGGCGATCCAGAGGAACCCGTCGGCCTTCGCGCGCTCGGGATCGACGATCGTCACGATGCGGTCGCGCTCCGCCACGAGGGCGAGCGAGACGTCGATGGCCTCGTCGGTGCCCACGGCGTCCCACGCGGCGGCGATCGGAGCGCCCTCGGCCGCCTCTTCGACGCGCTCGCGCAGGCCGTCACCGTAGGCCACCGGGATGCCGCCGTAGCGACGGACGCGTTCGGCCGAGTCCTCGGCATCCGGACCCACCGTGCCGATCACGCGGACGCCGAGCTCGCGCGCCTGCTGCAGGAGGCTCACACCCACCGCGCCGGAGGCGGCGTGCAACAGCACCGTCTCGCCCTCGGTGACGCGGGTGACCTGGATCATCTCGGCCGCGGTGGTGCCCGCGAGCAGGAGGTTCGCCGCCTCGGGGTGAGAGAGGGCCGCGGGCTTGGCGAACACGTCGCGGGCCGGAACCGTGATGTCGGTCGCGTAGGCGCCCTGCACGCGGAAAGCGACGACCTCATCGCCGACCGTCAGCTCACCGGAGCCGCCGAGGGCATCGGGGCCGACGGCCGTGACCTCGCCCGAGAGCTCGTAGCCGATCGGCACGGGGAACTCGGCGCCGGGACGCGCCGAGGCGACGTGCTTCGCGTCTGCCGGGTTGACGCCCGCCGCGTGGACGCGGATCGTGACCTCGCCCGAGCCGGGGGCCGCGACCTCGACCTCGTCGAAGCTCCACTGATCGATGGGCCCGGGAGCCGGAGCCGTCCACCTCTTCGCCATGGTCACGCCTTTCGTTTCGGGTCGTCGCCGCTGAGCGTAGCCCCCGGCGTCGGATGTCCTGCGGAAGCGCTCAGAAGCCGAGGCGCCCCAGCTGCTTCGGATCGCGCTGCCACTCCTTGGCCACGCGGACGTGGAGCGAGAGGTAGACGCGGCCGCCGACGAGCGGCTCGATGCCGGCGCGTGCGCGGGCTCCGACATCGGCGAGGCGCGAGCCCTTCTTGCCGATGATGATCGCCTTCTGGCTGTCGCGCTCGACGACGATGTTGGCCCACACGTCGGTGAGGTCGCTGTCTTCGCGCTTGGCCACGTCGTCGACGGTCACCGCGATCGAGTGCGGCAGCTCGTCGCGCACGCCGTGCAGGGCGGCTTCGCGGATCATCTCGGCGATGCGGTCTTCGAGCGTCTCGTCGGTCGTGACGTCGTCGGCGTAGAGGGCGGGGCCCACGGGCATGAGCGCGAGGAGCTCGTCGCTCAACACGTCGAGCTGATCGTTCGTCACGGCCGAGAGCGGGATGACCGCCGCCCAGTCCTCGCGCAACGCGTCGACCTCGACGAGGCGCTCGGTGATCTGATCACGCGTCGCGGCATCGGTCTTCGTCACCAGGGCGACCTTCTTCGCACGCGGGTAGCCCGAGAGCGACTCGGCGATGCGGCGATCGCCGGGGCCGACCTTCTCGGTCGCCGGGGCGCAGAACGCGATCACGTCGACGTCGCCGAGCACCTGCTCGACGAGGTCGTTGAGTCGCTGCCCCAGCAGGGTGCGGGGACGGTGGATGCCAGGGGTGTCGACCACCACGAGCTGGCCGCCCGGACGGTTGACGATGCCGCGGATGGCGCGGCGGGTCGTCTGCGGCTTCTCGCTGGTGATGGCGACCTTCTCGCCCACGAGGGCGTTGGTCAGCGTGGACTTGCCGACGTTCGGCCGGCCCACGAAGGTCACGAAACCAGATCGGGTGTCGGTCATCTGTCGTTCCTCTCACGCGACGAGGCGTCGGCCTCGGCGTCTTCATCGTCCATCGTCTCAGCCCGCTCCACGATCACCGTCGCGATTCCGCGGTTGCGGCCGCGCGAGGCTCCACCGGTCATGATGAGGCCGTCGTGCTCGGCGGTGGCTCCGGGCTGCGGGATGCGGCCGAGGGCCTTACCCAGCAGACCGCCGATCGAGTCGACTTCCTCGTCGTCGAGCTCGAGGCCGAACAGGTCGCCGACCTCGTCGAGGCCCAGACGCGCATTCACGCGATAGCGGCCGTCGGGCAGTTCCACGACCTCGGTCGAGGGGGCGTCGTACTCGTCGGCGATCTCGCCCACGAGCTCTTCGATGAGGTCTTCGAGGGTCACGAGGCCCGCGACGCCGCCGTATTCGTCGACGACGAGGCACACGTGCACCGCGTCTTTCTTCATCTGCTGCAGCAGGGTCTCTGCCTTCATCGACTCGGGCACGAACACGGCGGGACGCGCGATGCGGCGGATCGGCGCGTCGCGCCACCCCGCCTCGTCGCGGAAACCGAACTGCACCAGGTCTTTCAGGTACAGCACGCCCACGACGTCGTCGGCCTCGTCGTCGGTGAGGGGCACGCGCGACACGCCCTTCTCGAGGAACAGTGCGAGTGCCTCGCGGGACGAGGCCGCGGCATCCACGCTCACCATGTCGATGCGCGGCACCATCACCTCGCGCACGTACGTGTCGGTGAAGTCGAACACCGAGTGGATGAGCTCGCGATCGTCTTCTTCGATGAGTTCGTTCTCGGTGGCCTCGTCGATGATGCTGAGCAGCTGCTCCTCCGACGCGAACGAGGTCGAGTGTGGAACGCCCGGGGTCACCCGGTTGCCCACCGCCACGAGGCCGTGGGCGAGCGGGCCGAGCAGAATGCGCATGCCGCGGATCACCGGAGACGCCCCGCGCAGCAGGCCGCGCGCGTGCTGGCGACCCACCGACCGGGGGCTCGCTCCGACCGCGACGAACGACATGCCCGTCATGAGCACGGCCGCGGTGATCACCGCGAGCCAGATGTTGTCGAAGATGAGCATGAAGGCGGCCGTGACGAGCACCGCGGCCGTCGTCTCGGCGAGCACGCGGATGAAGACCACCGCCGTCACGTGCGCGCTCGGGTCGTCGGCGATGCGGCGCAGCGAGCGCGCGTTGCGCCCCGAAGAGCCGAGCTCGAGCAGGTCGGTGCGCGAGGTCACGCCCAGCGCCGCCTCGGAGGCCGCCATGAGACCGCCGAAGGCCACCAGCAGCAGTGCCGCGACGAGCAGCAGTGCTTCGGTCATGCGCGGCGTTGGCGCTCGACGGCCTGGAAGCCGGTGATCAGTTCGCGCTGCAGGCCGAACATCTCGCGTTCTTCGTCGGGCTCGGCGTGGTCGAATCCGAGCAGGTGGAGCAGCCCGTGCGTGGTGAGCAGGATCAGCTCGTCGAGCGTGGAGTGCTTGGCGGCGACGGCCTGCGTCTCGGCCACCGCCGGGCACAGCACGATGTCGCCGAGCAGACCCGCGGGGGTCGGAGCGTCTTCGGATCCCGGACGCAGCTCGTCCATCGGGAAGCTCAGCACGTCGGTGGGGCCGGGCTCGTCCATCCACTGCACGTGGAGGGACTCCATGGCGCCCTCGTCGACGAGCACGATGGCCACGTCGGCGTCGGGGCTGACGTGCAGCTCCTGGAGGTTGTACTCCATGAGGCGCAGCAGCACCTGTTCGTCGACCTGGTGGTCGGATTCGTTGTTGATCTCGATCGTCATGAGCGGTTTCGTCTCGGGAGGTGATCGCGGGGACCGGCGGCACCGGGGCCGCGTCGCTCCGCACGGGTGGCGAATTCGGAGGCCTCGTCGCGCTCGCGTCGAGCGGCCAGACGCTTCTCGTCGTATTCGCTGTACGCGTCGACGATGCGCCCGACGAGGTTGTGGCGCACGACGTCGTCGCTGGTGAGGCGCGAGAAGTGGATGTCGTCGATGTCGTCGAGCACACGCGTCACCAGACGAAGACCGGACGCGCCCTGCGGCAGGTCGACCTGGGTGATGTCGCCGGTGACGACCATGCGGGTGCCGAAGCCGAGGCGCGTGAGGAACATCTTCATCTGCTCGGGCGTGGTGTTCTGCGCCTCGTCAAGCACGACGAACGAGTCGTTCAGCGTGCGCCCGCGCATGTAGGCCAGCGGTGCGACCTCGATCGTGCCCGTCGCCATGAGCTTGGGGACGATCTCGGGATCCATCATCTCGTTCAGCGCGTCGTAGAGCGGCCGCAGGTAGGGGTCGATCTTGTCGGTGAGCGTGCCGGGGAGGAACCCGAGCCGCTCCCCCGCCTCGACGGCGGGACGCGTGAGAATGATGCGCGTGACCTCTTTGCGCTGCAGCGCCTGCACGGCCTTGGCCATCGCGAGGTAGGTCTTGCCGGTACCGGCGGGGCCGATGCCGAACACGATCGTGTTCTCGTCGATCGCGTCGACGTACTCCTTCTGGCCCGCGGTCTTGGGCCGGATGGTCTTTCCGCGCGACGACAGGATCGCCTCGCCCATGACCTCGGACGGACGGGGTCCGCCGTCGGAGCGCAGCATCCGGTTCGAGCTGGTCACGTCGGCCGGGTCGAGGCCGTGACCCGAGCGGGTCATGCTGAGCAGCTCGTCGACGAGGCCGCGGGCGGCGCGCACCGCGTCGGGCGTGCCCGAGAGCGTGATCTCGTTGCCGCGCACGTGCACGTCGACGTCGGGGTGCTCCTTCTCGACCACGCGCAGCAGGCGGTCCTGCGGGCCGAGCAGTTGCACCATGGCCACGCCGTCGACCTCGATGCGGTCGGAGACGGTTTCTTCGGGGGAATCAGCCACCCAGGCTCTTTTCGTTCAGGCCACCCGAGAGGACGTGGGCGTGCACATGGAAGACGGTCTGACCGGCGCCCTCGCCGGTGTTGAAGATCAGACGGAAGTCGCCGTCGGAGTGCTCCGCGGCGACGGAGTTCGCGAGGCCGATGACCTCGGTGAGCAGGTCGGGGTCGCCCGCGGCGAGTTCGACGACGTTGCGGTACTGCTGCGTCTTGGGGATCACCAGCAGGTGCACCGGCGCCTGCGGCGCGATGTCGCGGATCGCGAAGGCGTTCTCGGTCTCGGCGACGATCTCGGCGGGGATCTCGCCCTGCAGGATGCGCGTGAAGATCGACGGTTCGCTCATGGCATCCAGTCTAGTGAGGGCCTCCGACATCGAGGCGGGGCCGTTGCGCCGATGCGCGGCGCGTGGCTTCCTCGCGCGGTTCGGGGCGGATTCCGTCGTTCGGGGCGCAGAATTCACGCCCCGACATGCGGAATCCGCCCCAAACCGGGAGATGAGAGAGCCGGGCGCCGACACCGCTGGTTCGGGGCGGGATCTGTTTTGCGGGGCGCACAATTCACGCCCCGACATGCGGAATCCGCCCTGAACCGGAGAGAGGACCGCGAACCGCCGAGATCGCGAGCGGAGGGTCGGGTCACCAGCGCCCGTGCGCCGCCGACAGCACCGAGATCGCCGCGGCACCCGCGGTCGAGGTGCGCAGCACCGTGTCGCCCAGGCGCACGAGTCGAGCGCCGGCGTCGGCCAATGCCGAAAGCTCCTCGGGTGCGATGCCCCCCTCGGGGCCGACCACGAGCACGACGTCGCGCCCGTCGGAGGCTTCCGCCGCGACGGACGTGAGACGGTCGGATGCCGAGGGCTCCAGCACCAGCACGAGCGAGGTCTCGGCGAGACGCACGAGGTCGGCCGTGCGGGCCACCGTCTCGACCTCGGGGATCCACGCCCGGTGCGCCTGCTTGGCCGCCTCGCGAACGATCGTGCGCCAGCGGGCGAGGCCCTTATCGGCCTTCGCATCCCACCGCGAGACGCTGCGCGACGCCTGCCACGGCACGATCACGTCGACGCCGAGCTCGGTCGCCGCCTGCACGGCGAGCTCGTCGCGGTCGCCCTTGGCCAGCGCCTGCACGAGAACGAAGCGCGGTGACGGCGCGGGTACGACCTCGCGGCCGGTCACCCGCACCTCGACCTGCTTCGGCGACGCCGCGGTGACGACGCCCGACAGCCAGGCTCCGCGGCCGTCGCCGAGCGTCACCGCCTCATCGACGCGCACGCGACGCACGGCGGCGGCGTGGTGCGCCTCGGATCCGGTGAGCTCGACGGTGTCGCCGGGCTGGGCGCCACCCGCCTCGTCGGTGACGAAGTGCAGCGCCACGGTCAGTGCCGGAAGCGGTCGCGGAACTTGCTGAACATGCCCTGCTGGTGCTCGGCCAGGCGCGGCTTGGGAGCCTTGGTGCGCTTGGCGAACTCCTCGATGAGGGCGCGGTCGCGGTTGTCGAGGCGCGTGGGCGTCACCACGTGCACGCCGACCTTGAGGTCGCCGCGCTGGGTGCCGCGCAGCGGGGTGATTCCGCGGCCCTTGATGGTCAGCACGTCGCCCGACTGCACGCCGGGGCGCACTTCGAGGTCGACGCTTCCGTCGAGGGACTCGATCGTCGCGTTTGCTCCGAGGATGGCATCCGGCATCGACACCTCGAGGGTTGCGACGAGGTCGTCGCCCTCGCGGCTGAACGCCTCGTGAGCCTCGACGGTGATCTCGAGGTAGAGGTCGCCGTTGGGTCCGCCCGCGGGGCCGACCTCACCCGAACCGGGCAGCTGCAGGCGCAGGCCCGACTCGACGCCGGCGGGGATGTCGACCGAGACCGTGCGGCGCGCGCGCACGCGGCCCTGGCCCTGGCATGTTCCGCAGGGGTACGGGATCGTCGTGCCGTGGCCCTGGCACACGGTGCAGGGGGCGCTGGTGACGACGTTGCCGAGCAGGCTGCGCACGGTGCGCTGCACGTGACCCGAGCCGTGGCAGATGTCGCAGGTGACCTCGCTCGTGCCGGGCTGCGTGCACGCGCCCTTGCAGGTCTCGCACAGCACCGCCGTGTCGACCTCGAGGTCGCGGTGGGCGCCGAAGACGACGTCGCCGAGCTGGAGCGTGACGCGCACGAGGGCGTCCTGTCCGCGCTCCCGGCGCGAGCGCGGACGGGGACCGCGACCGCCGCCGCCCGCTTGCGCGCCGCCGAAGAACGTCTCGAAGATGTCGCTGAAGCCGCCGAAGCCGGCTGCTCCCCCGCCACCGAACGGGCTCTGGTCGCCGCCCATGTCGTAGCGGCGGCGCTGCTCGGGGTCGCTCAGCACGTCGTAGGCGTGCGTGACGAGCTTGAAGCGCTCGGAGGCGTCTTCTCCCGGGTTGACGTCGGGGTGCAACTGGCGCGCCAGACGGCGGTACGCCTTCTTGATGTCTTCGGGGCTGGCGTCGCGTTCGACACCCAGGACCTCGTAGTGGTCAGCCACAATCGCCTTCCTGCCCGCTCACGCGGGGTTGTTCTCTTTGGGGTGCTCGATCTCTCGAAAGTCAACGAGAGCTGTCGTCGTCTTCGAGCATCCGGGTCAGATAGTGCGCGACGGCACGGACCGCCGCGAGGTTCGAGGAGTAGTCCATGCGCATGGGACCCAGGAGTCCGACGCGCGCTCCGCCGGTGGAGCCGTCGTAGCGGCTGGCGAGCACCGAGGCCTCGACGAGGCCGAACGGCTCGTTCTCCCGCCCGATGCTGGCCGACAGGCCCTGCTCGTCGGCGACCATCTCGCTCATGAGGCGCAGCAGCGTCACCTGCTCTTCGATGGCCTCGAGCAGCGGGTAGATGCTGCCGCGGAAGTCCTGCTCGCGCTTGGCGAGCGTCGCGGCACCGGCCATGACGAGGCGATCCTGCCGGAACTCCTCGAGTTCTTCGCCGACCACGCGCAGCACGGCGTCGGCGAGGGCGTCGACGACGACCCCGGGGCGGGGGCCGTCGGCCAGGGCCGCGGCCACCCGCTGGGAGCTGTCGGCGACGCTGCGGCCAACCAGCAGACCGCTCACGCGGGCCCGCAGCTGGGTGACGTCGGCCTCGCTCGGCTCGACGGGCACGAACGAGATGCGCTGCGAGACACGGCCGGTGTCGGTCACGAGAATGACCAGCACGCGGGGGCCGCCGAGGGCGACGAGCTCGACGTGCGAGACGTTGGCCCGGGCGAACGAGGGGTACTGCACGATGGCGACCTGACCGGTCAGCTGAGTGAGTGCGCGCACCGTGCGGGCGAGGAGGTCGTCGAGGTCGCCGGCCTCGTCGAGGAACGACGTGATGGCGCTGCGCTGTGCACCCGAGAGCGGACGGAGCTCGGCGAGGTGGTCGACGAACACGCGGTAGCCCTTGTCGGTGGGCACGCGCCCCGACGAGGTGTGCGGGGCGACGATGAGGTCTTCGTCTTCGAGCAGGGCCATGTCGTTGCGGATCGTCGCGGCCGACACCCCGAAGGCGTGGCGCTCGACGATGGCTTTGCTGCCGACCGGCTCACGCGTGTCGACGTAGTCCTGCACGATCGCGCGGAGCACCTGAAGGCCACGTTCCGACACCATGCGATGCTCCTCCCGTCTGGCACTCGCGTCTCTTGAGTGCCAATTCTACGGGATAGCCCCGACACTGCGCCGGGCGGCTCGCGGAGGCCGCCGCGGGAGCGCCCGCGCGACGCTCAGACCGTGAGCGCCCGCACCACGGCGTCGGCGAGCAGGCGTCCGCGCCGGGTCAGCACGATGCGCCCGTGCACGGCATCCGCCCCCTCGATCAACCCGTCGGCGATGAGCGCGGCGACACTCTTGCGGCCCTCGCCGAGGATCTCCGACACCGCCAGACCCTCGCGGATGCGGCTGCGCAGCAGCACCGACTCCAGCCGACGCGCGGTCTCGTCGGGGCGCTCCCGCGCGGCCGCGGGCGACTCGACGGCGGCGAGGCGTTGGGCGTAGGCGGCGGGGTGCTTGACGTTCCACCAGCGCAGCCCCGCGACGTGGCTGTGCGCGCCCGGCCCGAAGCCCCACCAGTCGGTCCCCCGCCAGTACGCGAGGTTGTGGCGCGAGCGGTGCTCGACGCCGCGCGACCAGTTCGACACCTCGTACCAGTCGTAGCCGGCGGCGGCGAGCAGGTCGTCGGCGAGCTCGTACATGTCGGCCTGCAGGTCGTCGGAGGGCTCAGCGACCACGCCGGAGCGGATCTGGCGAGCGAGCTTGGTGCCGTCTTCGACGATCAGCGCGTAGGCCGAGATGTGGTCGGGTTCGAGGGCCGTGGCCGCCTCGAGAGAGGCGCGCCAGTCGTCGAGCGACTCCCCCGGCGCGCCGTAGATGAGGTCGAGCGAGACGTCGAGACCCGCGCGTCGGGCCGCGGCGACGGCCGTGGCCACGTTGGCGGGATCGTGCGTGCGGTCGAGGGCGGCGAGCACGTGCGGCCGAGCCGACTGCATGCCGATCGACAGACGGTTCACGCCGGCGTCGGCGAGGGTGCGCGCCATGGCGTCGTCGACCGTGTCGGGGTTGGCCTCGACCGTGACCTCGGCGTTGTCGCGGATGCCGAACTCCCCGCGCACCGCGTCGAGCATGCGCGCCAGATCCCCCGGCGGCAGCAGGGTGGGCGTGCCTCCCCCGAAGAAGACGGTGGATGCCGAGCGGCGACCGCCCGCGGCATCCATCACTGCCCCCGCCAGACGCACCTCGGCGTTCAGCGTGTCGGCGAAGTCGTCTTGCCGGGCGCCGCGCAACTCGCTGGCGGTGTAGGTGTTGAAGTCGCAGTACCCGCACCGCACGCGGCAGAACGGCACGTGCAGGTAGACACCGAAGTCGGCGGTGGGGTCGATCTCGAGGTCGGCGGGCAGGCGTCCGTCGGCGGGGGCCGGGTCTCCGAGCGGGAGCGGACCGCCCATCAGGACGAGTACAGCGGCGAGATCGCTCGCAGGTAGCGAGCGAACAACGCCTTGCGCCGACGGCGCACGCGGCTCGTGAACAGGCGGTACGACGGGGCCGTGGGCCGGTCGAAGGCACGCACGACGAACCACACCTCGTCGTTGTCGCGCCACTCGACCGCGAACAGCTCCTCGCCGCTGACGATCGAGTGTCCGACGGTGCCGAGGATGAAGCCGACACGACGGGGCTCTTCGAAGACCGAGATCACGCGCAGCTCGGCATCGGCGCGGTGGCCGTCGACCTTGCCGTGCAGACGGACTCCGGCGCCGGGGCTGACGAACGGCGTGCCGTCGGCGGCGAAGCGCTGCTCGGCCTCGAGGCTCGAGGGGGCCACGGGGGCACCGTCAGCGTCGAAACCCACCCCCGAGTACCCCGCGTTGGCCGCGGGGCGCACGTCGGTGATGCTCAGTTCTCCGGTGCGCAGCGGCGCCCACGACAGCAGCAGCTCGCCGGCGGCGGCGAAGCGCTCTTCGCCGCTGCCGATGCGCCACGAGTCCTCGGCCGGCACGGAGTGCTCGGGCGGGTACTGCATGAGGTCGTGCGCCTGGGTGGCGCCGACGGCTGCGTAGTCGACCGTGTCATCGGTGAAACTCTGCCTGCGCATGGCTCACCCCTCTCGGTGTGGTGCGTTACTTCTTGGTCTCGACGTCGCCCGACAGGGCGGCGATGAACGCCTCCTGCGGCACCTCGACACGGCCCACCATCTTCATGCGCTTCTTGCCCTCTTTCTGCTTTTCGAGGAGCTTGCGCTTTCGGGTGATGTCACCGCCGTAGCACTTGGCGAGGACGTCCTTGCGGATCGCGCGGATCGTCTCGCGCGCGATGATGCGCGCGCCGATCGCGGCCTGGATGGGCACTTCGAACTGCTGGCGCGGGATGAGCTTGCGCAGACGCTCGGCCATGAGCGTGCCGTAGGCGTAGGCCTTCTCGCGGTGCACGATCGAGCTGAACGCGTCGACCTTGTCGCCCTGCAGCAGGATGTCGACCTTGACCAGGTCGGCGGTCTGCTGGCCGGCGGGTTCGTAATCGAGGCTCGCGTAGCCCTGCGTGCGGCTCTTGAGGTGGTCGAAGAAGTCGAACACGATCTCGCCGAGGGGCATGTGGTAGCGGAGCTCCACGCGGTCTTCGCTGAGGTACTCCATGCCCAGCAGGGTGCCGCGACGCGTCTGGCAGAGCTCCATCACGGTACCGACGTAGTCCTTGGGCAGCAGGATGCCGACCTTGACGATCGGCTCCGACACCGAGGCGACGCGACCGTCGGGGTATTCGCTGGGGTTGGTGACCGAGACCGTCTCGCCGGTGTCGGTGGTGACCTCGTAGGTCACCGAGGGAGCGGTGGTGATGAGGTCGAGGTCGAACTCGCGCGACAGGCGCTCGGTGATGATCTCGAGGTGCAGCAGACCGAGGAAGCCGCAGCGGAAACCGAAGCCCAGGGCGACCGAGGTCTCGGGCTCGTACTGCAGCGACGCGTCGGAGAGCTTGAGCTTGTCGAGCGCTTCGCGCAGCTCGGCGTAGTCGCTGCCGTCGATCGGATAGATGCCCGAGAAGACCATGGGCTTGGGGTCGGTGTACCCGGGCAGCGCTTCGGTCGCGGGCTTGCGGTGCGTGGTGATCGTGTCGCCGACCTTCGACTGGCGCACGTCTTTCACGCCCGTGATGAGGTAGCCGACCTCGCCCACGCCGAGACCCTTGGTCGGAACCGGCTCGGGGCTCGAGACGCCGATCTCGAGGGCCTCGTGCGTCGCCCCCGTCGACATCATCTGCAGGCGCTCGCGCGGCTGCAACGACCCGTCGATCATGCGGACGTAGGTGACGACGCCGCGGTAGGCGTCGTAGACGGAGTCGAAGATCATCGCGCGCGCCGGAGCGTCGGCCTTGCCGACCGGGGCGGGAATCTTCTCGACGATCAGGTCGAGCAGCGCTTCGACGCCCATGCCGGTCTTGCCGCTGACGCGCAGCACGTCGGCCGGGTCGCCGCCGATGAGGCCGGCGAGCTCGGCGGCGTACTTGTCGGGGTCGGCCGCGGGCAGGTCGATCTTGTTCAGCACCGGGATGATCGTCAGATCGTTCTCGAGCGCGAGGTAGAGGTTGGCGAGCGTCTGCGCCTCGATGCCCTGAGCGGCGTCGACGAGCAGGATCGCTCCCTCGCACGCCGCGAGCGATCGGCTGACCTCGTAGGTGAAGTCGACGTGACCGGGCGTGTCGATCATGTTCAGGGCGAACGTCTGCTCGGGTCCCTGCCCTTCGACAAGCTCAGGGATCGCGCGAGTCGACCACGGCATCCGCACCGCCTGCGACTTGATCGTGATGCCGCGTTCGCGCTCGATGTCCATGCGGTCGAGGTACTGCGCGCGCATATCGCGGTCGCTGACGACGCCGGTGATCTGCAGCATGCGGTCGGCCAACGTCGACTTGCCGTGGTCGATGTGAGCGATGATGCAGAAGTTGCGGATCTGCTCCGGCGGAGTGGCAGACGGCTCGAGGGGCTTCAGGGCGCGCGGTGACATGTTCCGTCGATTCTACGGTGGTGCGCCGACATCGCCGTCCGCGAGCGCTCAGGCTCTCGGCCTCCGGAGCCTTTTACAGTGGATGCCATGACGGTCCAGGTCGTGCTCGTGCACGGCATCCGCACGTCGGCGACCATGTGGCGCGCGCAGGTCGCGTACCTCGAAGAACGCGGCACCCCCGTCACCGCCGTCGACCTGCCGGGGCACGGAACCCGCCGCGGCGAGGAGTTCACGCTCGACGAGGCGTTCGCGACGATCGATCGGGCGGTTCGGGATGCCGCCTCCCGCGGCCCCGTGCTGCTCGTCGGGCACTCGATGGGCGGTCTGCTGTCGATCGCCTACACCGGGAGCGAGGACGCTCCCCCGGTCGGGGGTTTCGTCGCGGCATCCTGCACCTCTCTCCCCCGCGGGATCGGACTCGCCGCCTACCGTTTCCTCGCTCGACGGTTCGACAGCCTGCCCGACCGCGGCCTCGGCCTCACCAATCGGGTGCTCGACCGCACGCTCCCTGCCGAGACGCGCCCGGATTTCGGAGCCGGCGGCTACGCGTTCGACGCACAAGACACCGCTCTCGCGTCGCTGTCGGTGCTCGATCTTCTGACGGCGCTGCGCCGGATCGACGTGCCGCTCTGGTTCGTCAACGGGCAGTGGGACCAGCTGCGCATGAACGAGAAGCTGTTCACCACGATCGCTCCGGATGCCGAGCTCATCGTCGTCCCGCGCACGACCCACCTCGTGACGGCGATGCGGCCGCGCGTCTTCAACGCCGTGCTGAACGTGGCGCTCACAACGGTCGAAGCCTCGACCTGTTAGACTCGCTTCTTGGCTTGCGTGTGGGGTTTTTCCCGACCTCCACGATCGCCGGTGCAGCGCCCCTCTACCGCTCGCCCGGCACTTCCAACACTCACTCAAACGAAAGACCGTCGACGTGGCGAATATCAAGTCGCAGATCAAGCGCAACAAGACCAACGAGAAGGCGCGCGAGCGCAACAAGGCCGTCAAGAGCGAGCTGCGCACGCACGTGCGTCGCACCCGCGAGGCCGTGCTGGCCGGAGACAAGGCGGCCGCCGAGAAGGCGCTCGTCACCGCCGGCAAGAAGCTCGACAAGGCCGTGAGCAAGGGTGTCATCCACCAGAACCAGGCCGCGAACCGCAAGTCGGCCATCGCGAAGCAGGTCGCCGCTCTCTGAGCCGCAGCTCTTCTCGACAGCCCGTCCCGCACTGCGCGGGGCGGGCTTCGTCGTTTCCGGGGTGGTCGCGGCTGTGCCCAACGGCGGGACTTTTCATCGACACGCCGACGCTGGCCGGCAGTCGACCGGCGTGGACCGTCTGAGGCGGGGCCGGGCCGAAGTCGCGATCAGTCGCCGAAGGGCGCGCGGGTCGCGATGATTGTGATCATGCGCTCGAGCGCGAACACGGCGTCGCGCGACGCGCCCTTGACCTCGGCGTCGGCGCGGGCGGTGGCGTGGATCGCCATGCCGAGGGTGTTGCCGGTCCAGCCGACGAGGTCGCGCCGCGCGCGGTCGACCTGCCAGTCCTTCATGCCGAGTCGCTGAGCGAGCATCGACGACGACTCGCGGCTGCCGGCGACACGGGCCATCGTGCGCAGCTTCATCGCCACGGCGGCGACGAGCGGCACGGGGTCGGCTCCGGATGCCAGGGCGTGACGCAGCGCGAGGAGTGCGGGCCCGTAGTGGCCGGCGATGGCGGTGTCGGCGACGGTGAACGCCGAGGTCTCGACGCGACCCCCGTAGTACCGCTCGACGATGCGCTCGTCGATGTCGCCCGGGACGTCGGCGATGAGCTGCTGGCACGCCGCGGCGAGTTCGGTGAGGTCGTCGGCGAAGGCCGAGACGAGCGAGCGCAAGGCGACCGGCGCGATGCGCTTGCCCGCGGTCTTGAACTCGCCGACGGCGAAGTCGAACCGGTCGGAGTCGCGCTTGACGGCGGGGCACGCGATCTCGATGCCGCCGCCCTGGCCCGCGCGGATGCCGTCGAGCAGCTTCTTGCCGCGCACGCTCGCCCCGGTGTGGCGCAGCACGACGGTCGCGCCCTCTTGCGTCTGCGAGAGATACGAGACGGCTTCGCTGAGGAAGGTGTCGCTGCACTTCTCGACGCCGGTGACGCGCACGAGCCGCGGCTCGCCGAACAGCGACGGGGAGGTGACGGAGAGCAGGGTGCCCGCGGTGTAGTCGTCGGCGCGGATGTCGGTGACCTCGAGGCTGGGGTCTTCGCTCTTGAGCATTGCGCGGATGCCGGCCGTCGCGCGCTCGGCGCACACCTCTTCGGGACCCGAGACGAGCACGATCGGTGCGGGCTGCGGACTGCGCCACGATACCTGCGGAATGGCCGACTTCGCCTTGGCGGGGGCGGAGCGTCGGGGAGCCGGAGTCACTCCCCCAGCCTACCGACCGCCTCCGACATCGGCCGTCGGGCGGAGGCGACGATGACCGACGCCGGGCGCCTCCACCCCGCGCTCGGGGCACCGGCATGGCCGCAGCAGGGACGACGGCCGGAGCCTTCTCCCGCCACATCGTCAGGCGCCCGTCAGCGTCGAGCCACACCGCCAGCGCGCCATCCTGATCCGTCCGACCCGCCGTCGCTCCGATCGAGGTCAGGATGCCCAGGAGCTTCGCGGTCGGGTGTCCGTAGCTGTTGTCCGCTCCCACGCCGATGAGCCCGACCCGCGGGTGGAGTTCGCGGTAGAGCTCCGCATCCTGATCGGCGCTGCCGTGGTGCGAGACCTTGACCACGTCGACGCGGGGCACAGCGAGCCGCCGGCGGAGGTCGGCCTGCGACTGCTCGCCGAGGTCGCCGAGCAGCGCGGTGCGGGGGAAGCCCGGCCCGACGACGTCGAGGGCGACGCTGGCGTCGTTACCGGGTTCGGCGCGGGGCGGAGGGCCGAGCGCCTGCCACCGGGTCGAGCCGATGGTGCCCGTCAGACCGATCGACGCGGATTGCAGGCGGGAGCCAGCCGCGGCGAAGCGTTCGAGCAGCCGCTGATCCGCCGCTTCGCCCGGAGGGCCGTGCAGGACGACCGCAGCTCGACCGATCAGCGCCCCGGAGCCGCCGACGTGGTCGAGGTCGAAGTGCGTGAGCACGAGCAGATCGACCCGGTCGATGCCGAAGGTGGTGAGGCAGCGATCCATCGCGGCGGGCTCCGGACCGGTGTCGACGAGGGCGACCGCCTCGCCGGATCTCCAGAGCGTCGCATCGCCTTGGCCGACGTCGCACATCGCGACCTGCCATGCGCTGGGCACCGTGAGCGGGCCGCCGACGGTGCGCACGGTGGTCTGCCCGAGCACCAGGCCGACCACCACGGCCATCGCCGCCGACGACAGCGCCGTGAGACGCGGGAGTCGTCGCGGTCGCAGGATCGCGATGCTCACCGCCGCACCCACGGCGGCGAGCAGGGCGGCACCGAGCAGACCGTCGGGCCACGGCAGGTTCTGCACTGAGACGGCGGTCGTTGTGTGGGCGACCGCGGCGATCCATGCGGCGGGGACCCACGCGAGAGCGGTGAGTCCGTCGCGCAGCCAGGTGAAGGGCGCGATGCACGCCAGTGCTCCCGCGATGGTGGCCGGAGCGGCCGCCGGATCGGCCACGAGGTTCGCGGCGATCCCCAGCAGTGGCACGTGCGGATCGATCAGCACGAT
The DNA here is from genome assembly GCF_032464975.1 of Microbacterium algihabitans. Classification (NCBI taxonomy): domain Bacteria; kingdom Bacillati; phylum Actinomycetota; class Actinomycetes; order Micrococcales; family Microbacteriaceae; genus Microbacterium; species Microbacterium algihabitans. The sequence goes on from NZ_JAWDIU010000002.1 coordinate 63,771, forward strand.
CAGCGGGCCGCAGACGAGTTGGGCCGACGTGGGCACGGCGAGTCCGAGAGCCAAGGCACGCGGCATCCACCGCTCCAACCCGCCCGCGAGGGGCCGCGCGAGCACCAGGAGGGCAGCGGTGGCGCCCGCCGACAGGGCGAAGCCGAGCGAACGCGCGAGCCACGGATCGATGACGAGCAACGCCGTCACGGCCGCCGAGAGCACCGCGATGCCGACCGCGGGCCGCCCGAGGGCCAGAGCGAGCATCGCGACGACGGCCATCGCCGCGGCCCGCACGACGCTCGGTTCGGGGGTGACCAGGGCCACGAAGGCGACCAGCACGACGGTTGCACCGACCACGCGCACTCCACGCGAGGCACCGCAGAGTGCGAGCAACGCGAACGCCGCGCCCACCACGATCGCGCAGTTCGCGCCCGAGACGGCCGTCAGGTGCGACAGCGATGCCGCGTTCATGGCCGCCTCCGTCGACGGATCGAGGCTGGAGGTGTCACCGACGGCCAGACCCGGTACCAGTCCTGCGCCGGGCTGCGGGAGTCCGCGCGTCGAGGCGACCAGCCCGTCTCGCAGCCCCTCGAAGAACGCCCACAGCCCTTCCGGAGGCCGCACATCGTGCACCTCGTTCGCGCGCACCACGAGCACCGCCCGTTCCGCGGGGTCGGCCGCGATGCCGCGCCCGACGACGCCGACCTCTCCCCCCATGCCCGTGCCCGCGAGCGCTGCGCGTCCCTCGGCGTCGACCATCACGCGCACGGGCACGCCTCCGCTCAGCGAGACCGGCCCCGCGCGCACCTCTGCCGCGATCGCATCGAACCACGCTCCCCCGTCGGGAGTGCCGTCGATGCGTCCCGCGACGGTGACGTCGAGCTCGAGCTGCCGCCCGCCCTCGGTCTGCAGGGCCGCGACGTGATCGCGCACGGGCGCGACGGATGCCACGGCTCCCGCCGCCGCCCCGGCGCAGGCGAGGGCCACGGCCACCACGCCGACGACGGCCCGCCGCCGCCACACGAAGACGCCTGTGGCGACGAGCGCGCCTGAGGCGAGCACGAGGGCGAGCACCTCGGCATCCGGAACGCCCACCGCCACCCCGGCGGCGACCCAGGTCAGGGCGGCCACCGAGACCGAGCGGAGCGCCCGCCCCCGCACCGCTCTCCGCACGCTCATACGCGCACCAGATCGCGGATGCCGTCGAGCATCTTCTGCCCGATTCCCGGCACCGACAGCAGGTCGTCGACGCTGGTGAAGCGTCCGTTCTGCTCGCGCCACGCGATGATGCGATCCGCGATCGCCGGCCCCACGCGCGGGAGGGTGTCGAGTTGATCGCGGGTGGCAGTGTTGAGGTCGAGTACGCCTCCGGCCGCACCCCCGCCCGAGCCACCCGCCGTCGGCGCGGCGGTCTCGGCCCCGATCACGGGCACCACGATCTGCTCGCCGTCGGCGACCGGGCGGGCGAGGTTCACCCCGTCGCGTGCGGCCTCGTCGGAGAAGCCGCCCGCGCGGGCGATCGCGTCGGCCACGCGGTCTCCCGCGTCGAGGCGGTAGAGCCCCGGCTTGCGCACCGCGCCGGCGACGTGGACGTACAGTCCGGCCTCCGCGGGCAGCAGCGACGCCGCCGACGACGACGGCTGGGGAGCGACCACCTCGGCTCCGGTCGCTCCACGGAACATGCCGATCGCGATGGTCACGGCGAATGCGAGCAACACCAGCACGATGACCCCGCCGATCCCGAGGCGCGTGCGCGCGCGCAACCGCTCGTCGGGCTCGGTCTCGTCCGTCACGCTGCCACGGTAGGGAGGGGCCGGAGGGCGTCGTGGGGCGAGTTCGGTCAGATGGGGAGAACCCGGAGCGATCGGCCGCTGGGGAGGAGCCCCGCCCCCGAAAACCCCGGATGCCACGTCCCCCGCACTCCGCAGAGCGTCGGGGACGTGGCATCCGGAATCAGAACCTACGTCGTCGAGAAGCTGACCACCTTGGGCGGGCGCACGACAGCGCGCACGATCTCGCGGTCGCCGAGGGCGCGGAGCACCTTCTCATCGGCGCGGGCCATCGCTTCGAGCTCGTCGGCGCCGATCTTGGCCGAGACCTCGAGCGTGCCGCGCACCTTTCCGTCGATCTGCACCACGGCGGTGACGGTGTCTTCGACCAGCAGCGTCGGGTCGGCCTGACGCCAGGTCGCGAGCCCCACGAAGCCGGTGTAGCCGAGCGTCTGCCACATCTCCTCTGCGGTGTGCGGGGCGAACAGGTCGAGGGTCATCGCGATGACCTCGGCCGCCTCGCGCACGGCGGGGTCGCTCGCTCCGGGCTTACCGTCGATCGCCTTGCGGGTGGCGTTGACCAGCTCCATCAGGCGCGCGACGACGACGTTGAACTTCGTCTGCTCGATGAGGTTCGCGGCGTCGGCCAGCAGGCGGTGCGTGACGCGGCGGAGGGTCTTGTCGCCCTCGGCCCAGACCACGTCGGTCTCGCTGTCGACGTCGTGCGCGATGCGCAGCGCACGGGCCAGGAACTTCGCCGCACCCGTGGTCGAGACGTCGTTCCAGTCCTTGTCGTCTTCCACGGGACCCGCGAAGGCCAGGGCCACGCGCAGGGCGTCGGCGCCGTGGGCGTCGAGCTCCTCCTGGAACAGCACGAGGTTGCCCTTGCTCTTCGACATCTTGGTGCCGTCGAGGATGACCATGCCCTGGTTGATGAGGCTCGAGAAGGGCTCGGTGAACTCCACCAGGCCCATGTCGAACAGCGCCTTCGTGATGAAACGCGCGTACAGCAGGTGCAGGATCGCGTGCTCGACGCCGCCGATGTAGAAGTCGACCGGGCCCCACTTCGAGGCCTCGCGGCCCGAGAACGCCTCGGTCTCGCTGTTCGGCGAGAGGAAGCGCAGGTAGTACCACGAGCTATCGACGAAGGTGTCCATCGTGTCGGGGTCGCGCAGCAGCGTCTGGCCCGTCTCGGGGTCGGTGACCTGCACCCACTCGGTGGCGGCGCCCAGGGGCGAGGTGCCCTTGGGCTTCAGGTCGAGACCCTCGACCGAGGGCAGCGTGACCGGCAGCTGGTCGGCGGGGACCGGCGTGATCGAGCCGTCCTCCCCGTGCAGCATGGGGATGGGCGTGCCCCAGTAGCGCTGGCGCGAGATGAGCCAGTCGCGCAGGCGGTAGGTCTTGGCCGCGCGACCGACGCCCTTCGCCTCGAGCTCTTCGATCATGCGGGTGATCGCGTGGCGCTTGCTCAGGCCGTTCAGCGTGCCGGAGTTGATCAGGCGTCCCTCACCGGTCAGCGCGATGCCGGTCTTGACCGGGTCGAGCTCGTCGAGGTCGCCGAGCGGATCGATCGGCACGCCGTCGGCGTCGAGCTCGATCACCGGGATCGCGCCGGTGACGGGCGCGTTGGTGTCGACGACGACCTTGACGGGCAGGTCGAACGCGCGGGCGAAGTCGAGGTCGCGCTGGTCGTGCGCGGGCACGGCCATGACCGCGCCGTGACCGTAGTCGGCCAGCACGTAGTCGGCGGCCCAGATGGGCAGCTTCTCGCCGTTGACCGGGTTGATCGCGTAGTGACCGAGGAACACGCCGGTCTTCGGGCGGTCGGTCGCCTGACGCTCGATGTCGGTCGCGCGCTGCACCTGGGCGAGGTAGGCCTCGAAGCTCTCGCGCACGCCCTGATCGGCGGATGCCGCGAGCTCGGCGGCCAGGTCGGACTCCGGGGCCACGACGAAGAACGTGGCGCCGTGCAGGGTGTCGGGGCGCGTGGAGAAGACCGTGATCTTCTCGTCGCGGCCCTCGATCTCGAACTCGATGTCGGCGCCGACGGAGCGGCCGATCCAGTTGCGCTGCATCTGGATGACCTTGCTAGGCCAGAAACCCTCGAGCTGGTTGAGGTCGTCGAGCAGGCGGTCGGCGTAGTCGGTGATGCGCAGGAACCACTGCGTCAGCTTCTTCTTGACCACGACCGCGCCGCTGCGCTCGCTCGTGCCGTCGGGCAGCACCTGCTCGTTCGCGAGCACGGTCTGATCGACCGGGTCCCAGTTGACGAGGGCGTCCTTGCGGTAGGCCAGGCCCTTCTCGTACAGCTTCTGGAACAGCCACTGGTTCCAGCGGTAGTACTCGGGGTCGCTCGTGTGCAGCACGCGGCTCCAGTCGAACGAGACGCCGTAGTCCTTCAGGCTCTCCTTCTGCTGGGCGATGTTCGCGTAGGTCCACTCGACCGGGTCGGCGCCGCGCTTGATGGCGGCGTTCTCGGCGGGCAGGCCGAACGAGTCCCACCCGATGGGGTTGAGCACGTTGTAGCCGCGGTGACGCCAGAAGCGGGCCACGATGTCGGAGTAGAGGTAGTTCTCGGCGTGCCCCATGTGCAGGTCGCCCGAGGGGTAGGGGAACATCGCGAGCACGTACTTGCGGGGGCGCTTGTCGTCGTCGCCGCCGGCGCGGAACGGGTCTTTCTCGGCCCAAGCCTGCTGCCACTTCGCCTGGATGGCGTGGGTGTCGAAGCCCCCCTCGCGGGGGTCTGGTGCGGTGTTCTGAGACACGGGTGAAGCCAATCGTGAAGGTCGGGAGGCCGCGGGGGCCAACCTCCAGGCTATCGGACCCGCGGGTCACCACCCCGGCGGAACCTCGGCTCCCAGGGCCGCCAGCGGGGCTCGGGCCTTGATGCCCACCTCGGCGACTTCGGATGCCGCGACCGAGCGCCACGTGATGCCGCCTCCGGCGCCGACCCAGGCGGCATCCGGTTCGACCACGACGCTGCGGATGACCATCGCGAGATCCGCGGACCCGTCGTCGCCGATCCAGCCGAACGCGCCGGAGTAGACCCCGCGCGGGGCCGCTTCGAGGCCGGCGAGGATCTGCATCGCCGACTGCTTGGGGGCGCCGGTCATGCTGCCGGCCGGGAAGACCGCGTCGAGCAGCCCACCCACGCTCGTTCCCGGCAGCAGTTCACCCGACACCTCGCTCACGAGCTGGTGCACGTGCGGGTACGTCTCCACCTCGAGCAGGCGGTCGACCCCCACGCTCGAGGGGGCGCACACCCGCGACAGGTCGTTGCGCATCAGGTCGACGATCATGACGTTCTCGGCCTGCTCCTTGGCATCCGCCCGCAATTCCTCCGCGAGGGCCGCGTCGACGGCGGCTTCGGCGGAGCGCGGACGCGTGCCCTTGATCGGATGCGTGTGCACGCGCCCCTCGCGCACCTCGACGAACCGCTCGGGCGAGGCGCTCACGAGCGCCGTGGCGCCGCGGCGCACGAAGCCCGCGTGGTGCGAGGTCGAGGCGCGGCGCAGCCGGCGGAACACCTCGAGCGCGGCGAAGCGCCCGGGAACGGTGAAGCGTGTGGTGAGGCAGAGCTGGTACGCGTCACCGAGGCGGATCCGCTCGCGGCACGCCTCGATCCGTTCGGCGTAGCCCTCGGGTGTCACGCGGGCGGATGCCGCGCCCCGAGCCGACGCCGTCGGCACCGCACCCGCCGGTGGGGCCTCGGCGGCCCGCGCGGCCAGGGTCTCGTCGCCGATCGCGAACACGCGCCGGTTCTCGTGGTCGAACGCGAGCAGGCGATCCACGCGCATCCAGGCGTCGTCGCCCTCGTACGTTCGCCACCCGACCCATCCGCCACGGAAGGCCCCCGCTTCGTGCGAGACGGTTCCGGATGCCGCGGCATCCGCCTTCAGGGGGTGCTCCGCCGCGTCGGGAGTGCCCGTCCCCATCCAGCTCCAGCCCGCGCTCGCGTCGACCCCGGCGTCGAGCCAGAACGCGTGCGGAGCCGTGGAGAACAGGTGCAGGAACACCGCTTCGGGATCGACCCAGTCGCGCAGGGCGAACGGGAAGGCGGATTCGGGCACGCTCCCAGGCTAGGGCGAGCCCGCGGCCCTAGGCTGACCGAGGTGAACGAGATCCTCACGTGGCTCCTCGACGTCGTCCAGAACGTCGATCCCGTGCTGCGCACGATCCTCGCCGGTGTCGCGGTCATGCTCGAGACGAGCGTGCTCGTCGGGCTGATCGTCCCCGGCGACACCATGGTCATCGTCGCCGGCACCGCCGTCGCCTCACCCGTCGAAGGCGTGGTGCTGGCCGCCGCGATCGTCATCGGCGCCCTGGCCGGTGAGAGCCTCGGGTTCTGGCTCGGCCGCTACTTCGGCCCGCGCATTCGGGCGTCGAAGCTCGGTCAGAAGCTCGGCGAACGCAACTGGGAGCGCGCCGACCGCTACCTCCGCCGTCGCGGTGGCCCCGCCATCTTCCTCTCGCGCTTCCTGCCCGTGCTGCACTCGCTCGTGCCGCTGACGGTCGGCATGAGCGGCTACCGCTACCGCCGCTTCCTCGCCTGGACCACCCCCGCCTGCATCGTGTGGGCCGGCCTCTACGTCACCATCGCGGCGACCGCCGCCGGCACCTACCGCGAGCTGAGCGATCAGATCCACTACGCCGGCTACATCTTCGTGGGGATCCTCGCGGCGTTCCTCGTGCTGGTGTTCGTGGGCAAGAAGATCCTGGAGCGCGTCGAGCGCCGACACCTCGCCGACGAGAGCGCCACCCTCGAACCTGCGGACGGTGACGTGAAAGACTGAGGCCGATGCCTCGCTCTCCTCGCGCCAAAGTGCTCTGGTTCGCCCGACTCGAGCGCCGGTTCCACCGGTGGCGCGAACGCCGCGCCCGCGCGCGGGGCCTGCGCCCCGGCGTGACGGGCTTCCCCGGGTACGGCACCGAGGAATGGGTGCGCGTGCTCGGCCGCGTGCTGATCGCCCCGCCGGCCCGCCGCACCTCGACCGGCGACGTCGAGAGCCTGCGGGGATGGCGTAGCTTTGCCGCCGTTCCGGTCGGCTTCGCGCACGTGACCGTGACGATCGACGGCGTCGAGCACAACGTCCCCGCCGACCGCGGCGGGGTCATCGACGCCAAGCTCCCCGCGACGCTGAAGCCCGGGTGGCAGAGCATCACGATGTCGGTCGAGGGCAGCGAGCCCACCGAGACCCGCGTGTTCATCGTCGGCTCCGACGTGCGCTTCGGCGTGGTCAGCGACATCGACGACACCGTCATGGTCACGCTGCTCCCCCGCCCGTTGCTCGCGGCGTGGAACTCCTTCGTGGTCGACGAGCACGCGCGCCAGCCCGTACCCGGCATGGCCGTGATGCTCGAGCGACTGACGCGGGAGCATCCGGGAACCCCGATCATCTACCTGTCGACCGGTGCGTGGAACGTCGCCCCGACCCTCACGCGCTTCATGCGCCGTCACCTCTTCCCGGCCGGGTCGTTCCTGCTGACTGACTGGGGCCCCACGCACGACCGGTGGTTCCGCAGCGGACGCGACCACAAGGAGCAGAACCTGCGCCGCCTCGCCGCGGAGTTCCCACAGGTGAAGTGGCTGCTGGTCGGCGACGACGGTCAGCACGACGACGCCATCTACACCGGCTTCGCGATCGAGCACCCCGACAACGTCGCGGCCGTCGCGATCCGCAAGCTGCTGCCCGCCGAGGCCGTGCTGGCCGGTGGCCGCACCGTCGTCGACGATCACTCCGCGGCCGAGGTGCCGTGGGTGAGCGAGTCCGACGGCGCGGGCCTGCTGGACCGCCTGCAGAACACGGGCGTCATCTCGCGCGACGCCTGATGTCGGATGCCGCGGCCCGGTGGCTTCGCGTATGTTCAGCGATTCGCGCAATGTCGGTGGCATCCGGCGCCTTTCGGCTGAGGGTGCGCGGATCGCTGCGGCTGCGCGACGCGTGATCTCGGAGGCCGCGACCCCGGCGCGCCGCGTATCTTCAGCGATTCGCGCAATGTCGGTGGCATCCGGTGCCTTCCGGCTGAGGGTGCGCGGATCGCTGAGGCTGCGCGACGCGTGATCCCGGATGCCGCGGCCCCGGCGCGCCGCGTATTTTCAGCGATTCGCGCAATGTCGGTGGCATCCGGCGCCTTTCGGCTGAGGGTGCGCGGATCACTGAGGCTGCGCGACGCGTGACCCCGGATGCCGCGACCCCGGCGCGCCGCGTATCTTCAGCGATTCGCACGATGTCGGCGGCATTCGGTGCCCTCCGGCTGAGGGTGCGCGGATCACCGAGGCTGCGCGACGCGTGATCCCGGATGCCGCGGCCCCGGCGCGCCGCGTATCTTCAGCGATTCGCACGATGTCGGCGGCATCCGGTGCCCTCCGGCTGAGGATGTGCGGATCACTGAGGCTGCGCGGCCGCCCGACGTGCGCGGGCGGCCCGATGTCGGAGGTGGCGCGTACGGTGGAGGCATGTGCGGTCGATTCGTCGTAGCCAATGTGGCCAGCGAGCTCGTGGGGGTGCTCCGCGTCGACGTCGAGGCCGATGAGCTGCCCCAGCCCTCCTACAACATCGCCCCGACCTCGCAGGTCGGCATCGTGCTCGACTCGATCAAGAGCGAGCCCCCGGTGCGGCGCCTCGAGGTCGCGCGCTGGGGCCTCGTCCCCGGGTGGGCCAAAGACGTCAAGATCGGCGCTCGCGCGTTCAACGCGCGCAGCGAAGAGGTCGAAGACAAGCCCATGTTCCGCAACGCGCTGATCAAGCGACGGGCGATCATCCCGGCATCCGGGTACTACGAGTGGAAGACGACCGAGGCCGGCAAGACGCCGCACTACATCCACCCCGCCGACGGGTCGCCGATGTTCTTCGCCGGCCTGTACGAGTGGTGGAAAGACCCCGCGCGCGCCGACGACGACCCCGCCCGCTGGGTGCTCAGCTGCACGATCCTCACGCGCGACGCGATCGGGCGCCTCGGGTCGATCCACGACCGCATGCCGCTGTTCATGGACCCCGACTTCGCCGACTTCTGGCTCGATCCGACGACCGAGAACGTGGGCGACATCCTCGACGCCGCGATCGACGCCGCTCCCGACGTCGCCGAGACACTCGACGACCACGTCGTGTCGGCCGCGGTCGGCAACGTGCGCAACGACTCCCCCGAGCTGATCGAGCCGGTGGAGTGACGCTGCTGCTCGAGGCTCCGGCGCTCTCGCGGGTGGAGTGGACCGCCGCCGCGACCGCGCACGCCGAGCGCGCCGACCTGCTCACCGCCGAGCACCGCGCCCGCGCGAGCCGTGCCGAGAAGCACCCCGTCGAGGACTTCCTCTTCACGTACTACTCGTACAAGCCCGCAATCCTGCGGCGCTGGCATCCGGGCGCCGACGTCGCGCTCGAGCAGGCGCCCGAGCGCGCCGAGTGGCGCTGGTACCGCGCCGAGGGCGCGGACGTGCGGGTGGATGCCGCTCGCTTCCGCGACGAGAAGGGGGCGATGTACCGCGGCATCGTCAACCTGCTACGCGCCACGCGCGAGCGCCCGGGCCAGTTCGGCTGCTTCGGCCTGCACGAATGGGCCATGGCCTATCGCGCCGACGAGGTGCGGCACGCGGTGCCCCTGCGCCTGGGCCGCGCGGGCACCGACGCCGTGGTGGAGGCGCACGATCTGCGCTGCACGCACTTCGATGCCTTCCGGTTCTTCACGCCCGAGGCCGTGCCGTTGAACCGATCGCCCCTCACGCGCGACGATCAACCGCAGCGCGAGCAGCCCGGGTGCCTGCACGCCGGCATGGACCTCTACAAGTGGGCGGTCAAGCTCGGACCGCTGGTTCCCGGCGATGCGCTGCTCGATGCGTTCGAGCTGGCCCGCGATATCCGCACCCTCGACATGGAGGCCTCGCCCTACGACCTGACCGCCTGGGGCTACGAGCCCGTCGCGATCGAGACGCCCGAGGGCAAGGCGCAGTATGTCTCGCGACAGCGTGCTCTGAGCGAGCGCGGACAGCGCCTACGCGGCCGCATCCTGACGGCCGTCACGGGGGTCGACGACACGCCCGGCGGCGCGGATTTCCTGCCGTCGCGAACTCTGTTGTAAGCTCATGGAGTTGCCTCAAACGGGGCGGAAAACAAAAAATACGGGCCTGTGGCGCAGCTGGTAGCGCACCTGCATGGCATGCAGGGGGTCAGGGGTTCGAGTCCCCTCAGGTCCACCCAGAGAGAAAGCCCCCGCTTCGGCGGGGGCTTTCTTCGTTCCCGCACGGTGCGTTCCCGGTCGGCCGAGGTCACGGCATCTCTCCCCTTCCGCACGACCTCGGCGATTCGCACATCCTCAGCCTGAGGGCGCCGGATGCCACCGACATTGCGCGGATCGCTGAGGTTACGCCGTGCACGGGGCACCGCGGCATCCGTCCGAGGCCGCACAACTTCGGTGATTCGCACGACCTCAGCCCGAGGGCACCGGATGCCACCGACAAAGCGCGAATCGCTGAGTTTGCGCCGCGCGCGGGGCCCCTCTCCCCTTTCCTCACGACCTCGGCGATCCGCACAACCTCAGCCCGAGGGCGCCGGATGCCACCGACATTGTGCGGATCGCTGAGGTTGCGCAGTGCGCTGCGCACCGCGGCATCCCTCGACAACCGCCTCGCCGGGCACGCGCACGGCGAGGGGCGCCTCCCCTCGACGGAGGAGGCGCCCCTCGGGGACGTGTCAGCGGGACGACACCGTCTCGCGGGACTTCACTGCGTGCGTCTCGCGCATGAGCAATTCGTCGTCGAGCCAGTTCGGCGCCTTGTTGCGCAGGGCGAAGATGTACACCAGCAGCGAGGCGGCGATGATCGCCGTGACGTAGACGATGAACAGCGGCACCTGAGAGGTGCTCTGCGCTCCGGCGTACAGCAGCGGGGCGGTGCCGCCGAAGAGCGAGTTGGCCAGCGCGTAGCCGAGGCCCACGCCCAGCGCCCGCACGTGGGTCGGGAACAGCTGCGCCTTCACGAGCGCGTTGATCGAGGTGTACCCGGTGAGGATGACGAACCCGCCGAGCAGGATCGCGAACGCCGCGAACTCGTTCGTCTGCTGCGGCAGCATCGTGATGAGGAACCACGTGTAGATCACGCCGCCGACGCCGAAGAACACCAGCAGGCTCTTGCGTCCGACCTTGTCGGACAGCCACCCGCCGAGGGGCTGCATGAGCATGAGGGCCGTCAGCGCGATCAGGTTGATCACGGTTCCGGTCACGACGTCGCCGCCCGAGAAGGCCGTCTTGACGATGTTGGGCCCGGTCACCGAGTACGTGTAGAACGCGACGGTGCCACCGGCGGTCACGGCGAAGCACAGCAGCAGCGGACGCCAGTTGTTGACGAACAGGTCGCGCATCGAGCCCGACTGCCGCGTCTTGCCTGCCTTGGTGTCGGCGATGACGCTCTTCTCGAGCGACTCGTCCATGGTGCGTCGCATCCAGAAGACGGCCACGGCGGCGACGCCGCCGATCGCGAAGGCGACGCGCCAGCCCCACTCGGTGATGGCCTGATCGTCGAGGGTCAGCACCATCACGAGCAGCGTCGTCTGGGCGAGCACGTGACCGCCCACGAGGGTGACGTAGTGGAACGACGAGAGGAAGCCGCGGCGACCGGGCATCGCGGCCTCCGACATGTAGGTCGCGCTCGTGCCGTACTCACCGCCGGTGGCGAAGCCCTGAACGAGACGCGCGAACACGAGGATGACGACGGCGCCGGCGCCGATCGCCTGGGCCGTCGGTGCGAGGGCGATCACGAGCGAGCAGAAGGCCATCAGCGACACCGACACCGTCAGCGACAGGCGGCGTCCGTGCCGGTCGGCGAAGCGTCCGAAGAACCACGACCCGATCGGTCGCATGAGGAAGGTGACGGCGAAGATCGCCCACACGTAGATGGTCGAGTTCTTGTCGTCGGCGCTGAAGAACTGCGACTCGAAGTAGACCGCGAACACGGAGTAGACGTAGACGTCGTACCACTCCACGAGGTTGCCCGCGGAGCCTTTGAGCGTGTTCGAGATCGACCGCCGCATGCTCGTGGGGATCGTTGTCGTCGTTGACATCGTGGTTCCGATCTGTCGAAGGGTTCTGGAACCCCGCGTCGCCGACTCGCGATCCCGGCGGCGTCGCGGGGTGTCTCCGCCATCGTGGTCGACCGGCGACGCGGCATCCGGAATCCTTACATCCGCCTTACATTCCACCCGGCCCGCCCGACCGCAGCCCGAGGGCGCGTCTGCCTACGATGGTGCGATGCACGTACTCGTAGCCGAGGACGACGGCTCCGTCGCCGCAGCGCTGGTCTCGGCGCTCACGCGCGCGGGTCACACGTGCACCCGCGTCTCCCGTGGCAGCGACGTGCTGCTGCGCCACCGCGACGCCCACGTCGTGCTGCTCGACCTCGGGCTCGAAGACATGGACGGCCTCGACGCGCTGCGCCAGCTGCGCGAGGTGACCGCCATCCCCGTGATCGTGGTGACGGCCCGCGGCGATGAGCGCTCGACGGTGCGGGCGCTGTCGCTCGGCGCCGACGACTACCTCGTCAAACCCGTTCGCCTGCACGAGCTCCTCGCCCGTCTCATCGCCGTCACGCGGCGCTACAGCCCTCCCGACGAGCCCACGCGCGTGCAGGCAGGTCCCGTCGACATCGACGTGGATGCGCACCGCGTGCAGGTCGGTGGGCGCGAGGTGGCGCTGACGCCCAACGAGTTCGGCATCCTGCTCGCCCTCGCCCGTCGGGCAGGACAGGCGGTGAGCCGCCGCCTCATCCTCGACGAGGTCTGGGGCGATGCCTACGCGGCGTCGTCGCGCTCGTTCGACGTGCATCTGGGTCAGGTGCGGCAGAAGGTGCCCGAGGTCACGATCACGACCATCCGCGGCTTCGGCTACCGCCTCGAGGACGCCGCGTGAGACTTCGCGTGCTCCTGCCGCTGCTGGTGTTCGGCCTCATCGCCGTGATCGCGGTGCTCATCCCGGTGGCGCAGTCCATCGCCGACTCGCGTACGCAGCAGGTGTCGCTGCAACGCAGCGCCGCGCTCGACCAGGTCGTGCAGCGGGCGCGCACGGCGCTCGTGCAGAACCAGGCCGCGTCGCTGCAGACCTACCTGGATCGCTTCCACGCGGTGTACGGCGAGTCGGTGATGGTGCTCGACGACCGCGGCGTGCCGGTCGCGGCGGCAGGGACCCTCGTGCCCGACGACCGCGTCTCGGGCATCGTCGGCGCCGCCGCGCGCGCGATCCCCCAGCTCGACCTGCCGCGGGTCACCCCGTGGGCGCCCTCTACGGCGCTCGTTGCCGTGCCGGTGATCGCGGCGGGCGACCTGTCGACGGGCGTGGTCGTGCTCGAGGTCGACCTGACCGCGGCCAAGGCCGAGGTGACATGGGCGTGGGTGGTCGTCGGGGTGATCGGCCTGCTGCTGCTGGCCGCGCTCATGGGCGCCTCGCTGCTGTGGACCCGATGGGTCCTGCGTCCCGTGCGCGCGCTGGATTCCGCCGTCGCCGCGCTCACCGCCCACCGCGACCCCACTCCCCTGCCCCCGATGGGTCCGCCCGAGCTGCGCCGGCTGAGCCGGGCGTTCGACGCCATGACGGCCGAGGTCGAGAGCAGCCTTGAACAACAGCGCGGATTCGTCGCCGACGCCTCGCACCAGCTGCGCACGCCGCTCGCCGCGATCCGTTTGCGCGTCGACGGTCTTCCGCGCGAGGGCGACGCCGCCGATGACCTCTCCGCGGTCGACGACGACCTCGACCGCCTCGAGCACACGGTCGAGCGTATGCTGACCCTCGCGAACGCCGAGCACCGCGCCTCAGCGCGCAGCCACGGATTCGACGCCGCACGCGACGACGGCGTCGTGCGCGAGTGCACGGTGTCGGCCGCGAGCCTCGCCGACCGGCACCGCCGGCGCCTCACCGACGCGGGGCTGACCCTTCACGCGGACGACGACGCGCTCGTGACCGCCCCGTGCGCGCAGGCGGATCTCGAGGAGATGGTCGACGTGCTGCTCGACAACGCCGCGAAGTACGCCGGGGCCGGTGCCGAGGTGTGGGTGCACTTCGTTCCGGATGCCGCGGGGGTCGAGCTCGTCGTGGAGGATTCGGGCACGCGCCTGACCGATGCCGACCTCGAGCGCATGGGCACGCGCTTCTGGAGGAGCACCGCGCAGCCCTCGCGCCCGGGCACCGGCCTGGGTCTGGCGATCGTGGCGCAGCTCATGCGCGCCGCGGGCGGCCGGCTCGACCTCTCACGGGCGGCTGCGGGCGGTCTCGCGGCGCGTCTCGTCTGGGAGCACCGATGACGGCCCTGACGCGCCGTGAGGCGCTCGCGTGGGCTCTGCTCGCCGGATCGACGGCCGTGCTCTCCGGGTGCGTCCCCACCGCCGCCCCTCCCCTGGTGCTGGGCTGCGGCGAAGCGGGCGGAAGCTACCTGCAGTTCGGAGAGTTGCTGGCGGATGCCACGAGCTCGTCGACCCGCCTGCGCATCTCACCGTTGCCCACCGAGGGCAGCGTCGACAACCTCGCTCTGCTCGCCGCGCGACACGTCGACCTCGCGCTGTCGCTGGTGGATTCCGCGGCGGCCGCGGATCCCGCCGCCGACGTCGTGGCCATCGGGCGCGTCTACCAGAACTACCTGCAGTGCGTGGTGCGTGCCGACGGCGGCATCCGGACCCTCGACGACCTCGCGGGGCGGACGGTGTCTCTCGGGGCGCCGGGATCGGGGGCGGCGGCCACCGCGCGTCGTGTGCTCGAGGTGTCGGGGCTGGCCGGTTCGGCCACGCCGCCCCGCGTCGTCGAGCGCACGTTCCGCGAAGCGGTAGACGACCTCGCGGCCGGCACGATCGACGCGCTGTTCTGGTCGGGCGGTGTTCCCACCCCGCAGATCGCCGACCTCGCAACCCGGGTGCCGATCACCGTGATCGACACCACCCCCGCCCTCGACGGTCTCGCCCGCGCGTACCCCGAGGTGTACGCGGCGACGACGATTCCGGCGGGTGTGTACGACGCCCCGCGCGCTGTCCCCACGATCGGCGTCGCCAACCTGCTGCTCGCGCGCAGCGACCTCGCCGACGACCTCGTACGCGGGCTCGTCGACGCGCTCATCGACGACGCCCCGGCGCTCGTGCCGGCCGACGCCCTCGGCATCCAATACCTGACGCCGGCGAGCCTGATCGACACCGCGCCCCTCGCGCTGCACCCGGCGGCGGAGCGGCGCTATCGCGAACGGTACGGCTGACCCGATCCGCTCGGGCGCACGCCAGAACGCCCCCTGCCCGAGCGGGCAGAGGGCGTCGAACACGCGCAGCTCAGTCGGCGGCGTTGGCCGGCGTGGGCAGCTCGATCGGAACGACCGGGCAGTCCTTCCAGAGGCGCTCGAGGCCGTAGTACACGCGCTCCTCCTCGTGGAAGACGTGCACGACGAGGTCGCCGAAGTCGAGGAGCACCCAGCGGGACTCCTGTCGGCCCTCGCGGCGCAGGCGCTTGTGGCCCGACTCGAGGAGCTTCTCTTCGATCTCGTCCGCGATCGCGGCGACGTTGCGCTCGTTGCGACCGGTGATGAGAAGGAAGATGTCGACGAGGGGAAGAGGCTCCGACACGTCGAGCGCGACGATGTCGTCGCCGCCCTTCGCGTCGGCGGCGATGGCGGCGATCTGCGCCATCTCGCGGCCGTTGTCGGTGGCTGTCATCGGAAGACTCCTGTCGTGATGGCGAGGCCGAGGGCCACGACCACTCCCAGCGCGAGGATGCCCGTCGTGATGACGAGCACGAGGAGGAGCTTGCTCCCCTTCTCGGGCGCCGGGGGGCGAATGATCTCGCCGGGTTGCTTGACGGTGCTGATGGCCGCACTCGCGGCGATCGGCGTGGGCGACGAGGCGGGCGGAAGCTCGCCGTCGAGAAGCACGGCGTCGGCGTCATGGCCGTCGGTCGTGCCGGGGGCGTGCCCGACCGAGCCGAGGCCCGCCGGAAGGTCGAACGAACCGGTGATCATGATCTCGCCGGTGCCGGTCATCGGGCCGACCAGCGGCACGCCGGTCGGGGTCTGCGAGAGGATCAGCGCATTGGGCGTCGAGACGGCGCCCGTGCCGCCCGGTCCGCGCGTGATCAGCTGATCGAACGAGGCGGGCAGGGTGACGTCGGGCGTCACACCCTCGAGCAGGTCGGAGCCCAGCGCCGGATTGACGACGGAGGCGGCGCCCTGCGGCTCGGAGACGGCCGTCTCGTCGGTCTCGGGGGCGGAGGGGCGGAAGATCGCGGGGAGCACCGGCGCATCGTCGGCGCGGGGAGCCGGGGCCGGAGCCGCGGGCTGCGACCGCTCGAGATCGGAGCTGATGATCGGTACGGCGGCCGTACGGATCTTCTCCTGCTCGCGCACCTGGCGGCGGGTGAGACCCGAGACGCCGAACTCGGCGCCGTCGTCGGAGAAGGGCGAGCCGAAGGCCGGGGGGAAGGCCGCAGCGGCCGGACGCTCGTCGAGGGCGGCCACGGCGGGCGCGGGCTCGTCGGCGGTGTCGGCCGGGGCCTCCTCGGCCGGAGCCTGGTCGGCCGGAGCCTCGTCGACCGGGGCGTCCTCGGCCGGAGCCTCGTCGGAGGGTGCTTCCTCGGCCGGAGCCTCGTCGGACAGGGCTTCCTCGACGGGCGCCTCCTCCGCGGAAGCGGGCTCGGCCGGCTGCTCACCCTCGGGCACGGCATCGATGACCTGGTGCGGCGTCGACGTCTCGTCGATGGGGGTCGTCGGGGTCGCGGGCTCGACGGCCGCGGCATCCGGGGTCTCGCCGTCGGGCTGCGGGACGATGATGGGCGTCGCGCCGGTCTGGCGGAGCTCACGCAGCTGACGACGGGTCAGGGGCGGAGTCTCGGGGTTCTCGGACGTGCTCATGGCTTGCTCCGGTAGAGGTGGTGCTTCGCGATGTACTGCACGACGCCGTCGGGCACGAGGTACCACACGGGGTGTCCTCGGCGCACACGGGCGCGGCAGTCGGTGGACGAGATCGACAGCGCCGGAATCTCCAGCTGGCTCACATTCTGCGACGGGAGGCCCTCGGTGGTCAGTACGTGACCGGGGCGCGAGACGGCGACGAAGTGCGCGAGGACCCACAGCTCCTGGTGGTTGCGCCAGCTCAGGATCTGGGCCACCGCGTCGGCGCCGGTGATGAAGAACAACTCGGCACCGGGCCGCTGGTCTTGCAGGTCGCGCAGCGTGTCGATCGTGTACGTCGGGCCGGCGCGGTCGATGTCGACGCGGCTCACGGTGAACTGCGGGTTGGATGCCGTCGCGATCACCGTCATGAGGTAGCGGTGCTCGCTCTCGGTGACGTCGTCTTTCTGCCACGGGCGACCCGTGGGAACGAAGACGACTTCATCGAGATCGAACGACTGGGCGACCTCGCTGGCGGCGACCAGGTGACCGTGATGGATGGGATCGAACGTCCCACCCATGACCCCGATCCGAGGGGCGCGCGTCACCGACATACAGCGGGCCTCAGTGGCCGTGCGCCTCGGGGGTGGGCGTGCCGTGCTTCTTCGTGTACGCCTCGGCCTTGTGCGCGTGACGGTTCGACACGTTGCGGTACGACAGGGTGACCAGGCTCAGGCAGACGAAGACCACGAAGGCCAGGGCGCCGTACCAGAAGGTCGTGGCCTGCACGTTGCCGCCCTCGTGGTGTCCGGCCTGTTCGGCGACCTGGGCGAGAAGTGACACGAAAGTCATCAGTGCTCCGTTCGAAGTGTCTGCGCAGAGCGCATTGTCATTTTAGGCGGTCAGGCGCGGACCTGGCCGCCGCCGCGCCCGAGCCACTTGGTGCTCGTCAGTTCGGCGAGCCCCATGGGGCCGCGGGCATGGAGTTTCTGGGTCGAGATGCCGACCTCGGCGCCGAAGCCGAACTCCCCGCCGTCGGTGAAACGTGTCGAGGCGTTCACCAGCACGACGGCCGAGTCGACCTCGGCGAGGAAGCGATCGGCGGCGCTCTGGTCATCGGTGATGATCGACTCGGTGTGCTGGGTCGAGTAGCGGCGGATGTGGGCGAGGGCCTCGTCGAGGTCGTCGACGACGCGCACGGCGAGGTCGAGGGTTCCGTATTCGCGCGCCCAGTCGTCGTCGTTGGCCGGCACGACGCGCGAGTCGGTCGCGCGAGTGGTCTCGTCGCCGTGCACGGTGACGCCGGCGTCGATCACGGATGCCAAGAGCTCGGGCAGCAGACGGTCGGCCGCGTCGCGGTGCACGAGCACCGTCTCGACGGCGTTGCACACGCTCGGGCGCTGCGTCTTGGCGTTCAGCACGATATCGCGCGCCCAGTCGGCGCGCGCGGAGGCGTCGACGACGATGTGCACGACACCGGCTCCGGTCTCGATCACCGGCACGGTCGACTCGGTCACGACGGTCTCGATGAGACCCGCGCTGCCGCGGGGCACCAGCACGTCGACGAGCCCGCGGGCGTTCATCAGCGCGCGGGCGCCGTCGCGGCCGAAATCGTCGACGCTCTGGATCGCCTCGGGATCGACCCCCTGGGCGCTCAGCGCATCGCGCATGACGCGCACGAGGGTGGCGTTGCTGGCCTGGGCCGCCGAGCCGCCGCGCAAGACGACGGCGTTGCCGGAGCGCAGGGCGAGGGAGGCGATGTCGACCGTGACGTTGGGACGCGCCTCGTAGATCGAACCGACGACGCCGAACGGCACCGCGACCTTCTGCAGCGCGAGGCCGTTGGGCAGGGTGCGGGTGTCGAGCACGCGTCCGACGGGGTCGGGCAGGTCGGCGACGTCGCGCACCGCCGCGGCGAGGGCCGCTACGCGCCCCGCGTCGAGGCGCAGGCGGTCGAGGAGGGCCTCGCCGATGGCATCCGCCCGCCCTCGCTCGAGGTCTTCGGCGTTCGCGGCGACGATCTCGTCGGTCGCGGCCTCGACGGCGTCGGCGACGGCGCGCAGCACCGCGGACTTGCGTACGGAGTCGAGCAGCCCGATCTCGCGCGCGGCGTCTTTCGCCAGACGCAGGCGCTCGTCGACGGAGGCGGCGATCACGGACATGCGCTCAGTGTACCGGCGCGCCCACAGCGCCCACGGGGCCCGTTGCCAGGGTCACCGGGTCGGGGTTGGGGGCGAACCAGGTGCCCACCTGCTCGCCCGCGAGGGCCGAGGCGACGAGGTCGGCGCTGGTGACCAGCACTCCCACGCCGGCGGTGGAGGCGAGCTTGGCCGCGGAGGCCTTGGTGGCCGCTCCCCCGGTGCCCACGCCGTTGACGACGCCCGCGCCGAACTCGAAGTCCGACAGGTCGTCGCCCCAGGCCACGTCGACGATCGGACGCGCGCCCGCTTCGCTCGGCGGACGCGTGAAGAGCGTCTCGATGTCGCTGAGCAGAACCAGGGCGTCGGCGCCGATCAGCTGGGCGACGAGGGCCGCGAGGCGGTCGTTGTCGCCGAAGCGGATCTCGTGCGTCGCGACGGTGTCGTTCTCGTTGACGATCGGGAGGATGCCGAGGCCCAGCAGACGCTCCATGGCCCGACGGGCGTTGGAGCGGTGGGTGGCGTTCTCGAGGTCGCCCGCGGTCAGCAGCACCTGACCGGCGAGGAGCCCGAAGCGATCGAGCGAGGTCTGATAGCGCCACATGAGCACGTTCTGCCCCACCGCCGCGGCGGCCTGCTGCGTGGCGAGGTCGTTCGGACGCCCGCCCAGATCGAGCAGCGGCAGAGCGGTGGCGATGGCACCCGACGACACGAGCACGACCTCGGTCCCCGCCGCATGCGCGCGCGAGAGGGCCTCGACGATCGTGTCGATGCGGTGCGCACCGTCGCCGCTGATCGACGACGAACCGACCTTCACCACGACGCGGGCGGCGCCGGGGATGTCGGCGCGCGTCGACGCGGTCACCGTTGGTCGTCCTCGGTACCGGATGCCGCTTCCTGCAGCTCCGCCGAGTCGCCGTCGGGCGTGATGCCCACGGCACGCGCCGCGCGGCGCTCGGCCTCGAGCTCGGCGCGGGCGTCGGCCTTGGCATCCATGCGCTCGTGGTACTGCTCGCGACGCTCCGACGAGGTGCGACGCGGGTTCTGCACCAGACGCGGGTCGGTGCCGCGGGGAGCGGTCATCAGCTCGGCGGCCGAGGTGAGCGTGGGCTCCCAGTCGAAGACGATGCCGTCTCCGGGGCCGATGACGACGGTCGCACCCGCGACCGCGCCGGCGCGGAACAGTCCGTCTTCGACGCCGAGGCGCGCGAGACGATCGGCGAGGTAGCCGACGGCCTCTTCGTTCTGGAAGTCGGTCTGCTGCACCCACTTGACCGGCTTGTCGCCGAGGATCCGGTACACCGGGCCGTACGTGCCGCCCTCGACCTTGATCTCGAAGTCCTTCTGGGCGCCGCGCGGGCGGATGACGACGCGCTCGGCGGGAGCCTCAGCGATCGTGGCCAGGCGGTGCTGCTCGACGAGCTCGCCCAGGGCGAAGGTCAGTTCGCGCAGGCCCGAGCGACTGACAGTCGAGATCTCGAACACGCGGAAGCCGCGGGCCTCGAGATCGGGGCGCACGAAGTCGGCGAGCTCGTGCGCCTCGGGAACGTCGACCTTGTTGAGGGCGATGATCTGCGGGCGCTCGAGCAGGGGTACCTGGCCCTCGGGCACGGGGTACGCGGCGAGCTCGGCGAGGATGATGTCGAGATCGCTCAGCGGGTCGCGGCCGGGGTCGAGGGTGGCGCAGTCGAGCACGTGCACGAGGGCCGTGCAGCGCTCGACGTGGCGGAGGAACTCCAGCCCGAGGCCCTTGCCCTCGCTCGCGCCCTCGATGAGGCCGGGCACGTCGGCGATCGTGAAGCGCGCGTCGCCGGCCTGCACGACACCGAGGTTGGGATGCAGCGTGGTGAACGGGTAGTCGGCGATCTTGGGCCGCGCCGCCGACACGGCGGCGATGAGGCTCGACTTGCCGGCCGAGGGGAACCCGACCAGGGCCACGTCGGCGACGGTCTTGAGCTCGAGGACGACGTCGCCCTCGTAGCCGGGGGTGCCCAGCAGCGCGAAGCCGGGAGCCTTGCGCTTGGGAGAGGACAGGGCCGCGTTGCCGAGCCCGCCGAGGCCGCCCGGGGCGGCGACGAAACGCATACCCGGGGCGATCATGTCGACGAGCACGTTGCCGTCGACGTCTTTCACGACGGTGCCCAGCGGAACGGGCAGCTCCTGGTCTTCACCGAGGGCGCCCGAGCGGTGATCGCCCATGCCGAATCCGCCGTTGCCTGCGGAGCGGTGCGGCGAGTGGTGGTACGACAGCAGCGTGGTCGTCTGCGGGTCGGCGACGAGAACGACGTCGCCGCCGCTGCCGCCGTTGCCTCCGTCGGGACCGGCCAGCGGCTTGAACTTCTCACGGCGCACCGAGACGCAGCCGTTGCCGCCCTTTCCTGCACGCAGGTGCAGGGTCACGCGGTCGACGAAGGTGACCATGGCGGGTCCTTCCGGGAAGGGTCGGGCGATGCCGACGTGAAAAACGAGAAGAGGGGGCGGGCTGAGCCCACCCCCTCTGGAGCGCCGAAGCGCTGTGGATTACTCCGCTGCAGCGGTGACGATGTTGACGACCTTGCGGCCGCCCTTCGCGCCGAACTGGACCGCACCGGGGGCCAGAGCGAACAGCGTGTCGTCGCCACCACGGCCGACGTTGGCGCCGGGGTGGAAGTGCGTGCCGCGCTGGCGGACGATGATCTCGCCGGCGAGGACGACCTGGCCGCCGAAACGCTTCACGCCGAGGCGCTGTGCGTTGGAATCACGACCGTTACGGGTGGAGCTTGCGCCCTTTTTGTGTGCCATCTCTGCGTCTCCTGGCTCTTACTTGATGCCGGTGATCTTGACGCGCGTGAGGTCCTGTCGGTGGCCCTGGCGCTTCTTGTAGCCGGTCTTGTTCTTGAACTTCTGGATCACGATCTTCGGACCGCGCTCCTCGCCGAGCACCTCGGCCGTGACCGAGACCTTCGCGAGCTTGTCGGCGTCGGTCGTGACCGCGTCGCCGTCGACGAACAGGACGGCGGGCAGCTGGATGCTCTCGCCGATCTTCGCCTTCTGGCGGTCGAGCACGACGATGGTGCCGACCTGGACCTTCTCCTGGCGGCCGCCGGCGCGCACAACTGCGTAAACCACTTCACACCTGTTTCGTTCGGGAGCCGCGGGGCTCCGGTTGTCTGATGACGTCGGGAGGGTCTGATGACCCAAGTCTCGGTGCGATCCGGCCGACGAAAGTCAGCGGGGTCTCGCTCGTACAGAGCGGACGCGACGCACCAAGGGTCGAGTTTAGCTCACCGGAGGGCATCCGGCAAAAGCATCCGCCCGCGTGTCGACCGTAGGATCGCGGGATGGCGATCCTCATCGACGACCCGCAGTGGCCCGCACACGGTCGACTGTGGGCGCACCTGGTCAGCGACAGCGATCTCGCCGAGCTGCACGCCTTCGCCTCCGCCGCCGGCATTCCCCGCCGCGCCTTCGACCTCGACCACTACGACGTGCCCGACGAGCGGCACGCCGACCTCGTCGCCGCGGGCGCGGAGCACGTGGGCGGCAAGGAGCTCGTGCGCCGTCTGCGCGCCTCGGGTCTGCGGATCACGGCACGAGAGCGCCGCCCCGGCGCCTGACGGCCGACTGTCGGCGTTCTGACGGCCCGCCGGGCCCCTCGGCATCCGTCCCCCTCCTCCTGCGCGTGAGGGGCCGCTCGCCCTCGCCCGAGCGATGCTCGGCGACGGAGAGCGACCCCTCACGGGAGAAGCGGGCTCAGGCCTCGGTGGTCGGCTGCGCGTTGACCGGCGTACCGGTCAGCGCTGCCGTGGTCACGCGACGACGCGAGCGTCCCTGACCGGGGGCCTTGGGCTCGGGAAGCGCCTCGAGCACCGACTCCAGCAGGGCGTCCTTCTCGGTGCGGGGAGCCTTGGGCTCGCGCTTCTTGCGCGGACGCTTCTCGCGCGCCGGGGCCGGGGCCTCGGCGGCGGAATCGCTCTTCGCCTCGAGCACGGCTTCGACGGACGCGACGACCGCCGCCTCGACCACGGCGGGATCGTCGAGGGTGGGCTTGACCGTGGATGCCGCGATCTGCGCCAGCGCCGACTTCACGCCCTCGGTGATGGTGTGCGTGCCGCCGGCCGGGGCCGCCGCTGCGCCGGTGTTCTGCGCCGGAGCGTTGCCCCCGCCGTTTCCGTTGTTGCCGTTCGAGGGGCCGTTGCCGCCGCGGCCGCGACGGTTCGACGAACCGCCGTTGGCGTTGCCGCCGCCGTTGGACGACGAGCCCGCGGGACGGTGCTTGACCACGGGGTCGTGGTGCACGACGACGCCACGACCGGCGCAGACCTCGCACGCCTCGCTGAAGGTCTCGAGAAGGCCGAGGCCGAGCTTCTTGCGGGTCATCTGCACCAGACCGAGCGAGGTGACCTCGGCGACCTGGTGCTTCGTGCGGTCACGGCTCAGGCACTCGATGAGGCGGCGCAGCACGAGGTCGCGGTTGGACTCGAGCACCATGTCGATGAAGTCGACGACGATGATGCCGCCGATGTCGCGCAGGCGCAGCTGGCGCACGATCTCTTCGGCCGCTTCGAGGTTGTTCTTGGTGACGGTCTCTTCGAGGTTTCCGCCCGAGCCGACGAACTTGCCGGTGTTGACGTCGACGACCGTCATGGCCTCGGTGCGGTCGATCACGAGCGAGCCGCCCGAGGGCAGCCAGACCTTGCGGTCGAGGGCCTTCTCGATCTGCTCGGTCACGCGGAACGCGTCGAACGGGTCCTGCTCGCCTTCGTACTTCTCGACCCGCTCGAGCAGGTCGGGGGCGACGCCCTGGAGGTACGACGAGATCGTCTGCAGCGCCTCGTCGCCCTGGATGAGCATGCGCGTGAAGTCCTCGTTGAAGACGTCGCGGACGATCTTGACCAGGAGGTCGGGCTCGGAGTGCAGCAGGGCCGGGGCCTGGATGGTCTTGATCTGGCTCGAGACGTGCTCCCACTGCGCGGTGAGGCGCTGGACGTCGAGGGTCAGCTGCTCTTCGGTGGCGCCCTCGGCGGCGGTGCGCACGATCACGCCCGACGACTCGGGGAGCACCTCCTTGAGGATCTTCTTCAGGCGCGCGCGCTCGGTGTCGGGGAGCTTGCGCGAGATGCCGTTCATCGTGCCGTTGGGCACGTAGACCAGGTAGCGGCCGGGCAGCGAGATCTGGCTCGTCAGGCGAGCACCCTTGTGACCCACGGGGTCCTTGGTGACCTGCACGAGCACGCGGTCGCCCGACTTGAGGGCGAGCTCGATGCGACGCGGCTGGTTGTTGGTCTCGACGCCGTCCCAGTCGACCTCGCCGGAGTACAGCACGGCGTTGCGGCCGCGACCGATGTCGACGAACGCGGCCTCCATGCTCGGCAGCACGTTCTGCACGCGGCCCAGGTACACGTTGCCGATGAGCGAGGCGTCCTGGTTGCGCGCGACGTAGTGCTCGACGAGCACGTTGTCTTCGAGGACGGCGATCTGGATGCGACCGGCCTTCGAGCGCACGACCATGACGCGGTCGACGGCCTCGCGGCGGGCGAGGAACTCGGCCTCGGTCACGACGGGGCGACGGCGACCGGCCTCGCGACCGTCGCGGCGACGCTGCTTCTTGGCTTCGAGGCGCGTGGAACCCTTGATGCGCTGCGGCTCGGTGATGACCTCGACCGCGCGCTGGCGCACGGGCGGAGCCGGGGCCTCGACGACCTCGTCGGAACCGGTGCCCACTCCCCCGCGGCGGCGGTTGCGGCGACGCGCGTTGGCGGAGCCGCGCTCAGCGGGGGCGTCGTCGTCGCGGTCGTCGCGGTCCCACGAGTCGTCGCGCACGGGAAGCGGCGGCAGCTCGGGGGCGTAGAAGTGCAGGGCCGTCGAGACGGCGGAGACGAAGTTCTCGGGGAGCAGTCCGAGCGAGACGGCGGTCGGGCGCGCGGGCTTCTCGGGCTCGGCGGGGGCCGTGGGCTCGGGGGCCGCCTGGGGCTCGGAGGTTGCCTCGGGCTCGGGGGCGGATGCCGGCGCCTCGGCCGTCGCGTCGGCCTCGGGTGCCGTGTGCTCGGTTGTGGCAGCCGGAGTCGCCTCGTCGGCCGCTGCCTCGGCGGGGGCCTCGTCGACAGGGGCCTCGGCGGGCACCTCGTCGGAGGGAGCCTCGGCGGGCGCGCTCGCGTCGTCCTCGGACGCCGCGGCGGCCTCGTCGAGCACCGCGGGGGCCTCGGTGTCGGTCGACGCCGCGTCTTCGGCATCCTGAACCGCGGCCTCTTCTTCGTCGACCGCAGGGGCCGCGAGATCGGGGGCAGTCACGTCGGACGCGGACGTGGGGGGCGTGTCGTCGGTGGGGTTCTGATCGTCGGTCACATCAGCCATGCGGAGGTACTCCCTGGCGGGCGACACCGCGCGTCGCCCGACGAAATCTCATGCGGCGCCGCACCCGGCGGGGCCGCGAACTCACTCGGTCTGCAGCCGGCCTGCGGCTCGTGCTGCGAAGGGCGGTCATCGCCCGAAGTCTTCTGGGTGATGTTCCTGCGGCGCGGCCGCGGTCACATCAGCCTTTATTATCGCACGAACCGCCGCGTTCGCCCACGAGAAGCCTTCTGCCGGTCTCGCGGGCGCGTCGCGACGGCCAGGCGCGTTCAAAGCGACTGCATAGCGGGGCAGTGCAAGAATCGCCCCCATGAGCGAAACCGTCACTCCCCGTCGTCCGGTCGTGGTCGCGATCTGGCTGATCTTCGCGGGCGTCGTCGGGTGGTGGGCGGCCTTCTCGCTCACGATGGAACGCTTCGCCCAACTGCAGAACCCCGGCACCGCGGCATCCTGCGACTTCAGCGTGCTCGTGCAGTGCTCGGCCAACCTGCAGTCGGCCCAGGGCAGCGTGTTCGGCTTCCCCAATCCGATCATCGGTCTCGGCGCGTGGATCGCTCCGATCGTGGTCGGCATGGCGCTGCTGGCCGGCGCCCGCTTCGCCCGGTGGTTCTGGGTGCTGTTCTGGCTGGGCTTCGTCTTCGCGATCAGCTTCGTCATCTGGCTGATCTCGCAGAGCCTGTTCGTGCTGGCGACCCTCTGCCCGTGGTGCATGGTGACGTGGTCGGTGGTGATCCCGTCGTTCTTCGTGGTGACGCTGCACGTGCTGCGCGAGGGTGTGATCCCGCGAGAGCGCGTGCGCGAGGTCGCCGACCGCCTCATGGCGTGGGTGCCGCTCATGACGATCGTGGCGTTCGTCGTCGTCGCGGTGATCGCGCAGCTGCGGCTGAACGTGCTCGCCCAGCTCTGACCCCACGGGGTGCACAGGTCCCTGAGCTGGTCGAAGGGACCGAGACCCGTGCAGCACAGGTCCCTGAGCTTGTCGAAGGGACCGGGACCCGTGCGAGGCCGCGCAGCACAGGTCCCTGAGCCTGTCGAAGGGACCGGGACCCACGTGAGCCCGCGCAGCGCAGGTCCCTGAGCCTGTCGAAGGGACCGGGACCCGTGCAGCACAGGTCCCTGAGCTTGTCGAAGGGACCGGGACCCGCGTGAGCCCGCGCAACTGAGGTCCCTGAGCCTGTCGAAGGGACCGGGACCCGTGCGATGCCGCGCAGCGCAGGTCCCTGAGCCTGTCGAAGGGACCGGGACCCGCGTGAGCCCGCGCAGCGCAGGTCCCTGAGCCTGTCGAAGGGACCGGGACCCGCGCGAGGCCGCGCAGCACAGGTCCCTGAGCTTGTCGAAGGGACCGGGACCCGCGTGAGCCCGCGCAACTGAGGTCCCTGAGCCTGTCGAAGGGACCGGGACCCACTGCAGGCCCGGTGGCTTCGACAGGCTCAGCCACCTCTGCCGCGAGCCCGACGCAGGGCCCGGTGGCTTCGACAGGCTCAGCCACCTCTCCCCCGACCGACGCGGGTCCCGGTGGCTTCGACAGGCTCAGCCACCTCTGCCGCGAGCCCGACGCGGGGCCCGGCGGCTTCGACAGGGTCAGCCACCTCTGCCGTGAGCCTGACGCAGGAACCGGTGGCTTCGACAGGCTCAGCCACCTCTCCCCCGACCGACGCGGGGACCGGTGGCTTCGACAGGCTCAGCCACCTCTGCCGCGAGCCCGACACAGGGCCCGGCGGCTTCGACAGGGTCAGCCACTTCTCCCCCGAACGACGAGGGCCGCCACCCCTCGCGGGGCGGCGGCCTTCTCGGCATCCGGGATCAGGAGAACCAGATCGCGAGCTCGCGCTCGGCGGACTCGACACTGTCGGATCCGTGGACGAGGTTCTGCTGCACCTTGAGGCCCCAGTCGCGGCCGAAGTCGCCGCGGATCGTGCCAGGGGCGGCGGTGGTGGGGTCGGTCGTGCCCGCGAGCGAGCGGAAGCCCTCGATGACGCGGTTGCCGGCGAGGCGGATCGCGACGGAGGGTCCCGACATCATGAACTCGAGCAGCGGCTCGTAGAACGGCTTGCCCTCGTGCTCGGCGTAGTGCTGGGCGAGGGTCTCGCGGTCAGGCTCGACGAGGCGGATGTCGACGAGCGCGTAGCCCTTCGCCTCGATGCGGGCCAGGATCGCACCGGTCAGGCCGCGGGCGACGCCGTCGGGCTTGACCAGGACGAGGGTCTCTTCGGTAGCCATGGGTCATTCTCCGTTCGAGAGGTCGGGGTCAGCGGCGAGCCGGGCGTTGCGTCGGTCGAGCGCCGCTCCCTTGATCGTCGCATACGCCCACATGCCGCCGAAAATGACGGCGACCACGGCGAGGGCCGGAACCAGGAAACCGGCGAGCAGCAGCACGACCTGCAGGCCCCACCCGGCGAAGAGCGCCCAGCGGTGACGCAGCAGGCCCGAGACGGCGACCATCGCGATCGCCATGACGACACCGCCGACGATCCCCCACCACGGCTCGATGCCCGCGGGGAGCACCTTGAGGCCGTAGACGACGAGACCGCCGAGGAAGACGATGATCGACTCGAAGCCGAGCACGACGGAGCCGAGCGACTCCTGCGCGCCGCGCTGGCGCCGGGGGCGCGGAGCGCGTGGCTCACGCGGGCTCACGCCTGCCACCCCGACTTCCAGTCCTCGAGCTCCGCCAGGCGCAGGGCTTCTCCGGCGAGCACGACGGATCCGGCGATGACGACGGCCCGGCGGTCGGACTCCGTGGCCCACGCGCGCGCCGCGTCGGCGGCGTCTTCGAGGGTCGGGTGCACGGTGACCGGAAGGTCGGCGGCCTCGGCCACATCGGCGATCACGTCGGGGTCGGTCGCGCGGTCGCTGTCGGGAGCCGTGGCGAACACGCGCGCGACGGCGGGGACGAGGGCCGACATGATGCCGACCGCGTCCTTCCCGTCGAGGATGCCGACCACGGCGCCCCACTCGTCGATGTCGAAGGCCTCGTCGAGGGCGGCGACCAACGCGCGGGCGCCGTGAGGGTTGTGCGCGGCGTCGACCAGCACGGTCGGTGCGGTGCCGACGAGCTGCAGGCGGCCGGGCGAGGTGGCGTTGCCGATGCCGTCGGCCACCACGTCGGCGGCGAGGGGCTGGGTGCCGCCCCCGATGAGCGACTCAACGGCAGCGACGGCGAGGGCCGCGTTGGCGCCCTGGTGCGCGCCGTACATCGGCAGGTAGACCTCGCGGTACGCACCCGCGACCCCGCGGATGTCGAGCTGCTGCCCGCCGACCGCGAGGGTCTGGCCCTCGAGGGCGAAGCCGTCTCCGGCCACCGCGACCGTGGCGCCCTCCTTCTCGGCGCGAGCGCGGATCGCGCGCAGGGCCTCGTCGGGCTGCGCGGCCGAGACGACCGCGGCACCCGGCTTGATGATGCCGGCCTTCACCGTGGCGATCTCGGCGATCGTCGAGCCCAGACGGTCGACGTGATCGATGTCGATCGGGGTGAAGACCGCGACGTCGCCGTCGGCGGTGTTCGTGGAGTCCCACTCCCCGCCCATGCCGACCTCGAGCACGAGCACGTCGATCGGCGCGTCGGCCGCGACGACGAACGCGAGCACCGTGAGCAGCTCGAAGAACGTCAGCGGGGCGTCTCCGGCGGCTTCGAGCTCGCCGTCGACCATGCCGACGAACGGCTGGATCTCGTCCCACGCATCGGCGATCGCGGCGTCGGCCACGGGCTCTCCGTCGATGAGGATCCGCTCGGTGAAGCGCTCGAGGTGCGGGCTGGTGAACAGGCCCGTGCGAAGCCCCATCGCACGCAGCAGGCTCTCGATCATGCGGCTGGTCGAGGTCTTGCCGTTCGTGCCCGTCACGTGGATGACGCGGTACGTCCGCTGCGGGTCGGCCAACAGTTCGAGCACGCGGCGCGTGCGCTCGACGCGCGGCTGCACCCACTGCTCGCCCTGGCGTTCGAGCAGCGCCGAGTAGACGGCATCCGCCCTGGTGCGATCGCTCATGCGGGGGCTCCGATCCGCGCGACGGCCACCGTGACGGCGCCGACGTTCGCGTAGGTCTTGGCGTCGATGACTGTCTCGTACTCGGCCGGCGCGAGTTCGCCGCGCTCGATCAGGCGACCCTCGGGACCGGCGAGCACGACGGCTTCGGCGAGGGTCTCGGATGCCACGCCCGCGACGTCGAACGCCTGGGCCACGGCCTGCGCGTCGGTGTCTTCGACGAAGGTGAGCGAGAGGAAGATGCGGTCGCTCACGTCGAAGCCGGCGGCCTTGCGGGTGTCCTGGATGCCGCGGATCATGTCGCGGGCCAGTCCCTCGGCCTCGAGCTCGGGAGTGGTCACGGTGTCGAGCAGCACGAAACCGCCGCGCGCGAGCACGGCCAACGCCTCGCCCTCGGGGCGACCCGCCGTCTCGACCACCAGGTCGTACTCGGTGGGCTCGAGGGCGATGCCGCCCGCGACGACCCGTCCGTCGACCTCGCTCCAGTCGCCCTCGCGGGCGGCCTTGATCGCCTGCTGCACCTGCTTGCCCAGGCGGGGTCCGGCGGCGCGTGCGTTGACCGACAGGCGGTGCGTGATGCCGTACTCGGCGGCCGTCCCGTCTTGCAGGGCGACCTGCTCGACGCTCTTCACGTTGAGCTCCTCGCGGAGGATGTCGTCGAACTGGGCCAGGCCCGCGGCATCCGGAGTCACCACCGTCAGACGCGGCAGCGGCAGGCGCACACGCTTGCCTTCGCGCTTGCGCAGCGCGTTGGCGACGCTCGAGACCTCGCGCACGGTGTCCATCGCGGTGCGGATGTCTTCGGCGGCGGGGAACGCCGCGGCGTCGGGCCAGTCGGTCAGGTGGACGCTGCGCCCGCCCGTCAGGCCCTGCCACACGCGCTCGGTGACCAGCGGCAGCAGGGGGGCCGCGACGCGGGTCAGCGTCTCGAGCACGGTGTAGAGCGTGTCGAAGGCTTCGCGACTGCGCGGGTCGTCGGTCACGCCCACCCAGAAGCGGTCGCGCGAGCGGCGGATGTACCAGTTGGTCAGCACCTCGGCGAAGTCGCGCAGGCGCTCGGCGGCCGTCGTGGAGTCGAGACCCTCGAGGTCGGCGGCGACGTTCGTCACCAGGTCGCCGGTGAGCGCCAGGATGTAGCGGTCGAGCACGTCGGTGGAGTCGGTGCGCCACTCGGCGTCGTATCCGCCGGTCGCTGCCGGTACCCCCGCGGCCCCGGGGCCGGAGGCTTCGACAGGCTCAGCCATCGGCGCCGCCGAAGCATTGGCGTACGTCGCGAAGAAGTACCACGCGTTCCACAGCGGCAGCAGGAACTCGCGCACGCCCGAACGGATGCCCTCCTCGGTCACGACGAGATTGCCCCCGCGCAGCACGCTCGACGACATGAGGAACCACCGCATGGCATCCGACCCGTCGCGATCGAACACCTCGCGCACGTCGGGGTAGTTGCGCAGCGACTTCGACATCTTCTGCCCGTCGTTGCCCAGAACGATGCCGTGGCACGACACCCCGGTGAACGCCGGGCGGTCGAACAGCGCGGTCGAGAGCACGTGCATCACGTAGAACCAGCCGCGCGTCTGCCCGATGTACTCGACGATGAAGTCGGCGGGGGCGTGCTCGTCGAACCACTCGTGGTTCTCGAACGGGTAGTGCACCTGCGCGAACGGCATCGAGCCCGAGTCGAACCACACGTCGAGCACGTCTTCGATGCGGCGCATCGTCGACTTCCCCGTCGGGTCGTCGGGGTTCGGACGCGTGAGGTCGTCGATGTACGGGCGGTGCAGGTCGACCTCGCCGTCGGCGTTCACCGGAAGGCGGCCGAAGTCGGCCTCCATGTCGGCGAGCGAGCCGTAGACGTCGACGCGCGGGTAGTTCGGGTCGTCGCTCTTCCACACCGGGATCGGCGAGCCCCAGTAGCGGTTGCGGCTGATCGACCAGTCGCGCGCGCCCTCGAGCCACTTGCCGAACTGGCCCTCCTTGACGTTCTCGGGCACCCAGGTGATCTGCTGGTTGTTCGCCAGCAGGTCGTCCTTGATGTCGGTCACGCGCACGAACCAGCTCGACACGGCCTTGTAGATCAGGGGGTTCCGGCAGCGCCAGCAGTGCGGGTACGAGTGCTCGTACGAGGCTTCGCGCAGCAGGCGCCCGTCCTGCTTGAGCAGGCGGATCAGAGGGCGGTTGGCCTCCATCCACAGCTCGCCGGCGACGTCGGCGACGGCGGGCAGGAAGCGGCCGCTGTCGTCGAGCGAGATGATCGTCGGCAGGCCCGCGGCATCCGCCAACCGCTTGTCGTCCTCACCATAGGCCGGAGCCTGGTGCACGATGCCCGTGCCGTCGCTGACGGTGACGTAGTCGTCGACGAGGATCTTCCAGGCGTCCTGCGTGCCCCAGACGGAGGCGTCGGCGTAGTAGTCGAAGAGGCGGTCGTACGACACACCTTCGAGCTCGGAGCCCAGGATCGTGGACTGCACGGCCTCGCGGGCGGCATCCGCGCTCTCGTATCCGAGGTCCTTGGCGTAGCCCGGAAGCAGGTCTTCGGCCAGCAGGTAGCGGTGGGCGACGGCCTCGAACGCCTCGTCGGGCGTGCCGTCGGGAGCGCGGTGCACGTCGGCGGCACCGTTCGGCCCGCCCTCGATCACGGCGTAGCGGATGCCGGGACCCACGGCCAGCGCGAGGTTCGTCGGGAGCGTCCACGGCGTCGTCGTCCACGCGAGAGCACGCACGCCGGTGAGACCCAGCGCCTCGGCCTTGGCCCCGACGAGCGGGAAGGTCACGGTGACCGAGGGGTCCTGACGCATCTTGTAGACGTCGTCGTCCATGCGCAGCTCGTGCGTCGACAGGGGCGTCTCGTCGCGCCAGCAGTACGGCAGCACGCGATAGCCCTCGTAGGCGAGACCCTTGTCGTGGAGCGTCTTGAACGCCCACAGCACGCTCTCCATGTAGGTGGTGTCAAGCGTCTTGTAGCCGCGCTCGAAGTCGACCCAGCGGGCCTGACGCGTGACGTAGTCCTGCCAGTCGCGCGTGTACTCGAGCACCGACTCGCGGGCCTTGGCGTTGAAGGTCGCCACGCCCATCGCCTCGATCTCGTCCTTCTCGGTGATGCCGAGCTGCTTCATCGCCTCGAGCTCGGCGGGAAGACCGTGCGTGTCCCACCCGAAGACGCGGTCGACCTTCTTGCCGCGCATCGTCTGGAAGCGCGGGAAGACGTCCTTCGCGTAGCCGGTGAGCAGGTGGCCGTAGTGCGGAAGGCCGTTGGCGAAGGGCGGGCCGTCGTAGAAGACCCACTCCTCGGCGCCCTCGCGGTTGGCGATCGAGGCACGGAAGGTGTCGTCGTGCGCCCAGAAGTCGAGCGTGTCGTTCTCGATCGACGGGAAGCGGGGGCTCGGAACGACGGATGCCGTGGCGGCGACGCTCTGCGCGTCAGCGGCCGGGCCGAAGGATGAGGGGCGTGGGTAGGTCATGTCTCTCCGCAGGTTGGGATCCACCTGCGGGGACGATCCGTGCGGACCGCGGTACCACCCCGCGTTGCGCCGCCCCCGTTCGGGACCGGTGCCACTCTCACTGCGGCTGTGACGGGCCTGCCCCGCGCGGTTCTACTGATCCGGTCCCTGAGCGAGTCGAAGGGCCGGACGTTCTTCCGCGTGCTCCCCGGTGATGGCCGGATCGGTGCGTGTGGATCCAGTCTACGCGAGCCGGGCGCGGCGCGCTGCGGGGTGTGCGCGGCGGTCGAGCGTCCAAGAAACCCGGACGCGGGGGCGGTCTCGTCCGGGTGTTGTGGACGCTCAACGGAAGGTGCGGGGCCGGACACGACCCCCGCCTCACGCGCCGGCCGAGCCCAGACCCGCCGCGGCCAGCAGCTCTCGGGTGAACGGATGCCGCGGAGCCGCGAAGACGCACGACACGGTGCCCGAGTCGACGACGCGCCCGTCCTTCATCACGATCACGTCATCGGCGATGCCGGCCACCACGTCGAGGTCGTGCGTGACGAACACCATCGCGAGGTCGCGCTCGGCCTGCAGGGCGCGGAGGCGGTCGAGGATCCGCGCGCGCACCGACGCGTCGAGCGCCGACACCGGCTCGTCGAGCACGAGGAGGTCGGGCGTCACGGCGAGGGCGCGGGCGATCGCGACGCGTTGGCGCTGCCCGCCCGACAGCTGCGCGGGCCGGTGCCGGACGAACGCGGGAGACAGGCCCACCTCTTCGAGCAGCGCGGCGACGGCGGAGCGACGTTCGGAACGCGCGACTCCCCCGGCGGCCACGGCCTCGGTGAGCGTGCGGCCGACCGTCCAGCGGGGGTCGAGGGCGCCCCACGGGTTCTGCTGCACGAGCTGCACGCGGGTCCGCGCGGCGCCGCGGGCGACCCGCGACGACCAGGGGCGGCCCGCGAACGTCATGGTCCCGGCATCCGGATCCGACACCCCGACGATCAGGCGCGCGAGGGTCGTCTTGCCCGAGCCCGACTCCCCCACGACGGCGAGTGTGCGGCCGCGGCGCAACTCGATCGACACGTCGTCGACCGCCTTACGGTCGCCGAAGCGCTTGGTCAGGGCGTCGGCGGTGAAGATGGGGGCGTCGGTGCGCGGTGCCCGGCGGAGGGGCTCGTGCGACACCGCCTCGACTAGCGCGCGCGTATGAGGATCACGGGGAGAGGCGAGCAACTCGGCGGTCCGTCCGGTCTCGACGATGCGCCCCTCGTGCATCACGACGACGCGGTCCGCCACGCGGGCGACCGCCCCGAGGTCGTGACTGATGAAGACCACGGCCACGCCGTCGTCGGCGATGCGGCGCAACAGATCGAGCACGCGCGCCTGCACGGTGGCATCCAACGCCGTCGTCGGCTCGTCGGCGACCAGTACGGCGGGATTCGCGGCGAGCGCGGAGGCGATCAGCGCGCGCTGCCGCAGACCTCCCGACAGCTCGTGGGGGTACTGACGTGCCCGCGTCTCGGGCTCGGGGAGCGACACCCGCCCGAGGCTCTCGCGCACGCGCGCGGCCAACGCCGTTCCCCGCACGTCGGGCTCGTGGATGCGGACGGGCTCGGCCACCTCGGCACCGATGCGGCGCAGCGGGTCGAGTGAGACGAGGGCGTCCTGCGACACAAGGGCGATCCGGTCGCCGCGCAGCCCGCGCCACTGCCGCTCGCCGAACGATCGGGCGTCGACGCCGTCGACCTCGAGCTCGTCGGTGCGAGCCGTGAGGCCCGCGGGCAGGAGGCCGAGCAGGGCGCGGGCGCTCACCGACTTGCCGGTGCCCGACTCCCCCACGATCGCGACGCATTCGCCCGGGGCGACGTCGAGTTCGAGCCCGCGCACGATCGCGCCGGTCGATCCGTCGATGCGGAGTCCACGCACCCGCAGCCCGCTCATGCGTCGCGCTCCTCGGCGCGGGCGCGCAGGACGCGGCCGATCACGCTGACGCTCACGACGGTCGCGGTGATCGCGAGCCCGGGGAAGACGGCTACCCACGGCGCCTGCAGCAGCAGGTTGCGGCCGGCGGAGAGCATGAGGCCCCATTCGGCGGTGGGTTCGGTGGGGCCGAGCCCGAGGAAGCTCAGCCCGGCGGCGGCGAGGATGGAGGTACCGATGCCGATCGTGGCCAGCACGCTCACCGCGCCCAGCACGCCGGGCAGTACGTGCCGCACGTGCACGACGGCGGTCGGAACCCCGATGATCCGTGCGGCCTCGACGTGTTCGGCGGCGGCGAGGGTGCGCGTCTGCGCCCGCGCCAGGCGGATGTACACGGGCACCGCGGCGATGGTCACGGCGACCGCGACGTTGACCGGGCCGGGACCGAGCACCGCGACGACCAGCAGGGCGACGAGGAACTCCGGAAACGCGAGCAGCACGTCGACGATGCGCATGGCCGCGGCATCCGCCCATCGCGGCGCGACGGCCGAGAGCGAACCGGCGATCACCCCGACGACCAGGGCGAGGCCGGTGGCGAGCAGGCCGATGCCGACCGAGCGTCCGGCCCCGTAGATCACGCGCGAGTACACGTCGCGTCCGCTCTGGTCGGTGCCGAACCAGTGCGCGGCGCTGGGCGGCTGCAGGGTAGCGCGCACGTCGGTCAGCAGCGGGTCGTGGGTCGCGAGCAGCCCGGGGGCGACGGCGGCCAGGGCGATGAGGGCGAGCACGGCGCCGGCGATCCACAGCGCGGCGGCCTGACCGCGGAGGGTGCGCTGCCGCAGCGTGACGGGGGCGCTCACGACGGCACCGCCGCTCGGGCGGCCACCGCCGGCGCGGCGGTGCGCAGGCGCGGGTCGATCAGGGGCACGACGAGGTCGACGACGGTGTTCACGACGACGAAGACGAGGGCGCTCAGCAGGATCACGCCCGTGATCACCGGCAGGTCGCGGTCGGTGATCGCCGTCAGCGTCACGCGGCCGATGCCGGGTCGGGCGAACACGGTCTCGACCAGCACCGCGCCGCCGAGCAGCGACCCGACGAGATAGGCCGCGAGCGTCACTCCCCCGACGCTCGCGTGGCGCAGCGTGTGGTGCACGCTCTCGCGCAGGGGCGTCGCCCCGCGCGCGCGGACGGTGGTGAGGAACGGCTCGCGCTCGGCCGCTTCGACGCCGTCGCGCAGCACCTGCGACAGCAGCGCCGCGATCGGCAGGGCCAGGGTCACCGCGGGCAGCACGATCGCGGCGGCATCCCGCGCCCCCGACACTGGGAACCACCCGAGCTGGAACGAGAAGACGCTCAGCAGCAGCAGCCCCGTCCAGAACACCGGCGACGACAGCACGACGAGTTCGATCCCGGATGCCACGGCCCGACCGGTCCGCCCGCGCACGAGCAGCGACGAGGCGAGGGCCAGCACCACGGCGATCACCAGCGCGAGCGCGGAGAGCTGCAGAGTCGGGGCGAGCTGGCGCCCGATGACCTCGACGACCGGTTGGCGCAGCTGGTACGACTCACCGAGGTCGCCGCGCACGAGCCTGCCGAGGAAGGTCGCGTACTGCTCGAGCACGGGTCGGTCGAGACCCAGGTCGCTGCGGATGCCGGCCTTGACCGCCTCGCTCACCTGCGCCTGCGGTCCGAGCAGCACGTCGACCGGGTCGCCCGGGATGATCCGGAACGCCATGAACGCCAGCGTCGCCGCTCCCCAGAGCACCAGGACGACGGATGCCACGATCCCGCCGAGGCGCGTCAGCAGTACGTGCGAGCGAGAGCGTGGCATCCGAATAGTGTGTCTGAGACCCGACGGCTCAGCCGACCGTAGCGGTCGCGAAGAGCGGACGGCCGTACAGGTCGAACGTCAGACCCGAGACCTTCGGGGTCACGGCGCTGATCAGGGCCGGGCTGTACAGCGGCACGATGGTGGCCTGGTCGGCGTTCCATTGCTGCACCTGGGCGTAGATCGCATTGCGGGCGGCGGGGTCGGTCGTCGAGGCGCCCTGCTCGAGCAGCGCGTCGAGGGCGGGGTCGCTCACCTGAGAGGCGTTCTGGAACCCGTCGGTGGCGAGGTGGCTGCGCAGCAGGTCGGCGTCGACGCCCGAGAAGCCCCAGTCGGTGACGTCGTAGGTCTTGGGGCCGTACTGCTCGTTGTAGGCACCCGGCTCGAGCACCTCGCGCTGCAGGTCGAAGCCCACGGCCTTCAGGTCGCTCTGCACGGCGTTGGCGAGTGCGGCGCGGTCGTCGGGAACCGGGGTCCAGGCAATCCACCGGGCGGTGAGACGCTGACCGTCTTTGGTCCGGATGCCGTCGGCATCCCGACCCGTCCATCCGGCCTCGTCGAGAAGGGCGTTGGCCTGAGCCTGGTCGAAGGGCCAGGAGTTCTCGAGGCTCGCGTCGTAGCCGGGGGTCGTCGCGCCGAGGACGCTCCAGGCGCGGGGGTACTGACCGAAGAAGATCTCGTTCACCGCGGTGTCGACGTCGATCGCGCGGGTGAACGCCTGACGCACCTTCTGGTCGGCGAAGACGCCGTACTTCTCGTTGAGGAACAGCGAGTACGGCAGGCCCGGGTAGGCGATCGACTTCACGGTGTCGTCGGCGGGAACCTGCTGCACGAGGTTCGGCGGCAGGTTGGTCACCACGTCGGCCTGTCCGCTCGAGAGCGCACCGACGCGCACCGACGCCTCGGGGAGGATGTCGACGCGCAGCGTCTTGAAGCTCGGCTTGCCACCGCCGTCGGGACCCCACGTGTAGTCGTCGTTGCGGGTGTACACGATGTCCTGGTCGGGCGTGTATTCGGTGAGCTCGAACGGGCCGGTGCCGACGGTCACGTCGGGACCGCCGGCCTTCAGCTGGTCGGCCTTGGTCTCGAGCACCTTGGGCGAGTAAAAGCCGAGCAGGGCGGTGCTGGCGGCCTGCAGGAACGGAGCGTAGGGCTGCGTGAAGCGCACCCGCACGGTGTGCTCGTCGACGACATCGGTGCCCGCGTACAGGTCACCGCCGAGCATGCTGGCCGCCTGCGCCGAAGCGGTGTCGGGGTTCACGATGCGGTCGAAGTTCGCCTTGACCGCGGCCGCGTCGAAAGGGGTGCCGTCGTGGAAGGTCACGTCGGTGCGCAGGCGGAAGAGGTAGCTCGCGCCGCCGTCCTCGACGTCCCACGACTCGGCGAGCCACGGCGAGAACGTACCGTCGGCCTCCTGGAACACGAGCGAGTCGAGCACCGCGCGCTGCACCATCGCCGACACGTCGAGCTGGCTGGTCTGCGGATCCATGTGCCCGGCCGAGAGGTTCGCTCCCTCGATCGCCCAGACGACCTCGCCGTCGCCCTGCGCGGCAGGGTCCGACCCGGCGCAGGCCGAGAGCGAGAGGGCGGCGACGGCCGCGACGGCGACAGCCGACAGCACGCGGCGCGAAAGCGAAGAAGGCATGGAGAAACCTCGGAATCTCTGGTGGGAAGGCTTTCAGCTTACCGGGGTTCCTGGACCGAGTGCGGAAAGTCCGCGGCGCCGCGCGCGCTCACAGCGAACGCGGGCGGGTGCCCCGCCGCAGAAAGTCAGCGATTCGCACAACCTCAGTCGGCATGCGCCCCTCGGGGCCGAGGATGTGCGAATCGCTGAGTTTGCGAAAGCAGCACCGCATCCACGGGCTTTCACAAGCTCAGCGATTCGCAGAACTTCCGTCGGCATCCGCCCCGGCGGGCCGAGGACGTGCGAATCGCTGAGTTTGCGAGAGCGGCACCGTGTACCCACAGGAACTCACCACCTCAGTGGTACGCCCAGTCTCCGTCGGCATCCGTCTTTCGGCACCGAGGTCGCGCGGATCGGCGACTCCGTGCGGATTGCTGAGCTGCGCGGCCGGCGTCTCGCTCGTAACCCGCCTCACCTCCGAGATTCGCAGAACCTCCGTCGGCATCCGCCCCATCTTGCTGAAGATCTGCGAATCGCTGAGTGTGCGCGACCGCTCACGCCTTGTGCAGCCCCTGCGCCACGGCGTGCATGATCTGCTCCTGCACCTCGGGCCAGCGGTTCATGACCTGCTCGTATCCCACGCGGATGACGTGGTAGCCCAGCAGCATCAGTTCCGCGTCGTGGCGGATGTCTTCCGTGCGCTGCGCCCCGACGTGGTGTCCGCCGTCGACCTGAAGGACGAGCCGCTCTCCGATGAGGAAGTCGACGCGATGACCGTGGATCCAGATCTGCGATCGGATGGGGAGACCCATCCACCGCAGTCGGACGATCACGAACGTCTCGAGCCCGGAGTCGGCCCAGGGCGACGCCTCTCGAACGAGCCGGCGTGCGGCACCGGTCCAGGGCAGACGGCGTAGGTGCGCCAGATCGACCAGCTTCTTGTTCAGCGCGGAGTCCCAGATCGCGCGAGCCGCCTCGTACGGCTGACACGAGGCGACAGTGAGCAGGATGTTCTCGATCTCGTCTTCGAGCAGATCCGGATGCCGAGGGACGATAGCCCGCTGCCAGTGCACGACGGCGGCGGGACCTGCGACCCTTCCCCGGCCGGGATACGCGACGTGTGGCTTGTCCGGCCGTTCGGCGACCCACAGCCCACGCCTGTCGGCGGCGGTGACGCACGACAGCACGACGCCCGTTCGCGCGGCGGAGACCACGTGTGCGTCGGCCGTCGGAAGCGCGATCCAGTCCCGCCTGACCCTCAGAACGAATCCACGTTGGAGCGCTTGGGAGATCCGGTGTCGGCTGTGCCCCTCGCGGATGAGACGGGTCGGGCGGACAACGCCTCCGAGTTCAGCGGTTCGCGTTGCGACGGCACGGGCGAGGGCGTCATCCATGTGCGCCATCGTCGCCCGCCTGGAGCAGCAAAAACGCACCGCGGCGACCCCTGTGGATGAACATCCCGCTGGGGAGGAATGCCAACACGCAATCGCTGCAGATGGAGCAATCTCAGCGATCCCCGCAATCTCAGTCGGCATCCGCCTCCGGAAGCTGAAGGTGCGCGAATCCCTGACCCTGTGCGGGCGCCGATTGCGTGCTCGTCCGCGCAACCTCCGCGATCCCCGCAATCTCAGTCGGCATCCACCCTCGCAAGCTGAGGATGCGCGATTCCCTCACACCGCGCGGCACGTGACGCATGCCCGCGCAACCTCAGCAATCCCCACAAGCTCAGCCCGCATTCGCCCCGCCGGGCTGAATCTGCGCGAATCGCTGAGCTTGCGCGCCACGACGCGCGCTCGCGCGAGACCCCCGGTATCGTGGACGCAGAACCCATCAGGCACGCTCACACAGTGCCGCCCATATCGCTCGAGGAGTACCCCTATGGCCACCATTCCCGACAAGCCCGCCCTGGAAGGCCTCGAGCAGAAATGGGACGCCGCCTGGCGTGCACGCGGCACCTACGTCTTCGACCGCCTGCGCGCCGCCGAGCTCGGCCGCCAGGGCGTGTACTCCGTCGACACCCCGCCGCCGACGGCATCCGGAAGCCTCCACATCGGCCACGTGTTCTCGTTCACGCACACCGACGTGAAGGTGCGCTTCGAGCGCATGCGCGGCAAGACCGTGTTCTACCCCATGGGCTGGGACGACAACGGCCTGCCGACCGAGCGCCGCGTGCAGAACTACTACGGCGTGCGCTGCGACCCCTCGCTCCCCTACGACGCCGACTTCACCCCGCCGTTCGCGGGCGGCGACAACAAGAGCAGCAAGGCCGCCGACCAGGTGCCCATCAGCCGCCGCAACTTCATCGAGCTGTGCGAGCAGCTGACGATCGAAGACGAGAAGCAGTTCGAGGAGCTCTTCCGCGAGTTGGGCCTCAGCGTCGACTGGACGCAGACCTACCGCACGATCTCCGACGACTCGATCCGCACGAGCCAGCTGGCGTTCCTGCGCAACATCGAGCGCGGCGAGGCGTACCAGTCGATGGCCCCGACGCTGTGGGACGTGGACTTCCGCTCCGCGATCGCCCAGGCCGAGCTCGAAGACCGCGACCAGCCCGCCGCGTACCACCGGGTGGGCTTCGCCAAGACCGACGGCTCGGGCGATGTGTTCATCGAGACCACCCGCCCGGAGCTGCTGCCGGCCTGCGTGGCGCTGGTGGCCAACCCCGACGACGAGCGTTACCAGCCGCTGTTCGGCACGACCGTGCGCACGCCTCTGTTCGACGTCGAAGTGCCGGTGCTCGCGCACCCCCTCGCGCAGAAGGACAAGGGATCGGGCATCGCCATGATCTGCACCTTCGGCGACGTGACCGACATCATCTGGTGGCGCGAGCTCGACCTGCCGAACCGCACCATCATCGGCAAGGACGGCCGCATCGTGGCCGAGGCCCCCGATGTGATCGTGACGGATGCCGCGAAGGCGGCCTACGACGAGCTCGCGGGCAAGACCGTGTTCAGCGCCAAGAAGCGCATCGTCGAGCTCCTGCAGGAGTCCGGCGTCATGGAGGGCGCCCCCAAGCCCTTCACCCACCCCGTGAAGTTCTTCGAGAAGGGCGACCGCCCGCTCGAGATCGTGTCGACGCGCCAGTGGTACATCCGCAACGGCGCGCGCGACGCCGAGCTGCGCGAGCGCCTCATCTCGCTCGGTCGCGAGATGTCGTGGCATCCCGACTTCATGCGCGTGCGCTTCGAGAACTGGACCAGCGGCCTCACGGGCGACTGGCTCGTGTCGCGTCAGCGGTTCTTCGGCGTGCCGATCCCGGTCTGGTACGGCCTCGACGACAGTGGTGAGCGCGACTACTCGCGCGTGCTGACGCCCGATCTCGCCTCGCTGCCGGTCGACCCGACGGTGGACGTGCCCCCGGGCTACACCGAAGACCAGCGGGGCGCGGCGGGCGGCTTCGACGCCGAGCGCGACATCCTCGACACGTGGGCGACCTCGTCGCTCACCCCGCAGCTGGCCGGTGGCTGGCAGCGCGACGAGGAGCTGTGGAATCTCGTGGCCCCGTTCGACCTGCGCCCCCAGGGGCAGGACATCATCCGCACGTGGCTCTTCTCGACCATGCTGCGCAGCGCCCTCGAAGACGACCGCAGCCCGTGGACGGATGCCGCGATCTCGGGCTTCATCGTCGACCCCGACCGCAAGAAGATGTCGAAGTCGAAGGGCAACGTCGTCACGCCCGCCGACATCCTCAAGCAGCACGGTTCCGACGCGGTGCGCTACTGGTCGGCGTCGAGCCGCCTGGGCACCGACGCGGCGTTCGACCCGCAGAACCCGACGCAGGTGAAGATCGGTCGGCGCCTCGCGATCAAGCTGCTGAACGCGGCGAAGTTCGTGCTGTCGTTCCCCGTGCCCGAGGGCGCCGCGGTGACGCACGCGCTCGACGCGTCGATGCTCGCAACGCTGGATGCCGTGGTGCGCGACGCCACCGCCGCCTTCGAGGCGTACGACCACGCGCGGGCGCTCGAGATCACGGAGTCGTTCTTCTGGACGTTCTGCGACGACTACCTCGAGCTCGTGAAGGAGCGCGCGTACGACCAGTCCGACGTGGGCCAGGCCTCGGCCGCCCTCGCGCTGCGCACGGCGCTGTCGACGCTCGTCCGTCTGTTCGCGCCCGTGCTGTCGTTCGCGTCCGAAGAGGTGTGGTCGTGGTTCGAAGAGGGCTCGGTGCACACCGCGGCCTGGCCCGAGCCGCTCGGCATCGAGGGCGACCCGGCAGTTCTCACCGCGGTGAGCGCCGCCCTCATCGGCATCCGTCGCGCCAAGACCGAGGCCAAGGCCTCGCAGAAGACGCAGGTGACCTCGCTCACCGTGTCGGGGCCGAACGTCGAGGCCCTGCGCCTCGCCGAGGGCGACCTGCGCGCCGTGGGCCGCATCGAGACGATCTTGTTCGCCGAGGCCGACACCACCACCGTGACCGACATCGTTTTCGCACCCCAGGAGGCCTGATGCAACTCGGAACCCGCTGGACCGCCCGCGAGCAGCCGCCCAAGGCTGTTCCCGAGGTTCTTCACGCCCAGATCGCCGCCGTCGAAGCCGCGCTGAACCCCGACGGGCTCAGCGCGCCCGCTCCGAAGTGGACGCTGACCTTCCTCGAGGGGCGCCCCGTCGCCGAGCTCGACACCGGGGTCATCGTGAGCCAGGATGCCGCGGGCGAGGTCGTCGTGCGTTACGACGACGACGCCGAGTTCGCCTGAGCCTCCGGGTTCGCGCTGCTGAGTCCGTCGACGCCTTCGTGCGTCGGCGGGCTCTTTGCGTTCCGGGGCAGGGAGGTGGCTGAGCTTGTCGAAGCCGTCGGGGCGCGCGGGTCGCTGGGCGAGGTGGCTGAGCCTGTCGAAGCCACCGGGGGCGCGCGGGTCGCGGTCCCTTCGACAGGCTCAGGAACCTGGGTTGCGAGGTTGCTGGGCCTGAAGCGAGGTGGCTGAGCCTGTCGAAGCCACCGGGGGCGCGCGGGTTGCTGGGCGAGGTGGCTGAGCTTGTCGAAGCCACCGGGGGCACGCGGGTCGCGGTCCCTTCGACAGGCTCAGGGACCTGGGTTGCGAGGTTGTCGGGCCTGAGGCGAGGTGGCTGAGCCTGTCGAAGCCACCGGGGGCGCGCGAGTCGCGGTCCCTTCGACAGGCTCAGGGACCTGGGTTGCGAGGTTGCTGGGCCTGAGGCGAGGTGGCTGAGCTTGTCGAAGCCACCGGGGGCGCGCGGGTCGCGGTCCCTTCGACAGGCTCAGGGACCTGGGTTGCGAGGTTGCCGGGCCTGAAGCGAGGTGGCTGAGCTTGTCGAAGCCACCGGGGGCACGCGGGTTCCGGTCCCTTCGACAACCTCAGGGACCTGGGTTGCACGCGGGTCGCTGGCCCTTCGACAAGCTCAGGAACCGCCGGCGTCACCGCGGCAACAGGTACCGCGGGGCATCCGCCGACATCGCCTGCGATGCGGCACGGCCGGCTCGCCGTGCCGGCTCCGCCTCGACGGCCCACGCGCGACGGCGCATCCGCTCCTCGGCGACACGAGTCATCGCCCGCGACAACGCGAGCAGTGCCGCCTCGACGGGGGTGGGGCGCACCGGCAGAACGATGGTGCGGGTGACGGCGGTCATGCGGAGCCCCTCTCGGTCGGCAGGGGGAAGACGTCGTTGCGGATCGTGACGGGGCGCACGCCCTCGCCCGTCTGGTCGCGGTAGCGCTGGACGGTCTCGTCGATGAGGGCGCCGATGCGCTGCACGAGGTCGCGCGACTGCTCGGCGGTCAGGCGCGCGGTCGCGGTCGAGATCACCGATGCCTCGCGCCACTCTTCGTCTTCGTCCCACCCGTGGGTGGCGAAGTGCATGAGCTGCTGGTGGCGCAGCGTCAGGGTCTCGGAGTGCACAGCCTCCATCACGGCGCGTCCCGACGGCGTGTGCTCGAGCTCGGGGTTCGTCAGCGTGACGCTGCCGGCGGGGCGCTCCCACCAGCGTTCGCGCGCGGTGCCGCGGTCGGCGACCTCGCGGATGAGGTCGTGACGGGCCAACGCTCGCAGGTGGTAGCTCGTCGCTCCGGTCGACTCCCCCGTCAGCTCCGCGAGGCTGCTCGCGGTCTGCGGGCCGTACTGGCTGAGGATGTCATAGAGCCGCACGCGCAGCGGGTGCGCCAGGGCGCGGAGTGCCCCGGCATCCAGAACACGCTCTTCGCGGGGCTTCGGCTGCTCGACCATGACTGCAAAGTTACCTTTGCAAGCGCTTCTTTGCAACATGTTCTCTGCATCGCACGGCAGACTGCGCCTAGGCTGGACCGATGACGGATGCCGTGAACAATCCCCTCCTCGCGCCGCCCTCGCTCCCCTACGACCTGCCGCCCTACGGCAGCATCGACGTCGAGCACTACCTCCCCGCGTTCCGCGCCGGTTTCGCCGCGCAGCGGGCGGAGGTCGACGCGATCACCGCGCAAAGCGACGAGCCCACGTTCGCGAACACCCTCGTCGCGCTGGAGCGCAGCGGGCAGGTGCTCGACCGGGTCGCGCGCACCTTCTACACCGTGGCATCCGCCGACGGCACCCTCGCGATCCAGGCCGTCGAAGAAGAGCTCGCTCCCCTCATGTCGGCGCACCGCGACGCGATCCAGCTCGACGCCGACCTGTTCGCGCGGATCGCCGCTGTGCACGCGCAGCTCGACGGCCTCGACCTCGATGCCGAGAGCCGCTACCTCGTCGAGCGGTACCACCGCGAGATGTCGCTGGCCGGTGCCGGTCTCGACGACGCGCAGAAGCAGAAGCTCACCGAGCTCAACCAGCGACTGTCGGTGCTGACGACCACGTTCGAGAAGAACCTGCTCGCCGACACCAACGAGCTCGCGGTGGTGTTCGACACCGCCGACGAACTCGACGGCCTGAGCGACGGCGAGCTCTCGGCCGCGGCGCAGGCGGCCACGAGCCGCGGCCTCGACGGACGCTACGTCGTGAACCTCACGCTGTACACCGGCCACCCCCTGCTCGCCTCGCTCACGAACCGCGAGAGCCGCCGCCGCCTGCTCGAGGCCTCGCGCTCGCGCGCCACCCGCGGCAACGACAACGACAACCGCGCGGTGCTCCGCGAGATCGTGTGCCTTCGCGCCGAGCGCGCCGAGGTGCTCGGCTACCCCTCGCACGCCGCCGCCGTCCTC
Source organism: Microbacterium algihabitans (assembly GCF_032464975.1). Classification (NCBI taxonomy): domain Bacteria; kingdom Bacillati; phylum Actinomycetota; class Actinomycetes; order Micrococcales; family Microbacteriaceae; genus Microbacterium; species Microbacterium algihabitans. Next base: position 108,724 of record NZ_JAWDIU010000002.1, read on the forward strand.
GCCGATCAGACGGCGGGGTCTCCGGATGCCGCGCGCGACCTGCTCCGTCGACTCGCCACCCCCGCTGCCGCCAACGCCCGCGCCGAGCAAGAGGCCCTGCAGAAGATCGCCGATGTCGATGGCATCCGGATCGAAGCCCACGACTGGGCGTTCTACACCGAGAAGGTCCGCGCCGAGCGCTACGACCTCGACCGCGCTGCCCTGCGTCCGTGGTTCGAGGCCGAGCGCGTGCTGCGCGACGGCGTGTTCTTCGCGGCCGAGAAGCTCTACGGCATCCGCATGACCGAACGTCACGATCTTCAGGGCTACCACCCCGACGTCCGCGTGTTCGAGGTGCACAACGCTGACGGCAGCGAGCTCGGCCTGTTCCTGCTCGACCTGTACACGCGCGACAGCAAGCGCGGCGGCGCGTGGATGAACTCGATCGTGACGCAGTCGGCCCTGCGCGGCACGGCCCCGATCGTGGTCAACAACCTCAACGTGAACAAGCCGGCGCCCGGGACCCCGACGCTTCTCACGCTGGATGAGGTCACCACCCTCTTCCACGAGTTCGGCCACGCCCTGCACGGGCTCTTCGCCACCGTGACCTACCCGCACTTCGGCGGAACGGCCGTCTACCGCGACTTCGTCGAGTTCCCCAGCCAGGTGAACGAGATGTGGATCCTCTGGCCCGAGGTCCTCACGAACTACGCCCGTCACATCGACACCGACGAGCCGCTCCCGGCCGACGTCGTCGAGCGCCTGCACGCCTCCGAGGCGTTCAACCAGGGCTTCGCGACGAGCGAGTACCTCGCCGCATCATGGATCGATCAGGCGTGGCACGGCTTGTCCGTCGATGAGGCGTCGGCCGACATCGACGTCGCGGCCTTCGAGGCGCGCGCCCTTGCCGGCATCGGCCTCGACAACCCCACCGTTCCGACCCGCTACGCCTCGACGTACTTCGCCCACGTGTTCTCGGGCGGCTACAGCGCCGGCTACTACTCCTACATCTGGAGCGAGGTGCTCGACGCCGACACCGTGGAGTGGTTCCGCGAGAACGGCGGCCTCACGCGCGAGAACGGCGACCGCTTCCGCCAGAGGCTCCTGGGGGTCGGCGGTTCCGGCGATCCTCTCGCCGCGTACCGCGATTTCCGGGGTCGGGATGCCGAGATCCAGCCGCTCCTCGAACGACGCGGTCTCGCCGGCTGAGGTCGGCCGAATGTCGGGCCCGGTCGCGTCGTGCGGCTGGGCCCGACGTCGTCAGACCGCGTACTTGAAGCCGACGTGCGAGTCGACGAAGCCGAGTCGCGTGTAGAACCGGTGGGCGTCCACGCGCGCGGCGTCGGAGGTCAGCTGCACGAGGGTCGCGCCGGTCGCCGGGGCGGCCACGTGCATCACCCACTGCATGACGGCGGTGCCGATGCCCGACGATCGCTCGGTCGACGACACGCGCACGGCCTCGACGAGCAGGCGGGTGCACCGCGCCGAGCCATGCCGGGGATGACGGTGAGCTGCAGGGTGCCGACCAGACGGCCGGCCGCGTCGTCGACCACGAGGAGGTCGTTCAGCGGAGCGTTCAAGACGCTTCGCAGCGCCGCGGCGTAGGCCTCCTCGTCGGAGTCGTCGCCACGATCACCGCGGGCCGCACTGATCGGGTCGTCCGACAGAAGCGCCATCAATCCGGGCAGGTCGCCGGGAACGGCTCGACGCAGCTGCACCTCCCCTGCTCGGCTCGAGAGGGCGACGGGCAGGATGGAGAGATCCGAGAGCATCCCTCCATCCTGCCCGCCGCAGAACCTCGTGTCGGCCCCCGGCCTGGGCACCTGCTGCACGGCGCCCTCCCGCGATCCGTCAGCGCCAGCCGAGCACGTCGCGCACGAAGGCCTGCGAGGCGGGAGCCCCGTCATTCGGTATCCCGCGCAGCGCCTCCCGCGAGACCAGCAGCCCCGCCGGCGCGTACTGCGCCTCGACGCGGTCGAGCGCGGCGCTGACGAGGTGCGCGGCGTCGTTCGCCGTGGTCCAGCCCACCAGCGTCGGGTGCGAGAACACCACGAGCTCCGCACCCTCGTCGTGCGCGCGGGCGCTCGCGATGACGACCGTCGGGGTCGCCCGGCGGCGGAGACCGGGCACGAAGGCGAGCGGGGTGTGCTGCACGGCGGCATCCACGATGCCCGACGACCACGTCGGGGCGGGGGCTCCGATGCGCAGGTCTTGCGCGATCCATTCCGAGCCGCGTGCCGACAACGCCTTCGACATCCGGTCGTCGCCGACGTCGAATCGCTCGGCGCGCAGGGCCTCGACGAGCGTCGTCAGCGCGGCGTCCGGACGATCACGCACGATCAGCCGGGCGCCGCGGGTCATACCCCCGACGGTGAGGGGACTCACCCGCAGCTGCTCGCCGCGCCCGTGGAACACGGGGAGCGCGGTCAGGCGCTGCGGCGCTTCTGCGCCAGCACGATCGTCGGCTGCGCCCCGTCTTCGACGGCCGCGCGGGTGATGACGACCTTGGCGATGTCGTCGGCCGAGGGCACGTCGAACATGATCGGGCCGAGCACGTCTTCGAGGATCGCGCGGAGCCCACGAGCGCCGGTCTTGCGCTTGACGGCGAGGTCGGCGATCGCGCGCAGGGCGTCGTCGTCGAACTCGAGCTGAACCCCGTCGAGCTCGAACATGCGCTGGTACTGCTTGATCAGCGCGTTGCGCGGCGTCGTGAGGATCTCGGTCAGCGCGTCCTGGTCGAGGGGCGAGACGGATGCCACGACGGGCAGGCGACCGATGAACTCGGGGATCAGACCGAACTTGTGCAGGTCTTCGGGCAGCGCCTCGCTGAAGAGATCGGGCGCGTCTTCCTTGCGCTGGAGGGGCGCTCCGAAGCCGACGCCGTGCTTGCCGACGCGAGCGGAGATGATCTCCTCGAGCCCGGCGAAGGCGCCCGCCACGATGAACAGCACGTTCGTCGTGTCGATCTGGATGAACTCCTGGTGCGGGTGCTTGCGGCCGCCCTGCGGCGGAACCGAGGCGACCGTTCCCTCGAGGATCTTCAGCAGCGCCTGCTGCACGCCCTCGCCCGACACGTCGCGGGTGATCGAGGGGTTCTCGGCCTTGCGGGCGATCTTGTCGACCTCATCGATGTAGATGATGCCGGTTTCGGCGCGCTTGACGTCGAAGTCGGCGGCCTGCAGCAGCTTGAGCAGGATGTTCTCGACGTCTTCACCGACGTAGCCGGCCTCGGTGAGGGCCGTGGCGTCGGCGACGGCGAACGGCACGTTGAGGCGCTTCGCGAGCGTCTGAGCGAGGTAGGTCTTGCCGCAACCGGTGGGCCCGAGCAGCAGGATGTTGCTCTTGGCGATGTCGATCTCTTCGGCGCGCTGCTCCGCGGGCTGAAGGGTGCCGTGCGAGCGCACGCGCTTGTAGTGGTTGTAGACGGCGACGGCCAGAGCGCGCTTGGCGGGCTCTTGCCCGACGACGTACTCCTCGAGGAACGAGAAGATCTCGCGCGGCTTCGGCAGATCGAACTCGGCGACCTCGCCGGCCGACGACTCGGCCATGCGCTCTTCGATGATCTCGTTGCAGAGCTCGACGCACTCGTCGCAGATGTAGACGCCCGGACCGGCGATCAGCTGCTGCACCTGCTTCTGGCTCTTGCCGCAGAAGGAACACTTGAACAGGTCGGCGCTCTCACCGATACGTGCCATCGCGGATCCTCCCGTCACCCGGCCTGCGCCGGTGTGTTACCCGAGCCTAACCCGAGCCCGGGCGAACCGAGGGCATTCGCGCGCGCGGCGGCGTCATGATCGCCGACGGCGGACACACGGCATCCGTTCGCCCGCCGGATCATCGCGAACGTCGACCCGCGGGGATGGTCACCCCGCCGCGGTGGTGCCCGGCGACGCCGAGACTGCATCTCGCTGACATCGCCGCTGCAGCCTGACGCCGGTTCGTCAGCGAGATGCAGTCTCGCGATGGGTGGGGACCGCCGCACGCGCCGCACCGCAAGAGCGCGCAAGCCGCGGCGGAGCCCCGCGCAGCACTGGCCCCGCGCAGCACTGGCCCCGCGCAGCACCGGCCCCGCGCGGCACCAAGCCCCGCGCAGCACTGGTCCCGCGCGGCACCGCTCCCCGCGCACGATGAAGCCCCGCAGACCGAAACGGGTCTGCGGGGCTTCATCGTGTCGCGAGCGCGTCAGGCGGTGAGGGCCGCCGGGGTGCGCTTGCGGGTCGTGAGCACCTGGTCGACGATGCCGTACTCCATCGCCTCGGCGGCGGAGAGGATCTTGTCGCGGTCGATGTCCTTATTGACCTTCGCGACGTCCTGACCGGTGTGGCGCGCCATGGTCTCTTCGAGCCAGGTGCGCATGCGGAGGATCTCCTGCGCCTGGATCTCGATGTCGGACGCCTGACCGTGACCGGCCTCGCCCATCGCGGGCTGGTGGATCAGGATGCGGGCGTTCGGCAGGGCGAGACGCTTGCCGGGGGCGCCGGCGGCCAGCAGCACGGAGGCCGCGGAGGCGGCCTGACCGAGCACGACCGTCTGGATCTGCGGCGAGACGTACTGCATCGTGTCGTAGATCGCCGTCATGGCCGTGAACGAGCCACCGGGCGAGTTGATGTACATGATGATGTCGCGGTCGGGGTCCTGCGACTCGAGAACGAGCAGCTGGGCCATGACGTCGTCGGCCGACGCGTCGTCGACCTGCACGCCGAGGAAGATCACGCGGTCTTCGAACAGCTTGTTGTAGGGGTCCTGGCGCTTGTAGCCGTAGGCCGTGCGCTCCTCGAACTGAGGAAGGACGTAACGGCTGGACGGCATGTGAGACGCTGCGCCGCCGAAGGTGGGGATGTTCATGTGGGTGTCCTTTTCCTCTCGCCTCAGACCGCTGCGGTTCCGCCGCCGCCGGTGACGTCGGTGGCGTGCTCGCGCATGTGGTCGACGAAGCCGTACTCGAGGGCTTCCTGAGCGGTGAACCAGCGGTCGCGGTCACCGTCGGCGTTGATCTGCTCGACGCTCTTGCCGGTCTGGGCCGCGGTGATCTCGGCCAGACGACGCTTCATGTCGAGGATGAGCTGCGCCTGCGTCTGGATGTCGCTCGAGGTTCCGCCGAAGCCACCGTGCGGCTGGTGCAGAAGCACGCGGGCGTTGGGCGTGATGTAGCGCTTGCCCTTGGTGCCGCTGGTCAGCAGCAGCTGGCCCATCGACGCCGCCATGCCGATACCGACGGTGACGATGTCGTTCGGCACGAACTGCATCGTGTCGTAGATCGCCATGCCGGCCGTGATCGAGCCACCGGGCGAGTTGATGTAGAGGTAGATGTCCTTCTGCGGGTCTTCTGCGGCAAGCAGCAGGATCTTGGCGCAGATCTCGTTGGCGTTGTCGTCGCGCACCTCGGAACCGAGCCAGATGATGCGGTCCTTGAGCAGTCTGTCGAAGACGCTCGTTGCCATAAGGGGTTCGGGCATGTGTGCTCCTCTTCCGTGATCTGCAATGAATCTACCGGGGGCCTCCGACACCGGATGCCGTGTTCGCCGCGGGCGGATCAGCGCGGTGTTCCGGCGATTTCTCGCGCGTATCCGGTTACCGACCGGGTATAGCGGGGCAGGTGCGGTGCGAGGGCCTGAAGGGCGATGGATGCCGCCCGCTCGGGCGCTCCGCTCGACACCAGCGCCAGGGCGTAGAAGGCGGCGGCCGCGTCGTGCAACGGACCGCGGGGTTCGCGCTCGTATTCGGCCTGCAGCATCGCGAGCGACTCCTCGGTCTTGCCGAGGTTGCGGATCGTGCTCGCCAGCTGGATCGTGGCGCGCGTGCGGCGCTCGTCGTCGAGGCCGATCTCGAGAGCGCGGCGGTACAGCACCTCGGCCTCTCCCTCGATCCCGGCCGAGTCGCGCGCTCCGGCGCGCTCGAACAGCGCCACGGCGTCATCGGCCGGTCGCTCGGCGGCGAGCTCGTCGATCCGGGTCACCACGTCGTCAGGGCTCAGCGCCTCGTCTGCCCAGACGGCATCCACTCTGTTCTGCCAGTCGTTCATGTGTCGCATCCATTTGTCGTCAGGCGTGTCGAATGCCCAGGACACGCCGCTGACCGTCGGGCCGTGCGGCGTGTCCTGGATACTCGACGGGGGTTGATGTCCGGCACGCCGCGCGCCCGAGACACACCGCGCGAGCGATGCGCCGAACGGCGCGCCGAGGCCGCTCGACGGCATCCGGGAACGAAGAAGGGGCGGATGCCGTGGCATCCGCCCCCTCCGTCATGACTTACTCGCTGTCAGCGGCGTCGGCCTTCTTCTTGGCCGGGGCGCGCTTCGTGGCGGGAGCCTTCGCGGGAGCCTCGTCAGCCGCGGCCTCGTCGGCGGGAGCCTCGTCGGCAGCCGCCTTCTTCTTCGCGGGGGCGCGCTTCTTGGCGGGAGCCTTCGCGGGAGCCTCCTCAGCGGCGGCCTCGTCGGCGGGAGCCTCGTCGGCGGGAGCCTCGTCGGCGGCGTCGTCACCCTCGGCGGGCTCTTCGCCCTCGACGGCCACGAAGCCGGTCAGGTCGACGGGCTTGCCGTCGGTGTCGACGACGGTGACCTTGCCGAGCGCGATGGCGAGGGCCTTGTTGCGGGCGACCTCACCGACGAGTGCGGGCAGCTGGTTGCCCTGCTGCAGCGCGTTGACGAAGTCCTGCGGCGCCATGTTGTACTGCGCGGCCGACTGGATGAGGTACTGGGTCAGCTCGTCCTGCGACACCTGCACGTTGGCGTCTTCGGCGATCTTGTCGAGCACCATCTGCGTGCGGAACTGCTTCTCGCTCGCCTCGGTGACCTCGGCGCGGTGCACGTCGTCTTCGAGGCGGTTCTCGCCCTCGAGGTGGGTGTGCACCTCGTCTTCGATGAGCTGCGGCGGCACGGGGATCTCGACGGCCTCGAGGAGGGCGTCGATGAACTTGTCGCGCGCGGCGGAACCCTGCGTGAAGACGGCCTGCTGCGACACGCGCTCGCTGAGCGACTCGCGCAGCTCGGCGATCGTGTCGAACTCCGACGCCATCTGGGCGAAGTCGTCGTCGGCGTCGGGCAGCTCGCGCTCCTTGACGGCGGTGATCTTGACGGCCACCTCGGCCTCTTCGCCCGCGTGCTCGCCACCGACGAGCTTCGAGCGGAAGGTGGTCTCCTCATCGGCGGTGAGCGACTCGATCGCCTCGTCGATGCCCTCGAGCAATTCGCCCGAGCCGATCTCGTACGACACGCCCTCGGCGCGGTCGATCTCGTTGCCGTCGATCTTGGCGACCAGGTCGAGCTCGACGAAGTCACCCGTCTTGGCGGGGCGGTCGACCGTGACGAGCGTGCCGAAGCGCGCGCGCAGGCGGTCGAGCTCGGCGTCGATTCCGGCCTCGTCGGCCTCAGCGGCGTCGACGGTCACCGTGATGGTGTCGTAGGCCGGCAGGTCGAACTCGGGGCGCACGTCGACCTCGACGTCGACGATCAGGTCGCCGGAGAAGTCCTTGAGCTCGGGGAGCTCGACGATCTCGGCGTTCGGGCGACCGATGACGCGGAGGTCATTGGCCTCGACGGCCTCGCGGTAGAACCCGTCGAGCCCCTCGTTGACGGCGTGCTCGATGACGGCGCCGCGGCCCATGCGCTGATCGATGATGGGCGCGGGGACCTTGCCCTTGCGGAAGCCGGGGATCTGCACGTCGCGCGCGATGTGCTCGTAGGCGTGCGCGATGCTCGGCTTGAGCTCGTCGGGCGAGACCGTGATGTGCAGCTTGACCCGGGTGGGGCTGAGCTTCTCGACGGTGCTGTTGACCATGCGGTTCGTTCTCCTCGTGTGGCCCGCGCGCACGCGGGGGCCGGTTGGGCCTGTGGTCTGTGGGGCCGTTCGTCGGGGCGACAGGATTTGAACCTGCGGCCTCCCGCTCCCAAAGCGGGCGCTCTACCAAGCTGAGCTACGCCCCGGGGCGGCGCGCGGCACGCGCCGACGAAACGACCGCTGAAAGTCTAGTCGATCGGCCTGGCTGCGCCCATTTCGCCGGTCCCCTTGCGCGACACGCCTGCCGGATGCCGACTCTCCGGCGTTCGCGAGGGGCCTCAGCGTGTCGTAGAGTAGGTGTCGTCCGACTTCCCGGTTCGTCAGAAAACCGCGGAAATCCGGGGCTGTAGCTTAGTGGTAAAGCCTCTGTCTTCCAAACAGATGATGCGAGTTCGATTCTCGTCAGCCCCTCCACCTCTTCTCAGGCGCCATCGCTTTCGAGCTCGCGCGTGAACGATTCCGGCAGCACGACGTTCTCGCCCGCTCCCGCGAAGAAGCCCGCGACCTGCTCCGGCCGGTACCCGGCGATCCCGCAGCCCACCTCCGTCACGAGGAAGCGCAAGTCGTCGTGCGCGGCGGCGAAGCCGATGAAGCGCCGCGCCTGCTCCTCGAAGACACCGAGCCCCGACATGGTGTCGATCCCGTACGACTGCCCCTGCAGGCCTTCGCTCTGACCCCAGATCGCGCCGAAGCGGTCCATCGCGAAGCGCGCCGCTCCCCCGCCGTGCGCGCCCGAAGCGTTCGAGCCGAAGACGAAGACCTCGTTCGGGGAGAGAGAGGTGATGTGCATGCGCGCGAGGTTACGCGCCCGATGTCTCGCCGTCAGCCGGGGTTGCGGCATCCGGGATCTGCTCCGCCGAACGGTGACGCTCGACGTGCGCGAGGTAGGTCTGCGCGTTGCGGAGGATCTTCGCCCGCTCGTCGGGCGTGAGCGCGCGGCGCACCTTCGCGGGGACGCCGGCGACCAGCGAGCCCTCGGGCACGACGGTGCCCTCGAGCACGACCGCTCCCCCGGCGATGAGGCATCCGGGGCCGATGTCGGCACCCGACAGCACGACGCTGCCCATGCCGATGAGCGAGCCGTCGCCGATCGTGCAGCCGTGCACGACGGCGTTGTGCCCCACCGAGACGTCGGCGCCGATGGTGACCGGGCGGCCCGCGTCGACGTGCACCGACACGTTGTCCTGCAGGTTGCTGCGCGCACCGATCGTGATGGCGGCGCTGTCGCCGCGGAGCACGGCGTTGTACCAGACGCTCGCTCCCGCGGCGAGGTGCACCTCGCCCACGACACGGGCTCCGGATGCCACGAACGCGGTCTCGTCGATGACCGGGGCGGCGCCGGGGAGGGCGAGGACGGAGGCGAGCGGATCGATCGGCATGCGCCGAGGCTAGCCCGCGGACTGCCTACTGAGGGGCTACGCACCGCGGGAGCGGGCTACGCAGGCCCGGGGCGGCGGATACCGCATTGCCGCGGATCAGTAGCAGCGAACTCACACCGAACTCCTAGCTTCGGTGGCACAAGCCGCACCCGACACAGGAGTCGTCATGTCGCAGATCACCGAACCCATCCTCGCCACGACCGAACAGCGACCCGTGCGTCGCCATCGGAAGGCCAAAGCGATCCTCGCGATCGCCGCCGGCACCGCCCTGCTTCTCGGGGGCGGCGGCACCTATGCCTACTGGTCGACCGAGCAGGCCCTCACGGCAACGCCGATCAACTCCGGAAACCTCGACCTCGGCCTCGGAGCGGGCACCTGGTCGCTGAAGGGGGTTCTGGGAGGCGTCACGCCCGTGACCAACCTCGCCAACGTCCGCATCGTCCCCGGTGACGTGCTGACCCTCACCCAGCCGCTGACCGTGACTCTGACGGGTGACACGCTGGTCGCCGACCTGCAGGCCAAGGTCGGCGCGACCCTGAGCGGCAGCACCCTGGGGCAGAACCTCACCGTCGCGCTGACCATGCCGACGAACTACGGCACCTCGACGGGCAACAACACCTTCCGTCTCACGCAGGCGAACTCCGGCACGACGACCGCGACGGTGACCATCACATTCAAGCCGGCCACGGCTGGTCAGACGGCGGTCGCCACGAGCGTCAACCTTAACGACATCTCGTTCGCGCTCACGCAGGCCTCCAGCTGAGCGGCGCCCGCCATGTCGAAGCGCGACGAGGGCGTCACGCGACGGCTGCGGTGGGCGGGGCTGCTCGCGGCGGTCCTGGTTCTGGGAACCGGGACCGCCGCGGCACAGGCGTACTGGCAGGCGCAGAAGCCGTTGTCGGGCACCGTGGCATCCGGAGCCTTCGCGATCTCCGCGGTGTGGCAGGGAGCATGGTCGAGTGCCGTTCCCCTCTTCCCGGGTGAGACGCGGGACTCGCCCGTTTTGACGGTGACCGAGACGGGGGCCGCCGGCACCACCCTGCGCTGGCGCCTGGCTCCGACCGTGACCGCGTCGTCGAGCCTGACGACCCAGCTCTACGTGGGAGGGTGCGGGAGCTCCACCCTCATCGCCGCCGGCGCGTCCTACGCCCCGCCCGGCGGATTCGCCCCGGGGCAATCGGTCGACCTGTGCCTGCGCGTCACCCTGAAAGCGGACGCGCCCTCGAACATCCAAGGCACCGCGCTGACCCCGTCCGTCTCGGTGAAGGCCATTCAGGTGACGCAATGATCGCGCGGAATCGTCTGCACCATCGCCTCGGGATCGGAGCGGCTGCGGCGGTGCTCGTCTTCGCCGCGCCCGCTGTCAGCCCCGCGTCGGCGGCCTGGGAGACGGAGGCGACGGCTGCGGCTCCGGCTCTCACGGCAGGTGTCCTCGCGGCGCCCGTCATCGGCTGCGCCACCGGCGGCACGGTCCTCGCACCCACCGCCACCCTGTCGTGGAACACGGTCGCCCGAGCGACGGGGTACCGCGTCACGCTCACCTACCCACCGACCGGGGCCACGACGGTCCTCGTCGACAGGCAGACGGCGGCCTCGCTGAGGGTCGACACCGGTCTGCTCGAGAGCGTCCTCGGCGGGCTGCTGACGACCCTTCTCGGATCGACGCCTTCCGTCGTCACCGTCCAAGCCCTCACCGACGGCGCGTGGGTGTCGGTGCCGAGCAACGGCGCCCCGATCGCCGTGACCGGCCTGCTCCAGATCGGATTGCTCGGCGGTGTGAAGTGTCAGCCGTGAACCTCCGACGCGACCACCGCACCACCCCGCCCGACGCTCCGTCGCACCGCGGCTGGGCCCGCGCCCGCGCGATCGTCGGCACCGTCGTGCTCGCCGTGGTGTCGCTCTTCGCCCTGCTCACGGTCGCGCTGCCCCTGATCCTCGGCGCGCAGACGTACACCGTGCTGACCGGGAGCATGCAGCCCGGCATGCCGCCCGGAACCCTCATCGCGGTGCGCTCGGTTCCCCTCGACGCGGTGCGGGTCGGCGAAGTGGTGACCTATCAGATCCGCTCCGGCGATCCCGCGGTGGTGACCCATCGCGTCGTGGGCACGACCAGCAGCACCGGAGGCGAACGTCTGCTGGTCACGCGCGGCGACGCCAACGACACCGACGATCCCCCGGTGCAGTCGGAACAGCTGCGGGGCACGGTCGTGCTCGCGATGCCCTACCTCGGCTATCCGGGCGCCGTCTTCGGCGGGCAGCAACGAGGCGCGGTCGTCGCTGCCATCGGTGTCGCCGTCGTCGGATACGTCTTGGCCTTGCTGGCCTTCGACGCCCTCCGCGCTCGTCGCACCACGGCGGCCGGTCCGGCTGCCGGCGCGTTGATCGTGGTCCTCGTCTGCGCCCCGTTCTTCTCACCGAGCCCCGCCTCGGCGGTGGAGGGGACGGATGCCGCGGCGCCCGACCGACTGCTCGTGAGCGTCGACGGAGAGCAGTTCGTGCCCGACGGCTCGGTCGCGCTGTTCGGCGGGGTCGGCGAGCTCGTTCCCGGTCAGACGGCGGACGCGACGCTCTGGGTGCGCAACGCCGGCGCCGATCCGGCCCGTGTTTCGTTGCGCGTCGACGCCGCTCCGGCCTCCGCCACCGTGCCCGATGAGGCGCTGGCCTCTGCGCTCCAGCTCGTGGTCGCCGCCTCGCCCGTGCCCGAGGGGGCGTCGTGGGTCAGCGAGATCATCCCCACCGGACAGACGATCCGCCTCGACGTCGGATTGAGGATGGATGCCGCTGCGGGCAACGCTTCGCGCTCCGCCTCGGCCACCGTGCTCCCCATGGTCACCCTTACGCAGGCCGTCGCCGCCCCCGAGGCACCGGTCGCCCATCCGCCGTCGGGGGTGCTGCCCTGGACGGGAATCGGTGCGCCGCTCGCACTCCCCGTCTGCGGTGCCACGCTTGCGATCGGCATCGGGGTGACAGTGCAGTCACGACGCCCGCAGAGAAGGTAAGGATTGCCTTTTCACCAGGGATTTAGCCGAGCCTTCTCTTGCTTGCGGAATGCTCCCGCGTGAGTAGCGTTGCATTCACAGACTTCGTTCACTGCGACAAGGAGCAGATATGAGCACCGTTCAGACCCCCGCCGCCACCACCGTCGACCCGACGATGGCTTCCGGCACCGCCCAGTTCCTCTCCCCCGTCGTCATCGGCCTCGAGGCCCTCGTCGTCAACGGCAAGCAGGCGCACTGGCACGTGCGCGGCTCCAACTTCATCGGCGTGCACGAGCTGCTCGACACCGTCGTGGCGCACGCGCAGGACTGGGCCGACCTGGCCGCCGAGCGCATCGTCGCCCTGGGTCTTCCCATCGACTCGCGCCTGTCGACGGTCGCCGCCAAGGCCAAGGCCACCGAGGTGCCCGCCGGCTTCGCGCAGTCCGACGTCGTGATCCGCGCCGTGATCGCCGACATCGACGCGGTACTGGTCGACATCGAGGCCGCCATCGAGGGCCTCGACGAGATCGACATGTCGAGCCAGGACGTCGCAATCGAGATCAAGCGCGGCCTCGACAAGGATCGCTGGTTCCTCTTCGCGCACCTCGCCGCATAAGACGGATTTCGGAGGGGGCGGTGCTTCGGCATCGCCCCCTCCGTCGTGCGGGCGCGCGGCGCAGACATGAACAGTGTCTCGCCGCAGACGCCTGGGGGCCGAGGCGCAGACGTCGTCTCACCCCTTAGCATCCGGGCGGCGTCACTCCGTGGGGTCTGCCAGCGCCTCGTCGAAGCGTCGCCGACGGACGATGACGCCCCCCGCCAGCAGAACGAATGCAGACGCCGTCAGACCCGCCAGCGAGGCGTCGCTCGCGCCGGTCGCCGCCAGCTGAGCAGTGCCGCCGGCCATCGAGGCGCGCTCCACCGCAGACGCGCCGGCACGGTCGATCGTGAGGGCTGTCCGCGCGGAGCGGCCCGACGTCTCCCCGATGAGCACGAGTTCGTGCGTGTCGCCCACGACATCGCCCGGGATCGAAACCGTCGCGTGTAGAGACCCGGTGGCATCCGCTCGCGCCGAGCCGAGAACGACCGGCGTCGAGTGCAGTTCGATACGCACCTGCTCGCCCGGCGCGAAGCCGGTGGCCGTGACCGATAGACCCCCACCGGGTCGCACCTGAGAGGAATCAGTCGCAACAGTGGGGGTCGAAACCGCGACGATGGTGATGTCGGCGATGTCCGGAACGCCGACGGTGTCCGGCACCATTGCCCACATCTGAAAATCGCCGGGCGGCACGTCGGCAGGCACTGCGACCGTTCCGTCGTAGGAGCCGTCCTTGAGCTCGACGGTTCCGAGCTCCCACCACCAGGGTGCCCCGCCGCTGACGGTCAGGACGAGACGGATGCGCTCCATCTCGCTGAAGTGGCGCAGCGCGACCCGCACGAGATCTCCCGGCGCGGCGGTCGAGGGCGCGACGGACAACTCTGGAGCGCTACTGGCGATCACGGTGAGGTCCGCGACCGCGGGCACGCTGAGCGAGTCGGGGATCATCGCCCAAATCTGCCAGTCACCCGCCGGCACATCGCTCGGGATCACTACGGTTCCGTCGTAGGCGCCGTTTCCGAGCTCGACGGTCGGGAGTTCCCACCACGGTTCCCCGCCGGGAGCAGTCAGCCCCAGACGCACCTGCGTTCCCGGAAAATCCCGGATGGTCAGAGCGACGCTGCCGCCCGGCTCCACCGCGTCCGGCGATACGGTCATCGTGCTCTGTTGCACCGCGGAGACGATCTGCAGCGGGGCGCTGAGCGTACCGGCCGCTGTGTTCACGACGGAGACGAAGTAGGCGCCCGGCGCCGCGTCGGCGGGGACGGATGCGCTGAACTCGGCCGTGCCGCCTGCTCCAACGGTCGCATCAGCGCGCCAGATGTGATCGACGAACGGGCAATCGCAGTTGCCTTGCGGCTGCGTGGCGATGATGGCCGTGAGCCCGCGTCCCGGTTCGGCGCCGGTCACGCCGAACAGCGCGAGGGAACCGGCGGCGACGGTCGGTGTGTAGATGTCGAGGGCGGCCCCTGATGTCGTCTCGGCGAGTTCGCCGCCCGTCGCCGATGCGGGTGCGCTCGCGACCGGCGCAGGTTCTGGCGGGACTTGTTCGTCGTCCGCGTGCGCGGCAGGGGCGGTGAGAAGGGTGCCGATGGCGAAGGTCGCGAGCGCGACACTCCACCCCCATCGAGGTCGTCGTTCCATATGTGTCTCCTTGCTCGAAGCAACCGTGCTGTAAGTACGCCGTGACGCAGGCCAGCGGACGCTGAGTCCAGGATGGCCGGGGCGAAGGATTCCGGTGCCCGAGCGGCGGTCGGCTATTCCGGACGAGGTCGAGCACCTGCGCGTTGGCTGGTGCGGCGCGGTGCCCGGAGTCGGGAACGCCAATGGCCGCTGTGGCTTTCCGGGCCGTTCCGGATCCGCATCCGGAGAAGTCGGAATAGCCCGCCGTCACACTCGTCGAGCGGCGGATCAGGAGCGTGGTCGACGCGTCATGATGTTCTCCGGAACGGCCACCCACGATCCGTCGTCGCTCGCGTCGCCCCTTCCCCGCATCACAGAAGGACGATCATGGAGATCCCCGTACCCGATTCCCCTTCCCCCGTCGACTCCGTCGCGACCTTCGCAGCCGACCTCCGTTCCGTACGCCTGCGCGCGGGTAACCCGACCCTCGTCGCCCTCGCGACGTTGACGGGTATCTCCAAGAGCGTGCTGTCGGATGCGATGGCCGGCAGGCGACTCCCCACCGAGAAGACGACCACGCTTCTCGCCGAAGCGCTCGGCGAGGATCCTGCTCCCTGGGTGAGTCGGCGAACGTTGCTCGCATCCGCGCCGCCGACGTCCGCGCCGACCGCCGACCCCTCCGGCGGGACGCGGGTGGTCTCGAGGAGACGGATGATGCTCGCGGTCGTCGCCACCGGGATCCTCTGCGTGTCGCTGACCAGCGCCGCCTGGGCCGCCGCCGTCCTTCCTCTGATCACCGTGGAAGCAGCGCCGAGCCCGAGCAAACCGGGCTACCTTCCCTACGCCGACGGAGTCGACCCGATGCAGACGGTGTGCCGAGAAGACGCCGTCATCGCCGCGAGCGATCAGCGGCTCGATGGCGCCGTGCAGGTGCAGATGATGTACTCCAAGACCTGCATGGCGGTCTGGGGCCGTGTGACCCGGTACGACGGCGACGCCAACGGGGAAGAACTCGAGATGCGCATCTACCCGGCGATCGACGTCGAATCGTCGCGCGCACAAGAGCGCTCGGCATTCGATCTGCAGTCGCTGTACACCCCGCTGATGATCGAGCCCGACGTCGAGGCACGCGTGTGCGGACTTGCGAGCATGACGAAGGACGGGGTGCGGGTCGAACTCGGTCCACCCCAATGCATCTGATCGCCCGCCCGGCTCTTCCGTTCCGAGAGGCCGGGTCTCGTCGCCGTGCGCAGGGCCTGCCGACGGCTCACGACCCGTCAGACGAAGGCGACGGCCTCAGGCGCCGTGCGTGACGCGGCCGGCCACCAGGGTCGCGCGCACCGGCATCGCTCGCAGGCCCCGCTCGTCCGCCGTTCGCGGGTCGGCGCCCACGATGACGAGATCGGCGAGCGCTCCGGGTGAAATCTCCGCGGGAGCGGTCGATCCGCCCGCGGTCGACGCCGCGATGGCCGTGTCGATGTCGACCCGCTGGTGCGGCTGCCACGCCTCGCGTCCGTCGCGGGTGCGGAAGACGGCGGATGCCATGGCTGCCCAGGGATCGAGCGGTGCGACCGGCGCGTCGGAGCCGAACCGCAGATTCGCCCCGCTGTCGGCCAGGGCGCGCAGCGGGTAGGGCTGGGCGGATTGCTCGGCCCAGATGGCATCCGTCATGTCCCGATCATCGAGCGCGTGCTCGGGCTGCACGCTCGCGGCGACGCCCAGACGGGCGAAGCGCGGGATGTCGGCGTGCGCCACGAGCTGGGCGTGCTCGATCGTGCCCACCGCTCCGGTGCGGGCGTAGGCGTCGAGGGCGTGGGCGTTCGCGAGGTCGCCGATGGCGTGGATCGCGCACTCGAGTCCCGCCGCGGTCGCGCGCGTCATGAGTTCGACGAGCTGCTCGGGCGGCACCGTCAGCAGGCCGTGGTTGCCGACCTCTCCCGGATAGTGGTGGGCGCACGCGGCGGTGCGAGTGCCGAGCGAGCCGTCAGTGATCGCCTTGAGCGGCCCGACGCGCACGAGGTCGTTCGTGGCTCCCCGCACGGGGTCTCCGGTGCGCAGCCCCTCGGCGATCGCGCGGTCGAGGTCTTGCGGGTAGGTGCCGTACGACACGCGCACCGTGTCGAATCCGCGGGCGACGCGGCGCTGCCACGGTTCGTCGTTCCACGTCATGTCGAGGTCGACGAGACCGACGATCCCCCGGGCAGCCGCGGCGCGCGCCATGCGCTCGACGGCCCGGTCGGCGGCATCCGGTGCTCCGGCGTTCACTCGGCGCGAGATCTCGAACGCGTCCTCTTCGACGACGACTCCGGATGCCGCGGGCTCGAAGCCCTCGCGACGGAAGGCCGCGCTGTTCATCCACACGCTGTGCACGTCGGCGTTGATGAGGTAGGTCGGCACCTCTCCCGTCACCCCGTCGAGCAGATCGAGGGAGGGTGCGTCGGGCCACAGACCGTCACGAAAGCCCGCCCCGATCCGGCGGCCCTCGTCGTCGGTGGGGGCGAGCGCCATGATCGCGGCCGCCTCGCGGGCGGTCGACACCTCGCCGAGGGGCACGCGGTCGGCGACGAGAGCCCACTGCAGCGCGTGCACGTGGTGATCCCACAGCCCGGGCAGCAGCCAGCCGCCCTCGCCGTCGAGCACCGCGCCGGTGGGGCGCAGGTTGCCCGTCGGCGCGATGTCGACGATGAGTCCGCCGGCGAGCACGAGGTCAACGGGCTCGGGCGTCGGGAGGAACTCCCGGCCGGGTCCCGCCACGCGAACCGCGCGGACGAATCCGACCTGCTCGCCGATCACGGGCGCACCCGGGCGTCGGCGGCGCGGCGCATCTCGGTGACGAGCGGAGCCCGTTCCGGCCCTTCGTCGGCGAGGCCCGCGATGATGGTCTCGACCACCTCGGCCGTCCTGTTCTGGCTGAGCTTGCGCTTCGCCGTCACGCGGGTCGGGGTGAGGCGGAACCCGACGGTCCCCCGCTCGAGACGCTCCACGAAGGCTGCGTCGTTCGGCAGGCGGTACAGACCCCGGGCGTCGCCGCCGTCGCCTTCGAAGCGGTCGACGAGCCGTTCGAGCACGCGGAGATTCTCGTCGGGCGAGAGCAGTTCCGGGATGCCGGAGAGGTGCGCCGACACGAAGTTCCAGGTGGGCACGGCGGGCACGTCGCCGTACCAGCGGGGCGTGATGTACCCGTGCGGGCCCTGCACGACGACGAGCAGGTCGCGCTCGCCGAGGCCGAGGATCGCGTCATCGGGCTTGCCGACGTGCCCGACGATCGTGAGGTCGTCGCGGGTGTCGTCGAGCATGACCGCGTAGTGCGAGGCGACGAGGCCGTCGTCGGTCTGGCTGACGAGGGTCACCCACGGGTTGAGGTCGATCAGACGACGGATCTCTCCGACGTCGGTCATCGCGAAGCTCGGGTTCTGACGCACCGGATCAGCCTAGAACCCAGCGACCGGCCCGCAGGTCCCTGAGCCTGTCGAAGGGACCGCAACCCGCGCACGCACCCAGATCCCTGAGCTTGTCGAAGGGACCGCAACCCATGAGACGCCGGTGGCTTCGACAGGCTCAGCCACCTCACGCCCAGTCGCCCACCCA
Organism: Microbacterium algihabitans; assembly: GCF_032464975.1. Taxonomy (NCBI): domain Bacteria; kingdom Bacillati; phylum Actinomycetota; class Actinomycetes; order Micrococcales; family Microbacteriaceae; genus Microbacterium; species Microbacterium algihabitans. The sequence goes on from NZ_JAWDIU010000002.1 coordinate 126,644, forward strand.
GGTCCCTGAGCTTGTCGAAGGGACCGGAACCCGCGCACGCACCCAGGTCCCTGAGCTTGTCGAAGGGACCGCAACCCGCGCACGCACCCAGGTCCCTGAGCTTGTCGAAGGGACCGGAACCCGCGCACGCACCCAGGTCCCTGAGCTTGTCGAAGGGACCGGAACCCGCGCACGCATCCAGGTCCCTGAGCTTGTCGAAGGGACCGGAACCCGCGCACGCACCCAGGTCCCTGAGCCTGCCGAAGGGACCGGAACCCGCGCGAGGCCGGTGGCTTCGACAGGTTCAGCCACCTCACGCCCAGTCGCCCACCCAGGTCCCTGAGCCTGTCGAAGGGACCGGAACCCATGAGACGCCCGGTGGCTTCGACAGGCTCAGCCACCTACCCGACCACAACCCACGCGACGCCGGTGGCTTCGACAGGCTCAGCCACCTACCCGACCACAACCCCCGCGACGCCGATGGCTTCGACAGGCTCAGCCACCTACCCGACCACAACCCACGCGACGCCCGATGGCTTCGACAGGCTCAGCCACCTACCCGACCACAACCCCCGCGACGCCCGATGGCTTCGACAGGCTCAGCCACCTACCCGACCACAACCCACGCGACGCCCGATGGCTTCGACAGGCTCAGCCACCTACCCGACCACAACCCACGCGACGCCGGTGGCTTCGACAGGCTCGGCCACCTACCCGACCACAACCCACGCGACGCCGGTGGCTTCGACAGGCTCAGCCACCCGCCCGACCGCTCATCACGCCTGGCACTTCGGGCACCAGTAGAGCTTGCGCCCGGCTGCCTCCTCCATCACGATCGCCGTTCCGCACACGCGGCAGGGCAGCCCCTCGCGGTGGTAGACCCAGTGCCGGTCGGCGCGGCGCGCCATCGCGCGCCGGTAGGCGGCGGGGTCGAGCCCGTCCATCGTCATCATCTGACCGGTCTCGACGCCGATCGGCAGCAGTGTCGCCCAGTCGCGCCAGATGCCGCGTACGACCTCCTCGGGCACGTCGCGCCCCGGGGTGTGCGGGTTCTGCCGCGCGCGGAACAGCAGTTCAGCGCGGTACACGTTGCCGATCCCGCTCACGACGGCCTGATCCATGAGCAGCAGGCCAATCGGCGTGGGCTTCTTGCGCACCGTCGCGGTGAAGCGTTCCTCACCCTCGGCGAGGTCGTCGACGAGGGGGTCGGGCCCGAGCTTGGCGATGGTCGCCTGCACCTCGTCGGGGGTCTGCAGCACGCACGCCGTAGGCCCGCGCAGGTCGGCACAGGTGGTGTCGGTGAGCAGACGCAGGCGCACCTGCCCGACCACCGGCGGAGGCCACTCGTTCTGCTCCTCGAGCCCCGTCGTCTGCTCCGACATGCGCACGCGGGCGCGCCGCGGGGCGCCGATCGAGGTCAGGGAGTTCTCGCCCGCGGCATCCAGGATCGGCTCGTCATCGAGCACGGTGCCGCGCTGGTTCGTCTGCCCCATGCGGCCATTGGCCGAGGCGATGGTCGCATCGACGACCACGTCGCCCGAGAAGTCCCACGCGCCGTACATGCCGAGGTGCACCCGCAACCAGACGTCGCCGTCGAAACGGAGGAACATCTGCTTCGCCACGGCACGCACCTCGACCGCCTCGCGGCCGTCGATGACCGACGCGCCTTCGGCGAAGCGCCCCTGGGGGCTGGATGCCGCGACCGTGCGCCCAACGATGTTGCGGTCGAACTGCCGCGCGATGCGGTGGACGGAATGCCCTTCGGGCATCAGCCTGCCTCGGGGTCGAACGAGTCGCTGGCGTCGGTCATCGTGTTCGGCTTCTCGCCGGCGCGCGGGTCGGGCAGCAGCACCCCGTCCTGCTCGAACGCCGCCAGCTGGCCGATGCGACGGGCGTGACGCTCCTCGCCTGAGAAGGGGGTCGCGATGAAGCGGTCGATGAACGACGCGGCCTCGTCGAACGTGTGCTGACGCGCACCGATCGAGATGACGTTGGCGTCGTTGTGCTCGCGGGCGAGCTCGGCCGTGGAGATGTTCCACACGAGCGCAGCGCGCACGCCGAGCACCTTGTTCGCGGCGATCTGCTCGCCGTTGCCCGATCCGCCGAACACCACGCCCAGGGCGTCGACGCCGGCCGCCTGGTCGCGCACGACCGCCTGGGCCGCGCGGATGCAGAAGGCCGGGTAGTCGTCGAGGGCGTCGTACTCGATCGGCCCGTGGTCGACGACCTCGTGCCCCTGCGAGGCGAGGTGGTGCTGGATCTGGGTGGAGAACTCGAGACCGGCGTGATCGGTGCCGATGTGGATGCGCATGGGCCAATCCTATTGAGAGCCGCGGACAGCGAGGGCGGACATGACGACGCCGCCCGCCCCTCGGAAGGGACGGGCGGCGTCGAGCGTGGTCAGGGGCGGATGCCCGCGGCCACGGGCTTGAACCCGGCGCGGATGTTCTCGCAGCAGCCGGGGCGGCACACGTCGTACCAGGGACCGAGGTCGGTGACGTGCGGGCGCTCAGCCCTCGGGGTGCCCTTGAGGCGCTCCTCGACGAGGTCGATCAGACCCGAGACGTACGCGGGGTCGACACCGGGGGTCGGGGTGCGCACGGCCTTGATGCCGGCCTCTTCCGCGGCCTCCATGGCCTCGGTATCGAGGTCCCAGAGCACCTCCATGTGGTCGCTGACGAAACCGAGGGGCACGATCGCGACGGCTTCGACGCCGCGGCCGGGCAGCTCGGCGATGACGTCGTTGACGTCGGGCTCGAGCCACGGCTGGGTGGGCGGGCCCGAACGCGACTGGTAGACGAGCTCCCATTCGACGGTGGCCACGGCATCCGCCACCTCGGCCATGACGACCTCGGCGACGGCCTTGTGCTGCGCCTCGTAGGCACCGCCCTCGCCGAACCCACCATCACGGGGGCCCGAGCGCTCGGCATCCGCCATCGGGATCGAGTGCGTGGAGAAGAGCACGCGGATGTTATCGGGCGCGATGCCCTCGGCGACGAAGCCGGACACGGCGTCTTTCACTCCGCGGACGAACGTGTCGACGAAGCCGGGGTGGTCGAAGAACTGGCGCACCTTGTCGATGGTCACGGTCTCGCCGAGGCCCGTCGACTCGAGCACGCGGGCGTAGTCCTCGCGGTACTGGCGGCAGCTCGAGAACGAGCTGTAGGCGCTCGTGGCGATGGCCAGCAGAGTGGTGTGCCCGGACCCGGCGGCCTCGGTGACGGCCTCTTCGAGGTAGGGGCCCCAGTTGCGGTTGCCCCAGTAGACCGGGAGACCCAGTCCGCGCCGCTCGATCTCGGCTTCGAGCGCCGCCTTCAGCGCGCGGTTCTGCGCGTTGATCGGGCTGATGCCGTCGAAGTGGCGATAGTGGTGGGCGACCTCTTCGAGGCGCTCATCGGGGATGCCGCGTCCGCGGGTGACGTTGCGCAGGAAGGGGATGACGTCGTCTTGGCCCTCGGGCCCGCCGAAGCCGGCGAGGAGGATGCCGTCGTACGCCACGGGCGTCTCGACCCACTTGGGTCCGGATGCCGCGGCGGGAGACGCATAGAGGACGGTCTCGGGGGTGGTGTCCGTGTCGGTCGTGCTCACGATCACATCCTCGCACCTGCATGAAGAGCCCGGACGCGAGGTATCTCGCTACTAGGCTTATACGGTTGTCGTCGGCGCCAACAGCGTCGACGGTCGTGACGCCCATGGCGTCGTCCGCAATCCACCCAGATCCCCGGGAGAACGCCAGTGCCAGGAGAGAACCTGACCCGCATCGAAGCGCAGGAGCGCCGCGCGATCGTCGACACGCACGAGTACCACGTGCAGCTCGACCTCACGCGTGGCGACGAGATCTTCTCCTCGCGCACCGTCGTGACCTTCGCCGCCACCGAGGGCGCGTCGACCTTCATCGACCTGATCGCCCGTACCGTGCACTCGGTGACGCTGAACGGCCGCTCGCTCGAGCCGTCCGAGGTGTTTGCCGACTCGCGCATCGCGCTCGAGGGCCTCGCCGCCGAGAACGAGCTGATCGTCCAGGCCGACTGCGAGTACACCAACACCGGCGAGGGCCTGCACCGCTTCGTCGACCCCGTCGACGGCGAGGTGTACCTCTACTCGCAGTTCGAGGTGCCCGACTCGCGCCGCATGTACACGGTGTTCGAGCAGCCCGACCTCAAGGCCGCGTTCACCTTCTCGGTGACCGCGCCCGCGCGCTGGAAGATCGTCTCCAACTCCCCCACCCCCGAGCCGCTCGCCGTCTCCGACGACACCGCCCGCTGGGACTTCCCCGCCACCCCGCGCATCTCGTCGTACATCACCGCTCTCGTCGCCGGTCCCTACGAGGCCACCTACAGCGAGCTCACGAGCGCCGACGGCCGCGTCATCCCCCTCGGCGTGTTCGCCCGCAAGAGCCTGTGGCAGTACCTCGACGCCGACTACGTCTTCGACAAGACCCGTCAGGGCTTCGCGTACTTCGAGGAGAAGTTCGGCTTCCCCTACCCGTTCGCCAAGTACGACCAGCTCTTCGTGCCGGAGTTCAACGCCGGCGCCATGGAGAACGCGGGGGCCGTCACCTTCACCGAGACCTACGTCTTCCGCAGCAAGGTGACGGATGCCGTGAAGGAACGTCGCGTCGTGACGATCCTGCACGAGCTCGCGCACATGTGGTTCGGCGACCTGGTCACCATGAAGTGGTGGAACGACCTCTGGCTGAACGAGTCGTTCGCCGAGTGGGCGTCCACGATCGCCACCGCCGAGGCCACCGAGTGGGAGGCCGCCTGGACGACCTTCAACGCGATGGAGAAGACCTGGGCGTATCGCCAGGACCAGCTCCCCTCGACCCACCCGGTCGTCGCCGAGATCAACGACCTCGAAGACGTGCAGGTGAACTTCGACGGCATCACCTACGCCAAGGGCGGGTCGGTGCTCAAGCAGCTCGCCGCCTGGGTGGGCATCGAGCAGTTCTTCGCGGGCGTCGCGGCGTACTTCCAGAAGCACCAGTGGTCGAACACCGAGGTGGGCGACCTGCTCACCGAGCTCGAGACCACGAGCGGTCGCGACCTGGGCGACTGGGCCAAGAAGTGGCTCGAGACCGCGGGCGTCAACACCCTCACCCCGCTCATCGAAGAGTCCGGCGACCCTTCGACAGGCTCAGGAACCGTCATCACGAGGTTCGCGATCGTGCAGACCGCGCCCAGCGACTACCCGACGATCCGTCCGCACCGCCTCGGCGTCGGCTTCTACTCGCTGAACGATGCGGGAGCCCTCGAGCGCGTGCACCGCGTCGAGCTCGACGTCGACGGCGATCGCACCGAGGTCGCCGAGCTCCGCGGCATCCGTCGTCCCGACCTCGTGCTGCTCAACGACGACGACCTCGCCTACGCGAAGATCCGTCTCGACGAGCGCTCGCTGGCCACCGCCATCGCGCACCTGAAGGACATCTCCGACCCGCTCGCGCGTTCGCTGGTGTGGGGTGCGGCGTGGGACCAGACGCGGGATGCCGAGGCCTCGGCCACCGACTACCTCGACCTGGTGCTGCAGAACATCGGTTCCGAGACCGAGTCGACCACGGTGCGCACGACGCTGGGCCAGCTGCAGCTCGCCGCGAACTCGTACGTGGCCCCCGCGACCCGCGACGCCGCGCGCGAGCGCGTCGCCGACGGCCTGTGGGAGCTCGCGCAGAAGGCCGAGGCCGGCAGCGACAGCCAGCTGCAGTTCGTCACCGCGTTCGCGTCGGCGGCCTCCACCCCGGCCCACGCCGAGACGGTCAAGGCCCTGCGCGACGGGTCGACCTCGCTCGACGGCCTCGAGATCGACACCGACCTGTCGTGGCAGCTGCTGGTCTCGCTCGCTTCGGCGGGCGTGGTCACCGCCGCCGACATCGACGAGGCGCGCGCAGCGGACAACACCGCCAAGGGCGGGGAGTTCGCGGCCATGGCCAAGGCGTCGCTGCCCTCGCACGAGGCGAAGCAGGAGGCCTGGTCGTCGCTGATCGACAGCGCCGACGCGCCGAACACGATCGTGCGATCGACGGCCGCCGGGTTCACCAACCCCACCACCGTCGGTGTGCTGGCCGACTTCGTCGAGCCGTACTTCGCGATGCTGCTGCCCATCTGGGAGTCGCGCAGCTACCAGATCGCGCAGTACCTGATCGTGGGCCTGTACCCCGCCGCCCTGGCGAACAAGGCGCTGCGCGACGCGACGCGTCAGTGGCTGTCGCAGAACGCCGACGCCGCCCCCGCGCTGCGTCGCCTCGTCGGCGAGAACCTCGCCGGTGTCGAGCGTGCGCTGGCCGTGCAGGAGCGCGACGCGCAGTAATGCGCCACGCCTGATCGGATGCCCCCTCCCCTCGGGAGGGGGCATCCGTCGTCTGCGGGTCATCCTCTCGTCGCGCACGATCATCCCCACGGCGGACGCGGCGACGGGGTGGTCGTTCCTAACGTGGAACCATGATCGTTGCAGACAACCTCACCAAGCGTTACGGCGACAAGACCGCCGTCGACGGCGTCTCGTTCACGGTGCCTCCGGGGCGGGTCACCGGCTTCCTCGGTCCGAACGGCGCGGGCAAGTCGACGACGATGCGCATGATCGTCGGCCTCGACCGCCCCACGTCGGGACGCGTCACGGTCGCGGGCCAGGACTACCGCAGCCTGCGCTCCCCGCTGACCGAAGTCGGTGTCCTCCTCGACGCCAAGGCGATCCACACGGGCCGCTCGGCCCGCAACCACCTGCGCGCCATGGCCGCCACGCACGGCATCGGCCGTGAGCGGGTCGACGAGGTCATCGAGCTCACGGGCATCGCCTCGGTCGCCGGCAAGCGTGCGGGCGGCTTCTCGCTCGGCATGGGCCAGCGCCTCGGCATCGCGGCCGCCCTGCTCGGCGACCCGCACACGCTGATCCTCGACGAGCCCGTCAACGGCCTCGACCCCGAGGGCGTGCGCTGGGTGCGCCAGTTCGTGCGGCACCTCGCCGCCGAGGGTCGCACCGTGCTGCTGTCGAGCCACCTCATGAGCGAGATGTCGCAGACCGCCGACCACGTCATCGTGCTGGGACGCGGCCGCGTGCTCGCCGACGCTCCGCTGCAGGAGCTCGTGCGCACCTGGACGACGACCACGCTGCTCGTGCGTTCGCCCCGCCTCGACGACCTGGTGGCGGCGTTGAAGATGCCGGATGCCACGATCTCGGCGGTCGAGCCGGGCGCGGTCCAGATCACCGGCATCACCCCGCAGACGGTCGGCGACATCGCCGCCGCCCACGGCATCCCGCTGCACGAACTGACGCCTCGCGTCGGCTCGCTCGAAGACGCCTACCTCGCCCTCACCGACGACTCCGTCGAGTACAAGACCAAGGAGCTGGCATGACCGCCCTCGCCTCCGCGCCGGTTCGCCGCGCGGCATCCGCCCACCGCCTGAGCTTCGCGCACCTGCTGCGCAGCGAGGCGATCAAGATCCTCACCCTCCGCTCGACCTGGTGGTCGCTCGGGGTGACGGCCGCGCTGTCGGTCGGCATCTCGCTGCTGATCGCCGTCGCGACCAGCGGCATGGGCGGCGGCATGGCGCCGACGAACGTGATCCTCGCGCCCACGCAGTTCACGATGCTGGTCGCCGGCATTCTCGGCGCGATCGTGGTGACCGGCGAGTACTCGACCGGCATGATCCGCTCGACCCTGACCGCCGAGCCGCGTCGCGGCGCCGTGCTGCTGGCCAAGGCCTGCGTCGTGGCGCTCACGATGGCCGCGACGACCGTGGTCACCTATGCCGTCGCGATCGTCGTCACCGCGCCCTTGACGAGCACGGGCATCGACTGGGCGAGCCCGGCCGACTCCCTCGTGCCGCTCGCACTGGGTGTGGTCTCGATGGCGTCTTTCAGCCTGCTGGGTGTCGGCTTCGGCTTCCTCATCCGCAGCGGCGCCGGCGCGATCGCGGCGACCGTGGGCGTGCTGTTCGTGCTGCCGATCATGCTGAGCCTGTTCTCGATCGCGGGTCCCGACTGGATGTGGGTGCTCGAGTCGGCGAAGTACCTGCCCGTCAACGCGGCGGCCGAGCTGACCTCCCCCGGGGCCGAGAACCTGCTCGAACCTGCTCTCACGATGGCCGGGTGGGTCGTCGGCCCGCTGCTGCTCGGCTGGGTGGCGCTGCGCTCGCGCGACGCGTGACACCCCCGGCGGATGCCTCGGCGCTCAGGTGGCGCCGAGGCATCCGTCGTTAGTCTGGATCCGATGTTCGTACTCGCCGAAAACCTCGAACCGTCCCCGTCGCCCACGATCACCTCCCCCAGCGACCTGACCAATCTCGACACCTGGGCCTGGATCGGCGATCAGCTGCTGGGCTTCGGCGGAGTGCTGCTGCGGATCCTCGGGATCATCATCGGGATCGCCGTCGCCGCCTGGATCCTGCGCGTGATCATCCGCCGCGTGGTCGACCGCATCGTCAACGGGGCGAAGAGCAAGGCCCGCGTCGACGACACGCAGGCCCTCGATCGCTCCCCGCTCAGCGCCGTGCGGTTGGTGCAGCGCACGCGCACGCTCGGCACGATTCTGCAGAACATCGTCAACGTCATCCTCGTGATCGTGGCGCTCGTCTGGATCGCCGGCATCGTCGCCCCGAACGCCCTCGCCTCGCTCACGCTGCTCACCGCGGCGATCGGCGCGGGCCTCGGCTTCGGCGCGCAGAACATCGTCAAAGACGTGCTGAACGGCATCTTCATCGTCGCCGAAGACCAGATCGGCATCGGCGACGTCGTCGACCTGGGACTCGCGACCGGCATCGTCGAGTTCGTCAGCGTGCGCATCACGCACGTCCGCGACGTCAACGGCACGCTCTGGTACGTGCGCAACGGCGAGATCACGCGCATCGGCAACATGTCGCAGGGCTGGTCGCGGGTCATCATCGACCTGGCCGTGCCGGTGGATGCCGACATCGACGACGTCGAGAAAGCGATGCTGTCCGCGGCCAAGACGATGGCCAAAGAGACGAAGTGGCGCTCGCGCATCATCGAGCAGCCCGAGATCTGGGGCCTGGAGTCGATCAGCGGCGACGCTCTCGTCATCCGCCTCGTCATGAAGACCCGCTCGAGTGCCAAGGACGACGTGGCCCGTGAGCTGCGGGCTCGGCTGAAGCGGGCGATCGACGCGATGGGCATCGCGCTCCCCCAACTGAACTCGATCGTGCTCACCGGGGCCGAGGGCGCGCAGAGCGTGCGCGGCGCCCACCCGCCGAAGACGAAGGAGACCCCGGTCTCCCCCGCCGCCAGTCGCCCGGTGTGGCGTCCGCGCCGCAACAAGCACGACGTGACCGACGAGCAGGCCGACGCGGCGGGCGAGTCGAAGGTCACGAAGGCACCGGTGCACGACGCCGCCCCGACGACCACCCTCGATCTCCCCGGGAAGACCGCTCCCGGCACCGACGCGCCCAAGCCGACGCCCCCGGCGACGCGGGCCGATGAGGAAGGCACCTCGTGACCGAGCCCGTCAGCTTCTACGAGCAGGTCGGTGGGATGGACACCTTCCGCCGACTCGTCGACGCGTTCTACCGCGGCGTCGCCTCCGACGAGGTGCTGAAGCCCATGTACCCCGAGGAAGACCTCGGTCCCGCCGCCGAACGGCTCACGCTCTTCCTCGCGCAGTACTGGGGCGGCCCCACGACCTACGGCGAGACGCGCGGACACCCGCGCCTGCGCATGCGCCACATGCCGTTCCACGTCGATCCCGACGCGCGCGACCGCTGGCTCCAGCACATGCGCGTCGCCGTCGACGAGATCGCCTTGCCGCCGGCGTTCGAGGCGCCGCTGTGGGACTACCTCGAGCGCGCCGCCTACGCGATGGTCAACACGTTCGAGCCGCGCGGTATCGGCCCGCAGCAGGACGGGCGCCCCGATACGGGGCTGCCCGTCCGCGCGAGCGACTGATCACCGACCGAGGAAGTCTCCGAAGCCGGGGATGTCGAAGTTCGACAGGCTCTCGCCGAACCCGCTGATCTGGTCGCCCGCTCCCGACACGGCATCCTGAGCCCCTCCGACCCATTCGCCGATGCCCGTTCCCTCGGCGAGCGAGGCAAGATCGACTCCGGATGCCATGGCCTCGAGGTCGACGCCCTCCGCGAGCCCCGTGAAGTCGACCCCGGACTGCATCGCCTGGGCGAGCAGGGGCGCGGCGACCGCGCTGACGATCGCGCCTCCCGCCACCGCGGCGAGCAGGCCGCCCGCGCCGACGACACCGGCGCCGATCAGACCACCCTTCCCGGCCTGCGCGAGCAGGGACGACATGCGCCCCGGCCGCGCCGCCTCGGCCCGGGCCGCGGTGCGCGCGAGGTCGTCGGGCGCGTCGGACCGGGGCCGCTCGTGAGGTGAGAGCTCGGCATACATCCGCTCCCGCACGTGCGCGCGCTGCGCCGGGGTGAGCCGGGCGAAGGCCTCGCGGTGCATCTGCTCGACGCGGTCGGGGTCGGCCGTGCGCAGCAGGTAGTCGTAGCGCGCGATGGCGGCGCGGTCCTCGGCTGGAAGGGCGGTTCCGGATGCCGTGCGGCGGCCCACCGCGGGCGGGGCGTACCGATCCGCGGCGTCGGCGGGAGGTGCGCCGGGGGTCCGCGTGCGCGCGTCGCCGGTCACGGCGTCGGCGGCCGAGCGGACCATGTCGCGCCAATCGCGGCTTCCCGAGGCGGAAGGGCTGCTCTTCGCGGCCGAGGCCTTGCCGGCGGCCTTGGAGGCGATGTCGAACAGACGGGAGAACGAGACCACGGGGATACCTCTCGACGGGCGGCATGCTGCCGCGACGTCAAGGTCTCCTCCGCCCTTACGGACCGACCTACCCGGAATCCAACCGTGGACTCGTGATGACGGATACGCCGTGTCGGGAGTACTCCCCTTGCTGACCTCCACCGTAAGGCGGCCACCTTTGCGCTTCCTGGACGAACGCCCGGGAGTGCGGGTCAGCTGCCGGTGGCGCGCACCGCGGTCAGCCCCGAGCGCACCGGTCCACGCACAAGCACGTGCCCGCGGGCGAGGCTCACGCGCGTCCACGCGCCGCTGCGGCGCACGGGCGCCTCTTCGCCGCCGGCGATGAAGCCCAGCGCGAAGGCCGCGAAGGCCACTCCCAGCGGCAACCCGGCCAATGCCTCGTCGGCCTGTCCCCACACCTGCGCGCGGATGACCCGCACCACGTCCTCACCCGCGTCGGCGGGGAGGGCGTCGGCGACGGCGGCGACCCCGTACTGGGCACGCGCGGCGAGCACGGCGGCGTCGATGGCATCCGTCTGCTCCCACCCGCCCTGCGGCGGAGAGATGCCCGCCCACGCCGGCGACGTGGCGGTCTCGGGCAGCACGACGGCGTTCGCATCGTCGGCCGCGGGCAGCAGCGCCGACGCGTCCACGACGACATCGCACTCGAGCTCGGGGTCGATGGCCGACACGCGCAACCCGAGAACGGTGGGCGTGCTGTCCATCAGTCCACGGGGAGCGAGCGGCGCAGCGGTCGTCACGAGCACACCGCCGCGTGCACGCAGACGCACCGTTCCGTCACCGAGACGGATCGTGCGACTGGCGAAGGTGAGCAGGTCGGCTGCCGCCTGCGGGTCGGGGAACAACAGGCGGGCGGACACCCGCTCTAAACTAGCAAGTGGTGCGCACCTCGCCGCGCCGGAACGGGAGTCAGCGTGACCGACGCCATCGATCCCGTGGCGTCTCTGCTCGCGGTGCTCGACCTCCGCGACGCCGGCGCCCGGACCACCGAAGACATCTTCACGGGCGTGTCGCAGGCCATGCCCACGGGCCGCGTCTACGGCGGGCAGGTGCTCGCCCAGACGATCGTGGCGGCCTCTCGCACCCTGCCGCCCGAGCGCACGGTGCACTCGATGCACGGCTATTTCCTGCGGCCCGGTGACCCCGCCGACGGCATCACGTTCTCGGTCGATCGCATCCACGACGGGCGCTCGTTCTCGACGCGTCGCACTCAGGCGTTCCAGGCCGGCGTGCCGATCTTCTCGATGATCGCGTCGTTCCAAGACGAAGACCCCGGCCTCGAGCACTTCGAGCCTATGCCCGAGGGCATCCCGCAACCCGAAGACACCGCGCCGGTCGACGCCGAGAGCCTGCACCCGATCAGCCGCCGCATCCTGTCGGCGAGCCCGGTCGACGTGCGTCACGTCGGGTCATCCGTGTACGCCACGGTCGAAGGACCGCACGTTCCCCGGCAGGCCGTGTGGATGAAGCTGCGTCGTACCGTCGGCGACGACCCGGCCGTGCACCGCGCGGCCCTCGCCTACCTCAGCGACCTGACCATTCAAGAGACCATCCTGCGCGCGCACGGCGTCGCGTGGAGTGCGCCGGGTCTCCGCGTCGCAAGTCTCGACCACGCGATGTGGTGGCATCGCCCGGCCCGCGTCGACGACTGGCTGCTCTACGTGCAGGAGTCGCCCAACGCCCGCGGCGGCCGAGGTCTGTCGACCGGACGCATCTACACGCGCGAGGGCGTCCTCGTCGCGAGCGTCGCCCAGGAGGTCATGGTGCGCGTCCCGCGCGAGTGATCGAGCTTCCGGATGCCGCGGCCTCACGGCATCCGGGATCTTTCGGCGATCGCGGCGGTGACGTCGACGCCCCGACTCGCTCGGGTCAGCGTCTCGCGGGGGCTGTGCCGCTCGCCGTCAGCCCTTGCTGGAGCGCCGGCGGTACTCGATCGGGTCGCCGACATAGGGGCCCCACGCCGCACGTTCGGTCTCGCTCCAGCGGATGGGACGACCGCTGGCGGTGTCGACGAGCACGACGACGGCGGTCGCACGTGCATAGAGCACGGGGGCTGCGTCGCCGGCGGGGCTGTAGACCTCGAAGCAGATGTCGGCGCTCGAGCCGCCCATCGCACCGATCCACATGCGCACGTCGAGGGGACGCTGGCTGTACGGGACCGGGCGGAGGTATTCGATCTCCTGCCGGGCGATGAGCGTCGCGCGTTCACCGCCGCTTTCGAGCACGCTCATGTCGAACACGGCCGTGGGGAGCGCCTCGCCCTCGCCGTCGCCGCGCCAGAACGCGCGGAGGCGCGCTTCTTCGAGCAGTTTGAGCATCGACGTGTTGTTGACGTGTCCGAGCGCGTCGAGGTCGCCCCACCGGAGGTGGATCGGAACGTGCAGCCGCGAGGGCCCGGCCGGAGCCGGACCCTCGCTGGTGGTGCTCGCGTCAGTCACGCGTGAGCTTGCGGTAGGTGGACCGTGACGGGTTGGCCGCGTCGGCGCCGAGACGCTCGACCTTGTTCGCCTCGTAGGCTTCGAAGTTGCCCTCGAACCAGTGCCACTGGTCGGGGTGCTCCTCGGTGCCCTCGTAGGCGAGGATGTGCGTCGCGATGCGGTCGAGGAACCACCGGTCGTGCGTGATGACCACGGCGCAACCGGGGAACTCGAGCAGCGCGTTCTCGAGCGAGCTCAGGGTCTCGACGTCGAGGTCGTTGGTGGGCTCGTCGAGCAGAAGGAGATTGCCGCCCTCTTTCAGCGTCATCGCCAGGTTCAGACGGTTGCGCTCACCTCCGGAGAGCACGCCGGCCTTCTTCTGCTGGTCGGGTCCCTTGAAACCGAACTTCGAGACGTAGGCGCGCGAAGGGATCTCGGTCTTGCCGACGGTGATGATGTCGAGCCCGTCGGACACGACCTCCCACAGCGTCTTCTCGGGGTCGATGTTCGCGCGCGACTGGTCGACGTAGCTGATCTTGACGGTCTCGCCGATCTTCAGCGATCCGCCGTCAAGGGGCTCGAGACCGACGATCGTCTTGAACAGTGTCGTCTTACCGACACCGTTGGGGCCGATCACACCGACGATGCCGTTCGGCGGCAAGTTGAAGCTCAGGTTGCTGATGAGCGAGCGGTCGCCGAAGCGCTTCTCGAGCTTCTTGGCGTCGATCACGATTCCGCCGAGACGCGGACCCGCGGGGATCTGGATCTCATCGAAGTCCAACTTGCGCGTGCGCTCGGCCTCGGCGGCCATCTCCTCGTAACGGGCGAGGCGGGCCTTCGACTTGACCTGTCGACCCTTGGCGTTGGAGCGCACCCACTCGAGTTCTTCCTTGAGGCGCTTGGCGAGCTTGGCGTCCTTCTTGCCCTGGACTTCGAGCCGCTGGCCCTTCTTCTCGAGGTAGGTCGAGTAGTTGCCCTCGTAGGGGTACAGGTGGCCGCGGTCGACCTCGGCGATCCATTCCGCGACGTTGTCGAGGAAGTACCGGTCGTGGGTGATCGCGATGACCGCACCCTTGTAGGCCTGCAGGTGCTGCTCGAGCCAGAGCACGCTCTCGGCGTCGAGGTGGTTGGTGGGCTCGTCGAGGAGTAGCAGGTCGGGCTTCTGCAGCAGCAGCTTCGCGAGTGCGACGCGGCGGCGCTCACCACCCGAGAGCGGCACGACCGAGGCGTCGCCCGGGGGCGTGCGCAGGGCGGCCATGGCCTGCTCGAGCTGGGAGTCGAGGTCCCATCCGTCGGCGGCGTCGATCTCCTCCTGCAGCGTGCCCATCTCGGCGAGCAGCGCGTCGAAGTCGGCGTCGGGGTCGGCCATGAGGGCGGAGATCTCGTTGAAACGATCGAGCTTGGGCTTGATCGCCACGCCGTCCTGGATGTTCTCGAGCACGGTCTTGCTGTCGTCGAGCTCGGGCTCCTGCATGAGGATGCCGACCGTGAAGCCGGGGCTCAGGCGGGCCTCGCCGTTGGAGGGGGTGTCGAGACCGGCCATGATCTTGAGGATCGTGGACTTACCGGCGCCGTTCGGGCCGACCATGCCGATCTTGGCACCGGGCAGGAACGACATCGTGACGTCGTCGAGGATCAGCTTGTCGCCCACAGCCTTGCGGGCGCGGACCATGGAGTAGATGTATTCGGCCATATCCGTTCCAGTCTAGGGGCGGTGACGCCGCGCACCGACGAGAGCGGGGGCCGCCCCGCTCACCAGTTGATGGCGCGCGTCTGTCCGATCAGGCATCCACCCGACGACAGGGCGGGCAGCACCGAGGTGACGGGGTTGCCGATCGACGGTCCGACCTGGCCGACCAGGCACTCGTCGCCCAGGCGCACCGAGAAGGTGATGCTCTCGGCGGGGTTGCCCACCGTCGTCGCGTCGGCGGTGACCTGCATCGCCGACTTGTCGAAGCCGGCAGCCACCAAAGCGTCGATGTAGGCACGACCCGAGACCTGATCGGGACCCGACCAGACCGACTGCACGGTCTGCGTGAACCGCGGCAGCTCGGCGGCGGCAGCGCTCGCGGACGTGGAGGCATCGGCCGAAGGAGCCGACGAGGACGTGCTCCCGTCGGTCGGTGCGGCGCTGGCGACCGGAGGTGCGGCGTCCGGCGTGGTCACGGCCTCGGGTGCGGGCGACGCGGTGCAGCCGGCGAGACCCAGCGCGGCCGCGAGGGCGAGGACGGCGACAGGACGAGCGAGAAGGCGAGCCACGCGGTCGAGTCTACGGATACGCCCGAGCGACCCCGTCCGTGCCTTCGTCGTCGCCGCCGCCTCGCCGCCGTCCCCGTCGCCGCCGCAGCCCTCAGAACGGGCCCGCACCCCCCTCCGCGCTCACGAGCGCCGGCTGCCTCGATTCGCCGGCATCGGACGGCGTGCTCTCCACCTCCGCGCCCGGAACCGCCCAGCCGTCGGCGTCGGTTGCGCCGGTCGGCGTGTGCGCCGACGGTTCGACCGCCGCTTGCGGGCGCGGCGTGCGCGTGAACTGGGAGGTCCCCCAGCGCAGGTCGTGGCCGATGGCATCGACGACGACGTCGGCGCTCACCCCTCGTTTGGTCTCGTTCTCCCACTCGCGCACCCGCAGTCTCCCCGTGAGGATCACCCGCTGCCCCTTGCGCAGAGAGGTGAGCGCGTGCGCGCCCAGGTCTCCGAAGACCGAGACGTTGTAGAAGTTGGTGTGGCCGTCCACCCACTCTCCGCGCTCCCGGTCGAGCTTTCGCTCGCCCACCGCCAGCCGGAACGCGGCGATGGTCTCGCCCCCGCGTGTCGCCCGCTGGTCCAACTCGCCCGTGATGTTCCCCACCAGGGTGATGTGATCGCTCATGCGTGTGTCCTCTCGTCGTGGTGTGCGCTCCGGCACCCGTGTGCCCGACGGGTGCCGGAGCCACGGCAAGACTGACGGGAACGACGAGGGCGCCGCCGAGGGAAACCGCCGATCTGTGGATAACCCGAACGATCCGTCCAGCGGGGAGAAGCGTCCATCGACCGCGCGACGAGCGATGTCGGAGGTCCGGTCTACCGTGACGGCCATGAGCACCGCACTCTGGAACGACCTCGCCCCGGCACCGCGCCCGGCCGGGTGGGGCGCGGCGACCCACGTCGCCGCGGGCCTGTGGCGCATCGCCGATCCGCGCGGCATCGTCGTGGGCCACATCCGCGCGATCGCGGCCGACGGCGGCTGGCGGTACGCGGCCGAGCGCTTCCACACGGCCTCGGGCAGCTTCCGCAGACTCGGCGAGTTCTGGTCGTCGAGCGACGCCGTCGAATGCCTGCGCTACGCGCGATGACCGCGTCAGACGACGGTGGCGAAGTCCTCGCGCGGAGCAGCCGTCCGTCCCCCGCGCACGTCGTCCCACGCGTCGCGCAGAATGCGCGCGGCCTGTTCGAGAGCGGCGGGGGCTGCGGTGAAGGGCACGCGCAGGTGGCGATCGTGGCCGCCCTCCACAGCGAACCGCGATCCCGCCGACAGTGCGAGCCCGCGGGCCCGGGCGTTCATCACGAGAGGGGTGCTCAGCGGGTCGCCGAGGCCGACCCACAGCGAGACGCCGCCGCTGACATCGGGCACCTGCCACTCCGGCAGCAGTGTCCGCAGCCCCGCCACCAAGGTGTCGCGTCCGGCGCGCAGCAGTTCTCCCCGTTGGCGAGCGATCTCGTCGAGTCGCGGCACGATGCGCGCCGCGATTGCCTGTTCGATCTCGGGAGTTCCCAAGTCGTGCACGGGTCTGCCGCTGGCCAGGCGGCGCACGATCTCGGGCGCCGCGCGCACCCATCCCACGCGCAGACCTCCCCACACCGTCTTGCCGAGGGATCCGACCCGCACGATCCGGTCATCGTCGCCGAACGGCGCGGATCCCGAGCTGCGGTCGATGTCGAGCTGGGCGGTGGTCTCATCGAGCACGAGCACGGTGCCCGCCGATCGCGCCCCCGCGAGGAAGGCGTCCGACTCCGAGGCGGTCATCGTCCGACCGGTCGGGTTCTGGAAGTCGGGCATGAGATAGGCGAGCGTGGGCAGCGCGCGGGCGAAGCTCTGTTCGGCGCGCTCGAGATCCCACCCCGACGCAGGGTCCACCGGCACACCGATAAGGCGAGCGCCGACGCGGCGGAACGCGTCGGCCGCGTGCGGGTAGGTCGGCGTCTCGAGCATGACCCGGTCGGCGCGGCCCACAAGGACCGACGCGATCAGGTGGATCGCGCTCTGCGCGCCCGTCGTCACGAGGATCTGGTCGGGTGTGGTCGCGAGCCCTCGTTGGGCGTAGTGGTCAGCGATCGCCTGTCGCAGACCGAGGTCACCCACGACGTCGTATCCGATGCGTGCGACCAGCGCCGGCGCATCCTGCATCACCTCCTGCACGATCGCCGGAAGGCCGGGCCACGCGGCAGGGCTGGCCTGTTGCAGGTCGATGGCCACGTCGTCGGTGTCGTGCCGACCGGGGTCCGTGCGCCGCAGGGGCAGGGTCACGCTCCCGCTTCCGCGCAGACTCTCGATGTGTCCGGAGTCGCGCAGACTGCGATACGCGGCCGCAACCGTCGTCCGGCTGAGGTGCAGGGCGGCGGCGAGCTCGCGTTCGGCGGGCAGCGCCGTCGAGGGAGCGAGCCTGTTGTCGAGGCAGAGCAGGCGGATGCCGTCTGCCAGCGCCTCGTACGCAGGACCACTTCCCCGCCACCCCCCGAGGGCGGATGCGAGGGTACGAGTAGAGATGCGCGAGTCCATGCGGCCAGATTATCGCAATTGGCCTTATGGCTTGATTCCAATCGCGTGATTGGATCTCTTCATGGCATCCCGCATCACCCGTCTCTTCGTCGGCTTGGTCCTCTACGGCGTCGGCTGTGCCTTCACCATCGCCGCCGGCCTCGGGGTCGACCCGTGGACCGTGTTCGCCGAGGGTGTCTCCCGCGTGACGGGGATCGGCATCGGATGGGTGACCAACATCATCGGACTGTGCGTCCTGCTGCTCTGGATCCCGCTGCGTCAGAAGCCCGGGGTCGGCACGGTGGCCAACATTCTGTTGGTGGGCACGAGCATCCAGCTCACCCTGGGGGTCCTCCCCCACCCCGACGTGCTGTGGCTGCAGGTGCTCATGCTCGTCGCCGGCGTCGTGATCGTGGCCTTCGCATCCGGTCTGTACATCGGAGCCCACTTCGGCCCCGGGCCGCGAGACGGACTGATGACCGGCATGCACGCGCGCTTCGGCTGGCCGATCTGGGCGTGCCGCCTGTCGGTCGAGGGCTCCGTCCTCGTGCTCGGATGGCTCCTGGGCGGCACCGTGGGCATCGGCACCGTCGTCTTCGCGCTCGGGATCGGCCCCCTCGTGCACATCGCGATGCCCTTGCTCGCCGCCCCGAAGCCCGCGCCCCGGGCGACCCGCGCGGCCCGAACATAACGCGCGCACGAGGCGACACCGTCCGCACCCCACGCGGGCAGGCGGCGACACCTGCCGCGCCTGTCGCAGGCAGGGGGACGCCCCGCCCGGCGGCTACGGCACGGACGGGGCGCCCGTCTCTCAGTGCTCCCGGAACTCCGGCCGGTCGCTGCCGGGCTTGAGATGCGAGTGAAGGGCGCTCTTGGCGATCTCCATCGTGGGGTAGACGCCCAGCCGCTCGTCCTTGCCCGCCATGTGGACGCTGAAGCCCTCGGCATCCCGTTGGATCTTCCCGACGACGCCCGCCGGGCCGTAGGCCACCCAGAGGCGCTTGGTCACGGTGTCTGACATGAGTGCTCCTTTGCTCTCGTTGCCGGGAGGGTACGCCCGCCGCGGCGGTGTCCGCCAGGGGCTGGCGCACGCGCCGGAGCGCCGGGCGATATCCTGGTCGCCGACCCCCAGTAGCTCAGTGGATAGAGCAGCGGCCTTCTAATCCGCCGGTCACACGTTCGAATCGTGTCTGGGGGACGTTGTCCCCCATCGAGCCTGAGGAGGCTCCGCGCGGTGAACAAACGTCGCACTCTCATCAAGCGCCTGTTGGTCACCTGCGGCATCGTCGCATGGGTCGGTGGCATGGTCCTCGGCTATCTGTCCGAAGGGTCGTGGCGCACGGTCGGGTTCGCGCTCCACATCGCCGGCCTCGCTGTGGTTTTCGCGACATGCTTCTACAACCCGCCGGTCGTACCGCGCGAGGAGCGATCCAGCGCCCGTGGTGGCTGAGCGCTTCTCAGACGGGGTCAGGCGGTGAGCTCTGACACCACGCGGTGCATCAGAAGCTAGAGCCCCTGGTCATCCGCGCCATCGTCGTGCGGCATGCCTCGCTCCGCAGCAGCACGGCGCGACAGGAAAAGCACAGCCCGGCGGCAGCTCCGGCGCACAGAGCAGCCAGTCACCAACCTGCGCCCGCGAAGGCGATAGTGGCCGCTCCCAAGGGGATCACACCGGCGGTGAAGAGCAGCGACGCCTTGTCCATGGGCCGAGACTACTGTTCACGCCTGTCGACCTCGTGGTCGAGCCGCCGTCCCGGCGCGATCGCCCGGACGTCAACGATCCGGTCACCGGGCTGAGTCCGCCGGCCAATCTGTTGCAGCGCCCAGACGAACAGGACGAGCTCCATGATGACCAGGAAGCCACCCACGAAAACGACCGGGGTGACTGCATTTCCCGCCGCAATCCGGAAGATGAGGAGCGCCGTCATGATCGTGAATGCGAGGCCGTGGAAAACCGCCGACACAACCAGAGACCGTCGTCGCCTTTTGGGCTCCACCTGCTGGGTGATATCGCGCACCATCGCAGCATAGGTCGCGACGCCGGTCACACGTTCGAATCGTGTCTGGGGGACCAGATCCGATGTCGTACCCCGTCAGTAGGATGTGGGGATGGTAAACGCCTCCGAGAACGACCGGCTCGTCTGGATCGACTGCGAGATGACAGGCCTCGACCTGGCCGTCGACGAACTGGTCGAGATCGCCGTCGTCATCACCGATTTCGAGCTGAACGTGCTCGACCCCGGGTTCCAGATCGTCATCAAGCCCGACGCCTCGGCCCTCGCCAACATGGGCGAGTTCGTCACCGAGATGCACCGTTCGTCGGGCCTGCTCGACGAGATCCCCCACGGCGTGAGCCTCGCAGACGCCGAGTTCCAGGTGCTCGAGTACATCCAGCGCTTCGCTCCCATCGAGGGCAAGGCGCCGCTGGCCGGCAACACGATCGGCACCGACCGCATGTTCCTCGCGAAGTACATGCCGCGCGTCGACCGCTGGCTGCACTACCGCAACGTCGACGTTTCGAGCATCAAAGAACTGTCGCGCCGCTGGTACCCGCGCGCCTACTTCCAGGCTCCGAAGAAGAACGGCGGGCACCGCGCCCTGGCCGACATCCTCGAGTCGATCCGCGAGCTCGCCTACTACCGCGCCGCGGTCTTCGTGCCGCAGCCGGGCCCCACGAGCGACGAAGCGAAGGCCGTCTCGGCCTCGGCCGTGTCGTCGTTCGCACTGGACGTATGACATAATCGTTCAGTTGTCTGCTGCGGCAGACACATGGTGGCTATAGCTCAGTTGGTAGAGCACCGCGTTGTGGTCGCGGGGGCCGCGGGTTCAAGTCCCGTTAGCCACCCCAACCTCACGAAGGCCCGGAGAGCATCGCTCCCGGGCCTTCGTCGTTCCCCGCCCATCGGCTTCTCCCCCCGACGGTGATCCGGGCGTCTCAGGTACCTCGATGTGCCTTTTGTACCCGTCTACGCACCCGCGCACACTGGCTCCCGACACCTCCGGCGCCGCTGCGCGGCGCCATCCACGAACGGAGAACACGCATGCCCACCATCGCGATCATCGGCGCCGGACCCGGACTCGGGCTCGCCCTCGCGAAACGATTCGGAGCCGAAGGGTTCGACGTCGCCCTCATCGCCCGCAATGCCGCCACGCTCGACGGTCTCGTCGCGCAGCTCGCGGCCGAGGGCGTCACGGCGGCGGGGTTCGCCGCCGATGTCCTCGACCGCCCGGCCCTGCGGTCGGCCCTCGCCGCGGCGCGCGACCGGTTCGGCGCCATCGACGTGCTCGAGTACTCCCCCGCCGACGCCTCGGCCGGCCCCCTCGCCCCGGTCGACATCCGCGCGACCACCGCGCAGAACGTGCAGCCGCAGATCGAGTACTACCTCTACGGCGCGATGACGGCGACCGACGAAGTGCTCCCCGAGATGCTGGCGACGGGCGCGGGCGCACTGTTCTTCACCACGGGAGCAGGTTCGGTCTACCCGGTGCCGCGGTACGGAAACGTGACGGTCGGCGGGGCGGCCCTCCGCAACTGGGCGCTCAACGTGGGCACCTCGCTGGCGGACTCGGGCGTCTTCGTCGCCCACGTGGCGATCGCGCTCATGATCGCCGACGAGCAGCCGTCGTTCGGAGGCCCCTTCCTCCCCGCGCGCGACATCGCGGAGCGCTACTGGGAGCTCTACGTCGACCGTTCGACGAACGAGCTGATCGTCACGACGCCGGAGCGATGACAGGCCCCGGCCGGGAGCGCGCACGCCGAGCGCCCTCTCGGCCGACGCCGCCCTCAGCGTGGGCTGCACGACTGGCCGCGACGGCCTCGTGATTCGTCGCAGCCCACACGGCCATCGCCCGGACGGCGGCACCCAGCGAGCGTCCGAGGTCGGTGAGTTCGTACTCCACGCGCGGGGGTACCTCGGCGTACGCCGTTCGGGTGAGCAGGCCGTCGCGCTCGAGGGCCTTCAGCGTCACGGTGAGCATGCGTTGCGAGATGCCCGGAATGCTCGCGTGCAGGTCGGAATAGCGCAGCGACTGCTCGCCGAGCGTGCTGACCACGAGCATCGTCCACTTGTCGCCGATGCGGTCCAACACCTCGCGGATGAACCCGCTCTCGGCGGGCCAATCACGGCAGATTCCGCTGATCGCCCGCTTCGCCGCCATGGCGACCCCCTCCGTCGTCGTCCCTCACGAGCCTAACCGCACGATCGGTGCGTAAGGCGGCCGATCTCCGGCGCATCGGCCTCCCGCGCCCGTAGAATCGAAGCCGGATGCCATGGCTCGCGCCCGCGGCATCCGCTGGAACGGCCGAAGACCCCGGGAGGCCCGCCGTGCACGACGACGTCGACGCGCCCGCGACTCTGCAGCTCGATGCTGACGCATTTGAGGCGCTGGTCGTCGACGAGCTCGATCGGCTTCCCGACGACATGGTCGACGGCCTCGACAACGTCGTGTTCGTCGTCGAGGACCGCCCGGAAGACGGATCGCTCGATCTGCTCGGGCTGTACGACGGCTGGGCCCTGACCGAACGCGATCGTTACGGCGTCGGCGAGCTCCCCGACCGCATCATCCTGTACCGCGAACCGCACCTCGCGGTGTGCGACGACGAGACCGCGCTGCGCGACGAGATCCACACCACCCTCGTGCACGAGATCGCACACTTCTACGGAATCGACGACGACCGACTGCACGAATTGGGGTGGGCGTGATGGCCCCGCTCGCGACGCCCGATCTCGACATCGAACGCGATCAGCAGACGACCCCCGAGCCGCCGTCGTCGTGGCAGACCGTCGTCTGGAACGACCCGGTGAACCTCATGAGCTACGTGAGCCACGTCTTCCGCACCTACTTCGGGTTCGACACTCCCACCGCCCACCGCCTCATGCTCGCTGTGCACCACGACGGTCACGCTGTCGTCGCACGCGGTCCGCGCGAGGTCATGGAGGCGCACGTGCAGGCCATGCACGACTTCGGCCTCTGGGCCACCGTCAGGAAGGACCCCTCGTGAGCGAGCGGATCGTCGTGCTCGAGATCAGTGGTCTCGAAGCCCTCCATCTCGCCGGGATCGTGGGCCAGTTCCGCGACCTGCTGGCCGACTCGCGGGCTGATGACGACCCCGCCGTCGCGCGGTTGCTGCCCGACGCCTACCCCGACGACGAGGCTGCGAGTCGCGAGTTCCGCCGGCTGACGGGGGGCGACCTGCTCGAGAGGCGGGCTCAGGATGCCGCGGTGCTCCTGCAGACGCTCGGCCTCGACGGCGGCGATCGCTCAGCCGAAGACGATCCCGACGCGACGATCACCATCGCGCTCGGCGAGACCGAGGCCCTCGCCTGGATGCGGACGCTGTCGGCGCTGCGCCTCGTGCTGGCCACGCGCCTCGGCATCCGGACCGAAGACGACCATCACCCCGACGACCCGCGCTTCGGGGTGTACGACTGGATCGGCTATCGCCTCGACGGGCTGATGACGGCGCTCGACCGACGCTGAGACGCTCCCCGGCGGGGCATCACGGCAGGCGCACCCGGAGCCCGGCGCGGGCCGCGGGGTCGTGCGCGGCGAGGTGCGCGTCTTCTTGCGCAGCCCACCGATCCCAATGCCGGCGGTAGGTCTCGCCATCACGTGCGAGTGCCCGCGTACGCCGGGAGTCGGTCGGGGCCTCGACCCACACGGTGAGGTCGGCCAACCGGGCGACCTCGGGAGTCAAGAGGCCCGACCCCTCAACGACCAGTGGGAGGGACGGGTCGATGGCGTATGCCTCGGCACGCTCGTCGAGCTCCCAATCCCATCGCTCCCACACGCCGAGCAGTCCACGCGCGTGCGGGAGCAGGATCGTCTCGCGAGCGTAGTCAGCGCCCGCGGCGAGGCCGTCCCACCCGGGATACACGTCGTCGAGGGCGACCATCTGCACGCGCCCGCGCCCCGGCCACGCGGCCACGAGGCGACGGGCGAGCGAACTCTTGCCGGCTCCGCTGCGACCGTCGATGACGACGACAGGGTTCGACGCGCCGATCTCGACGACGCGCGCCGACATCGCGGCCACGGCCGCGGTGAGAGCGTCGTCGAGGGGGTCCGCGTTACTTCTTGAGGGCGCGGATGACACGGCTGAGGGCGCGACCGGCCACCCACACGAACGGGATGCCGACGGCGAGCAGCGACACGAGGTTCGGGTCGAACCGCAGGTCGTCTCCGCGACGGATGTAGGCGCCGAGCGGAAGCGTGTATCCGCCGCCCCCGCCGCCACCGTTGCCCTGCTCGTCGGAGCCGCCGCCGTACCCGGCCCAGGTGAGGGCGACGGGGACGATGCGAACGCCGTCGACGTCCTGCTGCTCGCCGTAGGCGGAGGTGACGCCGAAGCTGGTGGCCTGCTTGCCGAGTTCCAAAGCGATGTTGGGCATGGCTCCACCGTAGCGGCCCGGCGTCGGAGCGCCGAGGGGCGTTGCGCGACCGCGGTCCGCGTGTCAGTGGTCGTACGAGGGCCGGGGGTTGGTGGGGAGGGCTCCCCCGCCGCGCGACGGCCCGAGCAGCGAACCGCGAGTGACGGCGCCCCGGCCGAAGCGCGTCGTGGCGTCGTCGAGTGCCCCCTCGACGCGGCGCCAC
Source organism: Microbacterium algihabitans (assembly GCF_032464975.1). Lineage (NCBI taxonomy): Bacteria > Bacillati > Actinomycetota > Actinomycetes > Micrococcales > Microbacteriaceae > Microbacterium > Microbacterium algihabitans. The sequence goes on from NZ_JAWDIU010000002.1 coordinate 151,085, forward strand.
TCGGCGTCGTCGTCCCACAGGGTGGCGGCCATCGCCGCCGGCTTGAGCTTCTCTCCGCGCACACCGACCAGGCGCACGGCCTGGCGTCGGTCGATCGCGTCGAACAACTCGATGGCGGCGTCGCCGATGCGCTGGCCGACCGAAGTGGGTTCGGGCAGCGTGCGTGAGCGGCTCAGGGTGGTGAAGTCGGAGAAGCGCACCTTGATCGAGATCGTCGCCGCCTCGTACTGCTGCGTGCGCAGGCGCGCGCCCACGCGATCGGCGAGCCGGCGGAGTTCGACGTGCAGCGTGCGGGTGTCGGAGATGTCGGTGTGGAACGTCTCTTCGTGGCCGACGCTCTTCTCGGAGCGCCCCGTGTGCACCTCGCGGGCGTCGATACCGCGCGAGAGGTGCCAGATGCGCTCGCCCATCGCGGGACCGAGAACCCGATCGAGCGCGGGACGCGGGGTGTCGAGGATGTCGGAGATGAGCCGGATGCCGCGGGACTCCAGCGCCTCGGCGGCCTTGGGCCCCACCCCCCACAGCGCGCGCACCGAACGTGGGCGCAGGAACGCCTCGGTGTCGGCCTCGGCCACCACGAGCAGCCCGTCGGGTTTGGAGATCGTGGAGGCCATCTTGGCGACGTGCTTGGTCGCCGCGACGCCGATGCTGCAGGTCAGCCCCGTCTCGGCCTTCACCCGGGCGCGCAGGTCGCGGGCGATGGTCCCCGGGCTCCCCCACAGCCGCCGCGCACCGCGGACGTCGAGGAAGGCCTCGTCGATCGAGAGCGGTTCGACCAGCGGGGTGACGTCGTGGAAGATCGCCATGACCTGCCGAGACATCTCGGTGTAGCGGTGGTACGGCGGGTTGACGACGATGGCGGTGGGACACATGCGCAGCGCGATCGCCACCGGCATGGCCGATTTCACGCCGTAACGGCGGGCCTCGTACGAGGCGCTCGAGACGACACCGCGCCCCTCCGACCCGCCGATGATGAGCGGCTTGCCGGCGAGCGACGGATCGTCGAGCACGGCGACCGAGGCGAAGAACGCGTCCATGTCGACGTGCAGGATGCCGGTGCCCGTGTCATCGGCGTCGGGGCGCGAGACGATGCGCCCCGTTCCGTCACCTCGTCCCATGGCATCCATTTTCCCCCGGACCTCCGACATCGGCCCCGCGGCGCGAGCTCAGCGATCCGCACGAGCTCAGCCCGCGTCGCGCGAAACCCGCTGAGCGTGCGCGGATCACCGAGGTTGTGACCCACCTCGGACCGGAAACGACGGATGCCACGGCCCCACCCCTCGCGGGGCGCGGTGCCGTGGCATCCGGTGTCGATTACAGAGCGGCGGCGCGCTCCAGCACGAGTTCGCGCACGCGCGCGGCGTCGGCCTGGCCCTTCATGGCCTTCATGACCGCGCCGATCACGGCACCGGCGGCCTGCACCTTGCCGTCGCGGATCTTCGCGAGCACGTCGGGCTGGGCGACGAGGGCTTCGTCGATCGCCGCGATGAGCGCCCCGTCGTCGGAGACCACGGCCAGACCGCGGGCGTCGACGACCTCTTGGGGGGTGCCCTCTCCGGCGATGACGCCCTCGAGCACCTGGCGCGCGAGCTTGTCGGTGAGGGTGCCGGCGTCGATCAGCTTCTGCAGAGCGGCGACGTTCTCGGGCGACACGAGGTCGGCGGCGTCGCGCTCCTGCGCGTTGGCGACGCGGGTGATCTCACCCGTCCACCACTTGCGGGCCGAGGCCGGAGCGGCTCCTGCGGCGATCGTGTCGGCCACCGCGTCGAGCAGGCCGCCGTTGGCGACGTCCTGGAACTCGAGGTCGGTGAAGCCCCACTCGCCCTTCAGACGGCGACGGCGCGCAGCGGGCGGCTCGGGGAGCGCGGCGCGCAGCTCCTCGATCAGCTCGGGTGCGGGCACGACCGGCAGCAGGTCGGGCTCGGGGAAGTAGCGGTAGTCGTCGGCATCCGACTTCGGACGCCCCGGAGAGGTGCGACCGGTGTCCTCGTGCCAGTGACGGGTCTCTTGCGTGATCGTCCCGCCCTTGGCGAGGATCGCGGCCTGACGCTGGATCTCGTAGCGCACCGCGCGCTCGACCGAACGCATGGAGTTCACGTTCTTGGTCTCGGTGCGGGTGCCGAGCTTCTCCTGGCCGCGGGGGCGCAGCGACACGTTCGCGTCGCAGCGGAGGTTTCCGCGCTCGAGCTTGGCCTCCGAGATGCCGAGGCCGCGCACGATGTCGCGGATGGTCGCGACGTACGCCTTCGCCAGTGCGGGGGCGGAGTGCTCCGCACCGAAGATCGGCTTCGTGACGATCTCGACGAGCGGCACGCCTGCGCGGTTGTAGTCGACCAGCGAGTACTCCGCGCCCTGGATGCGACCGGTCGCCCCGCCCATGTGAGTGAGCTTGCCGGCGTCTTCTTCCATGTGCGCGCGCTCGATCGGCACGGTCACGAGGGTGCCGTCTTCGAGCTCGACCTCGACCGAGCCCTCGAAGGCGATCGGCTCGTCGTACTGCGAGATCTGGTAGTTCTTGCCGAGGTCGGGGTAGAAGTAGTTCTTCCGCGCGAAGCGGCTCGACGGCGCGATCGAGCAACCGAGGGCGAGGCCCAGGCTGATCGACGAGCGGATCGCCTCGGCGTTCACTACGGGCAGGGCACCGGGAAGACCCATGTCGACGGGAGCGACGAGCGTGTTCGGCTCGGCACCGTGGTGGGCCTCGTTCGCCGGGTTGGGCGCGGCCGAGAACATCTTGGTCGCGGTGTTGAGCTCGACGTGCACCTCGAAGCCGAGGACGGGCTCGAACATTCCGAGTGCCTCGTCGAAGTCCATGAGTGCGTCTTTCGCCATCAGAGCGTTCCTTCCGGTCCCTGAGCCTGTCGAAGGGAGGGAGCCTTGTCGAGCAGCGGGCCGCCCCACTGGTCGACGAGCAGCGCTTCGAGGGCTGCGCCGACGCGGTAGAGGCGGGCGTCCTCGCGGGCGGGGGCGAGGAATTGGATGCCGACGGGCAGGCCGTCTTCCTCGGCGAGACCGCTCGGCACCGAGATGCCGGGCACGCCCGCGAGGTTCGCGGGGATCGTGGTCACGTCGTTGAGGTACATCTGCAGCGGGTCGTCGATCTTCTCGCCGAGGCGGAAGGCCGTGGTCGGCGCCGAGGGCGTCGCGATGACGTCGACCTGCGAGAACGCGGCGTCGAAGTCGTGCTGGATGAGCGTGCGGACCTTCTGCGCGCTGCCGTAGTAGGCGTCGTAGTATCCCGCCGACAGGGCGTAGGTGCCGAGGATGATGCGGCGCTTGACCTCGGGACCGAAGCCCGCGTCGCGCGTCGCGGCCATGACGTTCTCGACGGTCGCGGCCCCCTGCGGGTTCACGCGCATGCCGAAGCGCACCGAGTCGAACTTCGCCAGGTTGCTCGAGGCCTCGGCGGGAAGGATCAGGTAGTACGCGGCGACGCCGTACTCGAAGTGCGGGGCGCTGATCTCGATGATCTCGGCGCCCTGCGCCTCCATGGCTGCCAGCGATGCGCGGAACGAGTCCGACACGCCCTTCTGGAAGCCGCGGTCGTCGAGCTCGCGGATGACGCCGACCTTGAGTCCCTTGAGGACCTCGCCGGTCGCGCCCTCGCGGGCGGCGGCGGCGAACGAGGGCCACGCGTCGGACAGCGAGGTCGAGTCGTTCGCGTCGTGACCGCCGATGACGTCGTGAAGAAGACCCGCGTCGAGCACGGTGCGCGTGACCGGGCCGACCTGATCGAGGCTGGATGCCAAGGCGATCGCGCCATAACGGCTCACGCCGCCGTACGTGGGCTTGACGCCGACCGTGCCGGTGACGTGCGCGGGCTGACGGATCGAGCCACCCGTGTCGGAGCCGAGGGCGAGCGGCGCCTCGAACGCGGCGACGGCCGCGGCCGATCCACCACCGGAGCCGCCGGGGATGCGGTCGAGGGCCCACGGATTGCGGGTGGGGCCGTAGGCGGAGAACTCGGTGGAGGAGCCCATCGCGAACTCGTCCATATTGGTCTTGCCCAGCGGCACGAGGCCCGCGGCGCGCGAGCGCGCGACGACCGTGGCGTCGTAGGGCGACATGTAGCCCTCGAGGATCTTCGACCCGCTGGTGGAGGGCATGTCGGTGGTGACGAGCACGTCCTTGACCGCGAGCGGAACGCCGGCGAGCTCGTGCAGCTGCTCTCCCGCCGTGCGGCGGCGGTCGATGTCGGCCGCGACCTCGAGGGCATGGTCGCTCACGTGCAGGAACGCGTGCACGTCGCCGTCGACGGCGGCGATGCGGTCGAGGTGGGCCTGCGTGGCCTCGACGCTCGAGACCTCGGACGAGGCGAGCTTGGCGGCGAGATCCGCCGCTGTCAGGCGGGTGAGGTCGGTCACTGCTCTTCTCCCAGGATCGCGGTCACGCGGAATCGGCCGTCGGCCTGGTCAGGGGCGTTCTGCAGCACCTGCTCGCGCGTGAGCTGCTGCTGCACGACGTCGGGGCGGAAGACGTTCTCGAGCGGGATCGGGTGGCTCGTGGCGACGACGTCGGGCGTGGCCACCTCGGACACCTTCGCGATGTTGTCGACGATGGCATCCAGCTGGCCGGTGAGGCTCTGGACCTCCTCGTCGCTCAACTGGATCCGGGCGAGCACACCGAGATGGCGCACGAGATCAGGAGTGATTTCAGACACCCCCCGAGTCTAGTTCGCGCCGTCACCCGCTCCCGTCGCGCACCCACCCTCGATGAGCGGTCCGGGCGTCTTAGGCTGACGGGGTGACGAGCTTCGATCCCCCGCGGCCCTGGACCTCGAGTTATGCACCGGGAGTCCCCGAAGACCTGGAACCCCAGAGCGGATCGCTCGTCGACATCGTCGACGCGTCGGTGCGCGACTACCCCGACGCCCCCGCCCTGCAGTTCTTCGGCCGTGAGACGACGTATGCCGAGATGACGGCCGACATCGTGCGCGTCGCGGCCGCGCTGAAGGAACGCGGCGTGGAGGCGGGCGACCCGGTGGCCATCGTGCTGCCCAACTGCCCGCAGCACATCGTGGCCTTCTACGCGGTGCTGCGTTTGGGCGCCGTGGTCGTCGAGCACAACCCGCTCTACACCCCGCGGGAGCTGCGCAAGCAGTTCGAGGACCACGGCGCGAAGCACGCGATCGTGTGGAGCAAGGTCGTCGCCACCGTGCAGGAGTTCCCCGCCGATCTGCGCGTCGACACGCTCGTCTCAGTCGACGTGACCACGGCCATGCCTCTGCGCACGCGTCTCGCCCTGCGCCTGCCGGTGGCGAAGGCCCGCGAGGCGCGCGCAGCGCTGACCGAGAAGACGAAGAACGCCGTCGAGTGGTCCGACCTGGTGCGCCACGCTCCCCTGCCCGAGAGCCACCCCCGCCCGGCCGCCGATGACCTCGCGATCATCCAGTACACGAGCGGCACGACCGGCACACCCAAGGGTGCGATGCTCACGCATGCCAACCTGCTGGCGAACGCGGCGCAGGCGCGCGCCTGGGTGCCTTCGATCGTGCGCGGCGAGGGCTGCGTCGTCTACGCCGTGCTGCCGATGTTCCACGCGTACGGGCTGACCCTGTGCCTGACGTTCGCGATGTCGATGGGCGCGCGTCTCGTGCTCTTCCCCAAGTTCGACCCCGACCTCGTGCTGGCGGTCACCAAGAAGCACCCGGCGACGTTCCTCCCGCTCGTGCCGCCCATCGCCGAACGCCTGTTGGCGGCGGCCACGGCGCGGGGCGTGTCGCTCGCGGGCACCGACGTCGCCATCTCGGGTGCGATGGCCCTGCCGCACGATCTCGTCGTGCCCTTCGAGGAGGCCACCGGCGGCTACCTGGTCGAGGGCTACGGGCTGAGCGAGTGCTCCCCCGTGCTCATGGCCAACCCCGTCGCCGACAACCGCGTCGCGGGAACCGTGGGCCTGCCCCTGCCGGGGACCGAGTGCCGCGTGGTCGACCCCGACGATCCCACGACCGACGTGGAACGCGGCGAACTGGTGGTGCGCGGGCCGCAGGTGTTCTCGGGGTACTACGGCAAGCCCGAAGAAACCGCGTCGGTGTTCGTCGACGGCTGGTTCCGCACCGGAGACATCGTCACGATCGACGACGCCGGTTTCGTGCGCATCGTGGACCGCATCAAAGAGCTGATCATCACGGGCGGCTTCAACGTCGCGCCGACCGAGGTCGAGACCGTCCTGCGCCAGCATCCCTCGGTCGCCGAGGTGGCCGTGGTCGGCCTCCCGGATGAGCACTCAGGCGAAGAGGTCGTGGCCGCGGTCGTGCCGACGACGCCGGGCGAGTTCGACGCCGAGGCCGTGCGGGCATTCGCCCGCGGCATCCTGACGCCCTACAAGGTGCCGAAGCGTGTCATCGTGGTCGACGAATTGCCGCGCTCGTTGATCGGCAAGGTCCTCCGGCGGCAGGTGCGCGATCAGCTGCTGAGCGATTGAGCCGACGCCCTGCACCGAATCCCTCCCCTGACGCAAGGGGCAGGGGTCGAATGGCGGGGGGCCGACGGATGTCACTACGGTGGGGCCATTCCGGGCTGACTCGCGCCCGGAAGTGACCTTGGGGGAATCACATGATCAAAACGCGTACGTCTTTCGCGCTCGTCGCCGCATCGGCGTTGCTGCTGCTGACCGGGTGCTCGGGCGGCGGCGACTCGAGCGCGAATGAGGCCGACACGAACGACACCGCCGGAACGAGCGAGGCCAGCTCGTCGGCGCAGGCGTCGAGCGCTCCTGCTCCCGCCGGTGACCAGTCGAAGGCCGACGCCTGCCAGATCGTGCAGGAGCAGTTCCAGGCCGTCAGCCAGGCCGGAAGCTCGATCGACACGTCCGACCCGCAGGCCACGCTGACGCAGTTCCGTGAGCTGGCGACGCAGGTCGACACCGAGTTCGGGGGCATCACGAACGAAGAGGTCGCTCCGGCCGCCCAGAAGGCGAGCGGCGCGCTCAACGAGTACGCCACGTTCCTCGAGGGCCTCATCGCCGATCCCAACACGGCGAGCGGCCTCAGCGACCAGGTGACCGCTCTGCAGGAGAGCTTCACCGACGCGGCGACGGTGTGCGCCGGCTGACCAGCTGACGACACGAGGGCGGGGCAGGAGAGCGATTTCCTGCCCCGCCCTCGTTCTCTGTTCCGGGCTGCGCGTCGCCGCCCCGGGCCGGTTAGTGAGTGGTCCCGGCTCCGGCGGTCGTCACGACGCGTCGGTCGTCGCGACGCGTGGGTCGTCGCGGCGCGTGGGTCGTCGCGGCGTCGTCGGTCGTCACGACGCGTCGGTGGTCGCGGCCTCGTCGGTCTTCGCCGCGTCGTGGGTCTCTGCGTCGTCCACCGCTGCAGCGTCGGGTTCTGGAGCAGCACCGTCGAGCGCCGCCGGCCCCTGCTCGACCAGGATGCGGAACTGCGCGGCGTCGAGGATGCGCAGACCCAGCTCCTCGGCCTTCGCCAGCTTCGAGCCGGCACCCGGACCCGCCGCGACGAAGTCGGTCTTCTTCGACACGCTCGAGGCCGCCTTGCCGCCGGCGGAGATGATGGCCTCCTGTGCTCCCTCACGGGTGTAGCCGTCAAGGGATCCGGTTGCCACCACGGTGAGTCCGGCGAGGACTCCCCCGGCCGCTGCCGCTGCCCCGGGCCCGGGGTGGCCGGGAATGGAGAACCGTACGCCCGCCGCGGTCCACCGCTCGACGATGTCGCGGTGCCAGTCGACCTCGAACCAGTCGATGACCGCGTCGGCGATGATGCCGCCCACGCCCTCGACCGCGGCCAGCTCGTCGCGCGAGGCCGCCCGGATTGCGTCGAGTGAGCCGAACCACTGCGCGAGCGCCCGCGCGGCGACCGGACCGACGTGGCGGATGTTCAACGAGACGAGCAGGCGCCACAGGTCTTTGGTCTTGGCCTTCTCGAGCTCGGCGACGAGCTTGACCGCCTGCTCGGACGGCAGCACTTCGCGGTGATCTTTCCGGATGCCGCGTCGACGCCGCTCCGCGGGATCGAGGTCTTCCGTGCCCGGAGGGTAGGTCGCCGCCCCGAGCTTCTGGAACGGAGCACGCCGTACGGGTTCGCCCGAGTCGGGGTCGACCTTGCGTTCGCCGGTCTCGGAGTCGCGCACCACGACCTCGATGGGCACGAGCTCGTCGACGGTGAGGTCGAACAACCCCGCCTCGGTGTCGAGCGGAGGGCGCTCGGGTATCTCGGGCTGCGTGAGCGCTGCCGCCATCACCTCGCCGAGGGCTTCGATGTCGAGGGCGCCGCGCGACCCGATGTGCTCGACCCGACCGCGCACCTGCGCGGGGCACGACCGCGCGTTGGGACAACGCAGGTCGATATCGCCCTCTTTGGCCGGTCGCAGCGGCGTACCGCACTCGGGGCAGTCGGTAGGCATGACGAAGGCCCGTTCGGTGCCGTCGCGTAGCTCGACGACGGGCCCGAGCACCTCGGGGATGACATCACCCGCCTTGCGGAGCACGACGGTGTCACCGATCAGCACGCCCTTGACCTTCACGACGTCTTGGTTGTGCAGGGTCGCCTGGCGCACGACGCTGCCGGCCACGCGCGCGGGCTCCATCACGGCGAAGGGCGTGGCGCGGCCCGTGCGTCCGACCGAGACGACGATGTCGAGCAGCTTCGTGTTGACCTGCTCGGGCGGGTACTTGTACGCGATCGCCCACCGCGGGGCGCGACTGGTGGCGCCGAGTTCGTCGTGCAGGGCGAGTTCGTCGATCTTGACCACGACGCCGTCGATCTCGTGCTCGACGTCGTGGCGGTGCTCGCCGTGGTGGGCGACGAACGACAGCACGCCGTCGATGGAGTCTTCGACGCGGAAGTACGGCGAGGTGGGCAGCCCCCACGACGCCAGCAACGCATAGATCTCGCTCTGCGCGGCGACGGGAGGGTCGGGCCAGGCACCGATGCCGTGGACGTAGAGCGCGAGCGAGTCGATGCGCGCGAGCCCCGCCTCGAGCTCGAGTCCGGATTTCTTCTCGATCTGCTGACGCAGGCCGCCGCTGGCCGCATTGCGCGGATTCGCGAAGGCGGGGAACCGCCGCGCGGCGGCGATCTCGGCCTTCTCTTCATCGAAGACCCGACCGCCGCGGCGGCCCGACGCGCGTTCGCGGGCCTCGGCGACCGCTCGCTCGCGGAATTCGCCCTGCAGACGATTGAGGTTCTCGAACTTCGCGACCGGGATGAAGACCTCGCCGCGCACCTCGACCAGAGCGGGGTGGCCCTCGCCGGTGAGCTCGCGCGGGATGCCCGTTACCCGTAGCGCGTTGACGGTCACGATCTCGCCGACCCGACCGTCGCCGCGGGTGGCGGCCGAGGTCAGCACCCCGTTCTCGTACCGCAGATTGATGGCCAACCCGTCGATCTTCAACTCGCTGAGCCAGTGCACGGGCCGACCCGCGGAGGCCTCGGCCTTGACCGCCCAGTCGCGCAGTTCATCGGGCGAGAAGACGTTGTCGAGGCTCAGCATGCGCTCGGCGTGCTCGATCGTCGCGAGGTCGGTCGCCTCGGCGGCGCCCACCGACTGGGTCGGGCTGTCTTGCCCCTGCAGTTCGGGATACAGCCGCTCGATCGCCTCGAGACGGTGCATCCACCCGTCGTAGGTGGCGTCGTCGACCAGCTCGGCGTCGCGCCCGTAGTAGGCGTCGCGCGCGCCCAGGATGCGCTGCGACAGATCGCCCGCCTCGGCGCGTGCCTGGTCGAGGGTCAGGTCGGGAAGCTGATCGTGCTCGGTCACGTCTCCAGCTTAGGGAGGGGGTGCGACATCGCCCCGGGCCTTGCCGGCGACGGTGCGGAGAGAAGCCGCCTCAGGCTTCGACCGGCACCGCCGACACCGTGCGGTCGATCGTGAACTGACCGATCACGCGCGTCCCGTCGTAGAGCACAGCGGTCTGTCCGGGCGCGACGCCGTCGAACGGCGTTGCGGGACGCACCGTCAGCAGACCGTCGGACATCGATGCGAACGCCGGCACCGGGTCGGCGTGGGCGCGGATCTGCACGTCGCACGCGAAGGAGTCGGCATCCGGAGCCCGACCTGCCCAGGTGAAGCGCTCCCCCGCGATCTCGGAGCACGCGAGCGCCTCTTTCGGCCCGACCACGACGGTGTTGTTGATGGGGCGCACCTCGAGCACGAAGCGCGGCTTGCCGTCGGCGGCGGGCACCCCGAGCTGCAGGCCGCGGCGCTGGCCCACGGTGAAGGCGTGCGCTCCCTCGTGCGTGCCCACCACGGCTCCGGTGCGGTCGAGGATCTCGCCGCGCTCCGCACCCACCTTGTCGGCGAGCCAGCCGCGCGTGTCGCCGTCGGGGATGAAGCAGATGTCGTGGCTGTCGGGCTTCTGCGCGACCGAGAGTCCGCGCTCCTCCGCCTCGGCGCGCACGAGCGCCTTCGAGGGGGTCGAGCCGAGCGGGAAGTACGTGTGCGCGAGCTGCTCGGCGGTGAGCACTCCCAGCACGTACGACTGGTCTTTGGCGTTGTCGGAGGCCCGGTGCAGCTCGCGCCCCTCGGGCGTGTCGACGAGCGTGGCGTAGTGGCCCGTGCACACCGCGTCGAAGCCGAGCTCGACCGCGCGCTCGAGGAGGGCGGCGAACTTGATCTTCTCGTTGCAGCGCATGCAGGGGTTGGGCGTGCGCCCGGCACGGTACTCCGACACGAAGTCGTCGATCACGTCGTCGCGGAAGCGCTCCGAGAAGTCCCACACGTAGAACGGCATGCCGAGCTTGTCGGCGGCGCGGCGGGCGTCCATCGCGTCTTCGATCGTGCAGCAGCCGCGGCTGCCGGCCCGGAGCGTGCCCCCGGCGCGCGAGAGCGCCAGATGCACGCCGACCACGTCGTGACCCGCCTCGACCGCGCGGGCCGCAGCCACCGCGGAGTCGACTCCACCGCTCATCGCCGCAAGAACTCGCATGCAGCCAGTCTACGAAGCCCGGTCTGAACGGGCGCCGGATGGGGCTCCGGATGCCACGGCCCGGGCGTACACCTCGGGCAGGCGGGCGAGGAGAGCGTCGACATCTTCGGCGGTCGAGGTGCGCCCGAGGGTGAAACGCAGCACCGACCGCGCCGCGCGCTCGTCGAGACCGAGCGCGAGCACGACGTGCGACGGCTCGGCGACCCCGGCCTGGCACGCCGACCCGGTGGAGACGGCGAAGCCGTGCATGTCGAGCAGAAACAGCAGGGTTTCGCCCGCGGCATCCGGGAACAGCACGTGCGCGTTGCCGGGCAGGCGATCCGTCGGGTCGCCGAGCAGCCGTGCGGCCGGGACGCCCGCGCGGATTCCGGCGATCAGGCGATCGCGCAGCCCGCGCAGACGCTCGGATTGGGCCTCGCGCTCGATCTCGGCGACGGTCGCCGCCGCGGCGAAGGCGGCCGCCCCCGCGACGTCCTGGGTCCCCGCGCGCAGGCTCCGCTGCTGTCCGCCGCCGTGCACGAGAGGGGTGAGGCGGCCGTGTCGCGACACCACGGCCGCACCGACGCCCACGGGTCCGCCGACCTTGTGGGCTGACACCGACATGGTCACGAGTCCGGATGCCGCGGACCCGGCGCCGCGCCACGCCGCGAAGTCCACGGGCATCTGGCCGAGGGCCGACACCGCGTCGAGGTGCAGCGGGACTCCCGCCGCAGCGGCCGCCGAGGTCAGGCCCGCGGCATCCTGGATCGTCCCGACCTCGTTGTTGGCCACGAGCGCCGTCGCCAGCGCCGCCCCGGGAAGGGCTTCCGCGAAGACCTCGGGCACGATGCGGCCGCCCTCGTCGAGCGAGACGGGGCGCACCGTCGCTCCCTCGGCCGACGCGAGCCACTGCACCACGTCGAGGGTCGCGTGATGCTCTCCGTCGGGCAGCACCACCGCGTCTTCACCCTCGGCCCGCGACCACCACAGCCCCTTCAGCGCGAGGTTGGCGGCCTCGGTCCCGCCCGAGGTGAAGACGACCTCGATCGGCTGGCAACCGAGCACCCCGGCCAGGCTCTCGCGGGCGTCCTCGAGCAGGCGGCGGGCCTGCTGCCCCGCGCCGTGGATCGACGACGGATTGCCGAGCACCTCGTGCGCCGCGAGCCACGCATCGCGCGCCTCGGGCCGCAGCGGGGTCGTCGCCGCGTGATCGAGGTATACCCGCATCCACGCCCTCCCGGTTTCGCCTGCCGCGGTGACTAGCCTATGACGCATGGTCCGACCCGAGACTGCCCTGCCCGCCCGCGCCTCCGCCCGCCCCGGGCTGCTGAGCCCGACCCTCGACGACCTGGGCGTGCGCCTGGGTCCCGACGGCGGCACGCTCCGCGTCTGGTCGGGAGCGGCGGATGCCATGCAGTTGCTGATCTTCGACGAGGTCGACCTCGACTGGGCGACCGAGACCATCACCATGACCCCCGTCGGCGCGGGCGTGTTCGAGGCGTCCTCCGCCCTCCTGCGTCCCGGCGCGCGGTACGCCATCCGCGTGGGCGGCCCGCACGGGCCCGGGCACACCTTCAACCCGCAGTCGCTGCTCGTCGAGCCCTACTCGCGCGGTCTCGTCTCGGGAAGCTACGGCGACTGGCGCTCGGTGGTCGTCGACGGCTCGTTCGACTGGGGCTCGTCGCAGAAGCCGCGGATCCCCCTCGACCGCACGGTCATCTACGAGGGCCACGTCAAAGGCCTGACCAAGCGGCATCCGTTCATCCCCCCGGCCCTGCACGGCACCTACGCCGGCCTCGCGCACCCCGCGATGATCGACCACCTGCTCTCGCTCGGCGTCACCAGCGTCGAGCTGCTGCCGGTGCACGCGTTCGCGACCGAGCCGCGCCTGCTGCAGCTGGGACTCGCGAACTACTGGGGTTACAACTCGCTCAACTTCTTCACCCCGCACGCGCCGTACGCGACCGCCGCGAGCCGCGCCGAGGGGCCCGAGGCGGTGCTGCGCGAGTTCAAGGGCATGGTGAAGCTCCTGCACGAGGCCGGGCTCGAGGTGCTGCTCGACGTCGTCTACAACCACACCGCCGAGGAGGGCATCGGCGGCCCGCGCACGAGCCTGCGCGGCATCGACAACCGCGCGTACTACCGCCAGACCGACGAGGGCGTCTACATCGACGAGACCGGATGCGGCAACGCGGTGAACACGTCGACGGATGCCGCTGCGCGCCTCGTTCTGGACTCGTTGCGGTACTGGAGCGACGAGGTGCAGGTCGACGGGTTCCGCTTCGACCTCGCCGTCACGCTGGGGCGCGACGCCCGCCACTCGTTCGATCCGGCACATCCGCTTCTGACCGCGATCCGCGACGATCCGTCGCTGGCGGACGCGAAGCTCATCGCCGAGCCGTGGGACGTCGGCATGGGCGGCTGGCAGACCGGCAACTTCGGCGAAGGCTGGCTGGAGTGGAACGACCGCTACCGCGACCGCGTGCGCAACTTCTGGCTCAGCGACATCGACTACGCGCGCCGCGCCGACACCGCCCCCGTCGGCGTGGGCGGCTTCGCCACGCGCCTGGCGGGGTCGTCGAACACGTTCAGCGAAGAGCGCGGGCCACTCGCGAGCGTCAACTTCGTCACCGCGCACGACGGGTTCACCCTGCGCGACCTCGTGTCGTACGACGTCAAGCACAACCTCGGCAACGGCGAGCAGAACCGCGATGGCGCCGACACCAACCGCTCGTTCAACCACGGCGCCGAGGGGAGCACCACCGACGAACGCGTGCTTGCCACCCGCCGCAAGGCCATGCGCAACCTGCTCGGCACGCTGCTGCTGTCGGCGGGGGTCCCGATGATCACGGCGGGCGACGAGATGGGCCGCACGCAGCGCGGCAACAACAACGCCTACTGCCACGACTCCGCCCTCACCTGGTTGTCGTGGAACCTCGCTCCGTGGCAGGAGCACCTGTTCGCGCACGCCCAACGGCTGCTGCGCCTGCGCCGCGACAACCCGGCGCTGCGCCCCCAGCGGTTCGCGCGCCTCGGCGAAGTGATCCCCTCGGCGTCGGTGATGGCGTGGTTCGACGAGCGGGGCGAGACGATGTCGAGCGAGCGCTGGAACGACCCGGCGCACCGCACTCTGCAGTACCTCGCCACCTCGACCCCCCAAGACGAAGAGCCCAACCGGGTGCTGCTCGTCGTGCACGGCATCGAGGCCGACACCGAGATCACGCTCCCCGACATCGACGGCGCGGTGTACGTCCCGCTGTGGTCGAGCGCCGATGAGACGCCGGTCGAGACCGCGGAGCGCTACGCCCCCGGCGACGTGGTCCCCGTGACGGGAGCGTCGATGCTGCTGTTCCGCGTCGACTGAACCGGGCCCGCTGTCAAGGCCGGAGCAAACCGTACGGCGATGTCGGCGGCCCGCGATAGGTTCGGACCGTGGCCACCACGACGATGCCTTCGCCCGAGCTGCCCTGGCGCAGCGCCGCCTCGATCCCGGTGCGTCCGGTCAAGCCGACGCCGACCACGCGCAGCGTCGTCACACCGCGCATCCCGATGGCGCTGCCGCACCCCAGCGTCCCCGGGGGGCGTTTCCGCCCCTCCGCCTACGTCGGCGAAGCGGTGCCCTTCACCGTCACCGCCTTCCGCGAGGGCCACGACCGCATCGGCGTGCAGGTGCGGCTGTTCTCGCCTTCCGGCGACGAGTCACTGCACCGACTGAGCCCGCTCAACGACGGATTCGACCGGTGGTCGACCCTCGTCGCGCCCCTCGAACAGGGCGTCTGGCGCTTCCGCTTCGAGTCGTTCGCCGACGACTTCGCCACGTGGGAGCACGCCGCCGATCTCAAGATCGCCGCGGGTGTCGACTCCGCGCTCATGCGCGAGATGGGCGCCCAGCTCTTCGACCGAGCGCGCGGCGAGAAGAAGCGACCCGGCAGCGACAAAGACCTGCTGTACGACGCGGCGCGCTCGCTGCGCGACCCCGACGTGCACGACGACACCGCGCTGCAGATCGTGCGCGACCCCGCCATCGCCGCGCTGTTCGACGCGCGCCCGATGATGGGCCTCGTCTCCGTCGGCAAAGACGCCGAGCTCCTCGTCGAGCGCGAGCGCGCCGGAGTCGGCGCCTGGTACGAGTTCTTCCCCCGCTCCGAGGGGGCACGCCGCGCCGACGACGGCAGCGTCATCAGCGGCACGTTCCGCACCGCCGCCGAACGCCTGCCCGGGGTGGCCGGCATGGGCTTCGACGTGCTGTACCTGCCCCCGATCCACCCGATCGGCCAGACCAACCGCAAGGGCCCCAACAACACCCTGGTCACCGAGCCCGGAGACCCCGGTTCGCCGTGGGCCATCGGCGGCGCAGCGGGCGGACACGACACCGTGCACCCCGACCTCGGCACGCTCGACGACTTCCGTGCGTTCGTCGCCGCCGCGCGCGACAACGGCATCGAGGTCGCGCTCGACCTGGCGCTGCAGGCCTCACCCGACCACCCCTGGGTCGCCGAGCACCCGGAGTGGTTCACGACCCTTCCCGACGGCTCGATCGCGTTCGCCGAGAACCCGCCGAAGAAGTACCAGGACATCTACCCGGTCAACTTCGACAACGACCCCGAGGGCATCCGCGCCGAGGTCCTGCGGGTCGTGCGGCACTGGATCGCGCAGGGCGTCACGATCTTCCGCGTCGACAACCCGCACACCAAGCCCCTGCAGTTCTGGGAGTGGCTCATCGCCACCGTCAGCGCCGAAGAGCCCGGCGCGGTCTTCCTCGCCGAGGCCTTCACGCGCCCCGCTCCCCTGCAGGGTCTCGCGATGGCCGGGTTCCAGCAGAGCTACACCTACTTCACGTGGCGCAACACGAAGGAAGAACTCGAGGAGTTCCTGGGCGGTCTCGCGCACGACACCGCCGACTTCCTGCGTCCGAACCTGTTCGTCAACACGCCCGACATCCTCACCGAGTACCTGCAGTTCGGCGGGCGCCCCGGCTATAAGATCCGCGCCGCGATCGCGGCGACGGCCGCGCCCACCTACGGCGTGTACGCGGGCTACGAGCTGTTCGAGAACGTCGCCCGACCGGGGTCGGAAGAGAACATCGACAACGAGAAGTACGAGTACAAGTTCCGCGACTGGGAGGCGGCCGAGGCCGCGGGCGACTCGCTCGCCCCCTACCTGCGCATGCTCAACGCCGCCCGACGCGCGCACCCGGCGCTGCGTCAACTGCGCAACCTCGACATCCACTGGAGTGACGACGAGGCCATCCTCGTCTACTCCAAGCACCTCGATGCCGCCCTCTCCCCCACGGGTGAGACCGACACGATCATCGTCGTGGCCAATGTCGACCCGCACTCCGCGCGCGAGACGACGGTGCACCTCGACACCACCGTGTTCGGGATCGAGCCCGGAACGTCGTACGACGTCGAAGACCTCGTGACCGGCCAGGTCTGGACCTGGGCCGACCACAACTTCGTGCGTCTCGACGCCTTCGCCGAGCCCGTGCACATCCTGCACGTCAAGGAGAACCGATGAGCACCCTTCCCCCCGAGATCCTCGACGCCGTGGCCCACGGCGCGCACCACGACCCGCACAGCGTGCTGGGCGTGCATGAGAGCAGCGACGGGTGGGTCATCCGCTCCCGCCGCCCGCTGGCGCACGACGTCCACGCGGTCCTCGCCGACGGCTCGACCGTGCCGCTCGCGCACGTGCGCGGCGGCGTCTGGGAGGCCACCGTCGACGCCCATCCCGGCGCCTACACGGTGCGCGCGTCGTACAACGGAAGCGAGCACGTCGCCGACGACGGCTATCGTCACGCCCCCTCGATCGGCGAACTCGACCTGCACCTGATCACCGAGGGGCGCCACGAGGAGCTGTGGCGCGTGCTCGGCGCCCACCCGCGCGTACTCGACGGCTCGAGCGGCACCGCGTTCACCGTCTGGGCGCCCGACGCACGGGCCCTCCGCGTGATCGGCGACTTCAACGGCTGGGACGGCACCGGCCACGCGATGCGCTCGATGGGCGGCAGCGGCGTCTGGGAGCTGTTCGTCCCGGGTGTCGGCGTCGGCACCCGCTACAAGTTCGAGATCCTCACGCGCGGCGGACAGTGGATCGAGAAGGCCGACCCGATGGCGCGTCTGGCGGAGGTCCCTCCCGCCACGGCATCCGTCGTGACCGATTCGACGTACGCCTGGGCGGACGACGAATGGATCGACGAGCGCTCGCGCACCGCGCCGATCGACCGACCGATGTCGATCTACGAGCTGCACCTCGGGTCGTGGAAGCAGGGCCTGTCGTACCGCGACGCGGCCGACGAGATCATCGACTACGTCGGCGCTCAGGGGTTCACCCACGTCGAGTTCCTGCCCTTGTCCGAGCACCCGTTCGGCGGATCGTGGGGCTATCAGGTGTCGGGCTACTACGCCCCCACGAGCCGCTTCGGAGACCCCGACGACCTGCGCTACCTGATCGACCGGCTCCACCAGGCCGGCATCGGCGTGATCATGGACTGGGTTCCCGGCCACTTCCCGAAGGATGACTTCGCTCTCGCGCGCTTCGACGGCGAGCCCCTCTACGAGCACCCCGACCCCCGCCGAGGCGAGCACAAGGACTGGGGCACGCTCATCTTCGACTACGGCCGCAACGAGGTGCGCAACTTCCTCGTCGCGAACGCGCTGTACTGGTTCGAGGAGTTCCACGTCGACGGTCTGCGCGTGGATGCCGTGGCCTCCATGCTCTACCTCGATTACTCCCGCAACGACGGCGAGTGGGCGCCCAACCAGTTCGGCGGCCGCGAGAACCTCGAGGCGATCCGCTTCCTGCAGGAGGTCAACGCCACCTCGTACAAGCGCTACCCCGGCATCGCGCTGATCGCCGAAGAATCGACCAGCTTCCCCGGCGTCACCGCCCCCACCTCCGCCGCGGGCCTCGGCTTCGGCTTCAAGTGGAACATGGGCTGGATGAACGACTCGCTGCAGTACATCGGGCGCGATCCGATGTATCGCTCGCACCACGAGGGTGAGCTGTCGTTCTCGTTCGTCTACGCCTTCAGCGAGAACTTCATCCTGCCGATCAGCCACGACGAGGTCGTACACGGCAAGGGCAGTCTCTTCGGCCGCATGCCCGGTGACCACTGGCAGAAGCTCGCCAACATGCGGGCCTTCCTCGCCTACATGTGGGGCCACCCCGGCAAGCAGTTGCTGTTCATGGGCCAGGAGTTCGGTCAGATGTCCGAGTGGTCGGAGTCGCGCAGCATCGACTGGTGGATGCTCGACCAGCCCTCGCACGCGCAGCTGCACGACTTCGTCGCCGAGCTCAACCGCGTGTACAAGGACCAGGCTCCGCTGTGGTCGCGCGACCACGACGGAGCAGCGTTCTCCCGTCTGGGCGCGCCCGCGTGGAACCCCAATGTGCTCGCGTTCGCGCGCCGCGACCACCACGGCAACACGGTCGCGGTCGTGTGCAACTTCTCGGGAGTGCCGCTCGGCGACTTCCCGCTCGACCTGCCCGAGGCCGGAACCTGGACCGAGGTGCTCAACAGCGACGCGGAGGCCTTCGGCGGTTCGGGTCAGGGCAACCTGGGTGCTGTCGTGACCGACGCGCGGGGCAGCGCCACGCTGACCATCCCGCCGCTGGGTGTGCTCTGGTTGCACCACCGCGCCGGCAGCTGACAACCCATCGCGTGAAGGCCCCGATCCGCTTCTGCGGGTCGGGGCCTTCGCATGCCCGCAGGCGGCCGAAGCAAACGGCCCCGCCCCTCGAAGGAGGGACGGGGCCGACGGCGTCTCGCGATCAGAACAGCAGCGACGCCAGACGGGCGCGGGCCCGGATGACGCGCGCGTCGTCGTCACCGACGAGACCGAACAGCTCGAGCAGGCGCTCGCGCACCGGAGCGCGGTCGTCGGCCGACAGCGCCTGGAAGAGGTCGAGCAGACGACCGAACGCGTCGTCGACATGACCGCCGACCACATCGAGGTCGGCCACGAGGAACTGCGCGTCGAGACCGGTCGGCTCCGCGGCCGCCGCGTCGCGCGCGGCCTGCAGGTCAGCGCCCTGCACCCGATCGAGCAGGCGCACCTGGCCGAGGCCGGCGCGGGCGTCGGCGTCGCGCGGGTTCTCGGCGAGGGCCTTCTCGTACGCGGTGATCGCGCGGGCGTAGTCGCCCTCCTCGATCGCGGCGAAGGCCTCGGCGTGCAGCGGGGGCAGCGGCGGCTCCTCGGGCGCGACGTCGTCGGTGACGCCGTCGACGGGCACCGTTCCGGTCACGCCGTGCTGCGCGGCCAGCTGCAGCAGTTGGGCGAACACGTCGCGCACCTGCTGCTCGGGTACCGCACCGGTGAACAGCGGAACGGGCTGACCGGCGACGAGGGCCAGCACCATCGGAATCGACTGCGCACGGAAGCCCTGCGCCAACTGCGGGTTGGCGTCGACGTCGACCTTGGCGAGCACCAGGCGGCCGCCGAGTTCGATGACGACCTTCTCGAGCACGGGGCTCAGCTGCTTGCAGGGACCGCACCACTCGGCCCAGAGGTCGATGACGACCGGCACGGTGCGCGAGAGCTCGAGCACCTCACCGAACGACGCGTCGGTGACGTCGAACACGAGCGGGCTCGCTCCCCCCGCGGGCGCCGGTGCGGCCGGGGCTCCGGCGGCGGGCGCAGCGGGAGGCTGCGGGCGGTTGCGCAGCGACGAGAGGTCGACGGCACCGCGCATGACGGAACCGGGGGCGGGAGTGCTCACGGGGACACCTTCGCTTCGAGGAGGCTGGAACGGTAACCGAGCAGGCGGATCTGATCATCGGAGCCCTGGCTGGGCACGTAGAAGAACACCTGATCGGAGTAGGTCGTGGTGAAGCCGGTCGCCGACTGGTCGACGCCGGTCAGAGCCTTGACCGCGGGGTTGTTGTCGAGCTTGATCACGGCGTCGGGGTTGGTGGGCTTGGCCGTGTCGCTCTCGTACACGTTGACGGCGACGATCGCACCGGTGTCGAGCGTGGCGAGGGCGATCGGCGTCGCCGGACCCGCGGAGGCCGAGAAGCTGATCTGCGCGGTGCCGGCACCGGTCTGATTGAGCTCGTCGGTGCGCTGCGTCTTGTTCGCCTGGATCGCGCTGAGCAGCAGGTCGTTGGCGGTGTCGAACGTGGTGTACGACGCGCTCTTGTCACCGTTGTTGATGATGTCGGCGTAGGCCGCGGCGACCTTGTCCGGAGCGAGCACGAGGAACGACGAGTCGGGCGGCACCTGGGTCGCGCCCACGTACGGGGCGGCGAGCTCGGGGAGGTTGGTCGAGGCTTCGAGGTTGCCGACGTACGACGCCTTGTACTCGTCCCAGGGCGAGTCCTGCGTCAGCATCATGATGGTCGTGGTGGGCGTCGCGGCATCCGCCGACTCCACCACCGTCATCACGGTGCGCGGCCAGGCGGCAGTGGTCTGCGGCAGCACGATCTGCACGGGCTCCGCCGGGATCGCCGGAAGGGCGGGGCGATCGCTCAGCGCGGCGCGCAGCGTGTAGTTGGTCTGACGCTCGGCGAGAGCGGGACCGGCCAGGCGCTGGCTCGCCGCGTTCGCATCGAGGGCGGCGTCGGCTTCGGCGACCGTGCTCGACACGCGCGAGACGATGCGCTGAGCCTGCGCCTCGGTCACGGCCGGCGGGAACTGCCCCTCGGGAACGATCACCGTGGGCGACGGGCTCGGCGTCTCCGTTGCGGCCAGCTGGGGCCAGGCGTCGGCCGAGCACCCCGCCATCAGCGCCACCGAGACTCCGAGCGCGGGCACGGCGATCAGGGCACGGCGGGCGCCGCCGCGGCGCGATCGGCTGACCACGCCCTTGGCCTCGGCATCCGCGTCGACGGTCGAGATGGGCTCGGTGACCGGCAGCGGCAGACCCTTGCGGCGCGGGCGACGACGACGGCGGACGTGCAGAATGCCGAGCACGTACAGCACGACGCCGATGAACAGCACGACGCCGCCGCCGACGATGAGGGGGCCGGCCCACGGGGTCGAGTTGTCGATGGGCCAGGTCACGCTGATGTTCGAAGGGGCGGGAGCGGTGCCGTCGGATGCCACGAGCACGCTCATGTCGGAGGGCAGCTGCAGCGTCGTGGAGAGCGACCCGGTCTGCTCGTACTCGTCGAGCCACAGGTCGGAGTCGACGGGACTGCGTCCGGCGGCGGCGTCGGACGCGGGCGTCACCGTCGGCTCGACCGTCGCGGTCTGCACCGTGCCCTCACCGTCGACGGTCACCGCGGTGTACGGCACATCGGCCAGCCACGCCTTCATGTCGGCGGTGCGGCCGTACGAGGCGAAGACCTCGCCGTCGCCCTCGACACGCAGGGTCTGCGCGCCGGGGACGCTCGTCAGAACCGAGCCGTCGATGAGCGTGTAGGCCTCGCTCCCGTCGGTCTGCACGTTCGCCGACGCCTCGGACGGACCCTGGAAAACCGTGCGCTGGGCGATGCCCGCACCGATCATGGCGGCGGCGATGACGAACGCCACCACGGCCCAGACGAATCTCACGCTTCACACCATCCCCACCGGTGGCTCGGACGCCACCGAAGAATCGACGTTTCAGACTATCCGAGGGCGTCTGAAAGTTCTCGGCGAGGCCCGTCGTACGCTCCGAAGGCGCCGTGCTCAGTATCCTGACCACACGGGCACGACCGCCCGGCTGAGGCGGGAGCCGTTCCCATGAAGATCCACAACCCGTTCCGGGTCGCGTTGCTCGCGACGCTCGGCGTCGGCGTCGGCCTGCTCGTCATCGGCAGTGTGCAGAGCCTGTCGACGATCCTGCTCTACGTCGGCACGGCCCTGTTCCTCTCGCTCGGACTCGATCCGCTGGTGTCGTTCCTCGAGCGCCGCGGACTCCCCCGCTGGGCCGCCGTCCTGGTGACGATCCTCGGGGTGCTCGGCGTCTTCACCGGGATCGTCTTCATGGTCGTGCCGATCATCGTCGGCCAGATCGCTCAGCTCGTCGGGCAGATCGAACAGTTGCTGCAGCCCGGGGCGTGGAACGAGATCGTTCTGAACGTGCAGACGTGGGTGTCGCAGACCCTCCCCTGGCTCAAGATCGACGACGTCTGGGCCAGCGTGCAGCAGTGGCTCTCGACCCTCGATGTCGGATCGATCTCCACGATCGTCGGAAACAGCCTGCTCACGGGCGCCGGCGCGGTCGCCGCGGGCCTGGGCGGCGCGTTCATCGTGCTCATCCTCACGATCTACTTCACGGCATCCACCCCCTCGCTGAAGTCGGCCGTCTACCAGCTCGTCCCCGCGTCGAAGCGCGCTCGGTTCATCGAACTGGCCGAGAAGATCACCGACTCCGTGGGCTACTACGTCATGGGGCAGGTCAGCCTCGGTGTGATCAACGGCGTGCTCAGCGCGATCTTCCTGTCGATCATCGGCGCCCCCTTCCCCGCGGTGCTGGCCGTGGTGGCGTTCTTCTTCTCGCTCATCCCGCTGGTGGGCACCCTGACCGGCTCGACGATCATCGTGCTGACGTGTCTGCTGCCGGGGCTCGGGTCGCCGAGTCTGGCGTTGATCGCGCTGATCTACTACCTCATCTACATGCAGATCGAGGCGTACGTGATCTCGCCGCGCATCATGAACCGCGCGGTGTCGGTGCCCGGTTCGGTCGTCGTCATCGCCGCCCTCGCCGGTGGCGCGCTGCTCAACCTTCTCGGCGCGCTCATCGCGATCCCGGTCGCCGCGAGCGTGCTGATCATCTACCGCGAGGTCATCATCCCGCGGCAGAACGAGCGCTGAGCCGCCGTCTCAGTCGGCGAGCGGGCCGTCCCACTCGACCGGCAGAGGGAGCGCGTCGGGATTCACCGCGGCGACGATCTCGGTGAGGACGCGTCGCGTCTGGGTCTCACCGACCCACAGGTGCTTTCCGCCCTCGACCGCGATGAGCGTGGCATCCGGAACCGATGCGAAGCCCTCGCGGGCGTCGTCCGGCCGCAGGTAGTCGTCGAACTCCGGAACGAGCACGACCATGCGCCGCGCATCGCCCGCCCACGCCGCCACCTCGTCGGCCGTGGCGCGGTGCAGGGGCGGCGAGAGCAGGATGACGCCCTCGATGTCGTGATCGCGGCCGTACTTCAGCGCGAGCTCGGTGCCGAACGACCAGCCGACGAGCCAGGGTCGCGGGAGCCCTCGCTCGCGCGCGAAGTCGACCGCGGCGGCCACGTCGAAGCACTCGGCCGCGCCTCCGTCGAACGAGCCCTCGCTCGTCCCGCGCGGCGAGGTCGTGCCGCGGGTGTTGAACCGCAGGACCGCCAGATCGGCCAGGGCCGGCAGACGGCCCGCCGCCTTGCGCAGGATGTGCGAGTCCATGAAGCCGCCGGCCGTGGGGAGCGGATGCAGGGTCACCAGCGTCGCGACCGGGTCGCGGTCCGCGGGCAGGGCGAGTTCACCGACGAGGGTGAGCTCGTCGACCGTGCGCAGTTCGATGTCCTCGCGTCGAGCGGGGAGAAGGACGGGTCCGCGAATCTCCATCAGGCGATCCTCCAACAGTGCGTGTGCCAATGTCTGCGTGCGGCGAGGTCGGCGGCGTCGCCGAGCACGCCGTCGGCACGCCAGACGACGAGGTGAGCCGTTCCGACGGTCACGGTGCGTCCGCACCCGGGGCAGAGGTACTCCTTCTGCGCCTGCGGGGCCGAGATCGGTTGGACGGTCCACTCGACGCCACGCTTGACCTCGATGCGCTTCCAGCCGGCGATGAGGCGATCGAGCGACTCGTCGCCGCGGCCCGGATCGGGACGCCGCTTACGGGAGCGGGGCATGGGCGCCGCTCACCACCAGTGGTTGCTGGTCCAGAAGGCGTACGCTTTCGCCCAGCTGCCGTAGCGGCCCACGGCGTAGCCCGTGCCCCAGCGGAGGTTGTCGACCGGGTCGTAGCCGTTCCCTGGCACCTTGCTGCAGGGCAGCGCCTGCACGAGACCGCATGCGCCCGAGGAACGGTTGGTCGCGTTGGGGTTCCACCCGCTCTCGCGGCTCACGATGTAGTCGACGTAGCCCATGTCGGCCTCGGAGATGCCGGCCGCGGCCATCCAGTCGGCGGGAGCGCCGCCGCCGCTGTACTTCACCGGGCCGCCCCCGCCCGAGGACGACCCGGAACCCGAACCGGAGCCCGACTTCTTCGAGCCCGACGACGTCGGTGTGGGGGTCGGCGTCGGCTTCGGCTTCACGTACACGTTGTAGCTGGAGCGCTCGAGAGACGGGGCTTGCTTCTCGCCCGTGGTCGACACCGACTGCACGTCGTCGAGACCCTGGGCGTACAGAGTGACCGTCTTGGGTCCCTCGGCCTGGGCGGGCTGCAGAGCGGCGCCCATCGGGCCGACGTACGCAGCGGCGAACAGCACCGCGGCGCAGGCGCCGAACACACCGACGACGCCGCGACGACGCGACCACCGCGGGGCGGTGCGCCGCGGGAGGGCCGGCGGCACGACGTCACCGGCCGAGCCGCCCCGACGGGCGACGCGGCGAAACGATGCGCGCGAGAGTTCCGAACCAGAAGTCACAGTGACGCCGATTCTACCGACGCATTGCGGCGGCTGCCATCCGCGCGGCTCATCCGACAGCGAGCATGACTTCGACGACGGCGTCGAGCACGGCGTCGACCTGGGTCTCGCGGTACCCGCCGCGCTGCAGACGGAAGGCGACGGCGCGCACCTGCTCCGCCGTCACGGGATCACCCGCGGCGAGATAGCGGGCCACGCGATCGGCGACGACGTCGACCTCGTCGACGCGGTACCCGAAGTGCATCCAGCCGACGCGCTCGAAGCGTTCACCGCGCGGGCGCTGCAACCTGTCGAGCACCACCTGCGCCGTGTCGCGGGTCTCGGCGACCCAGGCGCGCGCGCCCAAGCGCGACAACGCGTGCTCCCGCTCCCGCGCGGCGAAGGCGTCTTCGACGCGACCGAGGGCCGCATCGACGGCGTGCACGGCGTACCCGCCCTTCACGAGGGGAAAGGCGACGGCGCGGATCTCGGAGGAGCGGAGAGTTCCGGTCTCGTCCTGCTCGAAGGCCTCGCGGGCCTTGGCGAGGAAGGCGTCGACGGCGCGCTTCTCGTAGCCCTGCGCCCGCCCGGTCACGGTGGGGAACGGCGTCGCGGCCGCACGGTCGTGGATCGGGGTATCGCTCATGACACTCCCAACGGGGCGAGCAGGTAGTACAGGGCCAAGGCGGCCGTGGCCGACGGCAGGATCGAGTCGAGACGGTCGAGCACCCCGCCGTGGCCGGGCAGCCACGAGCTCATGTCTTTGATGCCGAGGTCGCGCTTGACCATCGACTCCCCGAGGTCGCCCACCGTCGCTGTGGCGAGCACGACGGCGCCGAAGATCAATCCAGCCCACCACGGGACCTGCAGCATGAATACCGCGAGCAGCGCACCGGCGATGAGAGCCGCAGCACACGCGCCCGCGAAGCCTTCCCAGGTCTTCTTCGGGCTGATGCGAGGGGCCATCGGATGCCGTCCGCCCCGGCCGAACGTCAGGCCAGAGACGTAGGCGCCGGTGTCGGCGGCCACTGCGAGGATGAGGAACGCCAGCACCCACCATTCTCCGCGCGGCTGCGCGAGCAGGATCGTCGCGAGCGAGGTGAGGAACGGCACGTAGAGCTGCACGAACGAGGCGACGAGCACGTCGCCGATGACCTCGATGTGCGCGCGCCCGTCGTCGGCGAACATCTGGGCGGTGAGACGCCAGACGATGACGACCGCGATGGCCACCAGCAGGGCGATCCAGTGCACCCACGGCCCGAGGAAGAACCCGCTGAGCAGCAGCAGGAAACCCATCGCGAGCTGCGGGACGACGTCGACCTTGCGTCCGGCGACCTGCAGGGCGCGGGAGAACTCCAGCACGCCCAACACCATCGCGGTCGCCGCGAACAGCACGAACAGCCACTTCACGAAGATCAGCGAAGCGACGACGATCACGCCGATCGCGACACCGATGAGCGTCGCGACGATGAGGTCGCGGCCGGTGCGCTGCTTCAGACGCTCGTTGGCCTGATCGAACTCCGCACGGGCGTGGGCGATGTTGCGCTCCGCGTCGGTGCGCATCGCGCGCAGCTGCGCTTCGATGGCGGTGGCGTTCTCGCCCGTGACCGGCGCACGCCGAGCCGACTCGGCACGACGGGTCCCGCGCTTGTCGAGGGGTCCGGTGTCGCCAATCTCAGGGGCGTCGGGCATGGGGGTCAGACCTCGAGCAGCTCGGCCTCTTTGCGCTTGAGAGCCTCGTCGATCTGGTCGACGTGGGTGCGCGTGACGGTGTCGAGCTCCTTCTCGGCGCGGACGAGTTCGTCTTCGCCGACGTCGCTCTTGAGGGCGTCGAGGTCGTCCTTGGCCTTGCGGCGGAGGTTGCGCACCTGCACCTTGGCGTCTTCGCCCTTGCCTCGCACGATCTTGACGTACTCCTTGCGGCGGTCCTGGGTGAGCTCGGGCATGGTGACGCGCACGATGGTGCCGTCGTTCGTGGGGTTCACCCCGAGGTTCGGCATGTCGCGGATGGCCTGTTCGATGGCCTTCAACGCGGACTTGTCGTAGGGGTTGATGACGAGGGTGCGAGCCTCGGGGTTGTTCAGCGACGCGAGCTGCGCCAGCGGGGTCGGCGAGCCGTAGTAGTCGACCAAGACCTTCTGGAACATCTGGGGGTTCGCGCGTCCGGTGCGGACGGTCGCGAAGTCCTCCTTGGCGGCCTCGACGGCGCGATCCATGCGCGCTCCGGCTTCGGCGAGGACATCGGCGATCACGGTGACTCCATTCGTTGGAACTGGCTTCTCAGTCTAGTCGCGCGCGGGCCCGGCTCCCCGGGCCCGCGCGCGGCGCGTCACGCGGTGACGAGGGTGCCCATCATCTCGCCGAGCAGCGCCTGGGTGACGTTACCGGCCGGCTCCATGCCGAACACCCGCATGTCCATTCCGTTGTCCATGCAGAGGCTGAACGCGGTCGAGTCGACGACCTTGAGGCCCTTCTGCAGGGCGTCTCCGTAGGTCACGTGGTCGAGCTTGGTGGCCGAGGGGTCGGTGCGCGGGTCGGCGGTGTAGACGCCGTCCACACCGTTCTTCGCCACGAGCACCTCGGTCGCGCCGATCTCGAGCGCGCGCTGGGCGGCCACGGTGTCGGTGGAGAAGTAGGGCAGGCCCGCGCCGGCGCCGAAGATCACGACGCGGCCCTTCTCGAGGTGGCGCATCGCGCGGCGCGGAATGTAGGGCTCGGCGACCTGGGTCATCGAGATGGCCGACTGCACGCGCGTGGCGGCGCCGGCCTGCTCGAGGAAGTCCTGCAGGGCGAGGGCGTTCATGACCGTGCCCAGCATTCCCATGTAGTCGGCGCGCCCGCGGTCCATGCCGCGCTGGCTGAGCTCGGCTCCGCGGAAGAAGTTGCCTCCGCCCACGACGATCGCGATCTCGACGCGATCCGTCGCCTGGGCGATCTCTCGGGCGATCTGGCTGACGACGTCGGGGTTCACGCCCAACTGGCCTCCGCCGAACGCCTCCCCCGACAGCTTCAGCAGTACTCGGCGGCGCTTGGTGGCTGCATCCATCACGTGATGTGTCCTCTCGTCTTGAACAAACTATCCCCCTGCCCGTCGCGACCGATACGGCGGGTCACCGACGGAGCGCGGGCAGGGAAAAGGCCCGGGATGCCGTGGCATCCCGGGCCTTCTGACGGGCCGTGAGCCTGTCTCGGGGTTACGCGCCGACCTTGAAGCGCGCGAAGTCGGTCAGCGTGAGACCGGCGTCGGACGCGACCTTGGCGACGGACAGCTTGTTGTCCTTCGCGTAGTCCTGGTCGAGCAGGGCGACCTGCTTGAAGAACGCGTTGACGCGGCCTTCGACGATCTTCGGCAGGGCGGCCTCGGGCTTGCCCTCGTTGCGGGAGATCTCGGTGACGATCTCGCGCTCCTTGTCGACGTCGGCCTCGGGCACGGCGTCGCGGGTGAGGTACGAGGGGTTCGCGAACGAGATGTGCTGCGCGATCGAGCGAGCGGTCTCGGCGTCGTCACCGGTGTAGGCGAGCACCACGCCGACCTGCGGGGGCAGGTCCTTGCTGGTCTTGTGCAGGTAGACCTCGAACTTGTCGCCCGAGATGGTGCGCACGCGACGGAGCTCGACCTTCTCGCCGATGATCGCGGCCTCGTCCGAGATGAGCTGCTCGACGGTCTTGCCGTCGACGTCGGCGGCCAGGGCGGCCTCGACGGAGTCGGCACCGACGGCGGCGGCCGCGTCGACGACCTTGTCGGCCAGAGCGATGAAGCGCTCGTTCTTGGCGACGAAGTCGGTCTCGCAGGCGAGCTCGAGCAGGGTGACCGAGCCGTTGTTCTCGCGCGCGGCGACGAGGCCCTCGCTGGTCGAACGGTCGGCACGCTTGGCGTTGCCCTTGGCACCCTTGAGGCGCAGGATCTCGACGGCCTTCTCGACGTCGCCGTCAGCCTCTTCGAGCGCCTTCTTGGTGTCGACCATGCCCGTGCCGAGCTGCTCGCGCAGCGCCTTGATGTCGGCGATCGTGAAGTTTGCCATGGTGTGGCGTCTCCTTGTCGTTTGCGTTCTGTATGTGAGCCCGGCGGGGCCGTGTCGCCGCCCTCCGAAGAGGGGGCTGTCACGACCCCGCCGGATCGTAGCCTGTGCGGGTGGCGCACCGTTCACGCGGAGGCGAACGGAGTGCCTCGCGGCTTACTTGCTGTCGGTGGCCTCGGCGTCCGCGGCGGGGGCCTCGGTCGACTCGACGGCGGGGGCCTCGTCGGTCGCCTCAGCGGCAGGAGCCTCGTCGGTCGACTCGGCGGCGGGCGCCTCGGTCGACTCGGCGGGGGTCTCGAGCAGCTCGCGCTCCCACTCGGCGAGCGGCTCAGCGGCCTCTTCTTCGCCGGCGGGCTGGTGACGCTGGATGAGGCCCTCGGCGGCGGCATCGGCGATGATGCGCGTGAGCAGGCTCACCGAGCGGATCGCGTCGTCGTTGCCGGGGATCGGGTACTGGAACTCGTCGGGGTCGGCGTTCGTGTCGAGGATGCCGATGACGGGGATACCGAGCTTCTTGGCCTCGTCGACCGCGAGGTGCTCGCGCTTGGCGTCGACGACCCAGATGGCCGAGGGGGTCTTCTGCAGGTTGCGGATACCACCGAGCGACTTGTGCAGCTTGTCGAGCTCGCGCTTCTTGAGCAGGAGCTCCTTCTTGGTGAAGCCGCTCTCAGCCGGGTTCTCGTAGTCGAGCTCCTCGAGCTCCTTCATGCGGGCGAGGCGCTTCGACACCGTCTGGAAGTTGGTGAGGAGGCCACCGAGCCAGCGCTGGTTGACGTAGGGCTGGCCCACGCGGGTCGCCTGCTCGGCGAGGACTTCCTGCGCCTGCTTCTTGGTGCCGACGAAGAGGATGGTGCCGCCGTGCGCGACGGTCTCCTTGACGAACTCGTACGCCTTGTCGATGTACCCGAGCGACTGCTGCAGGTCGATGATGTGGATGCCGCTGCGCTCGGTGAGGATGAAGCGCTTGACCTTCGGGTTCCACCGGCGGGTCTGGTGTCCGAAGTGAACGCCGCTGTCGAGCAGCTGGCGGATGGTGACGACGGCCATGGTCGTACTCCTGTTTCTGGGCGCTTTCGCGCCGTGGTTGTGGTTGTTCGCGTCAGACGGTCCGTCTGACGAGCCTGGTGCCCGGCGCACACCCGCCGACCGCCGAAGCGGTGGACCATGGGGTGTGGATGCCGCGCGGTGCGCTACCCGTGAGGGCGACGCGATGCGCTGTGGGCACGCGGAGTCATCCCGACATGCGAGATGCACCCCCCAGCATACAGGACGCCTCCTCCCCACAGCGCCTTCCGCCGCGCGCGTGCACCGAGGCGGCGATGGAGCCCGCGCGGCCTCACGAAGGCGGTGAGACTGCCGGCATGTCTCCCGTTCGGCTCCGTCTCGCCCGCGCTCTGGTCGTGCTCACCGCGATCGTCCTGGTCTGCGGGGCGGCCGGTCCGGGGGACCCCCTCTCGACGAAGGGATGGGTCTGGCCGACCGACCCGGTACAGGTCGTCCGCCCCTTCGAGGCTCCCGCGCACGCGTACGGCCCGGGTCATCGCGGCCTCGACCTGACGGCGTCGGGTAGCGTGCGCTCCCCCGCTGACGGCCGGATCGCGTTCGCGGGCGAGGTCGCCGGGCGCGCGGTGGTCACGATCGACCACGGCGACGGGCTGGTGACGACGCTCGAACCGGTCGCGACGGAGCTCGCGGTGGGCGATGCCGTCGCGCGGGGAGCGCCCGTGGGGGTCGTGTCGACGGGCGGGCACACGAGCCGCGGCGAGGTGCATTTCGGCGTGCGCCTCGACGGCGTCTACGTCAATCCGCTGCGCCTGCTCGGAGGAGTGCCGCGTGCGGTCCTCCTCCCCTGCTGTTGACCGCGGAGGGCGGGCGGATGCCGTCACCCGACCTGGTTGCCGCGCCCCTCGACCGTGGTGGAGCCGACTCCGCCGTCTGCGCGGACGACGTTGTCCTGACCGCGTACCGTGACCGACGAGATCGTCCCGCCCGACTGCACGGTCGTCCGGTCGCCGCTGAGGTCGGCGCTGCCGATCGCTCCGGCGGAGGTGACGGAACCGTCGTTCCCCTGCACCACGAGCGAGTCGACGGATGCGACGGTCACCCGCGCGCGATCGCCCGAGATGCGCAGGGTCTGCACCGTGGCGCCCGACGCGTCGACGGTGAGCGCCGAGCCCGAGACGTCCAGCTCGGAGCAGGTGCCGACGATCCGCACTGTCTGTTCGGCGCCCGACACGCTCCGCGAGCCGCCGTCACCGCACGAGAGGGCACCGGGGTCGTCGCTGGGTGCCGAGGGCGCGGTCGTGGGGGCAGGCGCGACGCTCGTCGACGGTGCCGGCGAGAGGGTGACGACCGAGGGCGAGGGCACCGACACGGTCGGGGCGGGGGCGGATGCCGACATGCCGGGCGGGAGGCGCGTCTCGACGGGCTGCGGGACCGGTGCGCACGCCGCGAGAGCGGCCGCCAACGCGAGGGCACCTGTCAGCAGGGCGGGTGTTCGGGCTCTTCGCACTCCCCCACGCTAGGACGCGGGCGTGCGTGGCGCCACCGCGGCGCGCGGAGCCGGGTCAGGCTCGGGGGTGCGCGAGCCGGTAGGCCTCGCGCAGCCGTTCGGCCGAGACGTGGGTGTAGATCTGCGTCGTCCCGAGGCTCGCGTGTCCCAGGATCTCCTGCACCGAACGGAGGTCCGCGCCGCCGTCGAGCAGGTGGGTGGCCGCGGAGTGCCGGAGGGCGTGCGGGCCCAGCACCTCGGCTCCGACGCTCGGGGCGACGGTGGCGGAGACGAGCGCGTGCACCGCGCGCGGGCCGAGACGGCCGCCCTTCGCACCGAGGAACACGGCGCGCGGCGCTCGCTCGACGACACGGCCGCGCGAGACGGCCGACTCGGAGGCACCGGCAGCCGCAGCCGAGGCACGCGTCAGGAGCACGGGTCGACCGCGCACGAGATAGGCCTGCAGAGCCTCTCCGGCGAGCAGGCCGAACGGGACGACCCGCTCTTTGTCGCCCTTCCCGCGCACGCGGAGGGTGCGACGCTCGTGGTCCACGTCGTCGAGGTCGAGCCCGCAGATCTCCGACACGCGGGCGCCGGAGCCGTAGAGCACCTCGAGCACGGCGTGGTCGCGCAGTGCGAGGGGGTCACCGTCCGCGGCGCGCACGCGGGCGGCCTCGAGAACGCCGTCCAGCGCCTCCGCCGTCGCCACGGTCGGCAAGGTGCGGCCCCGCTTGGGCGTCACCAGACGCTGCGACGGGTCGAGCGCGATGATCTCCTCCTCCACCGCCCACGAGAACAGGCCGCGCACGCTCGAGGTGCGCCGCGCAGACGTCGCCTTCGACTGCCCCGCCTTGGTGGCCCGCCACTGCCACTCCCGCAGGTCGTCGACGCTCAACGACTCGATGGCACCGTCGCCCACCGCGCCGACGAGATCGGTCAGATCCGATCGGTAGGCACGGACCGTCGCGGGCGACAGCCGCCGCACCTCGGCGAGGTGAGTCAGATACCCCTCGACGGCTTCGGACAGACGCATGGCTTCAGCCTGCCCGTGCCCGCCGAACCCGTGTGCACGCCACGCGCAGAGCGGGGAAGCACGGCACGCCCCTGCTCATCGCCCCTCCCCAGCGCTCGTCGCGCGCCACAGCCCGGCGTCGTCGCGCGCGACGCGGCCCTCGAGCTCGGCGAACCCCAGCAACACGCCCGCCTCGTCAGGGGCCAGACCGCTGCGCCGAGCCACTTCGGTGGTCGACCGGGGCGAGCGTGCCGACAGCGCATCGAAGAGGCGCACGACCTCGGGAGCGGGGCGGTCGTCGGCGACCGATGGCTCACCTCTCGCGCCCAACATGTCCCAGACATCCGACGCCGAGGTGATGCAAACGCCGCCGTATTCGCGCAGAACCCGATGGCACCCGGCCGAGGCGGCGCTGGTGACCGGACCGGGCACCGCCCCGAGCGGCCGACCGAGGCTCGCCGCGTGCGCCGCGGTGTTGAGCGAGCCACTGCGCCACCCCGCCTCGACGACCACCACCGCGTCGGCCATCGCGGCGATGAGTCTGTTGCGCGCCAAAAACCTCCACTTGGTCGGCGCCGCTCCGCACGGGGTCTCGCTCCACACCGCGCCTCGGGCGGCGATCTGCCCCAGCAGGGCCTCGTGTCCGCGGGGGTACGGGCGGTCGACCCCTCCGGCCAGCACGGCGATCGTCGCTCCCCCGGCGGCCAGAGCGGCGCGATGGCACGCTCCGTCGACTCCGTACGCGGCTCCCGACACGACGGCGGCTCCCGCGGCGGCGAGATCCCCCGCGAGGTCGGCGGCGACCCCCTCGCCGTACGCTGTCGCCGCACGCGCTCCGACGAGGGCGATCGTCGGGGCGGCGGCCGTCTCGTGTCCGCCGCGACGCCAGAGCGCGAGCGGGGCATGGTCATCGAGGTCGTCGAGCCGCGTCGGCCATGCGGGATCGCCGGGGACGACGAACCGCGCCTCCGCACGTCGGGCCGATGCGAGAGCCGCCTCGATCGCCGTGGGCTGCAGACGCGGCATCCACCGCGCGCGTGCCGGGGCCAGCTCGGGCGCCTCGTCACTCGTCGCGATGCGCAGCGCCTCCCGCGCGCCATAGGTGCGGATGAGCGCGCCCGCCACCCCGTCTCCGGGTTCGACCAGCACGTTCCACACGACGCGGGCGTAGACGTCGCTCGGGTCGGTGGAGTCACCGGGCCGCACCGCCGCCAGGTCCGCGGCGGCGCGCGGCGAGGGATCGAGGGCGGTCACGTGCGGGATCCCTGCCGAAGGAAGAGCGCTCGGCCGACGTCGTCGGCACGCAGGTCGTCGTGGCCGGCGAGGTCGGCCACCGTCCACGCGACCCGGACCAGACGGTCGTAGCCGCGCAGGGTGAGGGCGCCGCGGCGCAGGGCCGTATCGAGCGGGCGCAGCACGTCGGCCGCGGGCGCTGCGGGTCCGCGGAGCCAGGTGCCGGGCACGTCGGCGTTGCGCCGCCAGGGGGTCTGCGCCCACCGGTGCGCCGCGCGGGCGCGGGCGGATGCCACGACCTCGCGCGCCTGGGCGGTGCTGGTGGGCTGCACATCGCTGGCCTGTCGCGCCGACGACACCCGCTGCAGGCGCAGATCGATGTCGATGCGGTCGAGAAGGGGACCCGACAGTCGACGGGTGTACCGGCGGATCGCCTGCGGCGCGCACTCGCAGGATCCGCCCGCGACCCCGTACTGGCCGCACGGACACGGGTTCGTCGCGATGACGAGCTGGAACCGGGCCGGATAGGTGGCGGACACCCCCGACCGGTGCACCTGGATGACGCCGCTCTCGAGCGGTTGCCGCAGGGCGTCGAGCACGGCGGCGGGGAATTCTCCTCCTTCATCGAGGAACAGCACGCCTTCGCTCGCACGCGCGATGGCACCCGGACGCACGATGCCCGATCCGCCCCCGATCAAGGCCGCGGCGGTCGCTCCGTGGTGCGGGCTCTCGAAGGGAGGCGTCCGCGAGAGCCGCGTCACCGTCTCGCCCGCGAGCGATCGCACCGAAGCGACCGACAGCGCCGCCTCGTCGTCGAGCGGAGGCAGGATGCCGGGCAAACGTCGGGCGAGCATCGTCTTGCCCGCACCGGGCGGACCGCTCATGAGGATGTGGTGCCCGCCCGCTGCCGCCACCACGAGCGCATCGACCGCCTCGGACTGCCCGACCACGTCGGCGAGCTCGAGCGGCGCATCGTCGGCGGCCGCGGCGGTGGGAGCATCGACGGGGGCGAGATCGGGCGCATCGCAGGATCCGCCGTGCCAGCGCACCACCTCCGCGAGGCACACCGCGGCGAAGACCTCGATGCCCTCGACCAGCCGGGCCTCGGCGGCGTTGGCGACGGGCACGACGACCCGCCGCACTCCCCCGCGGTGCGCGGCGACCACCGCCGGCAGCACGCCCGGAACGGGACGCAGCCGCCCGTCGAGACCGAGTTCGCCGAGGTGCACCGTTTGCGCGACGTGATCGGCATCCATCCGCACGCTCGTGGCGAGGGCGGCCACGGCGATCGCCACGTCGAACCCCGAGCCGCGCTTGGGCAGGCTCGCCGGTGAGAGGTTCACCGTCACACGGCGCTTGGGAAGGTCGAGGCCGCGGTTGGCGCAGGCGTTGCGCACGCGTCGGCCGGCTTCGCCGAGCGCCTTGTCGGCCAGCCCGATGATGGCGAACTCCGGCATCTGCGGCGATACGTCGGCCTCGACCTCGACGAGGTCGCCCCGCAGGCCCGAGAGGGCGATGGCCCAGGTGCGCGCGACGGTCACAGCGCGTCTTCGAGGTGCTCGAGGCGTGCCGTCGCGGGGTCTTCGCCGATGAGTCCGATCGCGTCGATGCGCAGGGCGCGCCCGCGGGCTTCGTCGGGGTGCGCGGCGAGCCACGCCATGGCCAGTCGCCACAGCCGCTCGGCCTTGCGGCGGTCGATCGCCTCGAACGGGTGACCGAACGCCTCGCTGCGGCGCGTCTTCACCTCGATCACCACGAGGGTGTCGTCGCGCTCGGCGACGATGTCGATCTCTCCCTGCGGGCACCGCCAATTGCGGTCGATGATGCGGTAGCCGTCGTCGCTCAGGAAGGCGACGGCGCGCTCTTCTCCGGCTCGGCCGAGGTCGTCTTTCGCTGCCATGCCCGAGAGCGTGGCATCCGGATCATCCCTCGCGCGGGGAGGACGGCGCCATCTGTGGACAAGCCCCGCAGACGGCCCGCTGGGGAGAAGGCGTCAGTTGTCGAGCGAGAGCTCGTCGGGCAGCTGGAAGTCGTGCCGCGACAGCTCTTCGACGTTGACGTCTTTGAAGGTCAGCACGCGCACCGACTTGACGAAGCGGTCGGCGCGGTAGATGTCCCACACCCAGACGTCGGTCATCGAGATCTCGAAGTAGAAGTCGTGCTCGGTGTCGCGACGCACGACGTTGACGTCGTTGGCGAGGTAGAACCGACGCTCGGTCTCGATCACGTAGGTGAATTGGCGCACGACATCGCGGTACTCGCGGTACAGGGCCAGTTCGAGTTCGCGGTCGTAGTCCTCGAAGACGTCGTCATCCATGGTGACTCCATCCTAGGCGCGCCCCGCCGCCACGGCCGCACGGTACGGCGCCCCGGGCGCGTCCGAACGGCGTGGGCGCAGCGCCCGGTCAGAACAGGGTCGGCGCGGCCGCGATCGCCCACGAGTGACGGTGGTGCACGCTCATGCCGTGGGCGGCGATCGCGTCGCGGTGGTCGAGGCTGGCGTAGCCCTTGTTGCGCGCCCAGCCGTACGCGGGCAGGTCGTCGTGCAGGCCGGTCATGAGGGTGTCGCGGGCGACCTTGGCGATGACGGATGCCGCGGCGGCGCTCGCGCAGTCGCGGTCGGCCTTCACGATGGGCTGCACGCGCAGCCCGGACTCCCCCGCGGGCGTGATGTAGTCGTGGTTGCCGTCGAGGATGACGAGCGCGTCTTCGGGCACGACCCCGTGCGCGCGCAGATCGGCGATCGCGCGCACCGCGGCGAGGCCCAGGGCGCGGATGATGCCGATCTCGTCGACCTCGACCGAGCTCGCCCACCCCACGGCGCTGTGCTGCACGAAGGCGGCCGCACGCGCCGCGACCTCGGGGCGCCGCGCCTCGGGCACGAGCTTCGAGTCGCGCAGACCCGCCGGCACGCGCTTGCGCGAACGCGCGGGGTCGATCACGGCCGCCCCGACGGCCACCGGGCCGGCCAGGGCACCGCGCCCGACCTCGTCGCACGCAATGATCAGCGCGTGCTCTTTCAGCAGGCGCCGCTCGAGGGTGAGGGTGGGCTCGATCACTGCGCTCCCGGTGCGGGAACCCCCGCGAACACCTCGTGGTGGAAGTCGATCAGCCCGAACCGGTCGAACGGCCACGTGATGAGGAACGCGCGTCCGACGACGTTGTCGACCGGAACGAAGCCGCGACCGGGCTGATCCTGGTTGAAGCGGGAGTCGCGGGAGCTGTTGCGGTTGTCGCCGAGCACCCACAGCGAACCGTCCGGGACGGTGACGTCGTACGGGACGGGCGTGGGGGCGGTCGCCCCGGGCGCGAGGCGCACGTAGGGCTCGTCGATCGGCACGCCGTTGACCTCGGTCTGGCCGAGCGCGTTGCAGCACACCACGTGGTCGCCGGCGACGCCGATCACGCGCTTGATGAGGTGGTCGTCGCTGTCGGGAGCAGACAGGCCGAAGAGCGAGAGGACCCAGTCCACGCCCTCGACGAACGGCGATCGCGCCGGTGCCGGGGTCTGATCGAGCCAGCCGCCGGGATCGCGGAAGACGACGACGTCGCCGCGCGAGTACTCCCCGAAGCGGGGGGTCAGCTCGTCGACGAGGATGCGGTCCTTGATCATCAGGGTGTTTTCCATCGAGGCCGACGGGATGTAGAACGAGCGCACGACGAAGGTCTTCACCAGGAACGACACGAGCAGGGCGATCACGACGATCACCAGCAGGTCGCGGAAGAACGCACCCCATCCACGGCGCCGGGGTGCGGCGGAACGGGATGCCACGGCATCCGAGGTCGAGGCGGTCTGGTCGCTCATGTGATCCTTCACCGGGTCCACCGCCCGTCGGGGAACCGCACAGACCAGGTTCGCATATCCGAGCCGCCGCCCGTGACCGGCTCACCCGCGAAAACGCCGAACGCCCCGTGGGCGGACCCACGGGGCGTTCGAGAGAGCGGACTCAGCGGTCGCGCTTCTCCTTGATCTTGGCCTTCTTGCCACGCAGGCTGCGCAGGTAGTACAGCTTGGCGCGACGCACGTCACCGCGCGTGACGACCTCGATGTGGTCGATCACGGGGCTGTGGACCGGGAAGGTGCGCTCGACGCCGACCTGGAAGCTGACCTTGCGGACGCAGAAGGTCTCGCGCACGCCGTCGCCGGAGCGGCCGATGACGACGCCCTGGAACACCTGGATACGCGAGCGGGTGCCTTCGGTGATGTTGACGTGCACCTTGACGGTGTCGCCGGGGGCGAAGACGGGGATGTCGGAGCGCAGCGAAGCCGCGTCGACGGAGTCGAGGATCTGCATGATCATCACTTCCTGCGACCGCCACAGGTCGATCGCACGTTTAAAGGGGAAAAGGTGAGGCGTGCCCGAGGCCGCGGGATGCGGCGGACTCCCCTGAGGCAGAGTCTGTCAGGGCACAATCGTCTATTCTGCCACGCCGCGACCACCCGGCCAAACCGGCCTCAGTCGGGCCGCCGCGTCTCGGACACGACGATGACCTCGCCGTCGACCGGCGCCGCCGGACGCTCGCGCACGGGCGGGATGTAGGCGGTTCCGTCGCTGGTGTGCATGACGGTCGCCACTCCGCGCGCCTCGTTCCACAGCTGGGCGAGCGACGACCAGAACAGCAGCAGAGCGCCGAGCACCGAGAGCACGAGCAGCGGGAAGAAGATCCGCGAGTCGAAGAGCCCGAGCGCCACGATCGCGACGTGCCACACGCCGATGCCGGCCGCATCACGCCACGACACGGCGCGCGACTCGCGCACGGAGGCGCGCGCCCGCACGACCAGGGTCAGGATCAGCTGCGACACGAAGACCGCGGGGGCGGCCATGAACAGCCAGAGCAGAGCCCAGCCGCTTCCGCCCGAGAACACGATCCACCCGATGAACAACCACAGCGGCAGCACGAAGGCCGCGGGGAACAGCCAGCGGAAGAAGATTCGGCGCAGCACCATGAACCGATGCTATGGCCGATCCATGTGCGGTGGCTTTGAGATGCCTCTGTCTCCGGAGCGGGTACGCGCCCCGCATCGGGGACAATGGGAGTTCGACGGAAGGAAGACCCCCATGATCGAACTGCGCACCCCGGCTGAGATCGACGCGATGCGTCCGGCCGGGCGATTCGTCGCCGAAGTGCTGGCGACCCTGCGCGACGAGACGAAGGTCGGCACCAACCTGCTGCAGCTCGACCGTCGCGCTCACGACATGATCCGCGCCGCGGGAGCCGAGTCCTGCTACATCGACTACCACCCCTCGTTCGGCGCGAGCCCCTTCGGCAAGGTGCTGTGCACCTCGATCAACGACGCGGTGCTGCACGGCCTCCCCCACGACTACGCGCTGCGCGACGGCGACCTCGTCTCGCTCGACTTCGCGGCCTCGGTCGACGGCTGGGTCGCCGACTCGGCGGTCTCGTTCGTAGTGGGCACCGCTCGCGACGAGGACCTCGCCCTCATCGACACCTCGCAGCGCGCGCTGGCCGCGGCGATCGAGGCCGCGACGGTGGGCCACAAGATCGGCGACATCTCAGCCGCGATCGCCGCCGTCGCGCACGCCGAGGGCCTCAGCATCAACACCGACTTCGGCGGACACGGCGTCGGGCGCACGATGCACGGCGACCCGCACGTCGCCAACGACGGCAAGGCCGGGCGCGGCTACCCGCTGCGCGACGGCCTCGTGCTGGCGCTCGAGCCGTGGTTCCTGCAGACCACCGACGAGCTGGTCACCGACCCCGACGGGTGGACGCTGCGCAGCGTCGACGGCTCGCGCGGAGCGCACTCCGAGCACACCGTCGCCATCACCACCGCGGGCCCGATCGTGCTGACCGATCGCTCGTTCCTCGGCGTCGACTGACGATTGTTTCCGGATGCCGCGGCCTCGGGGTCGCGGCATCCGTCATGTCCGGCCCTGCCGGTGTCGTCCGCGAGGCGCGGAGACCCTGCACCCGCGGCGCCGAACGACCGCTCGAGCGCTGTCGGACGACCGGATGCCGCGGCATCCGGAGTCGCACGCGAAGGCGGTGACGCTCAGTCGGCGAGGAGGTCGGGCCGACGCTCGCGCGTGCGCTCGATCTGCTGCTCGCGGCGCCACGAGGCCACGGCGCCGTGGTTGCCGCTCAGGAGCACCGGCGGCACCTCGCGCTCGCGCCACACGGCGGGCTTGGTGAACGACGGGTACTCGAGGAGGCCGTCTTCGTGCGACTCCTCGACGAGGCTCTCGGGGTTGCCGACCACGCCGGGCACGAGACGCCCGATGGCCTCGATCATCGCCATCACGGCGACTTCACCGCCGTTCAGCACGTAGTCGCCGAGGCTGATCAGGCGCACCTCGCCGAGCTCGGACGCGTAGTCGAACACGCGCTCGTCGATGCCCTCGTAGCGCCCACACCCGAAGACGAGGTGCGGGGCCTGAGACAGCTCGCGAGCCGTGGCCTGGGTGAAGCGCTCCCCGGCAGGAGAGGGGAAGACGATGACCGGTCGCGGGTCGACGCCGCCGGCGATGTCGTCGAGCGCGAGGCCCCACGGCTCCGGCTTCATGACCATGCCGGCTCCGCCGCCGTACGGGGTGTCGTCGACGGTGCGGTGTCGATCGTGCGTGTAGTCGCGCAGATCGTGCACGCGCACGTCGAGAAGTCCGCTCTGCCGGGCCTTGCCCAACAGCGACACCTCGAGAGCGTCGAAGATCGTCGGGAAGATCGAGACGACGTCGATGCGCACGTCAGTCCTCGCGGGAGTCGGGGTTCTCGTCGGCCTCGACCGCGGCATCCGCGGGCTCCGGCTCGTCGTCGACGTCGGCCGGGAGGTCTTCGAACAGACCGGTCGGCGGGGTGATGACGACGCGGCCGCCGGCGATGTCGACCTCGGGGACGATCGCGCTCACGAAGGGCACGAGCACCTCGCGCTCGTCGCCGGAGGGCTTGACGATCAGCAGGTCTTGAGCGGGGAAATGGTCGACCCGCACGACGCGGCCGATGACTGCGCCGTCGCGCACCACGTCGAGACCGACGAGCTGGTGGTCGTACCAGGCGTCGTCTTCGGTGGAGGCGGCCTCGGTGTCCTGGTCGATCCAGAGGATCGCCTTGACCAGCTCTTCGGCGGCGTTGCGGTCGTCGACCCCCTGAAAGAAGACCACGGGGTGGGAGTTCATCCAGCGGAACTCGCGGACCGTCAGCTCGCGGCCGTGCCACGGCGAGGACTCCGGAACCTGCAGGGTGAACGTGCTCCCGGGGGTGAAACGCCCGTCGGGATCGTCGGTGTACAGCTCGATCTTGAAGGCGCCCTTGAGGCCGTGGGCCTTGACGAGGCGTCCGACGCGGAGCTGGGTCTTGGCGGGCTGCGCGCCCGCGGTGTCGCCGGTCGACATCAGTCGTCGGCGACGTCGACGCGCACGCGACGGCCGTCGGCCAGAGCGGCCACGACCGTACGCAGTGCTTTGGCGGTGCGACCGCCGCGCCCGATCACGCGACCCCGGTCATCGGGGTGCACGCGAACCTCCAGCACGTCGCCACGCGGGGACGAGCTGGAGCGGATGGTCACGGCGTCGGGGTGATCGACGATCCCCTTGACGACGTGTTCGAGCGCGGCGGACAGCACGGGAATTACTCGGCCGAGGTCTCGGCGGCGGCGTCAGCAGGCGCCTCCGCGGGAGCGTCGGCCTTCTTCTCGGCCTTGGGCTTGACGACCGACTTCTTCGAGGCGTCGGCCTCGAACGGAGCCTTGGGCTCGCGGACCTTGACGGTCGAGACGGCGTTCTTGTCGCCCTTGAACGTGCCCCAGTCGCCCGTGAGCTTGAGGATGGCGGCGACCTGCTCGGTGGGCTGGGCGCCGACCGACAGCCAGTACTGCGCGCGCTCCGAGTCGACCTCGATGAACGAGGGCTCCTCGGTCGGGTGGTACTTGCCGATCTCCTCGATGACACGACCATCGCGCTTGGTGCGCGAGTCGGCGACGACGATGCGGTAGTAGGGCGCGCGGATCTTTCCGAGGCGCTTGAGACGGATCTTGACAGCCACGATGACTCCTGATGATGAAAAACGAACGAACCGGTCGCCTGGAGAGTGGGGTGCACACCCGGCGGAAGCTCAAAAGGGTGGACCAATACTGGATAGAGGGTCGAGTAGCGGGTCCAGCCCTCTATTCTGCCAGATCCCCGGGCCGCCGCGTGACAGGCGACGCGAAACGACACGCGCCGTCGTGCATGGTAGCGGAGCAGCCCACCCCGCGGGCCCCGTGTCAGACTGACCGCATGAGGCTGCCGTTCGCTGCATCGACGCGCTCGTCCGTGGGGTTGGAGTGGGAGCTCATGCTCGCCGACCGTGGCACGGGCGACCTCGCACCCCGGGCCCCCGAGATCCTCGAAGAGCTCGAGGAGCGCACGGCCCTCGAGCGCTTCACCGTCACCGGAGAGCTGCTGACCAACACCGTCGAGGTGACCAGCGGCGTCGGACACACCGTCGCGGAGGCCGTCGACGACATCGCCGACGCCATCGGCGCGCTGCGCGAAGAGACCGAGCCGCGCGGCGTCGAACTGCTCTGCGCCGGCAGTCACCCGTTCGCGCAGTGGTACGACCAGCAGGTCACCGACAAGACGCGCTACCACACGCTCATCGAGCGCACCCAGTGGTGGGGGCGCAACATGATGATCTGGGGCATCCACGTGCACATCGGCGTCGACGACGTCGAGAAGGTCGTGCCGATCGTCAACGCGCTCACCGTCTTCCTCCCCCACCTGCAGGCACTGTCGGCGTCGAGCCCGTTCTGGGCGGGTGAGCGCACGGGGTACGCCTCGAACCGCGCGCTGGTGTTCCAGCAGCTGCCGACCGCGGGTCTCCCCTGGCAGCTCGAGACCTGGGGCGAGTTCGAGGACTACCTCGACGACATGGTCCGCACCGGGGTGATGGCGGATGCCAGCGAGGTGCGGTGGGACATCCGTCCGGCGCCCAAGTGGGGCACCGTCGAGATCCGCGCGTGCGACGGCATGTCGACCCTGCCGGAACTGGCCGCGGTGGCCGCCCTCGCGCAGACGCTCGTGGAGCACTTCTCGCGCTTGATCGACGACGGCAAGCCGCTGCCGGGGATTCCGGCCTGGTACGCCCGCGAGAACAAGTGGCGCGCGGCGCGCTACGGCCTCGATGCGCGCGTGATCGTCGACCGCGAGGGCACGCAGCGTCCGGTGGTGGAGCACCTCCGCGAGACCATGGAGGAGCTGGCCGGCGTGGCCCTGGAGCTGCACTGCGCGAAGGAGTTCGCGAGCCTCGAGACCATCCTCGCCACGGGCGGCAGCTCGGCGCGTCAGATCGCGGTGGCCGAGGCCGCCGACGGCGATCTGCGCGAGGTCGTTCAGCACCTGATCCGCGAGTTCCGTGGAGGTCCCACGCTGCGCGAACACCTCGCGGCCTTGCGTGTCTGAGAAGCGACTCCGCGCTGGTTCATAGGCGCGCGCTCCTAGGATCGCCCCATGGTCTCCGCGCGCCCCCGGTCGACGCCGTCGCTGGTCGTCGTCGCGGTGGGCCTCGTGCTGGCCCTCAGCGCGTGCGCGCCCGAGCCCACGGCATCCGCCCCCTCTCCGACCTTCGCGGCTCCCGAGCTGGAGGCGTCGGCGAGCCCGGCGCCGTCTCCTGACTCGACGCGGCCGCTGCGGGTCGTCACGATCGGCGATTCGCTCATGTCCGGATACAACCTGCCGCCCGAAGAGGCATGGCCGGTGCTGCTCGGCGATCGCGCGCATCTCGCGCTGACCAACCTCGCCTGCCCCGGCATGGGCTTCGTCGTGCAGGGCGGGTGCGGAACGACCTACGCCGGATTCGTGCCCGCGGTGGCGGCTCTGCAGCCCCAGTTGGTGATCGTGGAGTCCTCGAGCAACGATTTCTGGGAGGACGGCGACGAGATCCGCAGCGACACCTCCGACACCGTGTCGCAGATCCACGACGCCGCCCCCGACGCGCGCATCGTCGGGTTGAGCACGATCTGGAACGACGACCCCGAC
Source organism: Microbacterium algihabitans (assembly GCF_032464975.1). NCBI lineage: Bacteria > Bacillati > Actinomycetota > Actinomycetes > Micrococcales > Microbacteriaceae > Microbacterium > Microbacterium algihabitans. The sequence continues at coordinate 194,151 of NZ_JAWDIU010000002.1, forward strand.
GTGCCCGACGACACCGCCGTCACCTCCGACGCCCTGCGCGACGCCGTCGACGAGGTCGGGGGAACGTTCGTCGACGTCGGTCAGCCGCTTGTGGGCCACCCCGAGTGGATGCAGGACGACGACGTGCACCCGACCGCCCGCGGTCAGCGGGCGATCGAGCAGACGGTCATGTCGGCGTTGCAGGACGCCGACGTGCTGCCGTAGAAGAGCCGGGGCTCAGCCGCGGCCGAGCATCTTCTGCAGCTCGGCGAGATCGGCCTCGCTCGGCGCCTTCTGCCCGCCCAGGCCGAAGCCCGAGCCGGTGGCGGGGGCGGATGCCGCGATGCCGGCGTTCTCTGCGGCGCGCTTGGCCGGGTTGCCCGAACGCGAGCCCTTGGCCTTCTGCTGCTTGCCGCGCTTGGACGAGGCGCCGGGCTTGCCGCCGACGGGGCCCATGCCGGGGATGTTGGGCACACCGCCGCGCGCGACGGTCTTCATCATCTTGGCGGCCTGGTCGAAGCGCTGCACGAGCTGGTTGACGTCGGTGACGGTCATGCCCGAACCGCGCGCGATGCGCAGGCGGCGGGAGCCGTTGAGGATCTTGGGGTTGCGACGCTCGACGAGGGTCATCGATCGGATGATCGCCTCGGTGCGGTCGATCTCGCGCTCGTCGAAGTCTTCGAGCTGCTGCTTCATGTTTCCCATGCCCGGGAGCATCCCGAGCATCTTCTTCATGGAGCCCATCTTCTTCATCTGCTGCATCTGCTCGAGGAAGTCCTCGAGGGTGAAGGTCTCGGTCGCGAGCTTCTCGGCGACCTTCATCGCCTCGGCCTCGTCGAAGGCCGACTGCGCCTGCTCGATCAGGGTGAGGATGTCACCGAGGTCGAGGATGCGGGATGCCATGCGATCGGGGTGGAAGGGCTCGACGTCGTCGAGGCCCTCACCGGTCGACGCGAAGATGATGGGGCGGCCGGTGACCGAGGCGACCGAGAGGGCGGCTCCACCGCGGGCGTCACCGTCGAGCTTCGACAGCACGACACCGGTGAAGTCGACGCCGTCCTGGAACGCCTTGGCGGTGTTGACCGCGTCTTGACCGATCATCGCGTCGATGACGAACAGCACCTCGTCGGGCTCGGTGGCCTTGCGGATGTCGGACGCCTGCTTCATGAGCTCGGCGTCGACGCCCAGGCGACCGGCGGTGTCGATGATGACGATGTCGTGCTGCTGACGCGTGGCGTAGGCGACGCCGTCGCGGGCGACCTTCACCGGGTCGCCGACCCCGTTGCCGGGCTCGGGCGCGTAGATCGCGGCGCCGGCGCGCTCGGCGACGACCTGCAGCTGGTTGACGGCGTTCGGGCGCTGGAGGTCGCACGCCACGAGAAGCGGGGTGTGGCCGTCTTTCTCGAGCATCTTCGCGAGCTTGCCCGCGAAGGTGGTCTTACCCGAGCCCTGGAGCCCGGCGAGCATGATGACCGTGGGCGGGTTCTTGGCGAACTGCAGGCGACGCTGCTGACCGCCCAGGATGCCGATGAGCTCGTCGTTGACGATCTGCACGACCTGCTGCGCGGGGTTGAGCGCGCGGTTGACCTCGTCGCCCAGGGCGCGCTCGCGCACCGCGGCGGTGAACTCCTTGACCACGGGCAGCGCGACGTCGGCGTCGAGGAGGGCACGGCGGATCTCGCGCACCGTCCCGTCGACGTCGGCGGGCGTGAGCTGGCCCTTCTTCCGGAGAGTGCGGAAGGTCTCTGTGAGCCGGTCGGAGAGGGTGCCGAAAGTCGCCATGATGAGACGAGTTTACGCGGGACGGGGCCCGTCCGCCGCCGTCCTCGTCGACGCGAGGTCGGGCACCTCGGCCACAGCCTCCGCGATTCGCGCGTCCTCAGCCCGATTCGGCCGGATGCCGCCGAGCCTGCGCGGATCGCGGAGGTTGTGCCGCGACCCCGCCGCCGTCACGCCAGGGCGAGCGCCGCTTCGAGGACCTCGACGAGCGGACGCCCGGATGCGGTGCGGTCGGCCCAGGCCCAGACGGCGGCCAGGACCGCGGCCGAAAGGGCGCCCGCGCGCACCTGCGCGGCGAGTTCCGGCATCCCGTCTCGTACGCACCGCGCCGCGAGCTCGCGCTGCAGCCGGAACTGGCGCACGGCACGGTCGCGATCGAGCTCGGCGGAGATGCCCATGGCCACCGCGTTGGTGATCGCGAGGGCGAGCGCGTCGGGGGCGAGACCCTCGCCGATGCCCGCCAGGCACTCGTCGACCGGTTCCCCTTCGCGCAGCCGCGCGGTCGCGGCATCCGCCTGCTCGTCGAAACCCGACCACAGCACGTCGCTCTTCGCCGAGAAGTAGTTGAAGAAGCTCGAGCGGCTCACCCCGGCCCGACGCGTGATGTCGGACACGCTTGTGGCGTCGTAGCCCTGCTCGAGGAACAGCTCGCACGCGGCCTCCGCCAGCACCTCGCGCGAGGAGGCGCGGGGGCGTCCGCTGCGAGGTTCGGTGGTCACGCTAGCCAGCCTAGGCGTCGGGTCGATGTGTATTGTTAGACGCAATCCAACAAGGCGGGAGTCGTCGATGATCGACATCCAGCGGGCGGGCCTCGCCCCGCACTACGTGCCCTATCTCGACGGCTGGGCGCACCAACGCCGCGTGCACGCCGACGTCGTCGCGCGCGAGCGAGGCGACACCCTTCTGCTGCTCGAGCACGAGGCCGTGTACACCGCCGGCAAGCGCACCGAAGCGCTCGAGCGACCCGACGACGGCACCCCGGTGGTCGACGTCGACCGCGGGGGCAAGATCACCTGGCACGGTCCGGGCCAGCTCGTCGGCTACCCGATCGTGCGCCTCCCCGAACCGATCGACGTCGTCGCGCACGTGCGCCGCGTGGAGGGCCTGCTGATCGACGCTCTCTCCGTTCACGGCGTCGATGGCTTCCGCGTCGAGGGGCGCAGCGGCGTCTGGGTCCGACGCCCCCTCGGCGTCGACAAGGTCGCGGCGATCGGAGTCCGCGTCGAAAGAGGAGTCACCATGCACGGCTTCGCCGTCAACTGCGACAACACCCTCGCGGGTTTCCGGCACATCGTGCCGTGTGGGATCTCGGATGCCGGGGTGACCACGGTCAGCGAGGTCGTCGGGGCCGACGTCTCCCCCGCCGACCTCGTCGACGCGATCGAACGCGTGTTCCGCGCCGAGTACGCGGCGGTGGCCGCATGAGCGCCTGCGGAACCGGTCACGCCGGAGCGCCGGCATCCACCGCCCCCAACGGACGCAAGCTGTTGCGCCTCGAGGTGCGCAACGCCGAGACGCCGATCGAGCGCAAACCCGAGTGGATCAAGACCAAGGCGAAGATGGGGCCGGAGTACACCGCCCTGCAGAAGCTCGTGAAGAGCGAGGATCTGCACACCGTGTGCCAGGAGGCCGGCTGCCCCAACATCTTCGAGTGCTGGGAGGACCGCGAGGCGACCTTCCTCATCGGCGGCTCGCAGTGCACGCGCCGCTGCGACTTCTGCCAGATCGACACCGGTAAGCCCGCCGACTACGACCGCGACGAGCCCCGTCGCGTCGCCGAGAGCGTCACCCGGATGCAGCTGCGCTACGCCACCGTCACCGGCGTCGCCCGCGACGACCTGCCGGATGAGGGGGCGTGGCTGCACGCCGAGACGGTGCGCCGCATCCACGCCGACAACCCGGGCACCGGCGTCGAGATCCTCGCGACCGACTTCTCGGGCAACCCGGCGCACCTCGAAGAGGTCTTCTCCTCGCGGCCCGAGGTCTTCGCGCACAACGTCGAGACCGTGCCCCGCATCTTCAAGCGCATCCGTCCCGCCTTCCGCTACGAGCGCTCCCTCGGAGTGCTGACCGCGGCGCGCGAGGCCGGACTCATCACCAAGTCGAACCTCATCCTCGGCATGGGCGAGGAGCCCGAAGAGGTCGTCCAGGCGCTCGAAGACCTGCACGCGGCGGGCACCGACATCATCACGATCACGCAGTATCTGCGCCCGACCCCGCGGCACCTCCCCGTGCAGCGCTGGGTGAAGCCGGCCGAGTTCGTGGAGTTCAAGGAGGAGGCCGAACGCATCGGCTTCCTCGGCGTGCTCGCTGGTCCCTTGGTGCGCTCGTCGTACCGCGCCGGGCGCCTGTGGGCGCAGTCGATGGTGTCGAAGGGCCGCGAGATCCCGCCGCACCTCGCGCACCTCGCGAAGGACATCGCCTCCGCCGACGCGGGGTTCGCCCAGGCGGTGTGAGCGCGCCTCAGACCGGCCAGACGTAGGGCAGATCGTCGGGGACGTCGCCGAACCGAGGGACGTAGAACTCCGGGTCCTTGCGGACGAGGTTCGAGCGGTGCGCGAGGTGGAACGCCTCGTCGCCGACCCACGGCGGGAGGTCGAGTTCGTTCTGCGCCAGGCCGTCGACCTCGGGCGCGAACACGCGGATCTTGGCGCGCACGGTGTCGGCGCGGCCCTGGGCGATCCACTCGTCCGTCATGACGAGGCCGTACGAGACGAGCGCCGGCAGGTGGCCGTCCCACATCTTCGCGGCGGGGTGGTGGCGCCAGCCGTGGTCGGGCACCGTCAACGCGCGCAACAGCTGGAACGTCTCGACGCGCTGCTTGCCCAGCCGCTTGAGATCGAGAACGGCCGCGGATGCCGTGAACGAGGGGTACGGCAGAAAGGTCTGCACGCCGTCAGTCGGCGCTGGTGACCGACTGCACCCGCCCGTCGGAGGCGAGGTTCACCAGCAGCACGTCGTCGGTGGCGTCGGGATCGAGCGCGTACTCGAGGACCGCGAAGGGGTCGGCCCCGCCGTGCTCGTCGGCGAGGATCGTCATGCTCATCAGCTGCAGGGCCTTGATCACGTCGATATGCGTGTCGCCCGTGACGTCGGTGAGCAGGTCTTCGATCTCTTCGCCGAAGGTCGCCTGCTGCTGGAGGATGTACTCCGTCACCTCGCTGGTGCGGTCGTCGAGCTCGTTGACCATGGCGTTGCGTGCGGCGAGGTCGATCGCCTCGAGGGACGAGACCATGGATGCCGCGACGTCGAGTGCCTCGACCGAGACGTCGTCCTGGTCGGGAGCGGTCAGGTCGACCGTGACACTCTGATCGCCGAACTCGACGTTCTCACTCCAGAAGATCGACCCGTCGGGGCCCGACTCGAGGAGTCCGAAGAAGTCGTGCTCGATGGCCATGACTCCATGTAAGCAGTCCGTTCCCTCTTCGGGAAGACGACCCGCCCGCACCCGCGCATGCGATAGGGCACGGCGGCTCCGCCGTCAGTCGACGAGCGACGAGGCGAACACGTGCGGGGTGAAACCCGTGAGGTCGTTGATGCCCTCGCCCTGGCCCAGGAGCTTGACGGGGATGCCGGTGAGCTCCTGTACCGCGAGCACGAACCCGCCCTTGGCCGAGCCGTCGAGCTTGGTGAGCACGAGACCGGTGACGCCGGCGCTGTCGAGGAAGGCCTGGGCCTGCAGGAGACCGTTCTGGCCGGTCGTCGCGTCGAGCACGAGAAGGACCTCGCTGATGGGGGCCTGCTTCTCGATGACGCGCTTGATCTTGCCGAGCTCGTCCATGAGGCCGCCCTTGGTGTGCAGGCGACCGGCGGTGTCGACGAGCACGATCTCGGTACCGGTCTCTTTGGCGTGCGCCACGGTCTGGAAGGCGACGGATGCCGGATCCTGGCCCTCGTGCTGGGGCCGGACGATGGTCGCTCCCCCGCGCTCGGCCCAGGTGGCGAGCTGGTCGACGGCCGCCGCGCGGAAGGTGTCGGCGGCGCCGACGACGACGGTGCGGCCGTAGCGCTGCAGGAACTTGGCGAACTTGCCGATCGTGGTGGTCTTGCCCACGCCGTTGACGCCGACCACGAGCACGACGGCGGGACGCTCGGTGAGCCGCAGCGTCGTGTCGAACTTGGCGAAGCGCTCTTCGAGCGTCTCCTTCAGCATGCGCTGCAGGTCGCGCGGATCCGTGGTGCGGTAGCGCTCGACCTTCTCGCGCAGCTCGTCGACGAGCCGCTCCGTGACGTCGGGGCCGAAGTCGGCGGTCAGCAGGGCCGTCTCGAGGTCTTCCCACGTCGTCTCGTCGATGGTGGGTTTGACGAACAGCCCGCGCAGCGCGCGGCCCAACGACCAGGAGTTCTCAGCCATTGCTTCAGCTTACGGGCGCGGGTCGGGCGGCGCGGTCGCCCACGCGCTGGCCCACGACGGCCGAGACGCCGTCCTGCCGCATCGACACCCCGTACAGCGCGTCGGCGATCTCCATCGTGCGCTTCTGGTGGGTGATGACGATGAGCTGGCTGCTCGCGCGGAGCTTCTCGAACACGCCCAGCAGGCGCCCGAGGTTGGCGTCGTCGAGCGCCGCCTCGACCTCGTCGAGGATGTAGAAGGGGCTCGGGCGCGCCGTGAAGATCGAGGTCAGGAAGGCCACCGCCGCCAGCGAGCGCTCGCCGCCCGAGAGCAGCGACAGACGCTCGATCTTCTTGCCCACCGGTCGCACCGACACCTCGATGCCGGTCGTCAGCGGATTCTCGGGGTCGGTCAGGGCGATGCTGCCGGTTCCGCCCGGGAAGAGGATCGGGAAGATCTCGGTGAACGCCGCGCGCGTGTCCTCGAACGCTGCGACGAAGATCGTCTGCATGCGTTCGTCGAGCTCGGCGATGATCGTCTGCAGGTCGGCGCGGGTCTGCTGCAGGTCGGCGAGCTGCTCGGTGAGGAAGGCGTGGCGCTGCTCGAGGGCGGCGAACTCCTCCAGGGCCAGCGGATTCACCCGGCCCAACTGCGACAGCTTGCGCTCGGCATCCTGCAGTCGACGTTTCTGCGCCGCCCGCTCGAACGGGACGCTCTCGCCCTCCGCCTCGGTGGGGATGAGCTGGTCAGGGCCGTATTCCGAAACGAGAATGTGCTCGTCGAGCGCGAGTTCCGACTGCGCGCGCTCGAGCAGGCTCGTCACGTGGAGCTTCTTCTCGTGCATCTGCAGCTCAAGGCCGTGCACGCTCTCGGTCAGTCGCGCGAGTCGCTCGCGCACCACCGTCTCGTCGGCCCGCGCGCGGGACAACTCGGCGGTGACCGCGGTGCGCGCCGCCTCGGCCGCGGCGAGCTCGACGCGCGCCTGACTCACCGACCGGTCGATCGCGTCGAGCAGCGCCGGCAGCTGCCCCGCGACCTCGGCGGCAACCTCGCGCTGAGCACGGCGGATCACCGCCCGGCGAGCGGCCTCTTCGGCCGCCGACCGCTCCCGCTCCCGCTGCTGCTCGAGCTGCACGATGCGCGCCTCACCGGCCCGCACGCGTTCCTTGAGCGTCTCGATGTCGAGGCGCGCCCGCATCTCGCCCTCGCGAGCCGCGTCGACGGCGGCGGCCATCCCCTCGCGCGCCGACGCATCGAGCAGAGGGCGCGGCGCCTCGAGCGCCCGGGCGAGGGCCTCGTCGGCTCGACGGGCGGCGTCCTCGGCCTCGGCGACCGCCGTCTCGGTCTGCGCCAGTCCCGCGGCCAGTCGTTCGCACTCCGCGACGGCGGCTTCGTGACGCACCGTCACGCGGTTGACCTTCTCGGCGTGAGCCGCCAGCGCGGCGTCGTGCTCGCGCAGGTGGGCGAGCGCATCCTTCGTCTTCTGGCGCGCCTCGGTCAGCACGCGCTGCTCGTCGGAGAGGGCCTCTCGCAGCGAATCGGCCACGACGACGATCTCGGCCAGACGCTCGGCGGCGCCATCGCGCTCGGCGGCGAGTTCCAGCCGCGATCGGCCCGCACCCGAGCCGGCGCGCACGGTGTGCGCGGTGAGCAGCTCCCCCGCTCGGGTGACCAGCGTCACTCCGGGCTCGAGAGACGACTGCGCCGCGCGCGCGGCCTCGAGGTCGTCGACGATCACCACGCGCGAGAGGATCCCGCGCACGCCCGACGACGCGGTGACGACGTCGACGGCCGGCGTCCCCCCAGCGACGCGCGCGGGCTGCGCCTCCGCGGCATCCGCGATCGCGATGTCGACGACGCCCAGATCCGCCTCGCTCGCGGTCTGCGCCGCCGCGAAGGCCGCCGCGACGTCGTCGACCAGCAGACCCTCGGCGAGGCCGCCGAGCGCCGCGGCGATCGCCGACTCGTAGCCCGCGGTGACCTTCACGTCGTCTCCGACGAGACCCCGGATGCCGCGACCCCCGGCGGCGATGAGGTCCGCGGCCGCATTGCGCACGTCGAGGGCGCGGCCGAGAGCCGTCGTCTGCGCCTCGAGGGCATCGCCTTCGCGTTCGGCGGCGTGCAGGCGCTCGCGCAGCCCCGCCACGCGCGTCTCGACGTCGTTCGCCTCGCGCTGCGCACGCTCGTAGGCCGCAGCGTGTTCGGCGCTGGCCGCCTCGGGGGCGACGTCGGGATCGAGCCCCGCGCGCGCCTCCTCGGCCTCGGCACGACGGAGCAGCGCGGCGTCGAGGGCCCGCTGCTGTCGATCGACGCCCGCGCGCACGGCGGTGAGGGCCGAGTTCGCGGCATCCGCCGCACCGCGCAGGCTCGTCAGGCGCATGTCGTGCTCCGACACGAGGGCGCTCTGGGCGGCGATGTCGACGTCGAGCGCGTCGAGCTCGGCGCGCGCTCGCGCGACTCCGCGGGCGGCCTGCGACGCGGCATCCTGAGCATCGCCCAGGCCCGCGGCGATGTCGTCGATCTCGGCCCGGACGTCGTCGATCATCGACTGCGTGACGGTGGGCGCGAACCCTCCCCCGCCGTCACCGTCGTCGGTGAGCAGCGCGAGACGCTGACCGGCGAGCGTGTACAGCCCGCGCACGCGCTCCTGCACCTGCTCGAGGGCGAAGGCCACGCTGCGGGCACGGTCGACGGCCTCGGAACGCTGGTCGTTCTCGAGGCGCTCCACCCGGCCGCGGAGCCCTTCGGCCTGCTCCTGCAGGCCGAGTCGCTCGGTGTGCCGCTCGCTCTCGGCCCGCGCCGCGTCGGCGAGCTGGGTGCGCAGCAGCACGAGCTCGTCGGCGTAGAGTCGCGCCTTCGCGTCACGCACGACGGCGGCGATGGTCGCCGCCTCGCGCGCGATCTCGGCCTGCTTGCCGAGGGGCTTGAGCTGGCGCCGCAGCTCTCCGGCGAGATCGCTGAGACGGGTGAGGTTCGTCTCCATCGCCTCGAGCTTGCGCACGGTCTTCTCTTTGCGGCGGCGATGCTTCAGGATGCCGGCCGCCTCTTCGATGAACCCCCGTCGGTCCTCGGCCGTCGCCTGCAGCACCGTGTCGAGACGGCCCTGCCCGATGATGACGTGCATCTCGCGGCCGAGGCCGGAATCGCTGAGCAGCTCCTGCACGTCGAGCAGGCGGCACGTCTGACCGTTGATCGCGTACTCGCTCGCGCCGGTGCGGAAGAGCGTGCGGCTGATGGTGACTTCGCTGTAGTCGATCGGCAGGGCGCCGTCGGCGTTGTCGATCGTGAGCTGCACCTCGGCCCGGCCGAGGGGGCCGCGGGTCGAGGTGCCGGCGAAGATGACGTCTTCCATCTTGCCGCCGCGCAGGGTCTTCGCCCCCTGCTCGCCCATCACCCACGCGAGCGCGTCGACCACGTTGGACTTGCCCGAGCCGTTGGGACCGACGATGCACGTGACCCCGGGTTCGAGGGCGAAGGTCGTCGACTGGGCGAACGACTTGAAGCCGCGGAGGGTCAGGCTCTTCAGATGCACGTCACCCTCCCTCGATCGACCCGGGGTCTCACGCTAACCGAAAGGCGCGGAATTCCGCGGCGCCGAGCCGGTCACGGGCACGCGACGCGCCCGGGGACCAGCGCTTTCTGGACGAGAGCTTGACATCTGCTGAATGCCTTCGCTAGCGTCGGCAGTCGCAACCGACGTCGAAAGGAGGTCCTCCCATGATTCGCACCAACACCGGCTTCACCGCCACCGGCTTCATCGCCGTTCCCGTGCTCTCCGCACCCGTCACCGGAGTGACCCCCGCCGTCGGCATGCCCTCTCGTCTGGGTTGACCCGTCGCGTCGAGACGCCCTGCGTCTCCGCTTCCCGTGAGCCGTCCTTCGACGCCGCTCCCGCCGGATCCCCGTGATCCCGCCCGCGCTTCGCGCGCATCTTCACTCGCACTCCTCTTCTTCACGGAGCCTCCGCATGAACGCCTTGTTCACGCGCGCGCCGCAGCACACGACGGCCGCGCCCACCACCACTCCCACCCCGTCCACGATCACCTTCGACACCACGGCCTACCGGCCGCTGGGCCTGTTCGATCGGCTCTCGTTGCGTCTCGGCCTCTGGCTGCTGACGCGGCACGCCGACCGCGCACGGGCCCTCGACCACCGGGCCGTCGAAGCCCTGCGGGCGCGCGACGCGGCCGCCGAGCGCGACCGCCGCGAACGCGCCTGGCAGAGCGCCGCCGCGTTCAGCCGCCCGCCGTTCTGATCCCGGTGGGGTCGACCACTCCGTCGACCCCACCCCTCCCTCTCCTCCTGCGACACGGAAGTCACGACATGACCACCCTCACGGCCGGCCTCGAGCTGCGCCCCCTGCACGTCCCCACCTCGATCGATGCACCGGATGCCGCGGACTTCCGCGACATGGTGCGCCTGCGCAACCTCATCTACGCCGAGATCTCCGGCCACGACGACGGGTCGATGCCCGCCGACGAACTGCTGCCGATGTACCAGCCCAAGCCCGACATGAAGCGCTATGCGTGGATCGTCGTGTTCCACGGGGAGGTCGTCGGCCGCGTCGGCCTCGAGTTCCCGCAGGAGGAGGGCGCCCGCACCGGCTTCTGGCACATCGACCTCCGGCGTTCCGCGTGGGGCCACGGCATCGGCCGCACCGCGTTCGCCCTCATCGAGAGCGTCGCCCGCGACGAGGGACGCACGGTCCTGCAGTCGTGGGCGGAGCACCCCGCCGCCGAGGGACCGCAGGTCGCGGCGCCGACGGGGTTCGGCGCGATCCCCGAGGATCACGCGGCCCGCTTCTTCCTGGCATCCGGAAACACCCTCGAGCAGATCGTGCGGGTGAGCGCCCTCGACCTCGAGGGCTCCCGACCGCACCTCGAGAACCTTCTCGCTGCGGCCGAGGCGGCCGCGACCGGGTACCGCGTGGTCCAGTGGACGCTGCCCACACCCGACGAGTTCGTCGACGCGTTCGCATGGATGAAGTCGCGCATGGTCACCGACGCCCCCTCGGCCGGACTCGAGTTCGACGAAGAGGTGTGGGATGCCGCGCGCCTGCGTCGCTACGAGCGCGACTACCTCGACGCCGGTCGGCACCTTCTCGTCACCGCGGCGCAGCACGTCGACACGGGCGAGCTCGCCGCCTTCAACGAGCTCGTCATCGGCAAAGACCGCGCGGCCGCCACGCACCAGGAAGACACCCTGGTCGTCGCGAGCCACCGCGGCCACCGCCTCGGCATGCTCGTGAAGTGCGCGGGGCTGCTCGCCTGGCACGAGGTGGCGCCGAGCTCGCCCCGCGTGATCACCTACAACGCCGAGGAGAACCGGCCGATGCTCTCGATCAACGAGGAGATCGGCTTCCGTGCCATCTCGTACGAGGGCGTATGGAAGAAGGTCCTCGACTGACGGGCGGGGGCGTCGGCTGCATCACCGACGCCCCCGTTCCGCGCGGTCTCAGGCGCCGATCAGTCCGCGCGCGCGGAGGTCGTCGACGGTGTCGATGAGCGTGGTCTCGGCCGGGCGGGGCGCGAAACCGAGCTCGGCCTTCGCCCGCTCATTGTGGATCACCAGCGGCGGGAGGTCGTCGCCGGGCACCTCCTCGACGGGTGCCTTCGATGCCAGTTCGCCGAGGTGCTCCCTCAGCACCGAGGCGACACCGAGCCACGACGTCGTCGGTCCGTCGGCGAGCAGCAGATACCTCCTGCCCGCGGCATCCGGAGCATCCATCGCCGCGAGATGCGCCGTGGCGACATCGCGAACGTCCACCACGCCGAAACGCTGACGCGGGGCGAGCGCCATCTGCCCGCCGAGGATGGCGAGGAACGCCTGCAACGATGACCGGGGGTCTGCCGTCAGCGACGGCCCCGCGATCCAGGTCGGGTTGAGCACGACGAGTTCGAGGGCGGCGCCCTCGCGCTCGACGAAGTCCCAGGCAGCGCGCTCGGCGACGGCCTTCGACCGCGGGTACGCCGGCAGTCCCGCGGTGCCGGGGTCGGTCCAGTCCCCCTCGTCGAACTCGCGCACGCCCTGCGCGTTCAGCGGCTTGGCGGAGTACCCGACCGCGGCGAACGACGAGGTCAGCACGACCCGCTTCACCCCGGCATCCCGGGCCGCGCGCAGCACGCGCAACGCTCCGTCGCGCGCCGGGGTGACCACGAGGTCGGCGTCTTCGGTGGCGTGCGTCATCGGCGAGGCGACGTGGTGCACGCCGGCGACCCCGGATACCGCGGCATCCCACCCAGCGTCCTCGGTCAGCGAGGCGACGGCCACCTCGAGGTCGGCGTCATCGGCACCCGCGCGGCGGACCGCCGCCCGGAGCGCGGGCTCGGCCTCGAGGGAGCGGAGGGTCGCGCGCACGGAAGTGCCGCGCTGGAGAAGGTCGGCGACGAGGCGAGAGCCGAGGTATCCCGTGGCTCCCGTGACGAGGATGGTGCGATGAGAAGTGTTCATGGTCAGAGTCGAACAGACCTCAAGCGCGTGAAGTCAAGCGTGGATCATCGCTTCGAGCCGCGGGGTGATCTCCGCCACGCGCGCCTGCGCCTCGGACTCGGCGGCGACGTCGCCGCGCTCGCGGGCATCCCACAGCGCGGCTTTGCGCTCCAGGTAGTCGCGGTGCACGCGGAGGACCGCGATCTCGAGCTCGACCCGCTCCGCATGGCGCAGCAGCAGATCCCGCTGCTCCCCCGCCGCCTCGTGCCCCCGCGCCCGATTCGCCTGATAGGTGCGCATGTCCTCGATGCCGACCCCCATCGCGCGCAGGCACGCGAGCACCTGGAGGTCGTCGAGGTCGCGCTCTCGATACCGTCGGTGTCCGCTGCTCGGATCGCGCGAGATCGGACCGATGAGCCCGACCTCCTCGTAGTACCGGAGGGTGGGTTCGCTCAGCCCCGAACGTCGCGCGGCCTGCTGGATGGTGACCATCGACATGCCACCAGCACAGCACACCTCAAGCGCTTGAGGTCAACGTCGCATCAGCGCAGCTTCTGGCAGTGCGGGCAGAAGTGACTCGAGCGGTTCATGAACGACACCCGCACGATCGGCCGCCCGCATCGCGGACACGGCTGACCCGTGCGGCCGTAGGCGTTGAGGGAGTGCGCGAAGTAGCCCGCCTGACCGTTGACGTTGACGTACTGCGCGTCGAAACTCGTGCCGCCCTCGGCGAGGGCCTTCTCGAGCACCGCCTGCACCTCGCCGAGAAGGCGGTTGACCGCCCGGGTCGGCAGATCGCGCGCCGAGGTCTCGGGGTGGATGCGCGCCGCCCACAGCGACTCGTCGGCGTAGATGTTGCCGATTCCGCTGGCCGCCGTCTGATCCAGCAGCACCCGTTTGATGCCGGATGCCGTGCGTGCGAGACGCGCGCGGAAGCGCGTCGCGCTGAATGCGGGATCGAGGGGGTCGCGACCGATGTGCGCGACTTGCGTGGGAACCCGCGCGAGCGCGGATCCCCGGCCGCCCGCCGCCCCGTCGGGGGTGTCGACGAGACGGTCGATCGCGAGCGAGCCGAAGGTGCGCTGATCGGCGAAGACGACCGAGAGTGCGCCGTGCTCCGGGTGTTCGAGCTCGATGCGGATGCGCTCGTGCCGTTCCTCGGGTGCCCCGGGCAGGCGCAGCAGCATCTGCCCGCTCATGCCGAGGTGCGTGACGATCGCCTCGTCGTCGCCGACCGGCATCCACAAGAACTTGCCGCGCCGCACGGCGGATGCGATGCGCCGGCCGGTCAGCTCGGCCTCGAAGTGGGCCGCTCCCCCGGTGTGCCGAGTCAGGGCGCGCTCGTCGCGCACGTCGACCGACGAGATGAGGGCGCCGGTGACGGCGGGTTCGAGACCCGCGCGCACCACCTCGACCTCGGGAAGCTCAGGCACGCGCGTCGAGCTCGCGCCACGCCGTGAGGGCGGCGGCCATCTCGGCCTGCTTCTTGCTCGACCCCTCGCCGGTGGTCGAGACGTCGCCCACCGTGACGGTCGCCGTGAAGCGGCGGTCGTGGTCGGGACCCGTCGCCTCGACGCCGTAGACGGGCGCAGACAGACCGAGCCGTGCGGCGATCTCCTGCAGGCTCGTCTTCGGGTCCATCGCCGCGCCATAGCGTTCGGGGTCGGCCATGAGGGGCTCGACCAGACGCAGGACCATGGCGGACGCGGCATCCGGACCCGCCGACAGGAAGGTCGCGCCGATCAGCGCTTCCATGGTGTCGGCGAGGATCGAATCCTTGTCGCGACCGCCGGTGAGGATCTCACCGCGGCCGAGCCGGATGTGCGCGCCGAGGTCGATCGTCCGCGCGATCTCGGCGAGGGCGACCGTCGACACGACGCTCGCGCGCCTCTTGGCCAGGCTTCCTTCATCGAGATCCGGATGCCGGGTGAACAGGCGCACCGTGACGGCTTGGCCCAGAACGGAGTCGCCGAGGAATTCGAGGCGCTCGTTGTGCGGGACGCCGCCGTTCTCGTAGGCGAACGAGCGATGCGTCAGAGCGAGTGAAAGAAGCTCGGGGTCGATGTCGACCCCGAGCTTCTCGGTGAGCGCTGCGCGCTCGACGTTGTTACGCGTCACGAATCGCCGATCAGACGTCGGCGACCTTGCGGCCCTTGTACTCGAGGAAGAGCTCGGTGCCCTGCGAGTCGGTGACGACCTTCGCCTGGTGGGGGCGGCTGTAGACGACCTTGCCGTTCTCGATGGTCTTGACCAGCGCGGGGGCTTCAGCCTTCCACTGCGCACGACGCGAGCGGGTGTTGGAGCGGGAGACCTTCCGCTTCGGGGGGTTACCTGCCATGACTAGCTCTTCTCTGTCTTGGGGGCGGCGCGGAGCGCATCGCCGTCGTCTGGGGTGTACTGCTGGAGCGCTGCCCACCGGGGATCGGCAGGCGTCTGCTCCGTGTTGCCGGGGCTTTCCGTCAGCCTCTCGCCCGTGTTCGGGTCGAGCCCGGGGCAGTCCGGCTGACACACCGGCTGGAACGGAAGCGACAGGACAATGGCATCCCGGACCAGATTTTCAAGATCCACGTGGTCGTCTTGAACGTCGTAGTCGCTCGCTTCATCCCCAGGATACGCGAAAAGTTCCTGGAACTCGACTTCGACAGGCTCGGTGATGTCGATCAGGCAGCGTCCGCACACGCCCGTGGCGGTGGTGTCGACGGTGCCCGAGACGAGGATGCCCTCGTGCACCGACTCGAGACGCACGTCGAGTTCGAGCGTTTCGCCCTCCGGGATGGAGAGCAGCCCCTCGCCCCACTTCTCGGGGGTGGCGAGGTCGAGGCTGTGCTCGCGCATCTCGCCCGGGTGGCGCTCGATGTCGCGCACGGGGAGCTGGAAAGGTCCGGGTCGGTGGGTTCTCACGGTCGTCAATGCTACCGGCGGGCGCCTGAACGGGGGCCGGGCGGCACGCGGGGGCGAACGCCGGGCGGTTTGCTCGGCCCGTAGCGGCGCCTCAGATGCCGCGGGCGCCGGTGTCGAGGAAGCGGGCGACGGCCGGCGGCACGTAGGGCGACACGTCTCCGCCGAGTCCCGCGACCTGGCGCACGAGCGAGCTCGAGACGAGGGCGTGGGCGGGGTCGGGCAGCAGGAACACCGTCTCGACGTGCGCGAGGTCGCGGTTGACGATCGCCATGGGCGTCTCGTAGGCGACGTCGACCTGCGAGCGGATGCCCTTCACGAGCACCTTCGCGCCCACTTCGGTGGCGTAGTCGACGAGCAGCCCCATGCTCCACGCGGCGATGATCACGTCGCCCTCGACGCCTGCCTCCGAGATCGACTGCTCGAGCAGCTGCTGACGCTGGGCGATGGGCAGCATCGCCTCTTTGCCGGGGTTGTGCACGACGAGCACGTGCAGCTGGTCGAACAGACCGGCGGCGCGACGGATGACGTCGAGGTGACCGAGCGTGGGCGGGTCGAACGAGCCGGGCACGACGGCGATCCGGGGATCCATGCGGCCAGCCTACCGACCGCTCCGGCCGAGGCGGCGGGTGCTCAGGACTTCGCCAGCGCGGCGCGCTCCTCCACCCCGACTCGGCGTTCGAGGGCGGCGGCGAGGGCCGGATGCCGCTGCAGAGCCGGGTCGTCGGCGAGAAGCCTCTCGCCCTCGGCGCGTGCCTCGACGATGAGCTCGGAGTCGGTGATGACGCGCAGCAGCTTGAGCGAGGAGCGTGCCCCCGACTGGGCACCACCGAGCACATCACCCTCTCCGCGCAGTTCGAGGTCGACCTCGGCCAGCGCGAAGCCATCGAGGGTCGCGGCGACCGCTTCGACCCGCGAGCGCGCCGAGGTTCCGGGCGCGGCCTCGGTCACGAGCAGGCAGAGCCCCGGCAGGCCTCCTCGCCCGACGCGGCCGCGCAACTGGTGCAGCTGCGACACGCCGAAGCGGTCGGCCTCGAGGATCACCATCGTGGAGGCGTTGGGCACGTCGACGCCGACTTCGATGACGGTCGTGGCGACGAGCACGTCGATGTCGCCGCGGGCGAAGGCCTGCATGACGGCGTCCTTCTCGTCGGCCGACATCTTGCCGTGCAGGATCTGGGTGTGGATGCCGCGGAACGCGGGCAGCTGCGACAGCAGGGCTTCGACCTGCACCACGCCCCAGCGCGTGCGCGCTCCCTCGGCGGCGGTCGGAGCGGGTGCATCGGGCGCATCGGCGGGTTCGTCGCTCTTTCCGTCGGCCACCTGATCGGCGTCGATGGCGGGGCAGACCACGAACGCCTGTCGGCCGAGCGCGACCTCCTCGGTCACGCGATCCCACACCCGGGCGAACCAGCCGGGCTTCTCGGCAAGAGGGGCGACGAACGACTGGATGCCCGCGCGACCGGCCGGCATGGTGCGGATGGTCGAGACGTCGAGGTCGCCGAACACCGTCATGGCCACCGTGCGCGGAATGGGCGTCGCGGTCAGCACCAGCGTGTGCGGGGAGTCGCCCTTGGAGCGCAGGGCCTCGCGCTGATCGACGCCGAAGCGGTGCTGCTCGTCGACCACCACGAAACCGAGATCGGCGAAGGTCGTCGTCGCGCTCAGCAGGGCGTGGGTCCCGACGACGATGCGCGCCTGACCCGACGCGACGCGCAGAGCCGCCTTGCGGCGCTCGGCCGCGGGCATCTGCCCCGTCAGCAGCGTCGGCATGAGCTCGGGCGCGAGCTCGGGACCCAGCATCCGCGCGATCGACCGCAGGTGCTGACCCGCCAACACCTCGGTAGGCGCGATGAGCGCGGACTGCCCGCCCGACTCGGCGACCTGCAGCATCGCGCGCAGCGCCACCAGCGTCTTGCCCGAACCGACCTCGCCCTGCACCAGACGGTTCATCGGCCAATCGGCCACGAGGTCGGCCTGCAGTTGCGCACCGACGGTCTGCTGGTCGGGCGTCAGCTCGAACGGCAGGATCGCGTCGAACCGATCGAGGAGTCCGCCCGCGGCGGCCGGTCTCTTGGTCGCCGACAGCGCGCGCACGAACTGCCGCTGCTGCAGCAGGGCGGTCTGCAGCACGAACGCCTCTTGCATGCGCAGCGTCTGCACCGCGGGAGGGATGTCGTCGTCGTGCTGCGGGCGGTGGATGCTCTCGAGCGCCGCCCGCGCCGGGAGCAGTCCACGCCGGGCGCGGAGACTCTCGGGCAGCGGGTCGTCGATGTCGTCGAGCCCGTCGAGCACGAGCGAGATGGTCTTCTGCACGAGGGTGCTGGGCACCGAGCTCGTCGCCGGATAGATCGGGATCGGCCGCTTCGCCGTGACCTCGGCCTCGGCGCGGGCTTCGGCGAGGTCGTCGAACAGCTCGTAGTCGGGGTTGGTCAGCTGCGTCTGGCGGCGGTACTCGCCGACCTTGCCCGAGAAGATGCCCCGTCGCCCGGGAGTGAGGTCTTTCAGCCGCCACGGCTGGTTGAAGTACGTCAGCGACATGCGCCCGTCGCCGTCGCTGATGACGACCTCGAGCAGGGATCCGCGCCGGTTCTGCATGCGGCGCTCGCTCGCGCTGACCACCTCGGCCACGATCGTGACGGGTTCGCCCAGCGGCAGAGAGGCGATGGGCGTGAGCTCGCCGCGTCGCGCGTACCGCCGCGGATAGTGCTCGAGCAGCTCGCCCACGGTCTTCACGCCGAACGCCTTGTCGAACGCCGTCGCCGTCTTGCCGCCGATGGCGCCGTCGAGGCGCGACGCGAGCGAGAATCCGGGCATGCCTCCGAGTCTAGGCAGGGCCTCCGACACCGACGGCCCGCCCGGCGGCGACCACGCCCGGACCCTAGGCTGGGACGGTGACGCGCATCATCTCCGGCCGCGCCGGCGGCACCGTTCTCGACGTCCCCCCGAAGGGCACGCGGCCCACCAGCGACCGCGTCCGCGAGTCGCTGTTCGGCGCGCTCGAATCGGCCGGGCTCCTCGACGACGCGCGCGTGGCCGACCTGTACGCCGGATCCGGGGCCCTGGGGCTCGAGAGCCTGAGCCGCGGCGCGGCGTCCGCCGACCTCGTCGAGCTGTCGGCCCCCGCCGCGACGCTCATCCGCAAGAACGCCGACCGTCTGCGCACCGCGGGCGTGAACGCCCCCGCGCGCGTGCACCGGGCGAACGTCACGACCTGGCTCTCGGCATCCGTCGCCGAATTCGACCTCGTGTTCCTCGACCCGCCCTACGACGTCGGCGACGACGAGCTCACGCGCGCCCTGGTCGCCCTCGCTCCGCGGTTGAGTCCGGATGCCACGGTGATCGTCGAACGTGCGAAGCGTTCCCCCACGCCCGACTGGGCCGCCGCCGGCCTCGAAGCCGACCGCGACCGCGCCTACGGCGACACGACGATGTGGTGGGGGCGCCCCGCCTGACTCAGCCGCGCCCGGCGTCCCAATCGCGGTAGGGGTCCCAGCCGCCGCGACCGGTCCAGGCGCGCCCGTCGACCGTGACCGCCTCCGCGCCGCGCGGTTCGACCGTGCCGACGCGGCGACCGAGAGGGACGGCGTCTGCGGGGAAGGTCACGAGGAAGCCGTGGTCCTCTCCCCCGTCGAGCGCGAGGCCCGGGTCGTCTCCCAGCGTCGCGCTGTCGAACGCGATGGTGACGTCGGAGGTATCGGCCAGGCGCGTCGCGTCGAGCACGAGGCCGTCGGAGACGTCCATCATGGCGGTGGCTCCGGATGCCGCGGCCTCCAGCGCCTCGGCGATGGGTGGGCGCGGCCGGAGCTGGCGCGACAGAGCGCGGGCCTCGGCCGAGTCGAGCAGCGCCGGATCGACCGGGACCGGGGCCCCCTCGGCATCCGTGAACCGTCGGAACAGCACCTCGAGCCCGCGCGCGGCCTCACCCAGCTCGCCGATCACGTAGACGCCGTCGCCGGCGCGCGCGCCCGAGCGGCGCACCGGTTCGCGGCCGTCGAGGCTGCCGAGCGCCGTCACGGCGATCGTGAGGGTGTCCGACACGGTGAGGTCGCCGCCCTCGACCGCGCAGCCGGGAGCAAGCTCCGCGCAGGCGGCGGCGAGGCCGTCGGCGAAACCGCGCACGAACGACACGGGGGTGGCATCCGGCATCGCGAGGGCCACGAGCAGGGCGATCGGTCGCGCCCCCATCGCCGCGACGTCGGACAGGTTCACCGCCGCCGCCTTGAACCCGAGGTCGAAGGGCTGCGACCACGCCAGGCGGAAATCCGGCCCGTGCACGAGCGTGTCGGTGGTTGCGACCACCCGCCCGTCGGGCACCGCCAGCACCGCGGCATCGTCGCCCGGCCCCACCGGCGCGGTCGAGGGAGGAAGGCGGTCGAGGATGCCGCGCAGGATCTGCCCCTCGGACAGCTCCCCCACAGTCATTGCACGGGTGGTCTCGGCGTCGGTCACCTCCCCACGCTATTAGCCTGGAGGGGTGCCCCGCTCCTCCCGCTCCCTCGCGCTCGTCGCCGCCCTCGTCCTTCTCCCGGGACTCGCGGCGTGCAGCACGACGGTCGCGATGGAACCGGCGAAGCAGGCGAACGACCCCGCCTGCGCCGACGTCATCTCGCGCCTGCCCGACCAGATCTCGGGCCAGCAGCGCCGGTGGACCGACGCGCAGTCGACCGGCGCGTGGGGCGACCCCGCCGCGATCCTCATGACGTGCGGCCTCGAGACCCCCGGTCCGTCGACGCTTCCGTGCCGTCCGTTCGACGGCGTCGACTGGCTCGTCGACGAGTCGCAGGCCGACCAGAACCGCTACACGCTGACGACCTTCGGGCGCAGTCCCGCGATCCAGGTCTACCTCGACTACGAAGAGGCGAGCAGCGCCGACGTGGCCCAGGCCCTCGGCCCACTGATCAGCCAGTACCTGCCGTCGACGGGTGCCGTGTGCACCTCGACCTCCGACACGACCCCGACGCCGACGCCGACCCCCTGATCCCGCGCGTCAGGCCTTCGCGAGAGCCGCGTCGAGCAGGTCGCTGATGAGGTCGGGGTACGACAGGCCCGAGGCGATCCAGCAGGTCGGGAACATCGAGATCGGCGTGAACCCGGGCATGGTGTTGACCTCGTTCACGTAGAACTCGGTGCCGGTGTAGAAGAAGTCGACGCGCGCGAGACCCTGGCCACCGATCGCCTCGAACGCCTGGGCGGCGATCCGCTGCATCTCGGCGAGCTCACCGTCGCGCAGGTCGGCGGGGCACACGAGCTCGACGCCCGCCGCCCCGAGGTATTTCGCCTCGAAGTCGTAGAACTCCCGACCGGTCACGACGATCTCGCCGGCGACGCTGACGCGCACCGGTCCGCCGTCACGTCCGGGGAGCACGCCGCACTCCACCTCGCGGCCGACGATCGCCTTCTCGATCAGCACCAGGCCGTCTTCGGCGAAGGCGGTGTCGAGTGCGGCGTCGAGGTCGTCCCACTGCGACACCTTCGTCACGCCGACGCTCGAGCCGGCCTCGTTCGGCTTCACGAACACCGGCAGGTCGAGCGCGCGGATGCGGCGCTCCCACAGAGCGCGGTCTCGGGCGAGGTCGGCGCGGGTCACCGCGACCCACGGCACGACGGGCACGTTCGCCGCGCGCAGCACCTGCTTGGTCACGTGCTTGTTCATGCCGATCGCCGACATGAGCACTCCCCCGCCGGCGTACGGGATGCCGAGCAGCTCGAGCAGCCCCTGCACGGTGCCGTCCTCACCGAAGCGGCCGTGCAGGATCGGCAGCACGACGTCGACGTCTCCGAGTGAGCGGGTGCCCTCGGCATCCGTCACCGTCCACTCGCGCGAGAGCGTCGAATCGGGCAGGCGCACGCGCGTGCCGTTGTCGCGCACCTCGGGCAGCGCGTCGGGGATCAGCGCGAACTTGTCGGGATCGTCGTCTTCGAGCACGAAGGCGCCGTCGCGCGTGATGCCGACCGGGATGACCCGGAAGCGGTCACGGTCGATCGCCCGCAGCACCCCGCCCGCCGTGGCGGAACTGATCGAATGCTCGCTGGAGCGCCCGCCGAAGAGCACCACCACCACCGGTTTGGTCATTCTGCGTCCTCTCGCCCTGCGGCTGGTCGTCGTCTGTCGTCAGGTGCGGTGCGATGTCGCGCGGGTCCATGGTCCCGTCGAGCACCATCTTGACCTGCTGCACGATGGGCATGTCGACGCCGACCTGCTTCGCGAGCTGCAGGACGGGGGCGACGGATGCCAGGCCCTCCGCGGTCTGCTGCATCTGGGCCACGACCTCTTTGTAGCCGTACCCCTGGCCGAGCAGGCGCCCGGCGGTGTTGTTGCGGCTGAGCGGCGACTGGCACGTCGCGATGAGGTCGCCGAGGCCCGCGAGGCCCTGCAGCGTCTCGGGCTGGGCGCCTTGCGCGACGGCGAAGTCGGTCATCTCGACCAGACCGCGCGTGATGATCGAGGCCTTCGTGTTCTCGCCGTAGCCGACGCCGTCGACGATGCCGATCGCGACGGCGATGAGGTTCTTCAGCACGCCGCCGAACTCCGTGCCGATCACGTCGGTGTTCACGAACGAGCGGAAGTACCTGTTGCGCGCGCGACGGGCCACGGCCTCGGCGGTCTCGGGGCTCAACGAGCTGATGACCGCCGCAGTCGGCTGCTCGCGGGCGATCTCGAGGGCGAGGTTGGGGCCGGATGCCACGGCGATGCGCGCCGGGTCGCACTCGAGCACCTGTTCGATGACCTGGCTCATGCGCAGGCCGGTCGACTTCTCGACGCCCTTCATGAGCGAGACGAGCGGTACGTCGGTGTGTTCGACGAGCGGACGGATGGCCGCGAGGTTCTCGCGCAGCGACTGGCTCGGCACCGACAGGAAGATCTGCTCGGCGCCGTTCAGCGCCTCGGCCAGATCGGTCGTCGCGGTCATGGTCCGCGGCAGGTTGATGCCCGAGAGGTAACGACTGTTGCGCTTGGACTCGGTGATCTCGGCGGCCAGTTCGGGGCGGCGCGCCCACATGACGACCGAGGCCCCGCCGTCGGCGAGGATCTTGCCGAACGTCGTGCCCCAGCTGCCCGCGCCGACGACGGCGACCTTGGGCCCGGTGGTGGGCACGACCGCCTTACGCGTCAAGGCGGCCCGTCTCGTTCTGCCCGTGCTGCGACGGGTTCCAGCGCTCGGTCGGAGCGGGAAGGCCCCGGATGCCGGCGAGCATCTCGGTGATGCGGTTCATCATCGCGTCGGTGGCCTTGGCGAGCGTGGCGGGCTGAGTCGCGGTCGCGGTGTACTCGCTGAGGTCCATCGCGGGTCCGATCTCGACGATCACGTGCGAGCGACGCGGGAACTTCAGCTTGCCGTAGCGCGGGAGGATCTGCTGCACGCCCCACTGCGCCATCGGAATCAGCGGCAGGTCGGCGGCGAGGGCGAGGCGCACCGCGCCGGTCTTGCCGCGCATGGGCCACAGCTCGGGATCGCGCGTGAGGGTTCCCTCGGCGTAGACGATGACGCCGCGGCCGTCGCTCGCGATCTGCTGCGCGGCCTTCATCGACTGGTTCGCGCTCGTCGAGGTGCGCGGCACGGGCACCATTCCGGTCGCCTTCAGGGCGGCCCCGAGAACGGGGACCTTGAACAGGCTCTCTTTCGCCATGAACCGCGGTGCGCGCCCGAGACGCCACACCGCGACGGCGACGATCACCGGATCGAACTCCGAGTTGTGGTTCGGAGCGATGACGTACGCGCCCTCCCGCGGGAGGTTCTCGGCCCCGCGGATCTCGATGCGGGCGAACAGGCCCGTGATGGGCACGATGATCGCCGCGAGCGGCCAGAAGGCGCTCGGCTTCGTCTTCTCGGGCGAGGCGGCCACTGGTCAGCCCACGACGTCGAAGTCGGCGTCGAGAGCGGTCAGCTTCTCGAGGAACTTCTCGTAGCCACGGCGGATGATGCCGATGTTGCGCACCGTCGACTCGCCCTCGGCGGCCAGGGCCGCGATGACGTAGCTGTAGCCGCCGCGCAGGTCGGGCACCTCGACGTCGGCGCCGTGCAGGGGCGTCGGGCCGTTGATGACGGCGGCCTGCTCGAGCGAACGACGCGGAACGCGGCGGTCGGGGCTCGAGATGCCCTTCGGGTGCACGGTGATGTCGGCGCCCATCTTGTTGAGGGCCTCGGTGAAGCCGAGACGGTTCTCGTACACCGTCTCGTGCACCGTCGAGGTGCCGGACGCCTGCGTGAGGGCCACGATGAGCGGCTGCTGCCAGTCGGTCATGAAGCCGGGGTGCACGTCGGTCTCGACCATGACGGGCTTGAGGGCGTCGCCGCGGCGGAAGAGGATGCCGTCTTCGCGCACGTCGAACCATCCGCCGGCCTTGCGGAAGACGTTGAGGAAGGTCAGCATGTCCTGCTGGCGCGCACCCTTGGCGAAGATCTCGCCGTCGGTCGCGAGCGCGGCGCAGGCCCACGACGCGGCCTCGTTGCGGTCGAAGATCGCGCGGTGGTCGAAGCCGACGAGCTTGTCGACGCCTTCGATGAAGATGACGCGGTTGGGCTCGTACGAGATGATCGCGCCCATCTTCTGCAGCACGGCGATGAGATCCATGATCTCGGGCTCGATCGCGGCGTTGCGCAGCTCCGTCACGCCCTTCGCACGGACGGCCGTGAGCAGCACCTGCTCGGTCGCGCCCACGCTGGGGTACGGCAGCTCGATCGAGGCGCCGTGCAGGCCGTTGGGCGCCGTGATGCGGATGCCCTCGTAGCTCTTGTCGACGACGGCACCGAAGGCGCGCAGGGCGTCCATGTGGAAGTTGATGGGGCGATCGCCGATGCGGCATCCGCCGAGGTCGGGGATGAGCGCCTCACCCAGGAGGTGCAGCAGCGGGCCGCAGAAGAGGATCGGGATGCGCGACGCGCCCGCGTGGGCGTCGATCTCTTCGAAGTGCGCGGCGACGGCGCCCGAGGGGTCGAGGTGGAGCGTGCCCTCCTCGTCACCCTCGGTCACCGTGACGCCGTGCACCTCGAGGAGCGAGCGGACGACCTTGACGTCGCTGATCATCGGCACGTCGCGCAGCGTGCTCGTGGTCTCGCCCAGGAGCGCGGCCACCATGGCCTTCGTCACCAGGTTCTTCGCGCCCTTGACCTCGACGGTTCCGCGCAGGGGCCGGCCGCCGCGGATCGCGAGGGTCTCGGCCGCCTCCCAGTCCGGCTGTTCGGGGTTCTGGTCTCCGGAATCGGTGACGAGTGTGCTCATGGGGGGTGGACCTCACTTCGTGGACGAGGGGCGGCAGATCGACCCGATCGGGTCGATCGGGCTCAGCGGACCGGAAGGGTCTGCGGCCGCCATGCCTCGCGGCGCGCCTCGAACTGCGTGATCTTGTCTTCGTCACGCAGCGTGAGCCCGATGTCGTCGAGCCCTTCGAGAAGCCGCCACCTAGTGTAATCGTCGATCTCGAAAGAGACCGTGAGGCCGCCGACCGTGGCGGTCTTCGCCTGCAGGTCGACGGTCATCTCGGTGCCGGGGTGCGCCTCGAGGACGGCCCAGATCTGCTCGACCTCGTCTTCGGTGATCACCCCCGTGACCAGGCCTTGCTTGCCCGAGTTGCCGCGGAAGATGTCGGCGAACTTCGGACTCAGCACGACGCGGAACCCGTAGTCGCGCAGCGCCCACACGGCGTGCTCGCGGCTGGATCCCGTTCCGAAGTCGGGGCCGGCGACGAGAACGGATGCCGAGCGGTAGGCGTCCTGATTGAGAACGAACCCGGGGTCTTGGCGCCAGTTCGAGAACAGGGCGTCTTCGAAGCCCGTCTTGGTGACGCGCTTGAGGAACACGGCGGGGATGATCTGGTCGGTGTCGACGGCCGACCGCTTCAGCGGGGCCGCGATTCCGGTGTGCGTGGTGAACTTCTCCATGTCAGGCCTCCGCCCCGGTCGAAACGGTCTCGGTGGGAACGGGGTCCAGATCGGCCGGGCTCGACAGCGTTCCGCGCACGGCCGTGGCCGCGGCGACGAGCGGCGACACGAGGTGCGTGCGGCCGCCCTTGCCCTGGCGTCCTTCGAAGTTGCGGTTCGAGGTCGACGCGCAGCGCTCCCCCGGGGCCAGCTGGTCGGGATTCATGCCCAGGCACATCGAGCACCCGGCGAAGCGCCACTCGGCGCCGAAGTCGGTGAAGACCTTGTCGAGGCCCTCGGCCTCGGCTTCGAGGCGCACGCGCGCCGATCCCGGCACGACCATGACGCGGACGTTCTCCGCCTTGGTGCGCCCCTCGATGACCGAGGCGAAGGCGCGGAGGTCTTCGATGCGGCTGTTCGTGCAGGAGCCCATGAACACGGCATCCACCGGGATGTCCTTCATCGGGGTGCCGGCCTGCAGGTCCATGTACTCGAGCGCCCGCTCGGCCGCGGCGCGCTCGTTGGCGTCGACGATGTCGGCCGGGGTGGGGACGACGTCGCTCAGCGAGACGCCCTGACCGGGGTTCGTGCCCCAGGTGACGAAGGGTTCGAGCTCGGCGGCGTCGAGGAACACCTCGGCGTCGTAGGCGGCGCCCTCATCGCTCGGCAGTGTGCGCCAGTAGGCGACCGCGTCGTCCCAGTCTTGGCCCTGCGGAGCGTGCGGCTTGTCCTTGACGTAGGCGAAGGTCGTCTCGTCGGGGGCGATCATGCCCGCGCGGGCGCCGGCCTCGATCGACATGTTGCACATCGTCATGCGCCCCTCCATCGAGAGGGAGCGGATCGCGCTGCCGCGGAACTCGAGCACGTAGCCCTGCCCGCCGTTGGCGCCGATCTTGGCGATGATCGCGAGGATGATGTCTTTCGCGGTGACGCCGGGCTTCAGCTCGCCCTCGACGGTGATGGCCATCGTCTTGAAGGGCTTGAGCGGCAGCGTCTGCGTGGCGAGCACGTGCTCGACCTCGCTCGTGCCGATGCCGAACGCCATCGCGCCGAACGCGCCGTGGGTCGAAGTGTGCGAGTCGCCGCACACGACGGTGATGCCCGGCATGGTGAGGCCGAGCTGCGGACCGACCACGTGGACGATGCCCTGCTCCTTGTCGCCCAGCGAGTGGATGCGGACGCCGAACTCGTCGGCGTTGCGGCGCAGCGTGTCGATCTGGGTACGGCTGGTGAGGTCGGCGATCGGCTTGTCGATGTCGAGTGTCGGGGTGTTGTGGTCTTCGGTCGCGATCGTCAGATCGAGCCGCCTCACGGGGCGCCCCTCGCCGCGCAGGCCGTCGAAGGCCTGGGGGCTGGTGACCTCGTGCACGAGGTGCAGGTCGATGTAGATGAGGTCGGGCTGACCGTTCTCGCCCTTGACGACGAGGTGGTCGTCCCAGACCTTCTCGGCCAGGGTGCGAGGGTTCTCGGGAATCGTGCTCATGTCTTGCGTTTCTCCTCGGAAGGGGGTGTGAGGCCCGCGACGAACTCCGCGACGAGAGAGGCCTAGGACAAGGTCTCGTCGCGGCCGCTAAGGAGGAGGCGAGCGATCCGCACGTCGTCACGATACCACCGGCATCCGACACCCCTGCCGTCACGAAGAGGCACCGGATGCCTCGCCGGCGGTGTCACAGAGCGACGCACGTTTCGTCGCCCGGCGCCCGCGCGTGCGAATCTGGGCCGACCCGAAGGAAGGAGTGCGCCATGGCCGCAGGCGCCGACACCGGTTTCTCCACTCGCCAGGTCCACGCAGGATCGGCGACCGCGCAGGCGAGCCCCCGCGCGACCCCGATCTACCTCACCGCGGGCTTCACGTTCAGCGACCTCGACGAGTCGGCCGCGCACTTCGGCGAGGGCACGGGCTTCGGATACAGCCGCACCGGCAACCCCACCGTGCACGCCGTCGAGGAGCGCCTCGCCTCGCTCGAGGGCGGCGACCAGGCCGTGCTCGTGTCGAGCGGTCAGGCGGCGGTCACCGTCGCGCTCCTCGCCCTCGCGGGCGCGGGCGACCACGTCGTCGTGTCGGAGCACATCTACGAGGGCACCCGCGGTCTCCTGCTCGACAACCTCGCGCGTCTGGGGGTCGAGACGACCTTCGTCGACACCGATGACCTCGATGCCTGGCGCGCCGCGATCACGCCCCGCACGCGGGCCCTCTTCGCCGAGACGCTCTCGAACGCCCGCAACGACGTGCTCGACGTGGCCGCGGTGGCCGCGATCGGCGCCGAGCACGGCATCCCGCTCGTCGTCGACAGCACGTTCACCACTCCGTACCTGCTCCGCCCGATCGAGCACGGGGCCGCCGTCGTCGTGCACTCGGCGAGCAAGTTCCTCGCCGGTCAAGGCGCCGTGCTCGGCGGGGTCATCGTCGACGACGGTCGCTTCGACGCCGCGGCATCCGGTCACCGCTTCCCCCACCTCGTGCAGACCGACCGCCTGGGCGGGGCGAGCTACGCCGAGAAGTACGGCGCCCGCGCGCGCGGACAGTACCTCCGCGAGAGCGTGGCGCCGCGGTTCGGCCCCTCGCCCTCGCCGCTGAACGCCTTCCTCATCGGCCAGGGCATCGAGACGCTGAGCCTGCGCGTCGAACGTCAGTCGCAGAACGCCCTCGCCGTCGCCCGCTGGCTCGAACAGCGCCCCGAGGTGGAGCGCGTCGACTACATCGGTCTCGACTCGCACCCCCACCACGACCTCGGTGAGCGGTATCTCACGCGCGGCTTCGGCTCGGTCTTCACCGTCACCCTGCGCGGCGGTCTCGAGGCCGCGCGACACGTCGTGCAGTCGGTCGAGGTCATCACGCACATGACCCACCTCGGCGACGTGCGCTCGCTCGTGCTGCACCCGCAGAGCACCTCGCACGCCGCCCGCACCGTCGAGGAGCGCCAGCGGGCGGGGGTCTTCCCCGGCACGATCCGCCTGTCGATCGGCATCGAAGACATCGACGACCTGCTGGCCGACCTCGACCAGGCGCTCGTCGGCGTGCCCGTCCTCGAGCGCGAGACGGTCGTGCTGTGAGCCGGCTGCAGCACTTCGGCTGGTTCCTCGCGCGCGGATTCGGCCCGCACGGGTGGGGCCACCCCTCCCTGCGCTGGAACCACCGCTGGACCGAGCCCGGCCTCTACCAGGACTCCGCCCGCACGCTCGAGCAGGCCGGCTTCGACCTGCTGATCATCGAAGACGCGCCCTCGCTCGGCAGCGCCGACACGATCGACCTGCGCGTGCGACACGCCTTCGGCGGGCCCAAGCACGACCCGCTGCTGCTCGCGCCGTACCTGTTCGCGGCGACGCGGCACCTGGGCGTGGTGCCGACGGTCAACCCGGCCGCGTACCTGCCGTACACCGCCGCCCGGCAGTTCGCGACGCTCCAGCACCTGAGCGGCCACCGTCTCGGCCTGAACGTCGTGACCGACACCGGCAGCGCGCGACACTTCTCCGCCGCGCCGCAGCTCGGGCACGACGCGGCCTACGACCGTGCCGAAGAGTGGCTCGACGGCATCCGGAAGCTCTGGAACAGCTGGGGTGAGGGCGCTCTGGTCGCCGATGAGGAGACGGGTGTCTACGCCGACGGTACGAAGCTCGAGGCGGTGCAGCACCGAGGCGAGCACTTCGGCTTCGACGGGCCGCTCAACGCCGTCCCCTTCACCGACGGCGCGCCGGCGATCGTCTCCCCCGGCGGATCGGGCCGTGGCCTGTCGTTCGCGGGGCACAACTCCGACGTGCAGCTCGCGCTCGCGCCCCTCGACGAGCAGAGCATCCGCGCGTATCGCGGTCGCATCCACGCGGCCGCCGAAGCAGCGGGGCGCACGGCGTCCGACATCAAGATCCTCTTCGCGATCCAGCCCGTGCTCGTCTCGTCGCCGGAGGAAGCCGATCGTCTGGTCGCGGCATCCGCCGATCCGACTGACGAGGCGCTGGTCGCCATCGCGCGCAAGCAGTCCAGCGATCTCGAGACCGATCTCACCGGGCTCGACCTCGACAAGCCGCTCGACCGCTCGATCTTCGGCGAGCACGTGTCGGAGGGCAGCATCCGCCGCCTCGTCGGAAAACACGACGACGACGCTCCCCTGCGCACGATCTTCTCCGCGCACGCGCGCCTGGGCCGGTTGAACGACGGCTCCGGCTTCGTGGGGACGGCCGACGAGTTCGCCGACCGCATCGAGGAGCTCGGCGACTGGGGCAACGACGGCGTGCTGCTGTGGGGCGACCTGCACCCGGTCACCGTGCACCGTGTGCTCGACGACCTCGTGCCGATCCTGCGCCGGCGCGGCATCCTCCGCGAGGAGTACGTCGACGGCGGCCTGCAGGCCAACCTGCGCGCGTTCTAGCGGGGCGGATGCCGTGACCCCAGGTGGCTGAGCCTGTCGACCCAGGTGGCTGAGCCTGTCGAAGCCACCGAAACGCACAGACCCCCGCCCAGGTGGCTGAGCCCGTCGAAGCCACCGAAACGCACAGACCCCCACCCAGGTGGCTGAGCCCGTCGAAGCCACCGGACCCCGCGGGCCCTCACCCAGGTGGCTGAGCCTGTCGAAGCCACCGGACCCTGCTGGGCCCGGACCCTTCGACAAGCTCAGGGTCCTCGACGACCAGCCCTCAGGCGCTCAGTCGCGCTCGGGCTGCTCCACGGTCGCGGGGGTGCCCTTCTCGTCTGCGACCTCCGCCGCTGCCTCGTGACGGTCGTTCGCCGACGACTCCTTGCGCGACGATGCGAGGCTCGCGAGGGTCGCGACCGCCATCGACAGCACGATCACCGCGAGCGAGACCCACGTCGAGATCTCGGGCGCCCACTCGATGGGCTCCCCGCCGTTGAGGAACGACAGCTCGTTGACGTGCATCGCGTGCAGGATCAGCTTCACGCCGATGAACGCGAGGATGAACGCGATGCCGTAGTGCAGGTACTTCAGGCGGTCGAGCAGGTCGCCCAGCAGGAAGTACAGCTGGCGCAGACCCATCAGCGCGAAGAGGTTCGCGGTGAAGACGATGAACGGGCTCTGCGTGATGCCGAAGATCGCGGGGATCGAGTCGATCGCGAACAGCAGATCGGTCACGCCGATCGCGACGAACACGATGATCATGGGCGTGAAGACCTTCTTGCCCTTGATGCGCGTGATGACCTTCTTGCCGTCGTACTCGTCGCTCATCGGCAGCACGCGACGCAGCGTCCGCACGATGAGGTTCTCTTTCTGCGAGTCGTCGTCGTGGTCGTCGCCGGGGAACGCCTGGCGGATCGCGGTGTAGATGAGGAAGGCGCCGAAGAGGTAGAAGATCGGGCTGAAGTTCTCAATGATCGTCGCGCCGACCAGGATGAACGCGCCACGCAGGATGAGCGCGATGATGATGCCGACCATCAGCACCTCCTGCTGGTACCGGCGCGGCACCGAGAACTGGCCCATGATCAGCACGAAAACGAACAGGTTGTCGATCGACAGGCTGTACTCGGTGAGCCAGCCCGCGACGAACTGACCCGCGACCTCTCCCCCGGCGACGATCCACAGCACCCCGGCGAAGATCAGCGCGAGCGTGACGTAGAAGACGACCCACAGCGTCGACTCCTTCGGCGCCGGGATGTGCGGGCGCTTGAGGATGATGAGCAGGTCGGCGATGAGGATGACGACCAGCACCACCAGCGTGATCGTCTGGAAGAGCGGGTCGAGCTGCAGCTCCATCGCGGGGCCTTTCGTCGGGGGAAACGCTCGAGTTTATCCGGTGCTCCCCGTCGGCCACCGCCTTATGCAAGTAGTGCTCATAACGTGCGTACATCCGTGAGACGATCCGCTCGGACCGGACACTTCTGTAGTGAGAGAGTGCTCGCAGAGCCTCGGCCCGATCGGGAAGTGGATGCCGATGACCGACGACGTGATCGACGACGGGGCGCTCGTCGCGCGCGCCGCGGCCGGCTCCGAGGCGGCCTTCCGCACGCTGTACCGCGCGTACGTGCGGCCGGTGTACTGGGTCGCGTTCGGGCTGCTCGGCGTGACGGCCGATGCCGAGGACGTCGCGCAGGAGACCTTCGTCGTCGCGTGGCGGAAGATCCCGTCGCTGCGTCTCGAGGGTGCCTCGCTCCTGCCGTGGCTCGTAACGGTGTGCCGGCTGCAGGCGCAGAACAAGCTGCGGGCTCGACGCCGCCACGGTTCGCACGCGGCGCTCGACGACGAGATCCCCTCGGCCGTCGATGTCGAGGCGCAGGTCGTGCAGGCGCAGACGGTCGCCGCGATCCTCGCCGCCGTGGACCGTCTGAGCGAGCTGGATCGCGAGATCTTCCGCCTGTGCGCCGCCGAGGGTTACGACTACGAGGCGGCCGCCGCGTCGCTCGGCGTCTCGCACGGCACGGTGCGCAATCGCCTCTCCCGCATCCGTTCCCGGGTGCGCGCCACCGCGATGGAGACGGAGACCCCATGACCACCCCGACCCTTCCCCCTCTGTCCCACGACCGCGTGGAGGCCATCGAAGCCGCCGTGTTCGGTCGCATCGCCGATGAGCGCGACCGGCGGCGTCGGCGACGCCGCGGCGTCTGGACCGGTGTCGCCGCGGCCGCGGCCGTCGTCGTGGTCGCCGCGATCGTCGGGCCCTCGCTCGGCGTCACGCAGGGCACCGGCGCTTCGAGCACCGCGATCGAGGCCGGAAGCGCCCCGGAGTCCGGATCGCGCGATCAGTCCGCGGGCGGTTCGGTCGCCGACACCGCGCCGGTCGCCCCGGGTCCGGATGCCGGCACCTCGGGTTCTGCCGGTGCGAGCTCGACGGAACAGGGGTCCGCGGCATCCGGAACCGCCACCGCGGGGCGCGACATCGTGACCACCGGATCGAGCACCGTCGAGGTCGACGACGTCGCCGCGGCGATCGCCGCCATCAGTGCGACGGCGACCGGGGTCGGAGGCTACGTCGAGTCGTCGCAGGTCGGCGGTGGGCAGGTGCTCGTACCCGTCGACGGCGCCGCGTCGACGACGCCGACCACGGACTCGGGCTGGATCACCGTGCGCGTGCCCGCCGACACCCTGACGCAGGTGATGGACGGCCTCGGCTCCGTCGGCGACGTCACGGCGACGAGCGTGACACGCTCCGACGTGACCGAGCAGAGCGTCGACCTGCGCGCCCGCGTCGCCGCCGGCGAAGCCTCGGTCGCCCGCCTCACCGAACTGCTCGCTCAGGCCGCGTCGGTGTCCGACCTCGTCACCGCCGAGTCCGCGCTCGCCGATCGGCAGGCGCAGCTCGACAGCGACCGCCAGGTGCTGCAGAGCATCGAGTCGCAGGTCGCCCTGTCGTCGCTCAGCGTTCAGCTGAACGCGCGCACGGCCACGGTCACCGCGGATCCCGCGGGCTTCGGCGACGGCCTGGTCGCCGGGTGGAACGGCCTCGTCGCGACCCTCAACGGACTCGTGATCGGCCTCGGATTCCTCCTGCCCTGGATCGTCGTCGCCGGCGCGGCCTGGGCGATCGTGTGGGGCGTGCGGCGCGTGATCCGGCGTCGCCGCGCGGCGCGCGAGGGCTGAGCGGCGGGCGACGGCGGTGGGGCCCAACCCGCGCACGCAGCTCCTCGTCCGGACACCGTCGCCGACAACGACGAAGAGCCCCGACCATCCGGTCGAGGCTCTTCGTCGTGTTGGTGACCCCAGCGGGATTCGAACCCGCGTTACCGCCGTGAGAGGGCGGCGTACTAGGCCGCTATACGATGGGGCCGCGTCGCAACCGTTCAAGTATGCATCACGAATGACGCGCACGCAAAATCGGGGCCGAGCCACCGAATTCCCGGGCGTGTCCGGCCACCGTACCGCGCGAGCACGCGCGACGGAAGAGGCATTAGACGCTGTTCACCCGATGCGCCAGCGCTTGCCGTGCCCCCGCCGCCGGGAGTTGACTCGACTCATGCGTCTCACCAAGCACGAACACGCCGCCCTCGTCGTCTCTGAAGCCGGACACAGCCTGGTCATCGATCCGGGCAGCTTCACCTCGCCGCTCGACGACCTCGACGGGCTCGTCGGCATCGTCATCACGCACGAGCACGCCGACCACTGGACCCCCGAGCACCTCACACGTCTGCAGAAAGCCCACCCCGGCGTGCCGGTCTACGGTCCGGAGGGCGTGCGCGAGGCCGCCGCCGGCTTCGACGTGTCGGTAGTGAACCCCGGCGACACGCTGGACCTGGGTCCGTTCCACCTGGAGTTCTTCGGCGGGAAGCACGAGGTCATCCACTCGTCGATCCCGGTGGTCGACAACGTCGGCGTCCTCGTCAACGAGTCCCTCTACTACCCCGGTGACTCGTACGCCGTTCCCAAGCACAAGAAGGTCGCGCTGCTCGCAGCCCCCGTTGGAGCCCCGTGGCTGAAGATCGGCGACGCCATCGACTACGTGCTCGATGTCAAGCCCGAACGCGTGTTCGCCACGCACGACATGACCCTGTCGGTCGCGGGCAAGCAGATGGGCGATGCACGCCTCACCTGGGCCGTCGAGCAGCACGGCGGGTCGTTCGTCGACCTCAAGCCGGGCGACTCGACGGAGATCTGACGGGCCTCCGTCCCGACACACGAGAACACCGGATGCCGCGAGCCCTGGGGCCCGCGGCATCCGGTGTTCTGATGCGAGGTGCTTACTGCGCGTCGAGATCCGTCTCGAGCAGGGCGACGAGCTCGTCGAGCGCCTGCTCGGCACCCTCGCCCTCGGCCTTGAGCGTCACGACCGTGCCGTGACCGGCGCCGAGACCCATGAGCGAGAGGATGCTGCCGGCGTTGAGGTCGGCTCCGCCGTCGGCCGAGATGGTGACGGGCACCTTCTTCTCCTGCACGGCCTGCACGAAGAGCTTCGCGGGGCGGGCGTGGAGTCCGGAGCTGCTGGCGATGGTGGCCTGACGTTCTGCCATGGTGAATCCTTCCGATTCGACGGGGGTGTTTACGCGGCGACCGTGGCTGCGGGCGCAGCCTCGGTGACGGCGGCGTCCTTGGTGCTGCGGCCGATGCCCTTGAGAGCGACGACGATGAGCGCCGTCACGACGGTACCCGCGATGATCGCCAGCGGGAAACCCCACACGGGGTTGATCGCGAAGAGCACGAAGAAGCCGCCGTGCGGGGCGTACGACTGCACACCGATGAGCATGCTCAGACCACCGGTGATCGCACCGCCGACCATCGACGCGGGGATGACGCGCAGCGGGTCGGCCGCGGCGAACGGGATCGCGCCCTCGGAGATGAACGAGGCGCCGAGCAGCCACGCGGCTGCGCCGTTCTCGCGCTCGACGGGGGTGAACTTGCCCCGGGCGAGGATTGTCGAGGCCAGCGCCATCGCGAGCGGGGGCACCATGCCGGCGGCCATGACCGCGGCCATGATGAGGTACGGCGCGGTGTTGGTCTGCGTGGCCGCGGCGAGGCCGGTCGTGGCGAAGACGTAGGCGACCTTGTTGACCGGTCCGCCGAGGTCGAAGCACATCATCAGGCCGAGGATCACGCCCAGCAGGATGGCGCCGGCACCGCTCGCG
The DNA here is from genome assembly GCF_032464975.1 of Microbacterium algihabitans. Taxonomy (NCBI): domain Bacteria; kingdom Bacillati; phylum Actinomycetota; class Actinomycetes; order Micrococcales; family Microbacteriaceae; genus Microbacterium; species Microbacterium algihabitans. Next base: position 228,931 of record NZ_JAWDIU010000002.1, read on the forward strand.
GCGAGCGAGGTGAGGCCGTCGGTCAGCGCCGTCATGAGGGCGGCGATCGGACGACCGAGGAAGAGGATCATCAGACCGGAGGCGAAGATCGACCCGAGGAACGGCACGATCACGACGGGCATCAGACCGCGCAGCCACCGCGGCGCGTCGAAGCGTCCGAGCCACCAGGCGATGAAACCGGCCAGCAGACCGCCGATGATGCCGCCGATGAAGCCGGCGTTCATGAGCACGGCCACGGCACCGGCGACGAAGCCGGGCGCGATGCCCGGGCGGTCGGCGATCGCATAGGCGATGAACCCGGCGAGCACGGCGACCAGGAAGCCCATGGAGGTGGCGCCGATCATGAACGCGACGGAGCCGAGGTACTGCCCCAGCGGGCCGAACGACGAGGTCAGGTTCTCGGTGGGCAGGTCCCACAGCGAGTTCTGGATGATGATGTTGGCCGCGTTCTCGGTGACCTTGTAGCCGCCGAGCAGGAAGCCGAGGGCGATCAGCAGACCGCCACCGGCGACGAACGGGATCATGTAGCTGACACCGGTGAGCAGCCAGCGCTGGATGCGGCGACCCACCGACTGCTGCGCGACGGGGACCTCAGAGGCGGATGCCGCGGCGCCGGCGCCCGGCACGCGAGCGGCGTTCGGGTTCTCGCTGGCGGCGAGGGCCTCGGCGATGAGCTGCTTCGGCTGCTCGATGCCGCGCTTGACGCCCGCGCGGACGACGGGCTTGCCCGCGAAGCGCTGCGGCTCGCGCACGTCGACATCGACCGCGAAGATCACGGCGTCGGCGTCGTCGATCACGCTCTGCGGAAGGGCCTTGTAGCCGCTGGAGCCCTGCGGCTCGACGATGAGCTCGACGCCCTCGGTCTCGGCGCCGGCGGCGGTGAGCGCGTCGGCGGCCATGAAGGTGTGGGCGATGCCGGTGGCGCACGCGGTGACCGCGACGATCTTCTTCGTCGTGGTGGTCGTGGCGCCGCGCGACTCGGCGCGGGTCGCGGCGGGTGCGGGTGCGGCTGCGGGCGCGGCGGCTGCGGCGGGCGCGGCGGCCGGGGTGATGGCATCCGTGATGATCTTCACGGCGTCGGTGGGCGTCTGCGCCGCGCGCAGGCCCGACATGAAGTCGTTGTTCATGAGGCTGCGGGCGAGCTGCGACAGCACCGAGAGGTGCGCCTCGTCGGCACCGGCGGGCGCGGCGATGAGGAACACGATGTCGGCCGGGCCGTCGGGGGCGCCGAAGTCGACGCCGGGCGTCAGGCGGGCGAAGGCGAGGGTGGGCTCGGTGACCGAGGCGCTGCGCGCGTGCGGGATGCCGATGCCGCCGGGCAGGCCCGTCTCGTCTTTCTGCTCGCGGGCCCACGCGTCGTCGAAGAGCTCTTGCGCGCTGGTCGCGCGGCCCTGCGCGACGACGCGCTCGGCGAGGGCACGGATCACCGACTGCTTGTCGGCGCCCAGGGGCGCGTCGAGGCTGACGAGCTCCGGAGTGATGATGTCGGACATTGTCGTGACCTCCGTGGTCAGGATGTGGCGGTGGGGGTGGAGAAAACGGAAACGGCGATCGGGCCCGCGGGCAGATCGGCCGGGGTCGGGGGCTGCGTGCCCGGCAGGGTCGCAGCGGCGGCGCCGTAGGCGATGCTGCGGGCGAGGCGGTCGGGGGCGGAGGCCCCCTCGAGGTCGGCGAGCAGGTAGCCGGCCAGCGAGCTGTCGCCCGCGCCGACCGTGCTCGCGACCTGGACCTTGGGGGCGTATCCGCGCCAGGCTCCCTCGGCCGTGAAAAGCAGCGCTCCGTCGGCGCCGAGGGTGACGAGGGCGGATGCCACGTGCTCGGGCACGAGCTGGTGCGCGCGTCGGGTGGCTTCGGTGATCACGTCGAGGTCGCCCGCGGCGTCTTCGCCGACCAGTTCGGCGAGCTCCTCGTGGTTGGGCTTGATGAGGTCGGGCCGCGCGGTGGCCACGACCTCGGCCAGGGCTGCGCCGGAGGCGTCGACGGCGATGCGGGGGGCGTCTGCTGCCCAGCGTTCGCGGACGGCCGCGACGAGGTCGGCGTAGAACGACGCCGGGACACCCGGCGGGAGCGACCCCGCGAGCACGAGCCAGGTCGCGCCCTCGGCCGCGGCCACGACACCGTCGGTCACGGCCTGCGCTTCGGCCGACGAGAGCTCGGCGCCCGGCAGGTTCAGCTTGGTGGTCTCGCCCGCCGGGTCGGTGATGGTGAGGTTGGCCCGGGCGCGACCGGCGACGTCGACGAGGTCGAGGGCGATGCCGGTGTCTTCGAGCAGCACCCGGTAGGGATCGTGCGCGCCCACGGGGACGACGGCGCGGGCGGGGGCGCCGGCGGCGGCGACGACGCGCGCCACGTTGACGCCCTTGCCGCCGGCGTCTTCGCGCGACGACAGCGCGCGCTGCACCTCACCGGGCGCGAGGGCGTCGGAGAGCACGACGGCGCGGTCGGCCGAGGGGTTGGCGGTCAGTGTGACGATCATGCGATGCGCACCTCGATGTCGGCGTCGGCGAGGGCCTCGGCGAGCGGAGCGGGCGGGGCCGCGTCGGTGACGAGCACGTCGAGCTCGTCGAGGCGCGCGAAGCGCACGAGCAGCTCCTCGCCGAACTTGGCGGCGTCGGCCACGAGCACGATGCGTCGCGCCGACTGGATGATGGCGGCCTTGACCGCGGCCTCTTCGGGGTCCGGCGTGCTGAGGCCGAACCCGGCGCTCAGTCCGTTGGTCCCCACGAACGCGATGTCGGGGCGCAGTTCGCCGATCGCGCGAACGGTGTGCGCGCCGACGGCGGCGCCGGTGACCCCGCGAACGCGCCCGCCGATGGTGGTGAGCGACAGGCGCTCCTCCCCGGCGAGCAGGTGCGCGGCCTCGAGCGAGTGCGTAACGATCTCGACGTCGTCGATTCCCGCCCCGAGGGCCTCCGGCAGCAGGCCGGCGACGGCGGCGGGGGTGGTTCCGGCGTCGATGAAGATCGAGCCGCGGAAGTCGGGGGTGAGCAGCGAGGCGGCGGCGGCCGCGATCGCGCGCTTGGCGTCGCGGTGACGCTCGCGGCGCTCGGTCAGGGGCGATTCCGCGGTGCTCCCCCGGGCGACGTCGACCGCGCCGCCGTGCACGCGGCGGAGGGTTCCGAGACCCTCGAGACGGTCGAGATCACGACGCACGGTCTCGGTCGTGACGTCGAAGCGACGGGCGAGGTCGACGACGCTGACACGTCCGACGTCGCGCAGTTCGCGCTCGATGAGCTGCTGGCGCTCCATTGCGTACACGGGGTTCTCCTTCGAGGATTCCCACACGATACAACACGAAACAACACAGAGCAACAGAAAAGCGAATCCGCAGATGACGACGGGGCCGCGGCGTCATGCGCCCCGGCCCCGCAGTCGTTCGCGCTCGTCAGGGCAGCGAGATCCCGGCATCCAGGAACTCGTTCGTCGCCAGGTCTTCGGGCGTCAGACCCTGCTTCACCTCGACGCCCTTGTCGGCGAGGATCGGCGAGACGATCTGCTGCACCTTCGCCACCCGGTCTGCGTCGAACGACCCGAAGACGCCGTCGGCACCGTTCGCGACCAGGTCCAGCTCCCGCTGCTGCTTCGTAGAGTTCTCGGCCTCGGCCGCGGGGTACACCCACCCGTTGTCGTAGGCCTCGACCGCGCGCACGAGCAGGTCGTTGGCCGCGGCGGGATCCGCGAAGTAGTCCACGCTCGCCTGCTGCACGACGGGCACGAGCTTCTCGAGACAGTCCTTCTTCGCCGTCACGTCCTCCGTCCGCACCGACAGCGCCACCGCGTAGATCGGGTACCCCGTGTCGGCGACCAGCTGGTACGACAGGGGGCGACCCCACTCGGCGATCGCGTTCTCGTACACCCACGGCTCGACGGTCGCGAAGCCCTGCTGCGCATCCTTTCCGTCGGCCGCGACGAAGCCGGCGGGCGTGCCGTCGTACGAGCCGTCGAGCTGGTCGGCGCGGAGCTGTCCCGACCCGACCAGGTAGTCCATGTACGTCGTGCCGTCGAAGTAGCGGACGGTCGCCGAGGTGCGGCCGATGTCGGCGATCGTGCGCACGTCGGGGTAGGTCTGCGGATCCCACATGATCGCCCACGGCGCCTTCTCGAACGTCGACATGACGGCCGTCGTCGGCAGGGCGTCCGAGGCGGAGATCGCGTCGTCGGTGTTGACCCACCCGAGCAGGATGTCGGGGTCGGTGTACATCTGCGAGGGCACACCCTGGAATCCGATCGCGGGGCCGCCGGCGCGGATCTCGACGTTCACGCCGGTCCACTCGCCCTTCGACATCAGCGGGCCCGACACGCTCTTGCGTGAGGCGTCGATCTCGGCATCCGCTCCGAGCAGGTTGAAGAGCCCGCCCTGTTCGGCCTGGGGGTTCCAGTCGGTCTGGATGACGACCGTCGAGGGGCAGACGCTCGAGAGGTCGACGGAGCCGATCTCGGCGCCCGACGACGGCGGGGCAGCGGGGCCGGCCGCGCTTCCCGCGCCCGCACAGGCGCTGAGGGCGACGGCGGCGACGGCGAGGGTGGCGACGGCGGCGGGGCCGCGGCGATACGGGGACATGGGTGCTCCTTGCGGGTTCGGATGGTGCTCAGAGGGTGTCGAGGGAGGTGGATGCCGGCTGGCCGGCGAGGGTGAAACGGTCGATCGTCGTCGTGTAGAAGCTCGCGCCGAACCGCCCGATCGGGGCGTAGTCGGCGAGGCGCACGCGCATGAGCTCGCGGTCGATGAGCCCGGACCGCGTGCGCAGTCGCCGGATCCGGCCGAAGAAGATCTCGCGGCTGGGGATCTCGAGCCGCTGCCAGAGTTCGCACTCCAGGGCGACGGGGGCGGCGGCGATGACCGGCGGGCGCACCGTCTGCGCGGGCACCGTGTCGACGCCGACGAGGGCGAGTTCGTCGACGTGGGACGGATGCCGAGTGCTCGTGGCATCCATCTGCTCAGCGAGCGGACGGTCGACCAGGTGCACGACGAACTCCCCCGTCGCGTCGATGTTGGCCGCCGTGTCCTTGCGACCACCGTCGGCGGGGCGGTCGATGCTCACCATCAGCAGGGGCGGGTCCTCCCCCACCATCGCGAACATCGAGAAGGGCGCGGCGTTGACCACCCCGTCGGCGTCGACCGTCGTGATCCACGCGATGGGACGCGGGACGATGAGACCGGCGAGCAGTTTGTAGCGCTCATAGGGCGGCAGGGTGTCGAAGTCGTCGACCTCGTGCGGGGTAGTGGGCTCAGGCATGGCTGGCCACCCACCAGCTGATCAGCAGGTCGCGCAGGGCCGCCTCGTCGTCGTCGCCGTACAGGTCGCGGCGCGCGTGCGCATCGAGGAGCGCTGCCCCGGCCTCATCGAGCGACACTTCGACCCGCTCGGTGGTGACGGGCGTGCGCGCGAACGCCGGCGAGTACTCGGGGTCGCGCCGCAGCGATCGCTCGGTGCGGATGAGGGGCTGCGTGAACGCGGCGGGCGTGCGCTGGGAGCGGTGCGCGCGCAGGCCGGGGACCGCGGCGAGGTCGACCTCCGCGGCATCCATCACCGTGACATCGAGTGGACGCAGCGCGTAGTTGCTCGTGCGGAAGATGTCGTTGCCGCAGACGTTCGGCACGGCCAGCACGTCCATGAGCGCGATCAGCTCGACGAACGCGTCGGCCGGGGTGTGCTGGTGCACGACCTCGCACGTGCCGTCGGGGTTCACCCGCGTTCCCATGAACAGGTTGAACGAGTCGTGCACGTCGTCGGGGGTCAGCCCGTATTCGCGCTGCGCCTCGGCCTGCATGTCGGCGCAGTTCGTGTGCTCGTCGAAGCCGAACATCGACTCGTACATCGCGGCGCTGCACCGCGGGAACAGGGTGTCGTTGAGCCCGGCGTCGTCGGTGAGCAGGTACATCATCGCCCGCTCGCGCGGCGGGGCCGACCACAGGAACGATCCCTGGTCCGGATGGATGCCGTGCAGGGTGCGCGTGCGGCCGACGTGCATCGCCTCGCGGTAGTCGTGCAGGTTGAAGACGTTCAGGTCGGCGCACTGGTCGCCCGACACCTGCGACACCCGCAGAATCTGGCCGGCCCGCACCTCGAACGCCTTACCGGTGCCGGGCTCGAGGCGGTGTTCTTCGCGCAAGACGCGCTGGGTCGACGGTGTGAAGGCGACGTCGTCGCGCCACGTCCACTCCGTGGGCTGCACGCCCGGGAGGGGGCGGCGACGGATCCCGGATGCCGTTTCGGTGAGAGCCGTGCGTGCGAGGTCGTCGAGATCGAGTGCTTCGCCGGCGGAAAGGGAGCGGTCGAAGAGTTCGCGCTGCTGAGCGGTGAGGGTGACGTACACGTGGCGTCCTTTCTGTATACAGATGCATTCCTATCTCGTATACAGACTGCGCGGGTTTCACCCATGCGTCCAACAGGTTTCGGCCCTCTGGAACCGTGAGAGAGGGTCTCTCTCCGTATACAGTCGAGCCATGCCACGATCGACGCCCGCAGACGACCCCCGCCCGTCGGATCGCGCGGAACGCGCCTACGAGGCTCTGCGTGCCGCGATCATCGAGGGAGCGCTCACGCCCGGCACGAAGCTCGGCGAAGAAGCCCTCGCCGCGCACTACGGCGTGAGCCGCACGCTCGTGCGGACGGTCCTGCAACGCCTCGTCGGAGACGGCGTGGTCGACTCACCTCCGGGTCGATCGGCCGCCGTCGCCCGACCGACCATCGACGAGGCGCGCGACGCGTTCACCGTGCGGGCCGCCCTCGAGCGCGAGGGCGTGCGCCTGGTCGCCGAACGCCGAGACCCGGCCGCCCTCGCACGGCTGCGCACTCACGTGCGGGCGGAGCGCGAGGCCTGGGAGTCCCGGCGCCCGACCGTGTCGGCGCGGCTCGGCGGCGAGTTCCACCTGCTGATCGCGCGCGAGAGCGAGAACACCCTGCTCGTGCGCTACATGTCGGAAGTCGTGTCGCGGACGGCCCTGATCCTGTCGATCTACGGACGCGACATCGACCAGGAGATCTCGATCGCCGAGCACGAGCAGCTGCTCCACATGCTGGAGGCGGGCGACGCCGACGCCGCGTGCGCCCTGGTCGAGCATCACCTCGCCGACGTACAGCGCAAGAGCCTCGGGCGAGAGGCGGACTCCGGCGAGGAGCTGCTCGCGGTGCTCTCCCGCTACTGAGCCCGCCCCCGCGCTACGGCGCGACGACCGAGATGCGGAACGACTCCGTCTTCCCGTCGGGTCCGGTGAGGGTCGCGGCCGTGGTCCCGAGGGCGCGGGCGGTGAAGCCGGGACGGAAGACCGCTCCTTCCGAGGGGCCTCCGCCCGAGAACTCGGCGATCGAGACGTCGTCGGTGGTCCCCGTCCACTCCGCCTCCGTGCCGTCGGGCACGGCCAGCACGAGAGAGGTCGCGATGACGACGGAGACGTCCGTACCGTCGAGATCGCCGGGAGTGACCACCGAAGGGGCCAGGGCCTGATCAGCGGATGCCGCGGGGCTCGGCACCACGGCGGTCGGGGTCACGGCATCCGGAGTCTCCTGCGTGCACCCCGCGAGAAGAGCCACGACGGCCGCGGACACCAGGATCAGGCTCGCGTGTGTGGCGGTGCGACGGATCACGACGGATCGCCGCCGAGCGGGATCTCGATCGAGGTCACGGGAGCGTCGACCAGGCCCAGCAGACCGCCGGGCGAGGCCTCGGGCTGCTCGTCGTCGGGCAACATCTCGGCTCGCGTCTTCGGGCGGGCGGGCTCGCCGGGCAGGCCGGCCCACTCGCCGGGTTCTTCCGGTCGCTGTACGAACAGTCCCATGCCGACATTGTGCCCCTGTCTCCGTCGACGACCATGACCGACCGGCAGCGTCATAGCGGGTTCACGGCTGAGCGCCGTCGGCGGATACGCGAAAGGCCCGGGATCTGTGCGATCACCGGGCCTTTTCGTGAAGCTGGGGTACCTGGACTCGAACCAAGAACAACGGAACCAGAAACCGCCGTGTTGCCAATTACACCATACCCCAATGGCTTCGAGCCGTAACTCGTGCCGAGGATCAAGCTTACGTGACGCGGAGCGATGCACCAAACCGGGGCCCCGCCCCGCGCGTCCCGGGCGCGTCCTGGGCGGCGCGTCGCCCGGACGCCACTGTCGCAGAATCGCACGCGGATCCCCGATTCGCGTCGCATTTCCCGCGTTCCGCTCCCCTGCGCCGGAAACGCGCGATCCCCGCGACCGGAGAGTCGCGGGGATCGTCGGAGCGTCTCAGCCCCGGTGCGTCACGAGGGCGCCGAGGCGGCGGAGCGTCTCGGTCTTGCCGAGCAGTTCCATCGATTCGAAGAGCGGCGGCGAGATGCGACGGCCGGTCAGCGCGACGCGCGGCGGGCCGTAGGCGACGCGGGGCTTCAGGCCGAGTTCCTCCACGAGGGCCTTCGACAGGGCCTCCTGCACCGCGGCGGCGGTGAACTCGTCCTCGGGCACAAGCTCGAGAGCGCCGACGGATGCCACGAGCACCTCACCCGCGTTGGCGGGGAGCCCCTTCATCGCGTCGTCGGCGTAGTCGACCTCCGACACGAAGAGGAACCCGAGCATGCCAGGGACCTCGCCCAGCAGCTGCACGCGCTCCTGCACGAGCGGCGCCGCCTGGGCGATGATCGCGCGGTGCTCCTCGCTGGGCTGCTCCGCGATGAAGCCCGCCCCCGCGAGATAGGGCACGATGCGGGCGGCGAAGTCATCGGCATCCAGCATGCGGATGTGATCGCCGTTGATGGCCTCGGCCTTCTTCTGGTCGAAGCGCGCCGGGTTGGGGTTGACGTCGGCGATGTCGAAGGCGGCGATCATCTCGTCGAGCGAGAATACGTCGCGGTCGCTGGCGAGCGACCAGCCGAGCAGCGAGAGGTAGTTGAGCAGGCCCTCGTGGATGAAGCCCTTCTCGCGCTGCAGGAAGAGGTCGGCCTGCGGGTCGCGCTTGGAGAGCTTCTTGTTGCCGGTCTCGCCCAGCACGAGCGGCATGTGGCCGAAGCGCGGCAGGAAGTCGGTGACCCCGGCGTCGAGCAGCGCCCGGTACAGCGCGAGCTGACGAGCGGTGGAGGGCATGAGGTCTTCGCCGCGGATGACGTGGGTGATGCCCATGAGCGCGTCGTCGACGGGGTTCACGAAGGTGTACAGCGGGATGCCGCCGGCACGAACGATCACGAAGTCGGGGAACGACCCGGCCGGGAAAGTGACCTCGCCGCGGATGAGGTCGACGAAGGTGAGGTCTTCGTCGGGCACGCGCACGCGCCACGCGGGCTCGCGCCCCTCGGCGCGGAAGGCGGCCTTCTGCTCGTCGGTGAGGTCGCGGTCGAAGTTGTCGTAGCCGAGCTGCTTCGCCCGGCCGTTCGCCTCGTTGCGCGCGTCGATCTCTTCGGCGGTCGAGTAGCTCTCGTACACGGCACCCGCGGCGATGAGCTTGTCGAGCACCTCGCGGTAGATCTCGTGACGCTGCGACTGGCGGTACGGAGCGTGCGGACCTCCGACCTCGACACCCTCGTCCCAGTCGATGTTCATCCACCGCAGCGCCTCGAGGAGCTGCTGGTAGCTCTCCTCGCTGTCGCGCGCGGCGTCGGTGTCTTCGATGCGGAAGACGAGCTTGCCGCCGTTGTGCCGGGCGTAGGCCCAGTTGAACAGGACGGTGCGGATGAGACCGACGTGCGGCAGCCCCGTGGGTGAGGGGCAGAACCGAACGCGAACGTCGGCGCCGGTGGCGGTCGTGGTGCGGGGATCGGGCGTGGCAGACATCCCCTCGATCCTACCGGCGGGCGGTGCCCATGCCCGTGGAGCCGAGATGGCGGGCCAGCACCTCGCCGACGACGTCGAGCGCCGCCCCCACCGCGGGCACGTGCTCGGCACCGCGAGCGGTGACGACGTGGAGCGTCCGTGCCTCCGCGCTCGGCAGGCGCGGCGCCGCGATGCCCGACAGCATCGGCAGCGAGACCACGGCCATGCGCGGAAGGATCGCCATGCCCACCCCCTGCGCCACGAGGTTCTCGACCGCGATGAAGTTGTCGGTCTCGAACGCGATGTCGGGCGTGAATCCGGCCCGGCCGCACGCCTCGAGCAGGTGCCCGCGGCACTGGGGACACCCGGCGATCCATCGCTCCCCCGCCAGCTGCGACAGATCGATCGGGTCGTGAGCGGCCGCCGGGTGATCCGTGGGGACGACCACGACGGTGTCGTCGTCGCCGATGACCCGGGAGGAGAGACCGGATGCCGCGGACTCGAGGTGTTCGCGTCGATCCCCGGGGTAGCTGTAGGTGAGGGCGATGTCGGCGCGGTCTTCGCGCACGGCGGCGATCGCCTCGGGCGGCTCCGCCTCGACGAAGCTGATCGAGACTCCCGGGCGACGTGCGGTGACCGCGGCGATCACGCGCGGCACGACGATCGACGACGCCGACGGGAACGCGGCGATGCGCACGCGTCCCGCGCGCAGCCCGCGCAGCTCGGCGAGGTCGCCGGCGGCGGCGTCGAGAGCGGTGGTGACGGTCGCCGCGTGTCGGGCGAGCACCTGGCCGGCCTCCGTGAGACGAACGCCCCGGCCCACGCGCTCGACGATGGGCAGACCGGCGCGGCGCTCGAGACGGCGCAGCTGCTGGCTGACGGCGGGTTGGCTGTACCCGAGGGCACGCGCGGCGGCCGTGATCGAGCCGGTGTCGGCGATCGCCTTGACGACCCTCAGTCCGTGGGCGTCGAGCGGGTCGTCGATGTCGGCCATGCGGATACATAAGCAGACTGCATGGGTCCCATGCAACACCTGCTCTAGTGCAATGTCAGGCGCGACGGGATCCTGGATCCATGAGCAGCCTCGCCTCGCACTTCGCCGGCGGCCGCGACTACCTCGCGGCCTGCACCCTCGGTCTGCCGACGCGCGCCACGGTGTCGGCCGTGCGCGCCGACCTCGAGTCCGCGGCATCCGGTCGCCCAGACGTCGTCGGTGCCTCGCTCGCCGTCGAAGACGCCCGGGCCGCGTACGCCCGCCTGGTCTGCACCCCCGTGCGAGACGTCGCGATCGGCTCGCAGACCTCGGTGCTGGTCTCGCTGATCGCCGCCTCGGTGCCCGACGGCGCCGAGGTGCTGTGCGCCGAGGGCGACTTCGCCTCGCTTGTCGCGCCCTTCGCCCACGCGGGCCGCGGAGTGCGTCTGCGCACGGCTCCCCTCGACCGACTGGCCGACGCCGTCTCGCCCGACACGTGGCTCGTGGCGTTCTCGTTCGTGCAGTCGGCGACGGGAGAGGTTGCAGATGCCGCGGGCATCGCCGCCGCTGCCGCCCGTGCCGGCGCGCGCACCCTGTGCGACCTCACGCAGGCGGCCGGCTGGCTCCCCGTCGACGCGACCATGTTCGACGCGACCGTCTGCCACGCCTACAAGTGGTTGTGCTGCCCGCGCGGAGTGGCGTTCCTCACCCTCTCCCCCGCGTTCGCGAGCGAGATCCGCCCCGTGCAGGCCGGCTGGTACTCCGGCGACGACCCGTGGTCGTCGTGCTACGGAACGGGTGACGTGCTGGCTCCCGATGCCCGCCGCTTCGACGTCTCGCCCGCGTGGCAGGCGTTCGTGGGCGCGGCGCCCGCGCTGGCGCTGTTCGCCGATGCCGACATCACCGCCGCGTACGTGCACACGACGGGTCTGGCGGCGCGCTTCCGCGACGGCCTGGGGCTCGCGCAGCCCGAGCGCCCGTCGGCGATCGTCACGTGGCCGGATGCCACCGGCGAGGCGCTCGCGCAGCTGACGGCGCACGGCATCACGGCGTCGGGGCGCGCGGGCCGTGCTCGCGTGGCGTTCCACGTCTTCAACGACGAGCTCGACGTCGACCGCGCCCTGCACGCCCTCGGCGTGCGCGGGGCCTCAGACCTCTCGGCCTTCGACGGTCTGGTCTATGCGATCTGAGCCGCGCGTTTCGTAGCGACTCACGCGGCGGGTGAGGACCGACGGGCTCCCACGACCACGGCACCGACGCACACGAGCGCGACGGGCACGAACGCCCACAGCGCGAGCCCGCCGTACCCGACGAGGCCGAGGATGACTCCGGCCACCACCGAGCCGACCGCCGCGCAGGCGGTCATGAGGGTGTCGCTGCGCCCCTGACGTCGAGGACGCAGGGCGAGCGGCGTCGCCTCGGTCAGCAGCGCGGAACCCGCCACTGTCGCGGCGCTCCACCCCAGCCCGAGCAGCACGAGAGCGACGAGCACGCCCGCCTGACTCTCGGAGAAGGTCGATGCGACGGCGAGGGAGGCGGCCAGCAGCACCTGTCCCAGCACGATCACGGCGATGCGTCCCCACCGGTCGGCGAGCACGCCGAAGACCGGGGACAGACCGTACATGCCGAACACGTGCAGGGCGATGGTGACGCCGACAGCGAGGGTCACGGCATCCGGGGCGACGATGTGCGAGAGGTGCACCGGAGTCATCGCCATCACCGAGGCCATCGTCACGTGCGAGGCAGCCACCGCGAGCATCGCGAAGCGCGCGGTGCGCGGGCGATCGATTTCGGGGGTGGGAGCGAGGGCGGATGCCGTCCGCTCGCGGTCGAGGCGTTGGGCGAGCAGGAGCGGGTCGGGGCGCAGCACGAGCACGTACAGCGCGAACGCGCAGACCTGCGCGGCGAACGAGAACAGGTACGCCCCGGTGAGCGGCGGCATGCCGACGCTTGCGCCGATGAGCTCGCCGGGAGCCAGCAGCAGCGGCCCGACCACCCCGCCCACGGTCGTGGCCCAGACCACGGTCGCCAGATCGCGCCCGCGGCGCGTGCTCGTGGACAGATCGGTGGCGGCGAACCGCGACTGCAGGGTCGCCGCGTTGCCCGCGCCGATGAGGGCGATGCCCACGAGCAGCAACGGGAAGAGGCGCAGCGCTGCCGCGGCGATCACCACGGTGATGCCGATGAGAGCCGCGACGTTGCCCGTCGTCAGCGCCAGGCGGCGTCCGCGACGGCCCGCAAGTCGCGCGAGCGGGATCGCGGTGAGCGCCGCGCCGAGGGTGACGGATGCCGTGGCGAAGCCCGAGAGCGCCTCCTGCCCCGACAGGTCGGCCGCGAGCAGCGCTCCGAGCGACAGTGTCGCCCCGAACGCGACACCCGTGAGCACCTGCCCCGCCGCGAGCACCCGCACCGTGCGGCGCTGGGCGGCGGCGAGGTCGATGCCCGCGGGTGCGGCGGTGTCAGGCATCGCGCGCGGTGTTGCGCAGCACCCCGATGCCGTCGATCTCGACCTCGACGACGTCGCCGGCGTCGAACGAGCCGATGCCCGCCGGCGTTCCGGTGAGGATCAGATCGCCCGGGAGGAGGGTGAACACGGCGCTGGCGTACGCGATGAGCGCCGGGATGTCGTGGATCATGTCGGACACGGGACCCTGCTGACGCACCTCGCCGTTGACGCGCGTCGTGATGGACGCGGTCCTCAGATCGAGGTCGGTCTCGATCACCGGGCCGACGGGGCAGAACGTGTCGAAGCCCTTCGCACGCGACCACTGGCCGTCGGTGGCCTGCAGGTCGCGCGCGGTGACGTCGTTGGCGACGGTGTAACCGAAGATGTACTCACCCGCGCGCTCGGCGGGGACGTTCTTGGCGATGCGACCGATGACGACGGCCAGCTCGCCCTCGTAGTCGGTGCGCGAGCTGAGCTTCGTCGGGCGCACGATCTGGTCGTTCGGACCGATGACCGAGGTGTTGGGCTTGAGGAACATCAGCGGCTCGGCGGGAGCCTCTCCGCCCATCTCGGCGGCGTGGTCGTGGTAGTTCTTGCCGATGCAGACGACCTTCGAGCGCGGGATGACCGGCGCGAGCAGGGCGACCTCGGACAGGGGGATGCGCTCCCCCGTGGTGCCGAAGCCGGCGAACATGGGGTCGCCTTCGAGCACGACGAGGTGGTCGTCGTCGACGATGCCGTAGCGGAGGGCGTCCTGGTGGCTGAAACGAGCGATCTTCACCGTGCCAGCCTATCCGCGGCCTCCGACACCGGTGAGGGTCCGGCCCTTCGACAGGCTCAGGGACCCCCTTCGACAGACGCAGGGACCCCCTTCGACAGACTCAGGGACCCCCTTCGACAGACTCAGGGACCCCCTTCGACAGACTCAGGGACCCCCTTCGACAGGCTCAGGGACCCCCTTCGACAGACTCAGGGACCCCCTTCGACAGGCTCGGGGACCTCGCCTTCCCCCGGCCCCGCGGCGGTAGGGGTGGCTGAGCCCGTCGAAGCCCCCGCACGAACGACGGAGGGGCCCCCGGCATCCGGGAACCCCTCCGTGAGACGACGCGCGTCAGGCGTCGAGTCGGTACAGCCAGCCGTGCTTGTCGTCGGCGCGGCCGTACTGGATGTTCGTGAGCTCTTCGCGCAGTTCGAGGGCGAGGGTGCCCGAGGGCTGCTCGTCGATGAAGTCGCGGCCCTTGAGCACGCCGATCGGGGTGACGACCGCGGCGGTGCCGCACGCGAACACCTCGACGACGTCTCCGGATGCCACGCCCTGGCGCCACTCGTCGAGCGAGACGTTGCGTCCTTCGACGTGGTGGCCACGGTCGCGGGCGAGCTGCAGGAGCGAGTCGCGCGTGATGCCCTCGAGGATCGAGTCGGACTGCGGGGTGACGATCGTGCCGTCTTTGTAGACGAACACGACGTTCATGCCGCCGAGCTCTTCGACGTTGCGGTCCTGGTCGAGGAAGACGACCTGGTCGCACTCGTTCTCGTACGCCTCGGACTGCGGCAGCAGGCTCGCGGCGTAGTTGCCGCCGGTCTTGGCCGCACCCGTACCGCCCTTGCCGGCGCGGGAGTAGTCCTCGCTGAGCCAGATCGACACCGGCTGCACGCCGCCCTTGAAGTAGGCGCCGGCGGGGCTGGCGATCAGGTAGTAGGCGACCTTGTGCGCGGGGCGGACGCCGAGGAACGCCTCTTTCGCGAACATGAACGGGCGCAGGTACAGGCTCTGGTCGTCACCCGACGGCACCCACGCGCCGTCGACGGCGATGAGCTCGCGCAGCGACTGCAGGAAGTACGGAACCGGCAGCTCCGGGAGCGCCAGGCGACGGGCGGAGCGCTGAAGGCGGCGGCCGTTCTGGTCGGGGCGGAAGGTGTGGACCGAGCCGTCGGCGTGACGGTAGGCCTTGATGCCCTCGAAGATCTCCTGGCCGTAGTGCAGCACCGCTGCCGCCGGGTCGAGCGAGATGGGGCCGTAGGGCGAGACGCGCGGGCGGTGCCAGCCGCCGCGCACCGACCAGCAGATGTCGACCATGTGGTCGGTGAAGCTCTGCCCGAAGCCGGGGTTGGCGAGGATCGCGTCGCGGTCGGTCGTGCTTTTGGCCGCGAGGTTGCGCGTGACGGAGAACTCGAGCGGGTCGAGTCCGGTGTCGGGATCGGTGTCGATGGTGGTCATTCGTTTTCCAAAGCTTCTCGAGTGCCGGAGGCGATGCTCGCCGATCGGTCCAGGTTACGCCTGGACGCGTTCGGCGATGGCGTCGCCGATCTGAGCGGTGGTGCGGACCCCGTCGCGGCTCGCGATGTCGTCTTCGACCGCGCGGGTGACGCGGGCGGATTCGTCGGTCAGCCCGAGGTGGTCGAGCAGGAGGGCGACGGAGAGGATCGCGGCCGTGGGGTCGGCCTTCTGGGTTCCCGCGATGTCGGGCGCCGATCCGTGCACGGGCTCGAACATCGAGGGGAAAGCGCCGTCGGGGTTGATGTTGCCCGATGCGGCGAGGCCGATGCCTCCGGTGACGGCGCCGGCCAGGTCGGTCAGGATGTCGCCGAAGAGGTTGTCGGTGACGATCACGTCGAAGCGGCTCGGGTTCGTGACCAGGAAGATGGTTGCCGCGTCGACGTGCAGGTAGTCTACGTCGACCCCGGGGAACTCCTGGGCCACGGCATCGACGATGCGCTTCCACATGCCGCCCGCGTGGACGAGCACGTTCGTCTTGTGCACGAGCGTCAGCTTGTGGCGACGGCGCTCCGCGAGGGCGAAGGCGTAGCGCACGACGCGCTCGACGCCGTAGGCGGTGTTGACCGAGGTCTCGTTGGCGACCTCGTGCGCGGTGCCGCGGCGGATCGAACCGCCGTTGCCGACGTACGGGCCTTCGGTGCCTTCGCGCACGACGACGAAGTCGATGTCGCCGGGCTCTGCCAACGGCCCCGCGGCGCCGGGGTACAGCTTGGAGGGGCGCAGGTTGACGTAGTGGTCGAGCTCGAAGCGGAGCTTGAGCAGCAGACCGCGTTCGATGTTCGCGTCTTTCAGGCGCGGGTCGCCGGGCACTCCGCCGACGGCGCCCAGCAGGATCGCGTCGTGGCCGGCGATCGCCGAGAGGTCGTCGTCGGTGAGCGTGTCGCCGGTCTCGAGGTAGCGACCGGCACCGAGCGAGAAGGGCGTCTTCTCGAACGTGACGTCGGACGCGGCGGTGACCGCATCGAGTACCTTGACGGCCTCTGCAACGACCTCGGGACCGATTCCGTCACCGGGGATGACGGCCAGTTTCACGACACGCGACATCGCTCTCCTCAGAGCTCGGGCACGTCATTGCTTCGACGTGCTGCGGGATCCTCCCAGGGTAGTGGCAGCGATCACACCGGCCACGACGATGAGCCCGGCACCGATGAGGGCGGTGACGACCACACCGGAGTCGAAGGCGTGCGCGGCGGCGGTGCGGAGGGCCTCGGCCAGCGTCGGATCGTCGAGCGTGTTCGACACCGCGACGGCGCCGGCGAGGGTCTCGCGCGCGGCCTGGGCCGCGGCATCCGGCAGGCCGACGGGCAGCACCAGCTGCGCCCGGTAGAACGCGGCCAGGATGCCGCCGAGCACCGCCGTTCCGAGCACGGCGCCCACCTCGTAGGCGGTCTCGGACACGGCGCTCGCGGCCCCGGCCTTCGCCGACGGCGCGCTTGAGAGGATCAACTCGTTCGACACCGTCTCGGCCGCGCCGATGCCGATGCCGAGCAGCCCGAACGCCACGATCAGCAGGACGAGGTCGGCGGTCGAGAACGCCACCATCACGTAGGCGACGACCGAGAACGCCAGCGCCGTGGGCACGACGACCCGCGGAGCGAAGCGCTTGGCGACGGGGACGACGGCGAGACCGGCGATGATCATGAGCACGAGCCCCGGCAGCAGCGCGAGACCGGCGACCATCGGCGACAGGCCGACCACCAACTGCAGGTGCTGGGCGACAAAGTACAGGAACCCCACGAGCCCGACCACGCTCAACAGGTTGACCAGGATCGCACCCGAGAAGGTGCCGCGCCGGAACAGCGACATGTCGAGCATCGGAGAGGTGAGGGCGCGCTGGCGGCGGACGAACAGCCAGCCGAACACGATGCCCACGACGAACAGCACCGGAGCCAGCGACATCGGACCATCGACGGCGAGCTCCTTGATGCCGTAGACGATCGGGACCATCGTCGCGAGCGAGAGCACCACACTGGTCGGGTCGAAGCGACCCGGCGCGGGGTCGCGGCTTTCGGGTACGAAGAACGGCGCGAGGATCAGCAGCGGCACGAGCACCGGCACGGCCATGAGGAAGACCGAGCCCCACGAGAAGTGCTCGAGCAGGAATCCGCCCACGATCGGGCCGAGGGCCGCACCGGCGGAGAAGCCCGAGGCCCACACCGCGATCGCGAACCGGCGCTGGTCACGGTCGCGGAAGATGCTGCGCAGCAGCGACAGCGTCGACGGCATGAGCATCGCGCCGAACACGCCCATGAGGGCGCGACCGGTGATGAGCAGAGCC
Organism: Microbacterium algihabitans; assembly: GCF_032464975.1. Classification (NCBI taxonomy): domain Bacteria; kingdom Bacillati; phylum Actinomycetota; class Actinomycetes; order Micrococcales; family Microbacteriaceae; genus Microbacterium; species Microbacterium algihabitans. Next base: position 246,624 of record NZ_JAWDIU010000002.1, read on the forward strand.
GCCGTCGGTGCGAAGGCGGACAGCGCCGACACCACGGCGAACCCGGTGGCGCCGATGAGCAGCATGCGACGGCGCCCGAAGCGGTCGCCCAGAACACCCATCGTCACGAGGAGACCGGCGAGCACGAGGGGGTAGACGTCGATGATCCACAGTTGCTCGATGCTCGAGGGCTGCAGCGCCAGCGAGATCTCAGGCAGCGCGAAGCTGAGCACCGTGTTGTCGACGGAGACGAGCAGCACGGGCAGCATGAGCACGGCCAGCGCGAACCATCCGCGCCACCCGGCGCGGGTCACGGTGATCTCATGGGTGGGCAACGACGAGGTGAGCATTTTTCCGAGTTCCGTTTCTAAACCGTCTAGCCGGTATAGTATCAGAGGAGAACCGATGCCCGCCAGTACGATCGAGGAACCATGAGTCGTCCCCCTCTCGCCCGCGACGCCGTCCTCGACGCGTTCACCCGCATCCTCGTCGACGAGGGCGAACGCGCGGCGACGATGGACGCCACGGCCCGCGCCGCGGGCGTGTCGAAGGGCGGACTGCTCTACCACTTCGGTTCGAAGAGCGCCCTCGAAGAGGCCCTCGTCGCCCGCCTCGAGCAGCTCGCCCGCGACGACGTCGCCGAGATCGAGAACTCCGACGAGGGCGTGGTCGCCGCGCACCTGAGGTCGTCGCAGAACACCGGCTCGCCGCTCGACGTCACGATCCTCGCGGTCTCTCGCCTTGCGCAGAACGGCAGCGACGCGGCATCCGCGTGCCTGCGCCGCGTGCGCGAGCTGTGGGAGGAGAGCCTCCGCGCTCACACCCGCGACGAGACGGCGCTGCAGATGGTGCTGCTGGTCAGCGACGGGCTCTACTTCAACGCGGTGCTCGACCTCAACGCCGTGCCCGGCCCGACGATCGAGGGCGCCGACCTCGACAAGCTCATCGACGCCGTGGTCGCCGCCACCACCTGAGACCGCCGCGGGCCACAACCGCGATCCTGCCGATTCCGGCCGCGCAGAGCCAGAACCCGCCCAACGAACGACGAAGGGGGCCGCTCTCGCGACCCCCTCCCCCGGTACAGCTCAGGGCATCAGCCCTCAACGATGTCGATCTGGCGGAACAGGTCGGCGCCGACGGCCTCGCGCATGGCGACGAGGATCTCGTCGGGCACGGGCGAGTCGACCGTGAGCACCGAGAGGGCACGGCCGGTGGCATCCGGAGCCGCCACCTGCAGACCCGCGATGTTGATGCCGGCTTCACCCAGCTTCTGGCCGTAGATCGCCACGATGCCGGGACGGTCGGCATATCGCATGACGACGTGGTGCTGCTCGATGGGCACCTCGATCTCGTAGCCGTTGATCGAGACGACCTTGGGCACCATGCGCGTGCCGGCGAGCGTGCCCGCGACCTCGAGGGTCGAGCCGTCGGCCAGCGTGCCGCGCAGGATCGTGATGTTGCGGTAGAGGGGGCTCTCGGCCTCGACGACCAGGCGGGCCTCGACGCCGCGCTGCTCGGCGAAGAGCGGGGCGTTGACGTACGAGACGCTCTCGCTGACGATGCGGCTGAAGTATCCCTTGAGCGCTGCGAGGCGGTAGACGCTGACGTCGTACTGCGCGAGCTCGCCGCGCACCTCGATCTCGAGGCTGGTCAGGGCGCTGTCGGCGAGGCCGCTGAAGAACTGACCGAGCATCTCGACCAGCGCGATACCGGGGCGCACGAACGGGTCGATCGCACCGCCGGCGACGTTCACGGCATCCGGAACGAGATCGCCCTCGAGGGCGAGCTTGACGCTGCGCGCGACCGAGACGCCCGCCTTCTCCTGCGCCTCTTCGGTGCTGGCGCCGAGGTGCGGGGTGACGACGACGTTCGGCAGGTCGAGGAGCTTGCGGGCGGGGCCGCCCTCGGCGGGGGGCTCGGTTGAGAACACGTCGAGGCCGGCGCCGGCGATCTCACCGGTGGTGAGGGCGTCGAACAGCGCATCCTCGTCGATGAGGCCGCCGCGGGCGACGTTGATGACGTAGGCGGTCTTCTTCATGCGGCGCAGCTGCTCGGCGCCGATCATGCCGGTGGTCTCGGGCGTCTTCGGCATGTGGATCGTGACGAAGTCGCTCTGCTCGAGCAGCTCGTCGAGCGACACCAGCTGCACGCCGAGCTGCTGCGCGCGGGCGGCGGTGACATAGGGGTCGTACGCGATCACGCGCATGTCGAAGCCCTGCAGGCGCGCGGCGATGAGGGCGCCGATGCGGCCGAGGCCGATGATGCCGATCGTCTTCTCGAACAGCTCGGTACCGGTGAACGAGCTGCGCTTCCACAGGCCCTGCGCGAGCGAGGCGTGCGCGGCGGGGATGCGGCGCGCCAGGCTCAGCACGTGACCGACGGTGAGCTCGGCGGCCGAGATGATGTTCGAGGTCGGGGCGTTGACGACCATGACGCCGGCCGAGGTGGCCGCCTTGATGTCGACGTTGTCGAGGCCGACACCGGCGCGGGCGACGACCTTGAGCGACGGCGCCGCGGCGAGGGCCTCGGCGTCGATCTGGGTGGCCGAGCGCACGAGCACCGCGTGGGCGTCGGCGAGGGCCGACAGCAGCGCGGGGCGATCGGTCCCGTCGACGTTGCGCACGTCGAAGTCGGGGCCGAGCGCGTCGATCGTGGCGGGAGAGAGTTCTTCGGCGATGAGCACGACGGGCTTCGTCACGGATACGTCCTTCGAAACGGTGCTGGGGACTGACGCGCACCGTCGCACACCGCCGGCGCGAACCGGGCGCGCGACCCGTGCGGGCCGTCTGTCAGCCTAGCGCGGAGCCGTGCGGCGCCCTGACCGTGTGACGCCGCACGACGGCGCTCGGGCGCTCACCGCGAGTCGCCCGATCAGCGCGGAGCCGGGCAGACCTCGCGCCGACACCCGCCGGGCGTGCCAACACCGCGAGACTGCATCTGGCTGACGAACCCGCGTCAGCCTGACACGCAGATGTCAGCGAGATGCGGTCTCGCGTGACGAGAACCTCCGCGCGAGGAGAACGCGATCCCGGATGCCGGGACCCCGGCGTTCAGCCGCCGTAGAGGCCGTACGAGGTCGTGCCGTACCCGACGATCGCGAGCCAGAACGCGGCCGACAGCGTCAGACCTGCGAGCAGCACGATCGCGAGCTCTCCGGCCTTGCGTCGTTGCCCGATCGCGAACGAGACGCCGAAGGCGGCGAGGGGGAAGACGATCGGGAGGATGTAGACGAACCACCCGAGACCGTTGAGTCCGAGCGGACCGTTCACCTGCTGGATCAGCAGCGCGACCGAGCTCCACACCACGTAGGCGTAGAACAGGCCGAAGAAGCCGGCGATCGTGACGAGCAGCCACGTCGGAAGGACACGGGTGCGGGCGGCGGTGCTCACAGGAAGGCTCCCAACGACAGGAACGGCCACGGGATGAGCAGGATGACGCCGAGCAGCAGCAGCAGGAACCGCTGCCACGTGCGCCAGCTGCGCGTGAGCACCAGGACCGTGACGAACCACACGAGAGGGGCGAGACCGGCGCCGATGGTCAGCGCGACGATCGTGACCTGGGGAACAGGGAGTCCGAGGTCGACGAGGCGGAACCCGGCAAGCAACCAGCCCACGGCGAACAGGATGAAGGCCATCGCGATCATACCGATGCCCACGAGACCGACGTTGCCGAGGGGAGCCGAGGGCCCCGCGTGCGCCTCTTCGGCGTCGGGTGCGGGTTCGACGAGGCTTTCCGGATGCCGAACGGCCGGCGTGGTCTGCGCGGCTGCCGGTTGCAGCGGCTCGGGCTCGGGGTCGGGCTGCAGCGGCTCGGGCTCGAGCGGCTCGGGCTGCAGCGCCTCAGGCGCTGAGTCTCCGGACGCTGCGGGACGGGCTGCGCTCCCCCGGCCGGGCACGTGCTTCTCGCCGACGTCGAGAGTCGGGTCGTCGTCACCGCCCCACGAGAGGGCGTCGTCATCGCGCGGAGTGCTCACGCGACCACGCTAGCGCGGCTCCCCCGCCGCTTCGTCGCGCCCCGCCGGTCGCGGGAGGGCGCCGCATCCGGAACCACGAGACGCCGCGGAACGCCGAATGCCCCGGGGCCAGAGGCACCCGGGGCATTCGAGACGACGAGACTCAGCGCGCTGCGGAGCCCTCGACGTAGTCGGTGTCCTGCTGCTTCCACGCGAAGAGGCCGCGCAGCTCCTTGCCGGTCGCCTCGATGGGGTGACCCTGCTCCTTCTCGCGGAGCTCGAGGAACTCGGGGGCGCCCTTGTCCTGATCGGCGATGAAGCGCTCGGCGAAGGCACCCGACTGGATGTCGCTGAGCACGGCCTTCATGCTGGCCTTGACGTCGGACGAGATCACGCGCGGGCCCGAGACGTAGTCGCCGTACTCGGCCGTGTCGGAGATCGACCAGCGCTGCTTGGCGATGCCGCCCTCCCACATGAGGTCGACGATGAGCTTGAGCTCGTGCAGCACCTCGAAGTAGGCGATCTGCGGCTGGTAGCCCGCCTCGACGAGGGTCTCGAAGCCGGCCTGCACGAGGTGGCTCATGCCACCGCAGAGCACGGCCTGCTCGCCGAAGAGGTCGGTCTCGGTCTCTTCGGTGAAGGTCGTCTTGATGACGCCGGCGCGGGTGCCGCCAATCGCCTTCGCGTACGAGAGGGCGGTGTCCCAGGCCGAGCCCGAGGCGTCGCTCTCGACGGCGATGATGTCGGGGATGCCGCGGCCCGCGACGTACTCGCGACGCACGGTGTGACCGGGGGCCTTGGGGGCGACGAGGATCACGTCGACACCCTCGGGGGCGTCGATGTAGCCGAAGCGGATGTTGAAGCCGTGCGCGAAGGCGAGCGTCTTGCCCTCGGTGAGCTTGTCCTTGATCGAGTCGGCGAAGATCGAGCGCTGGTGCTGGTCGGGCGCCAGGATCATGATGAGGTCGGCCCACTCCGCGGCATCCGCGACGTTCTTGACCTCGAAGCCGTCTTCCTGCGCCTTGGCGGCCGACTTGGAGCCATCCTTGAGCGCGATGACGACCTGGACACCCGAGTCGCGCAGGTTCTGCGCGTGGGCGTGACCCTGCGAGCCGTAGCCGACGATCGCGACCTTCTTGCCCTGGATGATCGAGAGGTCGGCGTCGTCGTCGTAGAAGATCTCTGCCATGAGGATGTTTCTCCTTGTGTGAGGTCCCCGAGCTTGTCGAAGGGACCGGGGGTTTGTGGGAGGTGTGAAGTTCGGGGTGTCGGGCCCTTCGACAGGCTCAGGGACCGACGGGTTCGGGGTGTCGGGCCCTTCGACAGGCTCAGGGACCGACGGGTTCGGGGTGTCGGGCCCTTCGACAGGCTCAGGGACCGACGCGTTCGGGGTGTCGGGCCCTTCGACAGGCTCAGGGACCGACGGGTTCAGCCGCGCAGGACGCGCTCGGTGATGCTCTTGCCGCCGCGGCCGACGGCGAGCAGGCCCGACTGCGCGAGCTCCTTCACGCCGAACGGCTCGATCGCCTTCAGGAAGGCGGCGACCTTGCCCGAGTCGCCGGTGATCTCGATCACGATGGCGTCGGGGGCGTAGTCGACGACCGACGCGCGGAAGAGGTTGACGACCTCGAGCACGTTGGAGCGGCTCGCGTTGTCGGCGCGCACCTTCACGAGCACGTGCTCGCGCTGCACGGAGCTGGCGGCGTCGAGCTCGACGATCTTGATGACGTTGATGAGCTTGTTCAGCTGCTTGGTCACCTGCTCGAGCGGCAGACCTTCGACGTCGACGACGACCGTGATGCGCGACAGGCCCGGCACCTCGGTGACGCCCACGGCGAGCGACTCGATGTTGAAGCCGCGACGGGCGAACAGGCCCGCGACGCGGGTCAGCAGACCCGGCTTGTCCTCGACGAGGAGGCTCAGAACGTGACGAGACATCTCAGTCCTCCTGCTCGTTGAAGGCGGGCGAGTGGTCGCGCGCGTACTGGACGTAGCTGTTGCTGACGCCCTGCGGCACCATCGGCCACACCATCGCGTCGGCGCTCACGACGAAGTCGATCACGACCGGGCGGTCGTTCGTGTCGAGGGCGAGCTGGATCGCCGCGTCGATCTCGTCTTCCTTCTCGACGCGGATCGCCAGGCATCCGTAGGCCTCGGCGAGCTTCACGAAGTCGGGGATGCGACGCGTGCCGTGTCCCGTGTTCAGGTCGGTGTTGGAGTGGCGGCCGTCGAAGAACAGCGTCTGCCACTGGCGCACCATGCCCAGCGAGGAGTTGTTGATGATCGCGACCTTGATCGGGATGTCGTTGATGACGCAGGTCGCGAGCTCCTGGTTGGTCATCTGGAAGCAGCCGTCGCCGTCGATCGCCCAGACGGCGCGGTCGGGCTGGGCCACCTTGGCGCCCATGGCCGCCGGAACGGCGTAGCCCATGGTGCCGGCGCCGCCCGAGTTGAGCCACGCGTTGGGGCGCTCGTACTTGATGAACTGCGCCGCCCACATCTGGTGCTGGCCCACGCCCGAAGCGTAGACGCCCTCGGGACCGGTCATCTCGCCGATGCGCTGGATCACGTACTGCGGCGAGAGCAGCCCGTCGGTGGTCGGCGTGTACCCGAGCGGGAACTCCTCGCGGAGGCCGTTCAGGTAAGTCCACCACTCGGTGTAGTCGTGCGGGTTCTCGGCGTCGGCGGCGCGGAAGGCGGCGTCGAGGTCGACGAGCACGTCCTTCAGGTCGCCCACGATCGGCACGTCGGCCGTGCGGATCTTCGAGATCTCGGCGGGGTCGATGTCGACGTGCACCACCTGCGCGTTCGGGGCGAACAGCGCCGCCTTGCCGGTCACGCGGTCGTCGAAACGGGCACCGAGCGACACGAGCAGGTCGCTCTCCTGCAGGGCGAGCACCGCGGGCACGGTGCCATGCATGCCCGGCATGCCGAGGTGCTGCTCGTGCGAGTCGGGGAACGCCCCGCGCGCCATGAGCGTCGTGACCACCGGGGCACCGGTCGCCTCGGCCAGCACCTTCAGCTCGGCCGCGGCGTTGGCGCGGATCGTGCCGCCGCCCACGTACAGCACGGGCTTCTTCGCGGTGGCGAGCAGCTGGGCCGCGGCCTGGATCTGCTTGCCGTGTGCCTTGGTGACCGGCCGGTAGCCGGGCAGCTCGATCCTGGGCGGCCACACGAACGGCGCTTCGGCCTGCTGGGCGTCCTTCGTGATGTCGACGAGCACGGGGCCGGGGCGCCCGGTCGAGGCGATCTCGAAGGCCGCCGCGATCGCGCCGGGGATCTCGTCGGCCGACTTCACCAGGAACGAGTGCTTGGTGATCGGCATGGTGATGCCGACGATGTCGGCCTCCTGGAAGGCGTCCGTTCCCATGAGGGTCGAGAACACCTGGCCGGTGATGCAGACCAGCGGCACCGAGTCCATGTAGGCGTCGGCGATCGCGGTGACCAGGTTGGTCGCACCGGGGCCCGACGTCGCGATGGCGACGCCGACCTTGCCCGAGGCGGCGGCGTAGCCCTCGGCCGCGTGGCCGGCGCCCTGCTCGTGACGCACGAGGATGTGGCGCACGTGCTCGTCGTCCATGAGCGGGTCGTAGACGGGCATGATCGCCCCGCCCGGCAGACCGAACACGTCAGTGACGCCGAGCAGGTCGAGCGAGCGGACGACCGCCTGCGCACCCGTCATCACGGGCGCGGCAGCGGCGCGGGCGGGCGGCCGGGGAATGGCTGCCGTGGAGGAATCGATGGACATGGGAGTACCTCGAGAACCGGGAGAAAGGTGAGAAGGGGGACGGCCGTCAGCACGTGACAGCGCCCTCGGCGGCGGAGTGCACGAGCTTGGAGTACTTGGCCAGAACGCCACGGGTATAGCGCGGGGGAAGCGGTTCCCAGCCTTCACGGCGGGAACTCAGCTCGGCGTCATCGACGATCAAGTCGAGAGTGCGAGCGGCGATATCGACCCGTATCAGATCACCATCGCGCACGAAGGCGATGGGACCTGCGTCCACCGCTTCGGGAGCTATGTGGCCGATGCACAGGCCGGTTGTGCCGCCTGAGAATCGTCCGTCCGTCAACAGTAGTACATCTTTTCCGAGGCCCGCGCCCTTGATGGCCGCGGTGATCGCGAGCATCTCGCGCATGCCGGGGCCGCCCTTGGGGCCCTCGTATCGGATGACCACGACGTCGCCGGCGGCGATCTCGCCCGCCTCGAGGGCGTCCATTGCCCCGCGCTCGCGCTCGAACACGCGGGCCGGACCCTCGAAGACGTTTCCGTCGAAGCCGGCCGACTTGACGACGGCCCCCTCGGGGGCCATCGATCCGTGCAGGATCGTGATGCCGCCGGTGGCGTGGATCGGGTCGTTGAACGAGTGGATGACCTTGCCGTCGACCGGGTCGGGGTTCAGGTCGGCGAGGTTCTCGGCGAGGGTCTTGCCCGTGACGGTGAGCGCGTCACCGTGCAGCAGGCCCTCGTCGAGCATGGCCTTCATGATCACCGGGATGCCGCCGTGGCGGTCGACGTCGTTCATCACGTACTGGCCGAAGGGCTTCATGTCGGCCACGTGCGGCGTCCGGTCGCCGATGCGGTTGAAGTCGTGCAGGTTCAGCTCGACCTCGGCCTCGTTCGCGATGGCGAGCAGGTGCAGCACGACGTTGGTCGAGCCGCCGAGCGCCATGGCGAGGGCGATGGCGTTCTCGAACGCCTCTTTGGTGAGGATGTCGCGCGTGGTGATGCCCTGACGCAGCAGGTTGACCACGGCCTCGCCCGAGCGGTGCGCGAAGTAGTCGCGGCGGCGGTCGGCCGAGGGCGGGGCGGCGGAGCCGGGGAGGCTGAGGCCGAGGGCCTCGGCGACGGATGCCATGGTGTTGGCGGTGTACATACCACCGCACGCGCCCTCACCGGGGGCGATCGCGCACTCGATGCGCTTGAGGTCGGCCTCGCTCATCTTGCCCGCGAGGCACGCGCCCACGGCCTCGAACGAGTCGATGATCGTGACGTCTTTCTCGGTGCCGTCGCTGAGCTTGACCCAGCCCGGGGCGATGGAGCCGGCGTAGAGGAAGACGCTCGAGAGATCGAGGCGGGCGGATGCCATGAGCATGCCGGGGATCGACTTGTCGCAGCCCGCGAGCAGCACGGAGCCGTCGAGGCGCTCGGCCATCATGACGGTCTCGACGCTGTCGGCGATGACCTCGCGCGACACGAGCGAGAAGTGCATGCCCTCGTGGCCCATCGAGATGCCGTCGGAGACGGAGATGGTGCCGAACTGCAGCGGGTAGCCGCCGCCGGCGTGCACGCCCTCTTTCGCGCCCTGCGCGAGGCGGTCGAGGCTGAGGTTGCAGGGGGTGATCTCGTTCCAGCTCGACGCGATGCCGATCTGGGGCTTGTCCCAGTCCTCGTCACCCATGCCGACGGCGCGGAGCATTCCGCGCGACGTGGTGGCTTCGATGCCATCGGTGACGACGCGACTGCGGGGCTTGATGTCGAATTCGCCGGTGTTCGGATTCTGCGGTGCGGGCATTCTCGAAGTCTATTGCGCGGGTACGACACCCGATGCTCCGCAGACCCGTGAACGCTCGATTAATCGGCGTCCGCGGGTGCGCGGACCATCGGTCTACGAGATGTGGGCTCGGCGCAGGCGTGCCACGTTCTCGAGCACCTCGACGAACGCGTCGATGTCGGGAACCCGCAGCGTCGCAGCGGTCTCTCCCCCGCCGATGCGCACGCCGAGGTCGCCCGGGCCGAGCGAGCCGAGGGCGTCTTCGTCGGTGACGTCGTCGCCCGCGAAGAGCACCGAGGTCGCGGCGACGCGTTCGCGCAGGTGCGCGACGGCGGAGTCCTTGCCCTCGTGGCGGAACGAGAACTCGAGGATGTCGTGCCCGGTGCGACGCCGCCACGAGGGCGCCTCGGCGGCGAGCAGCTCGTCGGCCCGCTGCTGCGCGGCGGTCGAGGCCGCGGCATCCGCGGTGCGGGTGTGGATGCCGAGACCGAACTGCTTCGGCTCCACGCGCACCCCCGCCAGGTCGGCGACGGCGTCACGGATCTCGGCGGTCAGCCTGTCGCGCAGGGCGAGATCGTCGGAGTCGTCGCTCGACTCCCCCGCGCCCGTGCCGGGCTCCCACGACTCCGCGCCGTGCGATCCCATGAGCCACCACGGCGACGAGTCGTCGTGCTCGGCGATCTCGCGCAGGTCGGCGAGCGTGCGGCCCGACACGAGCGCGACAGTGGTGCGCGGCAGGGCGGCCAGGGAATCGAGCGCCGCACGGGCACCCGGAGTCATCCGCGCCGACATCGGCTCGTCGACCAGCGGCGAGAGGGTGCCGTCGAAGTCGAGCGCGATCAGCAGGGTGTCGGTCGTGGCGACCGCCTCGATCGTGGCGTCCGCGGCGGTCACGCGGCATCCACCCCCCTGCTTGCACTCGGGGCGCTCGCGAGTGCGGCGGTCATCCGGCGTCCGTCTCGTCGATGGGCTCGCGCTCGGGCGTCGACCCGTCGTCGTCGCGGGTGATCTGTTCGGCGGCGGCGCGCGACGACTTCTCGTGGAACACCGAGAGCGCCTCGAGGAAGTCCTGCGACCAGTCCTCGACATCGTGGTCGCGCACGCGCTTGCGCAGCGCCCGCATGCGACGCCCCTGCTCGGCGGCGGGCATGTCGATCGCCCGCATGATCTGGTCTTTCAGACCGTCGATGTCGTGCGGGTTGATGAGCAGCGCACTGCCCATCTCGTCGGCGGCACCGGCGAACTCGCTCAGCACGAGCACGCCGCGGTTGTCGATGCGACTGGCCACGTACTCCTTCGCCACGAGGTTCATGCCGTCGCGCAGGGCGGTGACGAGCATGACGTCGGCGGCGAGGAAGAGGGCGACCATCTCTTCGCGCGGATACGACTGGTGCAGGTAGCGAATCGCGGTGTGCGTGGTCGTGTCGTAGTCGCCGTTGATGCGACCGACGGTCATCTCGATCTCGTCGCGCAGCTGCACGTACGCTTCGACGCGTTCGCGGCTGGGGCTGGCGACCTGCACGAGGGTCGCGTCTTCGACGCTCGCTCGTCCGTCCTCGAGCAGTTCGCCCCAGGCCTTCAGGCGGTGGCGGATGCCCTTGGTGTAGTCGAGGCGGTCGACGCCGAGCAGGATCTTGCGCGGGTTTCCGAGTCCCTCGCGGATCTCCTTCGCGCGCTGCTGGATCTCGGGCTTCTGGGCGAGCTCGATGTACGACTCGGCGTCGATCGAGATCGGGAACGCCTTCGCCAGCGCGACGCGGGTGCCGCCCTCGGCATCCGGAACGAGGATGCCGCTGGCCTTGGTCTCGTAGCGCAGCTGGCGGCGCACCGCGCGGGCGAAGTTGCCGGCATCCGCCACCCGCTGGAAACCGATCACGTCGGCGCCGAGCAGCCCCTCGAGCACCTGCTTGCGCCACGGGAGCTGCGCGTACAGCCCGTACGCGGGGAACGGGATGTGGTGGAAGTAGCCGATCGTGAGGTCGGGGCGCATCTCGCGGAGCATCTTCGGCACCAGCTGCAGCTGGTAGTCCTGCACCCACACGATGCCGCTGTCGGCGGTCACGTCGGCGGCGGCCTGGGCGAAGCGCTGGTTGACCTTGACGTAGGCGTCCCACCAGGCGCGCTTGTACGTGGGCTCGGCGATCACGTCGTGGTAGAGCGGCCAGATCGTGTCGTTCGAGAAGCCCTCGTAGTACAACTGCACGTCGGAGGCCGACAGGGTCACCGGAACGAGATGGGTGCCGTCGAAGTCGAAGGGCTCGACGGTGACGTCGGCCTGCCCGGCCCACCCCACCCATGCGCCCTCAGCGCTGCGCATGACGGGTTCGAGAGCGGTGACGAGACCGCCCGGTGAGCGTCTCCACCCCTCGCCGTCGGGGGTGCGATCGACGGGCAGACGGTTGGCGACGACGACGAAATCGGCCTGGGTCACAGGTCCTCCTCGGGGGATCGTCCTCAGGCTAACAGCGGGCCCGATCCGCGCACGGGGGTGGACGGGATGCGATATGTCCGTTCCATCGGTCGATGCTCGTCCTGTCAAGGTGCGGCAGCGGATCGACCTGCTCGATAGGTTGGGCGCATGCGGCAGTACATCTTCGGAACCGGTCTCCTCAGCGCCATCACCGGCGGCGTCACGCTCTTGCGCGGCCTCAAGAACGACGAGCCGTTCACGTGGCGCACCGCGCTGGCGTGGCTCAGCTGGGGAATCACCCTCGCCCTCGCCGTCGGCGCGGTGGTCGACACCCGTCGCGCACGCCGTGGCCGCACGATCGCCGGCGACTCCCCCGTCCAGAAGAAGCAGGCCAAGCTGCTGAAGAAGCGCCTCGCGCGCTGAGCGCTCACCACCATCGGTTTCCGGATGCCGCGGCCTCGAGGTCGCGGCATCCGTTCGTTTCGGCCTGGCCCTAGCGGGTGAGGATCAGCGCGTCGCCCTGACCGCCGCCTCCGCACAGCGCCACCGCGGCCGTGCCGCCGCCGCGACGCACCAGCTCGTGCACCGCGTGGACGACGAGCCGGTTGCCCGAGGCGCCGATGGGGTGACCGATCGCGATGCCGCCACCGTGCGGGTTGACGACCTCGTCGGAGACGCCGAGCTCGGCCTGCGACCGCGCGACCACGGCCCCGAAGGCCTCGTTGATCTCGATGAGGTCGAGGTCGGACGCCGCGATGCCCTGCTTCTCGAGCGCCTTCGCGATCGCGCGGGCGGGCTGGGCGTGCAGGGAGTTGTCGGGGCCGGCGACCTGACCGGACGCTCCGAGCACGGCGAGCACGTCCCAGCCGCGCTCGTCGGCGATCGCACGGGTGGTGACGACCACCGCCGAGGCGCCGTCGGAGATCTGCGAGGCGTTGCCCGCGGTGATCGAGCCGCCCTCCGCGAAGGCGGGACGCAGCTTGGCGAGCGTCTCGACCGTCGTGTCGGCGCGGATGCCCTCATCGGCGGTGACGACGACCGGTCCCTGAGCCTGTCGAAGGGCGCCCTTTCGCTGCGGGATCGACACCGGCACGATCTCGGCGTCGAAGACGCCCTCGGCTTGCGCTGCGGCGGCACGCTGGTGGGAGCGTGCGGCCACGGTGTCCTGGGCTTCGCGGGTGACCTCGTATCGAGCGTTCGCGCGCTCGGTCGAGGCGCCCATGCTCTCGCGGTCGTAGGCGTCGGTGAGGCCGTCGTACGCCATGTGGTCGAGCACCTCGACGGAACCGTAGGCGTAGCCGTCGCGCGAGTTCATCAACAGGTGCGGGGCGCGGGTCATCGACTCCATGCCCGCGGCGACGACCACCGTCGCATCGCCGAGGCGCAGCATGCGCGCGGCGTCGATGATCGCGGTGAGGCCCGACAGGCAGACCTTGTTGATGGTGGCGCTGTGCACGTCCCAGCCGATGCCCGCTTCGATCGCGGCCTGGCGCGCGGCGTTCTGCCCCGCTCCGGCCTGCAGCACCTGCCCCACGAGCACGGCGTCGACGGCATCGGCCGGAATACCGCCGCGCTCGAGCGCCCCGCGGATGGCGGCAGCGCCCAGCTGCACGGCGGTGAGCGGGGCGAGCTGCCCCTTCAGGCGGCCCTGCGGGGTGCGGGCGGCGGCGACGATGACGACGTCGTTCTGTGCGCTCATGCGTGCTGCTCCTCAGCGAGTCGGACGGTCAAGGCGGGTTCGGTTGCGGCCCGCACCTCATCGACGCTCACCCCGGGGGCGAGCTCGACGAGCACAAGGCCATCCTCCGTCACATCGATGACGGCGAGGTCGGTGATGATGCGGTCGACGACGCCGCGGCCGGTGAGCGGCAGCGAGCACTCGTCGACGATCTTCGGCGAGCCGTCTCGGGCGACGTGCTCCATCAGCACGATCACGCGGGCGGCGCCGTGGACGAGATCCATCGCCCCGCCGGGGCCCTTCACCATCTTTCCGGGGATCATCCAGTTGGCCAGGTCTCCGGATGCCGACACCTGCATCGCCCCGAGGATGGCAGCGTCGATCTTGCCACCGCGGATCATCCCGAAGCTCAGGGCCGAGTCGAAGAACGCCGACCCCGGGAGGGTGGTCACGGTCTCTTTGCCGGCGTTGATGAGGTCGGCATCCACCGCGTCTTCGGTCGGATAGGGACCGACGCCGAGGATGCCGTTCTCGGACTGCAGCACGACCGTCACTCCGTCGGGCACGTAGTTCGGGACCAGGGTGGGCAGGCCGATGCCGAGGTTGACGTAGGCGCCGTCGGCGAGCTCGCGAGCGGCGCGGGCGGCCATCTCGGTGCGGGACAGGGGCATGTCAGTTCTCCTCCGTGACGGTCGTGCGCGGTGCGATGCCGGGTCCCTGATCGCGAGGTCCCTGAGCCTGTCGAAGGGACCGGGCGCCACGCGAGCAAGGTCCCTGAGCCTGTCGAAGGGACCGGGGCCCGCAGCTCCGCGTGATCACTGCTCCCCCTCCCGAACAGTGCGCTTCTCGATGCGCTTCGGGATGTCGGGCCCGACCTCGACGATGCGGTGCACGTAGACGCCGGGCAGGTGCACGGCATCCGGGTCGAGCTCTCCGGGTTCGACGAGGTGCTCCACCTGCACGATGCAGGTGCGTCCGGCCATCGCGGCGAGGGGGTTGAAGGCGCGCGCGGCCTTGCGGAAGACGAGGTTGCCGTGGCGGTCGCCCTTGTGGGCGTGCACGAGCGAGAAGTCGGTGGTGATGGCTTCTTCGAGCACGAACTCGCGTTGCTCGCCGTTCACGTCGAAGGTGCGCACGTCTTTGACCGGGGATGCCACGGCGATGCGGCCGGCGCCGTCGTAGCGACGCGGCAGGCCACCCTCGGCGACCTGCGTGCCCACACCGGTCTGCGTGTAGAAGGCTGCGATGCCCGACCCGCCGGCCCGCAGCTTCTCGGCGAGGGTGCCCTGCGGGGTGAGCTCGAGTTCGAGTTCGCCGGAGAGGAACTGCCGCTCGAACTCCTTGTTCTCGCCGACGTACGACGAGGTCATCTTGCGGATGCGACCGGCCCCGAGCAGAATGCCGAGCCCCCAGTCGTCGACGCCGCAGTTGTTCGACACGACCGAGAGGTCGCGGGTCCCCTGGGCGAGCAGCGCCTCGATCAAGGCGATGGGGTTGCCCGAGAGGCCGAACCCGCCGACGGCGAGAGACGCCCCGTCGGGGATGTCGGCGACGGCCTCGGCGGCTGAGGCGACGGTCTTGTCGATCACGCGAACTCCTTCGTAGCGGCGTCCCTCCACCTTGCGGTGCGACCGGATGCGGTCGCGAGTCGCTTCTTGTCATGTGGATGCCGCGAGGCGTAGCGTCCACATCGTGGACACACCGAGGCAAGAAGTCGACGTCAGCGCGACGGGCATCCCCCACGCCGCGCACGGATCTGCGCGGAAGGCGGGGACCCCCGTTCCCGGAGCGCAGGCCATCGCGCGCGCGGCGCACCTGCTGCGCCTGGTGACGGCGGCCGGTGACACCGGCGCCTCGGTCGCAGACCTCGCCCACGACGCCGACCTGACCCGCCCGACCGCTCATCGCCTGCTCAGCGCCCTCCGCGTCGAAGGTCTCGTCGACCGCGACGATGCGACCGGGCACTGGCTCCCGGGGCCCGAGCTCTACCTGATGGGCAGCGTCGCGGCATCCCGCTTCGACATCACGGCGACCGCGCGCGACATCGTGCGCTCGCTCGCCGTGCGCACCGAGGAGAGCGCCTTCCTCTCGGTGCGGCGCGGCGACGAGACCGTCTGCCTCGTGCGCGAGGACGGCAGCTTCCCCATCCGCTCGTTCGTGCTCTTTGAGGGCGTGAGGTTCCCCCTCGGCGTCGCATCGGCGGGGCTGGCGATCCTCGCGTTCCTCCCACCTCCGGATGTGGATGCCTACCTCGAGCGCCACCCGGAACTCGTCGAGCGGTGGGGAGCCTCCCACTCCCCCGCTCGACTGCGCACGCGCATCGCCGACACGCAGGCCCGGGGCTACGCGGTGAACCCCGGCCTGATCGTCGAGGGCAGCTGGGGCGTGGGCGCCGCCGTCTTCACGCGCACCGGCGACCCGCAGTGGGCACTGAGCCTGACCGGGGTCGAGTTCCGCTTCGGCGGTGAGCGACTCGCCGAACTCGGGCGGATCCTTCTGGCGCACGCCCACCAGCTGTCGACGCGGATCGCCGCGCGGTAGTCGCAGCGCGCCAGACCCTCGCCGCACGCGGCATCCTCCATTTAGATACCAACGGTATATAACAGGGGTATACTTCTGTGTATGACCCGTGACGACGACCTGCAGCGCCTGCTGCTCGCGGTGCACGCGCTCACGCGTGTGGCCGCTCTCGACACGAACTCCGATGCGCCGGCGGCGCAGTGGCGCACGCTGACCCTGCTGCGCGACCACGGCCCGCAGCGCCTGGGCGACCTCGCGACGCTCAGCCGTGTCACGCAGCCGGGCATGACCCGACTGATCCGGCAGATGGATGCCGCGGGGCTCGTCTCGCGCCGCAGTCATCCGGCCGACTCCCGCGTCAGCGTGGTGGCGGCGACGGAGGACGGTCTCGACGCCCTCGAGCGGTGGTACGAGCTCTTCCGTTCCGCTCTCGCGCCGCACGTGGCCGACCTGTCCGACGCGGAGTGGGAGGCCGTGCGCACGTCGGCCTCGGCCCTGTCGCGCCAGGTCGGAATGGTGCCCGTCGGGTCGAACGATTTCACCGAGAACCCGGACGACGATGCGCCCGCCTCGCGCGGCGCCGCACGTCGTTCCGAAGAAGAAAGGGAGGTGGTCCGGTGAGCGCCGGTACCGCAGCTAACCCGGCCGATAAGGCCCCCAGCGTCTGGAAACAGCCCGCACAAGTCTGGGCGGTCGCCTTCGCGTCGGTCGTGGCGTTCATGGGCATCGGGCTCGTCGATCCGATCCTCCCCGCGATCGCTGACTCGCTGCAGGCGAGCCCGGTGCAGACCGAACTGCTCTTCACGAGTTACCTCGTCGTGACCGGCCTCGCGATGCTCATCACCAGCTGGATCTCGAGCCGCATCGGCGCGAAGGCCACCCTGCTGGTCGGCCTCGGCCTGATCGTCGTCTTCGCGCTGTTCTGCGCGCTGAGCGGCAGCGTCGACGCCGTCATCGGCTTCCGCGCCGGGTGGGGTCTGGGCAACGCCCTGTTCATCTCGACGGCTCTCGCGACCATCGTCGGAGCAGCCTCGGGCGGCACGTCGTCGGCCATCATCCTGTACGAGGCCGCGCTGGGCCTCGGCATCGCCGTGGGTCCGCTGCTCGGCGGCGTTCTCGGTGAGGTCAGCTGGCGCGGGCCGTTCTTCGGCGTCGTCGTGCTCATGGCGATCGCGTTCATCGCGGTGGCGGTGCTGCTGCGCGGACCCAAGCCCGAGCGCACGCCCCTGCCCTTCAGCGCCCCCTTCCGTGCGCTGGGTCGTCCGGCCCTCGCGATCCTCGCGGCGACCGCGCTGTTCTACAACATCGGCTTCTTCACCCTGCTGGCGTTCTCGCCGTTCCCCCTCGGTTTCGGAGCCATGGGCATCGGCCTCACCTTCTTCGGCTGGGGTGTGGGCCTGGCGATCACGAGCGTGTGGGTCGCGCCCCTGCTGCTGCGTCGGCTGCGGCTGACCACCGTGCTGCTGATCGCCCTCCCCCTGCTCGCGATCGACCTCGTGGTCGCCGCCTTCACGGTGGCCTCCGCGACGGCTCTCGTCGTCTGCATCATCGTGGGTGGTCTGGTGCTGGGTGTGGTCAACACCGCCCTCACCGAGGCCGTCATGGAGGCCACCGACCTGCCGCGCTCGGTCGCGTCGTCGGCCTACTCCGCCGTCCGCTTCCTCGGTGGCGCCGTCGCTCCGCCGCTCGCGGCGTGGCTGTGGCACGCGTACGGCGCCGACGTGCCGTACTTCATGGCCGCGGCATCGGTGTTCATCGCCGCCGCCTGCATCCTGTTCGGCCGCCGCCTGCTGGCCCACGTCGACGGCTCGCACCCCGACGCCGCCGACGAGGGTGCCGCCGTGCTGGTCGGAGACGCCGCGTAACGACATCACTCCCCCGCGAGGACCTCTCGCACCACGGCCCGCGCGCCGGGTGCCGACATGACGATCGAGTAGTGATCGACATCCGGCACTCGGCGCGTCGCTGCGAGTTGCGGGAATCGCGCGCGGATGCCGTCGAGGTCGGGATACAGCGGGGGCACCTCGCCGAACAGTCCCCGCTCGGCCGCGATCAGCCGGGTCGGGTGGCGCAGTCGTTCAAGGGCTCCGGCGATCGCCTCGCCGGCGTTCTGATCGATGGAGTCGGCTTCGACCGTGGCGAACGTCGTCGCCGGGCGGAGCGCGGGTGGCTCCC
Organism: Microbacterium algihabitans; assembly: GCF_032464975.1. Taxonomy (NCBI): domain Bacteria; kingdom Bacillati; phylum Actinomycetota; class Actinomycetes; order Micrococcales; family Microbacteriaceae; genus Microbacterium; species Microbacterium algihabitans. The sequence goes on from NZ_JAWDIU010000002.1 coordinate 264,830, forward strand.
CGACCAGGTCGTAGGCGAAGTAGGCGTCGAGCAGCGGGTCTTCGCGCCCGACGAACGCCGGGTGCGCGCGCCAGAAGCCGCGGTACGCGCCCACGCTGTCGAACCGCATGTCGAGCCGCGCCGCCGTCGGACCGAGCACGTGGCGCACGGCCGCGCGCGGGTCCATTCCGGGCGGCAAGGCCAGGGGCAGGCCGCCGTCGACGAGCACGATCCGCTCCACCCGGTCGGGGTGTCGGTCGCCGAACACCGCCGAGACGAACGCGCCCATCGAGTGCCCCACGACGACCACCTTCTCGACCTCCAGGGCGTCGAGCACCGCGGCCAGGTCGTCGGCGTGCTGCGCCAGCCCGGTCCGTCGCGTCGAGGCTGCGCTGCGGCCCCGCCCGCGCAGATCGGGGGCGATCAACCGTGCCGAGGTCTGTTGCGCGACCCATGCCCACGCCAGGTGCGACGCGGTGACGCCGTGCACGAGCAGCCACGGGGTGCCCTCGGCATCCGGATGCCATTCCCCGACGCGCAGGGCCCCCTCCTCGACCGCGAGGTCATGGGTGACGTACGTGGCGGGCGAGGCGTTCTCGATCGGCATGGCGACATGGTGGCACGGGGGTCCGACATCGGGCTCCGCCCGTGCTCTCGGTTCAGCGGGCGGTGCGTTTGCCCATGTCGGCCACCCGCTCCTGCAGCGTCTCCCAGAGCTGTTCGAAGCGCGCGTTCCACGGTGTCGCGAACCCGCCGTTCTCCCACCGATGCCGCACGACGTCGAGAGTGACCCACTCCGACTCCAGCACTTCTTCCGGATCCGGCACCGGCACGGGCTCCCCGTCGACGCGCGCGACCCACAGGTCGAAAAGCGCCCGCTCCTCGATCACCCGCCCGACCAGCACGAGGTCGTCGCGGGCGACCTGCATCCCGGTCTCTTCGGCGAGCTCGCGCACCGCGCCGGTCCGGCTCGTCTCTCCGCGCAGGGCGCTCCCGGCCGGGAACTCCCACGCGAGCGGGTAGTCCTTGCCCTCGGCCCGTCGACTCATCAGCACCCGGCCGGTCGACGACACCAGGCAGACGGATGCCACGATGTGGAACGACCCGGCCGGCACCGGGCCGTCACCGCGTCGGTGGAGGGTGCCCGTGGGCGTGCCCTGAATGTCGGTCACGTCCCACATCTCGTCGTCGGCCATGGCCCCATCCTTCCGCGCGCACGCCGCGAGCGCACCGGCCACGCCGGGCGCAACGGGCAGCGGTCAGAGCCTGGCGCACACGGGCGCTCAGGTGGCGCCGATCGCCGCGGTCGTCGGGGCCGCGGTCGCCGTCCTGGTCGGCGGCGGTCTGATCCTGCTGGTCCGCCGACGGGCGCGACAGCGCGCGTGAGGTGAGCGGAGGCGGTGCGTCCGGGTACTGGTCCCCGGGCGCATCGCCTCCGCGTCATGTCAGCAGGTCTTGGAACACCATCGAGGTGCGCGTGCGCTCGATGCGGGGTGACATGCGGAGCGTCTCGATGGTCGACGAGACCTGCGCGCTCGTCGCCCCTTCGACCACGATCACCGCGTCGGCGGCCCCCGCCACGGTGACGGCGAGGGAGACGTGCGGGAGCTCGGCGACGATCTCCCTCAGTTCGGAGACGCTCGCATTCCCCCGGCAATACACCTCCACGATCGCCCGCGCGTCGAGAGGCCGCGTGGCGGTCTCGATCGTGAATCGCGTGATCGTCCCCTCGGAGTTCAGCGCCTCGATGCGACGCTTGACGGTCGAGGGGGCGAGGCCGAGCTGTCGGGCGATGGCGGCGGCGCTCGCCCGGGAGTTGTCGCGCAACGCCGCGAGGATGAGATCGTCCACGGTGGTCCTCTCCACGGATATCCGGATGCCGCGGCGCGGTGAACGATTCGTCCGAGCCGCCGCGGCGATGCGCGACATTCGACCACGCTCAGGCACGTGGGCCCGTCCGTGCGACGGCCCCGGGAGAGCGGGTGAAAACCCGCGACCGCACGGTCGAGGACGACGCAGGCGGTCCGTCGACGGAGTCACCCGATCACGACGGTGGCCGGTCCTCGACGAGGGTTCATCCTCAGATCAGGTCGAAGGGCATGTCGTCTTCGTCGTGCGTCCGCGGCGTCGGCCGGTCGACGCGTTGCGGCTCCGCAGAGGCGGAGCTCAGATGCACGGTCTCCACCGCGATCGTCGCCGACGTCGCGGGGGTGACGAGGATGCTCATCTTCCGTCCGTCATCTGCGGTGACGGTGAGGAACCCACCCTGCGCGTGAACCGCCGAGAGGATCTGGCGTCGCAGATCGTCGGCGTTCTCGAGCGGCGCAAGCGCGTGCGTCACCCCGTCGACGGTGACGTGTACTCGCTGAATAGAGTGCGCCATGCCATGAACGCTAGAGGGCGACGGTGCGGATGGGGCCGGGGTTGTTCGGGGACACCGCACGAGGGACACTACGTGGCCGACGCCGACGAACCGGTCAGCCGTATGCTCGCAGCGTGACCGATGCATCTATCGAAGAGTCCCCGCCACGACGCTCGCGAGCTCAGCTCGAAGCGTGGGTCCGTGAGTTCGAGGAGCAGGAACACTGCATCGCCGGGAAGATCACCATCCCACCGCAAGAGGACAACGGCGTAGACGACACCGGTCTGGTCATCCTGAACCTGCGAAACGCGTCACCGTCCATCTACATGAGGCCGCGGGGGTACGACGATCCGACCTGGGAGCTGACGGTCACCGAGCAGCCGACCGATCTCACGCTGTCCGTACACGACATCGCGAGCCTGGCCGCGGAGCTCGTCATCGCGAGCAACCTATGCACCTTCCTCCAGTACAAGTCCCTCGATTGGGATCGTCGGAGTGGTCAGCGCCGGGCGACCGAGGGCGGTTCGCGGACCAACCAGGCCACGACGCGGAAGCCGGCAGTGGGCTAGGACTCGAGCGGGGCGTTCGTGGGGAGCACTTCACCGGCGCGCTTTCTCAGCTGCGGCGCTCGCCAGTTCGGCGCTCTGACCGCGGCACACGCTGCAAGATGCACGGGTTCGTGGTGAGCCCAGAGCACGGCCATTCCGTCACGCTGATCGGCGAATGATCCGAGGGGTTCGGAAGCGTCGTCGAAGGCGGTCCAGATACCGTCCGCCCCGCGCGACATGAAACCGAACAATCGATAGGTGCACGCGCCGAGGACGAAGTCGTCCTCGACTTTCTTCCACGTCGCCTGAGGTGGCGGTTTCGGCATTCCCCACATGTGGCCCCCCCTTGCACCCTCGCCATTCGAGGCGAGAAAGGCCCCGCGAGCCATTGTGCTGAGAGGAGGCCCCTGACCGCCTTGGAAAGACGAAACGACCCCGGCGCCCCTGGGGAAGGGACGCCGGGGGCGTTCGACGTGCTAGCTGGCGCGGCGCTCAGACCGCCGGACCTGGCCATGAACGATGTCGGGGAGGTGCTCCCCATTGACCGTGACACCGACCAACGCGATGCCGCGCAGGTCGACATCGCCGAACATGAACCGGCCGAGCTGTCGCTCGCGGTCCGTCAGTCCTGAGATGCTGCTCCAGCTGATGGGCTCGGATTCGTGCACAACGTGCCTCTTCTCTGCCCCCCGGTCGCCGAAGCTACCAGCGCAGAGGGCGAGGTGGGAGGGGTTGCGCTGTCGTGCCCACCCACGCCGTGAAACGAGAAGATCCCCGGCCCTCCGAAGTGCTCGGAGAAACCGGGGATCCAGGTGGTGCACCCCCTGGGACTTGAACCCAGAACCCACTGATTAAGAGTCAGTTGCTCTGCCGATTGAGCTAGAGGTGCGTATCTTTCGGCCGGAGTTTCGCTCCCCGCGCCGAGGAATGACGTTACCAGGCGTGACGCGAGCACACCAAATCGGCTCAGCATCGCCGGTTATCCTGGGGCCGTGTCCCGCTCTGATCAGCCCGCCGCGTTCTCCCCCAACAGCACCCCCACCGAAGCTTTCGCCGACGACCTCGCCCTGGCCCTCCGCCTCGCCGACGCCGCCGATGCGGTGGCGATGCAGCGATTCGACGCGTCCGACCTGCGCATCGACACCAAGCCCGACCGCACGCACGTGACCGAGGCCGACCTCGCGACCGAACGCGCGATCCGCCAGATCCTCGACACCGAGCGCCCCGCCGACTCCGTCCTCGGCGAGGAGTACGGCACCTCGGGCGATACCGCGCGCCGCTGGGTGATCGACCCGATCGACGGCACGCACAACTACATGCGCGGAATCCCCGTCTGGGCGACCCTCATCGCTCTCACGGTCGACGGTGTGCCGCAGGTCGGCGTCGTCAGCCAGCCGGCCCTCGGCCGCCGCTGGTGGGCCGCCACCGGTCACGGCGCCTGGACCACGACGACGACCGGCGAGACCCGCCGCATCCACGTCTCGGCGATCGACGACGTCTCGGCCTCGAGCATCAGCTTCCAGAGCATCGAGCAGTGGGACGACGTCGACCTCCTCCCCACCCTCGAGAAGCTCTCGCGAGCGGTGTGGCGCGATCGCGGGTACGGCGACGCCCTCCCCTACATGTGGCTCGCCGAGGGGCGTCTCGAGCTCGTCGCGGAGTTCGGCGTCAAGGAGTACGACATCGCCGCGATCGCCCCGATCGTGCGCGAGGCCGGCGGGAGCTTCAGTGCGTTCGACGGGTCCGACCGCCTCGACGCCGAGTCGTCGCTGGCGACCAACGGTGTGCTGCACGACGCCTTCCTCGACCTGCTGCACGAGGACGACGCCCGATGACCCGCCGCGCACCGCACGCCGCGGCGATCACCGCCCTGGCCGTCGTCACCGCCCTCGCTCTGGCGGGGTGCTCGGCATCCGGCGCCCCCGAAACCGCGCCCAGCGTCGCCGCCACTGCGAGCGGACCGGCTGTCGAAGGCAGCGCGCCCACCGACTCACCGGAGCCCGAAGACGAACCCTCGATCGCGCCGACCTGCGAGAACATCATTCCAAAGTCTCTGGTCGACAACTTCACGAGCGTCGGGTGGACATCGCAGGAGGATCAGTTCCGCGTCGGCGCGACGCCGCTCGACGGCGGCATCCAGTGCAAGTGGGGCGACCAGAGCATCGCGTCCGACCGCGTGCAGATCTTCGGCTGGGCACCCATCGACGACTCGACTGCCGCCCAGGCCGTGAGCGACCTCACCGCGGCGGGCTGGAAGGTCGAGAAGGACTCCGACGGCACGTACGTCACCGAGAACCCCGACTGGCTCAACGGACGCGGCGTCGACGGCTACGGCCTCACCTACCTCTTCGGCGACGGCTTCGTGAAATTCGCCGACACCCGCCAGAGCCTCCTGCTGGTCGACAGCCCGCGCGCGTCCTGAGCCGCCGGCATCCGGAGACGAAGATCCCGGATGCCGAGACCTCACGTCACGCGAGGCTCCGGCCTCAGCGGTACGGGTTCGTCGCCCCGGCGTCGCGCGCTGCCGCGAATCCCTCGTCCCACGCGTCGCCGCGCGCCTCGACGTCGCGCCAGAGCGCGTCGGCCTGCAGCACGCGCTGCGCGAAGGCGACCCAAGCGGTCCACTGCGCGGTGATCTCGGGCGGCTCCGCGTCGGAGGCGCTCCGTGCCGTCGCCGTCCACGTCTCGGCATCCGGCGTCGGCAGCAGGTGGAACGGACCGACGTCGATGCGCAGCGCGCGAGGATCAGGCATCCCTCGACGCTAGACGCACCGCGCGGCGTCGCGCCACGACCCGCTCGCGTAGGCTCGAGGATCGTGGCTATCGGCTCGACCATTCACACCTTCACGGTGCACCTCTCCGACGTCGACCGCGGTGTCTACGACGAACTGCAGCTGCGCGTGGCTCGGCATCCGTCCGAGACCGCTCCGTACATGCTCACGCGCGTGCTCGCGTACTGCCTCGAATACGAGGAGGGCATCGGCTTCAGTGAGGGCGTCGCCGCGACCGACGAGCCCGCCGTGATGGTGCGCGACCTGACCGGCGCCCTGGTGGCGTGGGTCGAGGTCGGGGCTCCGGATGCCGCGCGCCTGCACACCGGCAGCATGAAAGCCGAGCGCGTCGCGATCTACACGCACCGCGATCCCGAGAAGGTCGCCGCCCCGTGGGCGGGCAAGCGCATCCACCGCGCCGACGAGGTGCTGCTGCACAGCTTCGAGCCCGGGTTCGTCGAGAAACTCGCGGATGCCATCGAGCGCCGTAACACCGCCACCCTCACCCGCACCGAGGAGCGTATCTACCTCGAGCTCAACGGCGTCTCGGGCGAGACCGACGTCTTCACGCGGTCCGCGGCCTGATCACAAACCAAGAAAGCCCCCACCCTCGCCGAAACGGGCGAAGATGGGGGCTTTCTCACGTGACGATGGTTCGTGGAGCTGGGGGGAATCGAACCCCCGTCCAACGCTGGGTCTCCGCGTTTTCTCCGGGCGCAGTCTGTGCAGACGTTCTACTCGGCTCCGACCTTTGTCACAGACACCTAAGTCGACAAGCCCAGCCTGGGAAAAGTCCCGCGTGACGTCCAGACGCCGTCACACAGCAAGACCCCTAAATGACGCCAGATTCCGTGGCGGGGTCGCACACGGCCTGACGGACTATCGGGCTCGCTTACGCAGCGAGGGCGAAGTCAGTGCGCTTAGCATTGGCACTTATTGTTTTGCAGGGAGCGTTTACGAGATAACCCCACATCCTCGGCCCGCTTCTCGCGGGTTCGCAGGCGCTGTCGAAACCGATCAGCCCCGGGAACTCCGTGAAGGAGCGACCATCGTCACGCTGTTGAGTTACCACCTCGGGGCCGAAGCACCCGAGCGTCTCAGTCTATAACGGATCCCGCGGCCCCGTGATTCCCGTAGGCCCTGTACCTCGGGGAGGCGGCTGAGCCCGTCGAAGCCACCGTGACGCCGCGGGTACCTCGGAAAGGTGGCTGAGCCTGTCGAAGCCACCGCGACGCCGCGGGTACCTCTGGAAGGTGGCTGAGCCTGTCGAAGCCACCGGAACACCGCGGGTACCTCGGGGAGGTGGCTGAGCCTGTCGAAGCCACCGGAACACCGCGGGTACCTCGGGGAGGTGGCTGAGCCTGTCGAAGCCACCGCGACATCGCGGGTACCTCGGCGAGGTGGCTGAGCCTGTCGAAGCCACCGCGACGCCGCGGGTACCGGTCCCTTCGACAAGCTCAGGGACCTGGGGGGCGAGGTGGCTGAACCTGTCGAAGCCACCGGAACACCGCGGGTACCGGTCCCTTCGACAAGCTCAGGGACCTGGGGCGGGAGGTGGCTGAGCCTGTCGAAGCCACCGGAACACCGCGGGCACCGGTCCCTTCGACAAGCTCAGGGACCTCGGAAAGGTGGCTGAGCCTGTCGAAGCCACCGCGACGCCGCGGGTACCGGTCCCTTCGACAAGCTCAGGGACCGGGGGGCGAGGTGGCTGAGCCTGTCGAAGCCACCGGAACACCGCGGGTACCTCGGAAAGGTGGCTGAGCCTGTCGAAGCCACCGGAACACCGCGGGTACCTCGGCGAGGTGGCTGAGCCTGTCGAAGCCACCGGGACGCCGCGGGTACCGGTCCCTTCGACAAGCTCAGGGACCTTCGACAAGCTCAGCGACCTGGGCCGGTCCCGTATGCTCGCGCCATGACTGCCGTCGTCATCACCGTCCGAGGCGAGAGCGAGGCGCGCGTGCGCGCCGAAGAGGCCGCCGTTCGCGTCACCGTCACCACCGACGGCCCCGCCCGAGGGCCGGTCGTCGAGCGGGCGCAGGAACGCGCCGCCGTCGTGCAAGACGGCCTGGTCGCGCACCTGCGTTCGGGCGAGGTGTCGGAGTGGTCGAGTGCGCGCGTGTCGGTGTGGTCCGACCGTCCGTGGAACCACGACGGCGCGCAGCTCCCCCTCGTGCATCACGCCAGCGTGGAGCTGTCCGCGACCTTCATCGACGCGGGCGCCCTGTCGTGGTGGCTCGGCGATGTCGCCGAGTCCGACGACGTGCAGGTCACCGCTGTCGAGTGGCGCCTCTCCCCCACCACGCGCGCCCGTGTCGAACGCGAGGTGGCCGCGGCTGCGGTCGGCGTCGCCGTCGAGCGCGCCAGTGCGTACGCGGACGCTCTGGGCTTGGCATCCGTGTCTCCGGTGGAAGTGGCGGATGCCGGATTGCTCGCGAGCCGGCCCGAGGCACAGCACCCGCTGGCGGCGCGCATGATGTCGGCCGACCACGCCGGCGGACCCTCGTTCAGCCTGCAGCCGTCGGAGATCGTCGTGACCTCGGTCGTCGAGGGACGCTTCCGCGCGGAGTGACGGCGAAAGCCGCGATCAAGCTCAGTCGCCCAGGCGGTTCTTCGTGCGCATCGCGCGCTCGGCCTCGCGCTTGTCTTCGCGCTCGCGGATCGTCTGACGCTTCTCGAACTCGCGCTTGCCCTTGGCGACCGCGATCTCGACCTTGGCCTTGCCGTCGAGGAAGTACAGCCGCAGCGGCACCAGCGTGTAGCCGCCGGCCGACACGGCGTGCGAGAGCTTGACGATCTCTTCCTTGTGCAGCAAAAGCTTGCGCGTGCGCTTGGCCGAGTGGTTGGTCCAGTGACCCTGCGAGTACTCAGGGATGTGCACCGCGTCGAGGAACGCCTGACCGCCGTCGATGTAGGCGTACCCGTCGGTGAGGTTCGCGCGCCCCTGGCGCAGCGACTTCACCTCGGTGCCGGTCAGCACGAGACCGGCTTCGTACGTCTTCTCGATGGCGTAGTCGTGACGCGCCTTCTTGTTCGACGCGATGAGCTTTTCACCTTGCTCACGAGGCATGGTGCCACCTCCTCATGATCAAGGGCACACAGAGCCCTACAGTCTATCGCACGGCAGACGCCGAGACGGCTGCGTGCTAGGCGCGCAGCCAGCGGCGGATCGCGAAGCTCGCGCTGAGCGCGGCGAGCAGAACGCCGATCACCACGATCGCCGGGATCACGAACGCGACATCGCCCAGGGTCACCCACGAGGTGATGAAGCTGATGCGGTCCCGCAGGTACTGGTTGACCCCGACGCCGACGATCGCCCACACCGCGACGCTCGCGAGCGCCGAGCCGGTGAGCGCGGCCAGCACGCCCTCGACGATGAAAGGCGTCTGGATGAAGCGGTTCGAGGCGCCCACCAGGCGCATGATGCCGAGCTCACGCCGTCGCGCGAAGGCCGACAAACGGATGGTCGTCGCGATCAGCAGCACCGCGGCGATGAGCATGAGGCCGGCGATTCCGACGGCGACGTAGGTCGCGACCGTCAACGCCTGGAACAGGGGCTCGAGGTACTGCATCTGGTCGGTCACCTCCTCGACGCCCGCTTGCCCGCTGAAGGCCTCGGAGATCACGTCGGACTGGCTCGAGTCGACGAGGTTGATGTTGAACGTCGCGTTGAACGAATCCGCCGTCACGACGCCGAGGATGCTGTCGGGCAGCTGGCTCTTGGCGCTGTCGAACACCTCCTCGCTGGTCGAGAACGTGTAGTCGCGGATGAGGGGCGCGAGCGCCTCGCCGTCGAGCGTCGCCTTGACGGCGTCGATCTGGTCTTGTGTGGCCGCCTGACCGGTGGTGCAGGTCGGCACGTCCGACACCGACGCGCACATGAACACCGCCACCTGGGCGCGGTCGGCCCAGTACGACTGCATCTTGCCGATCTGCATCTGCATGAGCATCGCGGCGCCGACGAAGGTCAGCGACACGAAGGTCACGAGGATGACCGAGATGACCATCGACGCGTTGCGCCGCAGGCCCGTGAAAGCCTCGGAGAGGATGAGACCGAACCTCATGACGTGGGTCCTACTTCGTCGTGGCGGTCTTTCGATCCTCCGAGTCCGAGCCGGTCGGCCAGGCCGAGGGCATCGACATCGGGGCGCGTGACCGGAATGGAACGTGTATTGGTGCCCGGCTCGCGCTCGGCGTTCTGCTGCGTGACGGCGGGGGCGGATGCCGCGGGCGCGGCCTCTTCGCGCGGCTCGGCGTTTTCGCGTGCCTCCGACGTCGGCGCAGCGGTGGCCGGAGCCTGCGCTGCGGCGGGCCGCTCGGCATCCGGAACGCGAAGCGGCTCGACCGGGCCCGTAAGCCCCGTCACCTCTCGCTGAACTTCGAGCACCGCGGTGAGGGCGGCGACGGCCGCCGCTCCGCGCTCGACCTCGGGTGCGAGGCGCGGCAGGCTCGACGTGTCGCCGTAACCGCCGTGACGCTCGTCGCGCACCATCTCGCCGCCGCGCAGCTCGATCACGCGACGCTGCATCTGGTCGACGAAGCCGGCCTCGTGCGTGGCCATGACGACGGTCGTGCCGCCGGCGTTGATGCGCGCGAGCAGACGCATGATGTCGATCGAGGTGCCGGGGTCGAGGTTTCCGGTCGGCTCGTCGGCCAGCAGCACCTGCGGACGGTTGACGAGCGCACGGGCGATCGCCACGCGCTGCTGCTCACCGCCCGAGAGCTCGTGCGGCAGACGCTTCTCTTTGCCGTCGAGGCCGACGAGCGCCAGCACCTCGGGCACGGCCTGCTGGATGAACCCGCGCGAGGCGCCGGTCACCTGCAGCGTGAAGGCGACGTTCTGGTGCACGGTCTTGTTCGGCAGCAGACGGAAGTCCTGAAAGACCGAACCGATGTGGCGCCGGAAGTACGGCACCTTGCGGTTCGACAGGCGGCGCAGGTCGCGACCGAGCACGACGACGCGCCCCTCGCTGGGGGTCTCGGCGCGCAGGATGAGCTGCAGGCACGACGACTTTCCCGAGCCCGAGGCTCCGACGAGGAAGACGAATTCCCCGCGCTGCACCTCGAAGTCGACGGCGTTGAGGGCGGGCTTCGCGGTGCCGCGATACCGCTTGGTGACGTTCTCGAACCGGATCATGGCTCGACGAGCCTAAGCGCGGGCTTCGAGCAGGCCGTCAGGACGCGCCGTGTCGTGAAACCGAGAGAGCCCTATGGATGCCGAGGTCATCGGCATCCGCAGGGCTCAGGCTCGGGCGGAAAGACGGCTCAGTCGTCGTCGTCCTTGCGCTTGCGCCAACGGATGCCGGCCGCGATCAGACCGTCGAGGTCGCCGTCGAACACGACTGCCGGGTTACCGACTTCGTACCCGGTGCGGAGGTCTTTCACCAGCTGCTGGCCGTAGAGGAAGTACGAGCGCATCTGGTCGCCCCAGCTCGCGGTGATCGTGCCGGCGAGCTCCTTCTTCTTGGCCGCTTCTTCTTCGCGCTTGAGCAGCAGAAGGCGGGTCTGCAGCACACGCATGGCGGCCGCGCGGTTCTGGATCTGCGACTTCTCGTTCTGCATCGAGACGACCAGGCCCGTCGGAAGGTGCGTGATGCGCACGGCGGAGTCGGTCGTGTTGACCGACTGGCCACCGGGGCCCGACGAACGGAAGACGTCGACGCGGATGTCGCCTTCGGGCACCTCGACCTCGACGGCTTCTTCCATGACGGGGATGACCTCGACGGCCGCGAAGCTCGTCTGGCGCTTGTCGGCGCCGCCGAAGGGGCTGATGCGCGCGAGGCGGTGCGTGCCGGCCTCGACCGACAGCGTGCCGTAGGCGTAGGGCACGTCGACCTCGAAGGTGGCCGACTTGATGCCGGCGCCCTCGGCGTAGGAGGTGTCCATGACCTTAACGGGGTACTTGTGACGCTCGGCCCAGCGCAGGTACATGCGCAGCAGCATCTCGGCGAAGTCGGTGGCGTCGTCGCCGCCCGCGCCGGAGCGGATCGTGACGACCGCCGAGCGCGGGTCGTACTCGCCGTCGAGGAGGGTCTGCACCTCGAGCTGGCCGATCACGTCTTTCAGCGAGGCGAGCTCGCGGCGCGCTTCGTCGGCCGACTCGTCGTCTTCCATCTCGATGGCGAGTTCGACGAGCACCTCGAGGTCGTCGAGGCGCTGCTCGATCTCCGAGACGCGCTTGAGCTCGGCCTGCTTGTGGCTCAGGCTGCTGGTGACTTTCTGGGCCTTGTCGACGTCGTCCCAGAGGTCGGGGGCACCGGCCTCTTCACTGAGGCGATCGATGTCGGCTTTGAGTGCGTCGACGTCGACCACGGCCTGGATATCGGCGAAGGTCGAGCGCAGCGCCTGGATGTCGGCGGTCAAATCGAGTTCGAGCATTTGACATCAAGCCTATCGTGGAGACGGTGACAGCCGACTCTCCCCGGAATGTGCTGGTGCGCTTCGCACCGATGATCTACGGCCCCACCCTGCTGTTCGCGCTCGGCGAGGGGGCGGTGATCCCCCTCATCCCGGTGATCGCGAACCGCCTCGGCGCCGACGTCGCACTCGCCGCCCTCGTGGCCGCAGCCCTGGTCGTCGGCCAGCTGTGCGGCAACATCCCCGCCGGGTGGGCGGTCGCCCGCTTCGGCGAGCGCATCACGATGGGCGTGGCCGGCATCGTCGTGTTGGCCGGCCTGACCGGCATCGTATTCGCGCAGTCGCTGGCGTTCTTCACCGCGGCGGTGTTCCTCATCGGCTTCTGCGCGGCGTCGTTCGCCCTCGCCCGTCACTCGTTCATGACCACGCGCGTGCCGCTGACCTTCCGGGCCCGCGCACTGTCGCTGCTGGGCGGCACGTTCCGCCTCGGCATGTTCGTCGGCCCGTTCATCTCGGCAGGCCTGCTGGCGATCTTCGGCGACGAGACGGCATCCATCGTCTTCTTCGCCGTCTGCCAGGTCGCCACGATCCTGCTGGTGTTCTTCGGCCCCGATCCCGAGAAGGCCGTGCCGGTGGGCACGGGCTCCCCCACCCGCCGCGGCGCCGGCGACTCCCGCGACGCCGAAGACACCGGCGAACCCGTCACCGGCGCGATCCCGACCGTCGAGCGCGAGGGGGTGTTCCGCACGATGTGGCGTTTTCGCGGCGTGCTCGCGCGGCTGGGCCTCGCGGCGGCGTCTCTGTCGGCCGTGCGCTCGGCCCGCCAGGTGGTGCTGCCGCTGTGGGGCGTGTCGCTCGGACTCGACGCCGGCACGATCGCCGTAGTCGTCGGCGTCTCGGGCGCGATCGACTTCGCCCTGTTCTACGCCAGCGGCCAGGTGATGGACCGCTTCGGGCGCCTGTGGGCGGCCCTGCCCGCGATGGTGCTGATGGGTGCGGGCTTCCTCGCCCTGTCGTTCACGCACGAGCTGGGCTCGGCGGCCATGTGGTACGCCATGTTCGCGGCGGTGCTGGGGGTCGGCAACGGCCTGTCGAGCGGCATTCTGCTCACCCTCGGCGCCGACATCGCGCCGCCCACCGAGCCCGCCGCGTTCCTCGGATCGTGGCGCACGTTGACGGATGCCGGCGGCGCCATCGCCCCGCTGATCGTGTCGGCCCTGACGGCCGCGGTCTCGCTGTCGGTGGGCGTGGGCGCGATGGGTGTCATCGCCGTGCTCGGCGCGGCGGGCTTCATCCGCTGGGTCCCGCGCTACGTCCCGCGCACCCGCTGACCCGCCTTCCCTCTGATCGCGAGAGGGGTCCCTTTCGGTCGCTTCCGGACCCGTTCAGGCGACGAAAAGTGACCCCTCACGCGCGCCCCGGACGACCCTTCGCGAAGCCCCGCCCGTGTTACGTCGCCGTAAACATTCCGGCGACTCTTGCCGGATCTGTCGATTCCCTATGAGAATCGTCGAACGTTCGCTTCCCTCTGAAGCAGCGTGTCATTCCCCCTGGATGATGCGGGCGTCGACGTCCGCAGAGAGGTGCCTTCGACGTGCCCCGATACACCCTGCATTCCCCTCCCTCTCGCGCTCGTCGCGCCTCCGCGGTGCTCGCCGCGGGCGCTCTCGTCGGCGGCGCCCTGCTGTCGGCGCCGGCCGCGTTCGCTGCCGCCGCGCCGGGCGACTCCCCCGAAGACCTCGGCCTCACCGGCGCCGACGTCATGACCCACCTGACCGAGCTGGCGCGCATCAGCGAGTCGTTCGCCGACGACGGCTACCGCGTCTGGAACGGCCCCGGCTACGAGGCCGCCGCGCAGTACGCCGAAAAGGTGCTCGAAGACACCGGCGCCTTCACGGTCTCGCGGCAGGTGTTCGAGGTCGACACCCCCGAGTTCGGCGAAGCCTCGCTCACCGTCGACGGCACCACCTACGAGGGCTCGCACTTCGACAACAGCGAGGGCATCGACGCCCCGTACACGGGCGCCCTCGCCCTTCCCCTCTCCGCAGACGGCGGCCGCCTCGGGTGCGAGCCGACCGACTTCGCCGACATCGCGGCCGGGGCGATCGTGCTCGTGCAGCGCGGTGTCTGCTCGTTCGAGCAGAAGATCGACAACGCCACCGCAGCTGACGCCGGGGCCGTCTTCATCTACAACAACGAGCGGCCGCCCGAGGAAGAAGCCTCTCCCGACGACCAGCTGACCAACGTCACCTCGGGTGCGCGCAACGCCGACGACTCCCCCGCCGCCACTCTCCCGCAGTCGAGCGGCGACACCCTCGCCGCGCTGATCGAGGCGGCTCCGGCCGACGCCCCCGTCGAGGGCACCGCGGTGATCGAGAAGCAGTTCCTCACGACGCAGACCTTCAACGTCATCGCCGACTCCATCGCGGGCGACCCCGACGACACCGTCGTCATCGGCGCGCACCTCGACGGTGTGGCCGAGGGACCGGGCGTGAACGACAACGCCTCGGGCTCGGCCGCCGTGCTGGCGCTGGCCGAGAAGATCGCGGCATCCGACGTCCCCAACGACAAGCGCATCCGCCTCGCCCTGTGGAGTGCCGAAGAAGTCGGTCTGCTGGGTTCGACCGCCTACGTCGCCGACCTGGTCGAGAACGACCCGGCCGAGTGGGAGCGCATCTCGGCGTACCTCAACTACGACATGATCGGCTCCGAGAACTTCACGGTCGGCGTGTACGACGCGAACAGGTCGACCTACCCCGCCGAGGGCGTCACGATCCCCGAGGGGTCCGCCGCGATCGAGCAGGTGTACACCGACTACTTCGATGCGATCGAGCAGCCGTGGATCGACACCGAGTACTCCGGTCGCAGCGACTACCAGGCGTTCATCGACAACGGCGTGCCCGCCGGTGGCCTGTTCTCGGGCGCCGACGACACCAAGACCGCGGAGCAGGTGCAGCAGTTCGGCGGCACCGCGGGCGTCTTCATGGACCGCAACTACCACACGGTCAACGACACCCTGGCGAACGTGAACACCGACGCGATCGCCATCTTCGCCCCCGCGATCGGTCACGCCGCGGCCGCCCTCGCGTGGGCCGCCGTCGAAGAGCCGCCGGTGGAGCCCTCGCCCGAGCCCACGCCCGGCGAGCCCTCGCCCGAGCCCACCACCGAGCCGACGAGCGAGCCGTCGCCGGTTCCGTCCGAGGAGCCGGCCGCGGTTCCGAGCCCGTCGCCCTCGGTCACGACCGGTCCCGGCGCGAACGGACCCGACCGCGGTGATCTGGCCGCCACGGGATCCGACGTCGACGGATCCCCGCTCCCGGCGATTGGCCTCGGCATGCTGGCGATCGGCGTGATCGTCGCCGCCGGTACCGCCATCGTGCGTCGACGCGCACACGAGTGATGCCGCAGGAATGACGCAGCGCCGGGGTCTTCACGGACCCCGGCGCTGTCGTCGTTTCGGCTTACTCGCTGACGCGGATGAGCACCTTGCCGGTCGCTCCCTGCTCGACGGCGTCGTGCGCAGCGGCGGTGTCGCCCAAGTCGAAGAAGCTCAACGGCAGGCCCGCGCCCTCGCCCACCGGCAGCGCACCATCGGCGACAGCCGCCGCGACGTCTTCAGCGGCGGCGAGAAGCGCGCGCTCCCCCACCGTGTAGAGCAGCAGGCCCTGCCAGCGCACGTTCTTCGCGAAGCTCACGCGCACGGGGGCGGTGAAGTCGTCTCCGCCGTTGTCGGCGTAGTAGCCGACGGTGCCGTGGTTGGCGATCACCTCGACGTCGAGGGCGGCGTTGTCGGCGATCGCGACCTCGACGATGTGCTCGACGCCGTTCGGGGCGAGTTCGCGGATGCCAGCGGCCAGCGAATCGCTCGGATACTGCAGCACGTGGTGGGCGCCGGCCGAGCGCGCGAGGGCCTTCTTCTCCTCGCTGCTGACCGTGGCGATGACCGTCGCGCCGGCCCAGACCGCGAGCTGGATGGCGGCGTGACCCACCGCTCCCGCACCGCCCTGCACGAGTACCGTGCGTCCGGTGAGGGCGCCGGGGGCCAGGCGCGAGGGGCCGTCCTCGTGCACGGTGAGCGCGCGATGCGCGGTCATCGCGGGCACGCCGAGGCTCGCGCCGAGCTCGAAGGAGGCATCGTCGGCCAGCGGCACGGCACGCGCGGCGGGCAGGATCGTGTACTCGGCCGCCGTGCCGAACGGACGCTGGTGCGCCGCGAGGTAGATCCACACCCGCTGGCCCACCGTCAGATCGGTCACGCCGTCGCCGACGGCATCCACCACTCCCGAACCGTCCTGGTTGGGCGTCACCTCGTCGAACGGCAGGGGTCGGCCGGTCGTCGCGCGCGCCTTCCAGTCGGTCGGGTTCACGCCCGACACGACGACGCGAACGCGCACCTCGCCGGGTCCGGGTTCGGGCAGGGGCTTGTCGGCCAGCGAGAGGACGGAGGAGTCACCGGGCTGGGAGTACGTGATCGCCTTCATGGAGGAGTGAACGGATGCCATGGCGTCCAGCATTCCCCCGCGGCGTGTCGCGGCGGGGGAACGGGCGTGGGCTTGACGGCTCCTTCACATCGTGAGAGCGCCCCGCCTGCTTAGAATGAGCACACTCGCGGGAGTGGTGAAATCGGTAGACACGCAGGATTTAGGTTCCTGTGCCTTCGGGCGTGGGGGTTCAAGTCCCCCCTTCCGCACGTTTCGCCCTTTCCGCACTGCCTTCTCGACCCGACGGGACCGATGTGATCCACACCACCAGCGCGCTGCTCCCGTGGCTCGACCCTGCTGCGATCATCACCAACTCGCAGCCCTGGGCGCTGCTCGTGGTGTGCTTCATCATCTTCGCCGAGACGGGTCTGCTGATCGGCTTCCTGCTTCCCGGCGACACGCTGCTGATCATGGCGGGGCTACTGTCGCACTCCACGCCCGCCGCTCCCAACGGCGTCTTCGGCCTCAACGCGTGGTGGGTCGCCCTCGCAATCGGTGTCGCCGCATTCATCGGCGGTGAGGTCGGCTATTTCATCGGCCACAAGGCCGGGCCCTCGATCTTCGAGCGCAAAGAATCGGGCATCTTCAGCAAGAAGAACGTCGAGCGCACGAACGCGTTCTTCGAGCGCTTCGGCGGTCTCACCGTGATCCTCGCGCGCTTCGTGCCGGTCGTCCGCACCTTCGCCCCCATCGCCGCGGGCGTGGGCCACATGCCGTGGAAGAAGTACTCGCTCTACAACCTCATCGGCGCGATCCTCTGGGGCATCGGCCTCACGATGCTCGGGTACGCGGTCGGGTACATCCCGTTCATCCGCGACATCGTCACCGAGTACATCGACGTGATCCTGCTCGCCGCGGTCGCCGGCACCGCGATCTTCATCGCGATCCACTACTTCCGCGAGCGCGCCGCCGCCAAGCGCGAGGGTGCCGTCTCGCACGCCGAGGCCGAGTCGCTGACGCTCGACCCGAAGACGCTCGAAGACGGAGATCAGCCCGCGCGCTAAGACGCCTTCGACGTCTTCTTCTTCGCGGGGGCCTTCTTCTTCGGCGCGTCCTCGGTCTTCTCGCCGCGCGCGGCCCGGCTGCGCTCGACGCTCGCGCGCAGCGCCTCCATCAGGTCGATGACCTCGCCGCCGTCCTCTTCCTCCTGCTTGCCGAAGGTCGCGTCGGTGTCGAGGGCGTCGCCCTGCTCGAGCTTCGCGTCGATGAGAGTGCGCAGCTCGGCCTGGTACTCGTCGGTGAACTCCTCGGCGTCGAAGTCCTTCGAGAAGCTGTCGACGAGCGAGGCCGACATCTCGAGCTCCTTCGCCGAGATCCGCACGCTCTCATCCAGCGCCGGGAATGCCGCTTCACGCACCTCGTCGGCCCACAGCAGCGTCTGCAGCACGAGCACGTCGCCGCGCACGCGCAGAGCCGCGAGCCGTGTCTTCTGCCGCAGCGAGAAGCGCACGATCGCGGTGCGTTCGGTCTGCTCGAGCGTCTTGCGCAGCAGCACGTAGGCCTTGGGCGACGACGAGTCGGGCTCGAGGAAGTACGCCTTGTCGAGCGTCAGCAGGTCGACCTGGTCGCTGGGCACGAACTCGACGACCTCGATCTCGCGGCTGCGCTCGCTCGGCAGCGACGAGAGGTCGTCTTTGGTGAGCACGACCGTCTGCTCGCCGTCGTCGTAGGCCTTGTCGATGTCCTGGTAGGGAACGACCTCACCGTCGATCTCGCAGATGCGCTGGTACCGGATGCGCCCGCCGTCTTTGTTGTGCACCTGGTGCAGAGAGACGTCGTGGTCTTCGGTCGCGGAGTACACCTTGACGGGCACGTTGACGAGGCCGAAGGTCAGGGCGCCTTTCCAGATCGATCGCATGCCCCCAGTGAACACCGAAAAGGTTCCGGATGCCGAGCCCCTTGCGCCCCGCCAGGTGGCTGAGCCTGTCGAAGCCACCGGACCCCCGCGAACCCCCAACCGAGGTGGCTGAGCCTGTCGAAGCCACCGGACCCCCGCGAACCCCCAACCGAGGTGGCTGAGCCTGTCGAAGCCACCGGACCCCCGCGAACCCCCGGACCCTTCGAAGAGCTCAGGGACCTCCCTCCCCGCAACCCCCTCGGCACCCGCCGCCCGCTCCGCTCTACGCTGGGGTGATGACGGAGCAGACGGTGCGCATCGGCGGGCGCCGCCTGCGCCTGTCGAACCTCGACAAGGTCCTCTACCCCGAGACGGGCACCACCAAGGGCGAGGTGATCGACTACTACTCGCGCATCGCGCCGCTTCTGCTCCCCCACATCGCCGACCGTCCGCTGACGCGCAAGCGCTGGCCCGACGGAGTGGGAACGGATGCCGACCCCGGCGAACCGTTCTTCGCGAAGGCCCTCGAGCCCGGCGCTCCGGCGTGGGTGCGGCGCTTCCCGATCGATCATTCGAGCGGCGCGAAGGACTACCCGCTGGTCGACGATCTGCCGACGCTCGTCTACCTCGCGCAGGTCGCGAGCCTCGAGCTGCACGTGCCGCAGTGGCGCTTCACCTCCGACGGCGAACGGCAGAACCCCGACCGGCTGGTGCTCGACCTGGATCCCGGCCCGGGCGTCGGCCTCGCCGAGTGCGCCGAGGTTGCGCGGTGGGCTCGCGCGATCCTGCAGGACATCGGCCTCGAACCGTTCCCGGTGACCAGCGGCAGCAAGGGCATCCACCTGTACGCGCGCCTCGACGGGCGCCAGTCGAGCGACGCGGCGAGCGCGGTCGCCAAAGAGCTCGCCCGCGCGATCGAGGCCGACCACCCCGACCTGGTCGTGAGCCAGATGACCAAGGCCGCGCGCCCCGGCAAGGTGTTCATCGACTGGAGTCAGAACAACGGCTCGAAAACCACGATCGCGCCCTACTCGCTGAGAGGGCGCCCGCGTCCGTACGTCGCCGCCCCGCGCACCTGGGAAGAGCTCGACGACCCCGACCTGCGGCACCTGCTTTTCAGCGAGGTGCTCGAGCGTCCCGACGATCCGCTCGCTCCGGTCGACGAGGCGCACGGCCCCCTGCGCGCCTACATCTCGAAGCGAACGGCGGGTAAAACCCCCGAGCCCGTGCCCGAGGCCCCTCACGGCGAGCCCGACCCCGAGGGGCTACCCCGCTTCGTCATCCAGGAGCACCACGCCAGCCGCCTGCACTGGGATCTCCGCCTCGAACGCGACGGCGTGCTCGTCAGCTGGGCCGTGCCCAAGGGCGTCCCACCGACGACCGCGAAGAACAGCCTCGCCGTCATGACCGAGGACCACCCGCTGCAGTACCTCGACTTCGCCGGCGAGATCCCGCGCGGAGAGTACGGCGCGGGCATCATGACCGTCTGGGACACCGGCACCTACGAGCTCGAGAAGTGGCGCGACGACGAGGTGATCGCAACTCTCGAGGGCCGTGACGACGGTCCACTGGGCCGGGTGCGTCTCGCGCTCATCCGCACCGAGGGCCAGGGCGAGAAGTCGCAGTGGCTGCTGCATCGGATGAAGACGGATGCCGAGGGCAAACCGCAAAGCGACGGAGCCCCGGTCGTGGCGCTCGACCACGGATCCCCCGCGCCTGAACCCGTCCACGCCAAGGCCCCGTCGACCACCGACGCCCCCACCGGCGCCGACCTCCAGCCGATGCTCGCCACCTCCGCGACCCCGGGCATCGCCCGCGCCGCCGCCGAGCGGTGGGGCCCCGCCTGGGTGGAGATGAAGTGGGACGGCATCCGGGGACTCTGCATCTGGGATGGACATCGCCTGCGCCTGCGTTCGCGCAACGGCAACGACCTGACGGCGGCCTACCCCGAGTTGACGTCAGTCGACCTCCGTCTCGGCGACGAGCCCGCGGTGCTCGACGGTGAGATCGTCGCCCTCGACGCACAGGGCCGCCCGAGCTTCCCCCTGCTGCAGAAGCGCATGAACCTCGCCAAGCCGCGCGAGATCGAGCACGAGGCCACACGCACGCCCGTGCACCTCTACCTGTTCGACGTGCTGTCGGTGAACGGGCGAGACGTGGCATCCCTCCCCCTCTCCGAACGCCGCGAGCTGCTCGAAGCGCTGGCCGCCGACGCGGGGGCGCCCGTCGTCGTGCCGCCCGTGTTCGACGACGTCGACGCCGCCGTCGCCACCAGCGGACGCTTCGGCCTCGAGGGCGTGGTCGTGAAGGATCCCGGTTCGGCGTATCGGCGCGGGGTGCGCTCGGAGCAGTGGCTCAAGGTGAAGCACTCCCGCACGCAAGAGGTCGTGATCGGCGGCATCCGCCCCGGCAAGGGCAACCGCTCGGGCACGATCGGCTCCCTGCTCGTCGGCGTGCCCACGGACGACGGTCTGCAATACGCCGGCCGGGTGGGTTCGGGCTTCGGCGAGCAGACGCTCGCGAAGCTCTCCGCGCTGCTCGAGCCCCTGCGGTCCGATGCGGATCCGTTCCAGGGTGTTCCGGATGCCGACGCCCGCGACGCCCTGTGGGTGCGACCGGAGCTGGTCGGCGAGGTCGAGTTCGCGGAGTTCACCCCTGGCGGCATCCTGCGCCAAGCCCGCTGGCGCGGCCTGCGGCCGGACAAGTCCCCCTCCGACGTGACGCGCGAGTCCTGACGCGGCGCAAGGTGGCTGAGCCTGTCGAAGCCACCGAACCCAGCACCCGCCCAACCCAGGTGGCGGAGCCTGTCAAAGCCCCCGCGACCAGACGGATTCTCGCGATTCACCGGGTGAATCCGGGCCACCCCAGCTCCGCCTCGCTTTCGCCGCAAAGCCCCTCCGATCAGGTCTTGCAGCACATTCACTCGGCAGCCCCTTCGCGCGCGTGTCCTCGCGGGCGACATGATGCGAGGGCACGTTCACATGTTCTCCTCACCGCACCGCGCAGCCTCACCGGCGCCGATCCCGGCTCGCCCGAAAGGACTCACCCCATGTCGACCCCGTCTTCTCGTCAGCACCACCCCACCCGTGTCTCCCGTCGCGCGCTTCTCGCCGCCTCGGCGTGGTCGGTCCCGGCGATCGCTCTCACGACCTCTTCGCCGGCCTTCGCCGCATCGGGTCTCACTCTCGCCCTCGACCGTTCGTCGTACAGCGGGACCGGGTGCTCCACGATCAGCGGCGCGACGGTATCCGCCACCGACAGCGGCGCTCCCGTTGGCGGAGTGGCCGTCACGGCCCTGCTCGCCGACGGCTACACCTTCGTCGGCGGCAGCACGAGCGCGACGGGCACGACCACCTCGAGCGGGGTCTTCAGGCTGCCCGATATCAACGTCCCCCGCGACGGCGGCCTTTCCTCGATCACCGCGTCGGCTTCGGGGGCGCAGTCTGCGACAGCTTCGCTCGCCGGTTCATCAGGTCTTTTCCGCTACACCGAGGGCGGGTCAATCGTGACGGCCAAGGGGGTACCGCAGGGCGCTCGTCCGATCGCACACTCCCTCTTCCTTGCTTCCGACGGGCGGCTGATCGATGGATCCACAGGCGGCACGCTCTCGTCGAACGTCGACACCGTCGGCCAGATGATCTATGTATCGGGCACCTGGCGGATGCCGATCAAGAAGTCAGACGGGAGCTTCGTCTACCTCGAGAACGGAACGGAGATCGCGACGACCGGTGTGCTCGGAGGGGCGCCGCTCGGATACTCGATCTTCACGTCCGACTCCCCCACCGATGGTGCGACAGGGAAGATCCTGACGCAGAACGTCCGACAATCGGGCGAGGTCATCTCGAACAGCATCGGCGTCGTCTTCCCGGTGCGTAACTCCGACGGCGCCACCAAATGGGTGACTCTGCAGAAGGCGACGAACGGCGGATCCAACTTCACACCGGTCGCCGGTCGCATCTTCTTCACGACCTTCTCGTCACTGATCGACGGAAAGGCCGACACCACCCTGGCGAATGGCGTGAAGTCGTACGGCAGTGCGTACAGCGACGGGTCGCACTACCGGCTGCCGATTGAGAAGACCGACGGCTCGTTCACCTACCTGGAGGACGACTCCGAGAAGGCAACCGTCGGCGTGCCGTCCGGTTCGACGCCCGCCTCGTCGTCGTGCTTCCTGACCGGCGACAACCGGCTCGTCGAGGGTGCTTCGGGGGCCGTCCTCGCCACCGACGTCGACAAGCTCGGCACGTGGGCCTTCAACGGTTCGACCGCGCGAATCCCCTACAGCCTGTCGGGCAGCAGCTGCTGATACCTGCCTCACGAACGTGTCCGAATCAAGATGGCTGACTCCGTCGTAGCCACCGAGACTCAGCAGACGTCGCGCGCGAGATGAGACGCCGACACGGATGAACCGGGTGAGGCGAGGCTAGGCGGACGGGTACACGTTCGCGAACGGCGGCACGAGCGTCACGGGCACGACGGACTCGGGGGGCTCGTATCCGGTCCGCGACATCAACGTCCCCTCCGGTGGCGGATCGTCGTCCATCACCGCTTCGGCACCGAATGCCTCGCCCGCCTCGGGCGACCCCGACGGATATTCGTACTTCTTGGGCGGGACGGCCAGCAACGGAGCTACCGGGCAGAACCTCGCGTACAACAACCGTTCCTGGGGGGCCGTGATCTCGGACAGCGAGGGTCTGATGTTCCCCATCCTCAAGAATGACGGCCTGTGCTCCTGGGTTCAGAACGACACCGAGATCCTTGCGCCATCCGGTCGCAACCCCGTGGCCGGCAATCTCTTTGAAGACGGTGGCTCGATCTTCCATGGCAACGATTCCGCCGCTCTCGCCCAGGACGTGAAGACCGTTGGCGCCTCTTACAGCGACGGCACTGACTACCGCATCCCCCTCGAGAAGAACGACGGCTCGTTCACCTACCTGCAGAGCGGTACCGAGACGACCGCCAGGGGCGTACCCTCGGGCTCGAAGCCGGAATGCTCCTCGTACTTCCACACGACCGACAACCGCCTCGTCGACGGCGCCTCGGGAACCGAACTCGCGAAAGAGGTTGAGAAGGTCGGTCGAAGCGCCTACAACGGATCGGTGGAGCGCACGCCGTTGACGATCACGTCCCGCACCTGCTGACCGATTCGACACGGCCATTCGCCGAGACGGCGGGATCCGGATGCCGCCCAGAGGCATCCGGCGGCGTGACGCGAGGACCCCCGCGGCGGGCGAACGATGGGGTGCACCGCCCGGTCGTTTCGCTCGAAGTCGCCATCCTTTTCCTCGGAGTCCCGCGAGGGCAGGTTCGGTGTCGCGAAGTCGGCCACGTCAGTCGTCGATGACGGTCCACTCGCCGAAGCGGCGGAACCCGGATGCCAGGGCCAGGGCAACCGACGGCGCATTGTCGAGCTGGCACCGGTACTGCGGCTCGTAGCCCCGGTCGAGCGCCTCGGCGGCCATCGCCAGCACCGTCGCGCGGGCGAGACCGCGACCCCGGTACTCGGGAAGCGTGATGACGCCCAGGTCGGCGAGCCGCGTACCTCTCCAGGGGAACATGCTCGCCGCAGCGGCCAGTCGTCCCTCGACGAAGTTGCCGAACACGAGCCAGTGGTCCAGTTCGACGAACGCTTCGTCAAGGTCGTTCTCGGGCGCCGCGGCAGCGAGAGCTGCGAACGCGTCAACGTCCTCCTCGGTGAGACGGCGAGTGTGTCCATCAGCCGTTTCGGCCAGCACCGACGCGTGCTCTTCGACCGGCAGGTAGAACAAGTGATCGGGGTCGTTCAGCGCGATGCCGGCCGCCGTGATCCGCTCCGTCGCCTCGTCCGCCGCGATGTGCTCGCCGTGCGCATGGCCGAGGTGCGCGGCTCGGCCCGGCGAGAGACACACGACGGTCGGGCCGTCTTCGACCTGCAAGACCGAGACCGACCTGTTCTCGGGCAGCTCCGGGTCGACGACGACGACTCCTTCACCTTCGGCGAGATCGCCGGCAGCGGCGGGAAGCCAATGGTCCATAACGGTCGACGAGAACATGGGAACCTCCGGGGGTGTGGGTACCTGTCCGCAGGCTAGCGGAGATCGGGTCCGCGAGGTGCAGGTGAGCGCCGGGGTGATCTGCCTCCCGACTTCACCCGCCTGCATGTCGCGACCGCCCCGGAATGACGCGGTTTGCGGCGACTTCACCCGCTGGCGACACGAATACGTGCCATATGGTTCCCACCGGCCACGCCACAGTGGACCACACGTATACCTGCCCCGAAGGGACAACACTTCCGTGACGACCTCCCCCACCCCCGAACCGTTTGCACCAGTCGCCCAGACCCCCATCGCACGGCGAACGGTCCTGGCCGGCGCCGCCTGGTCGGTCCCTGCGATCGCTCTGACGACCGGCTCGCCCGCGTTCGCTGCCTCGGGCGCTCTGTCCTTGGCATTCTCCAGACCCGCCTACAAGGGCGCCACGTGTTCAGTCATCCAGGGCGTCCGCATCGACGCCTCCGAAAGCGGCACTACTAAAGCAGGAGTCTCCGTGACGGCGTCTCTCTCCGACGGCTACGTCTTCGCAAACGGTGGCACAACGTTCACCGACGTCACCGGGTCCAACGGGTCCATCACGCTGCCTGATATCTCTGTACCGGCCTCGGGCGGAACCTCGACAGTGTCGGCAACGGCATCCGGAGCGAACTCGACGTCTTCGTCGCTGGGGTCGGTCGAGCCGTCGACGCCCGTGTACGTGAAGAACGGCACCCGCCAGAGTTCCAGCGGCATCCCCTCGGGCTCCAAGCCCGTCGGCGGCTCGCTCTACGTGAGCCCCAGCGGAGACCTTCTCGACGCTGCGGATGGAGGCCGGGTCCTTTCTCGCGACGTCGCCGTCTGCGGCGAGATCGCCTCGACGAGCGGTGCGTGGTCGATCCCCGTTCTCAAAGCCGACGGGTCTTGCGTGTGGGTCTTCAATGGGAACGAACGGGGAACGGTCAACGTCCCGAACGGATCATCTCCGAGCGCCGGTTCTTCCTTCATCACATCCGACGGGCGCGAAATCCGCGGCGACGATGGCACCGTGCGGCTCACCGGAGTCAAAAGCCACGGGACGTACTTTGGTGGGTCGCAATCCACGATGGCTTTCGCCCTGCAAGACGGATCGTTCGTCTACCTCGAGAGCAACACGGTCAAGACAGCGGTGGGCATCCCGGCAGGATCAGCGCCTGCCTGCGGCCGCTTCTTCCTCAGCCCGGCCGGGGTGCTCATCGATGGCGCTGATGGGTCAACCGTCGCCTCGAACATCGCTTCGTACGGCGTCCTGTCCATCGACAACTCGTCGTGGCTGCTCACGGCCCGCAAGAAGACCGGCGCTGCCGTCGTCGTCCGGCCCGGGTCAGAGGTCTTCGCCGCAGGAGTGCCGAACGGGTCGATCCCTATCGGCGCTGGTGTCTTCCTCGCCTCGGACGGACGATTGATCGACGGACTCAACGCGGGGGCTGTTCTGGCAACCGGAGTGAGCACGCCAGGCGCGTTCGCTGTGCTTCCGGACTCGTGGCGCATTCCCCTCGCGGCCGCTGCGACATCAGCATCGACGATAACGAATGGGACTACCCAGGCGGTGAGCGGGATGCCCTCGGGCTCGACACCCGCGGTCGGAACTCTTTACCTGACCCCCGGTGGAGATCTTGTGGATGCGGCGAACAACTGGTCCGTTGTCTCGTCGAACATCGTGGCGTTCGGACAGTCTGCGGCCGACCGACAGAACTGGGCCGTGCCCGCACGTAAGGCGGATGGCACAGCGATTTATGTCTTCAACGGCCGGGAGTACAGCACAACGGGCGTCCCCTCAGGATCGACCCCGAATGCAGGGTCATCATTCATCGCTCCTGACGGGCGAGAGATCAGCGGCAACGACGGAACCGTGCGCCTGACGGGAGTCGCCGTGGCCGGCGGTGTCTACTTCGACGGCACCGACTACTTCCTGCCGTTCGTGAAGACTGATGGCTCCTTCGTCTTTCTGCGGAACAACACGGCGGTCACCGCGGTCGGCGTGCCATCGGGGTCAGCCCCGGTCGCCGCGCGACTGTTCCTCACCCCTGACGGTGGACTGATCGAAGGAAGCAACGGGTCCGTCATCGCCAGCAGTGTCGCCTCCTTCGGGCGCATTGCAACGAGGAACGGTGCGTGGGTCCTGCCTGTGGTCAAGACCGACGGCAGCGCATCAACTGTTTCATCGTCCGGCGAGGTCGCAGCAAGCGGTGTCCCGTCGGGGTCCACTCCGGTGGCCGCGGGGCTGTTCCGCACTCCGGGTGGCAGTATCGTCGACGGCCTGAACGGTGGTTCGACTCTTGCGTCCGACGCGGTGCTTGTCGGCACGTACCGCGAGTTGTACAGCAGCTCGTGGACGCTCGCCCTCGGCATCAAGTCCAACGGCTGCTGATCAAGTGGGTGGGCCCGCCACCGGTGAGCCCACCCACCTTTCAGCGACCAGCACACGGCGCTACAGGTGGCGTGAATCGTGCTCCACATGCCCGGCCGGCTCGAGCTGAAACGTAGAGTGCTCGACGTCGAAGTGATCCGCGAGGCACGTCTGCAGCGACGCGAGGATCGCGGCAGCACGGCCGTCGGTGAGAGCCGCGTTCTCGACGATCACGTGCGCGCTGAACACCGGCGCTCCGCGCGTGAGCTGCCACACGTGCACGTCGTGCACGTCGACCACGCCGTCGGCCTCACGCAGGTGCTCGCGGATCTCCGCGACGTGCACCCCCACCGGCGCCGACTCCGTCAGCACGACGACGACCTCGCGCAGCAGCCCGATCGCCCGCGGCACGATGAGCACCGCGATGAACAGGGAGGCGATGGCATCCGCCTGCGTGAATCCGGTCGTCACGATCACCATCGCGGCGACGATCACCGCGGCCGAACCGATCAGATCGCCGAGCACCTCGAGGTATGCGCCGCGCACGTTGATACTGCGCTTCTGCGCCCGCGACAGCAGGAACATCGACGCCGCGTTCGCGACGAGCCCGGCGATCGCGACGACGAGCATCAGTCCGCCCTGCACCTCGGCTTCGGCTGGCGAGAGCAGACGTTGCACTGCCTCGATCCCGACCCACGCGCACAGCAGGATCAGGATGATCCCGTTCGCGAGTGCACCGAGCACCTCTGCGCGCTGGTAGCCGAACGTGCGGCGGTCGTCAGCCGGTCGGGCGGCGATCGCCGTGGCGATGAGCGCGACGACGAGCGCTGCGGCGTCGGTGAACATGTGCGCCGCATCGGCGAGCAGGGCGAGGGAGCCCGACACGATCGCGCCGACGATCTGCACGACCATCACCACGGTGGTCAATCCGAGGGCGGTGGCGAGCAAGCGCTTGTTGCTGGCATCCCGGATGCCGCCACCCGGCGCGTGATCGTGCATAGCTCCAGGCTAGGTGCGGGGTCCGCCCCGCTACGTCGATTCGGGCAAGTCGGGAATGAGAACGGGTGTCGCTCTCGCTCGTGGGTGAGTTTCGGGGTGATCTCCCCCGCCAGAGATCGACGGACGGCCGGGCAAGAAGCCCGGAATTACGGGCGAGGAGGGCTCAAAAAGCGGGGGTCAGTGCGGCGGCCGCAAAACACCCTTACATGCGCATGTCATTGTTGTGTCAACCGATTGCTCCGCCTCAACCGAAGGGTTCCTCCTTGTGTCCGCTCGTCATGAGACCGCGTACCGGCCGCACAGGCCGACTCGTGTGAAACGACGAGATCGCGCCTGTGGAGAACTCCCGAGGCAGCTTCCGCAGATTGACTACATTCACGGTCATGACAACCTCGCTGAACTGTCCTGCTTGGTGCACGATCCATCGAGACCCGTGGTGGACGGGAGCCCACTACAGCGACCCTGTGGAGCTCGGCGCCGTGCTCGACCTCGGTGGGGTCGCGCAGCCCGTGACGCTCACGACGGTGCGCACCAAGTCGCCCTCGGGCGAGTGGATCGAGATCACGACAGAAGAACTGCGCGACCTCCACGTGCGCATCGATCTCTCCGGCGCCCTCCGCCTGGCCGAGGCCATGCACGCAGTGACGGGCGACGCCGATCCGTCGCACTGGAGTCGCTGGCTGCAGTAGCCACACCGCATCGGCGTCTCGCCGCAAGCTCCTGCCTCACGGTTACAGATGGAGCGCGAATGCTGCGCCCGTAGGTGACTTCAGGGGTGATCTTCCCCGCGCCTCCCCTTTGCGGCCGCTGTCTCGATTCACCCCCTGACCAGGAAAGCACCACCTTCACCCGTCGGTGAAGGTGGTGCTTTTGCTGTGTACGCGCAGGGGCGCGGTCAAAGTGCGAAGGAGTACTGCTGTCGTTCCAGCTTTCCGCCGCGCCGACTTCGGCCACCACAGCACGTTGATCGAAAGGATCGTCCTCGTGACCGACTCAACTGAAACCCTGACCGCAAAGCCGATCGCGCGGCGAACGGTCATTGCAGGCGCCGCCTGGGCGGTTCCCGCTATCGCTCTGAGTGCCAGCACGCCCGCGTTCGCGGCGTCAGGCCCCGTCCTGTCTTTCAACAACTCGTCGTACACCGGCGCCGCCTGTTCGGTGATCTCCGGCGTGCGCGTGACAGTGACAGAGAGCGGATCCCCGAAAGCCGGCGTTTCGACGACCGCGCTCCTCGCAGGTGGATTCACTTTCTCGACTGGAGGAACCAGCTACACCGGTGTAACCGGGGCCGGCGGCTCTATGACGCTCCCCGATATCGCGGTCCCGGTCGGGGGCGGCAATTCGACTGTCACCGGAACAGCGTCCGGCGCCGTCTCGGCATCGGCTTCTCTCGTCGGAACCGTACAGACATCCCCGTTCTATGCCACTAGCGATCTCACGCGTCGTTCGGCGTCTGGTGTGCCGGACGGCTCGATGCCCGCGGTGGGCGGGATTTTCCTCTCGCCCGATGGACGACTCATTGATGGAAGCAGTGGGTACGTATGGGCAACGAACGTTAATCGATACGGGAACATTTACCAGAGCGGTAGCAATGGCCAGTGGAGCATGCCACTGCTCAAACGAGACGGCAGCACGACGATTCTTCGGAACGACCAATCCGAAACGCAGACCACAGGCATTCCTGCCGATTCCCAACCAATCGCGGGAGGCATGTTCCTCGCATCAGATGGACAACTCATCGATGGAACGAACGCTTACGTTTGGTCCACGAACGTTGGCGCTTGTGGACTGATGTACAGCAGCAGCAATAACAGTGACTGGACTATGCCTATAAGAAAGACCAGTGGTTCGTGCGTTTTCTTGCGCAACAACGCATCGGAATCCGCTGCCACCGGAGTCCCCTCGCAATCAACACCAGTGCAGGGAGCAATGTTTCTCGCTTCCGACGGCCGACTTATCGACGGCAGCAACGGCTTTGTCTGGTCCTCGAACGTCGATTCGTGCGGCCGAATCTTCCAAAGCAACAGCACGGGCAATTGGAGTATGCCGCTGAAGAAGCGGGACGGAAGCTGCGCAGTGCTACTGAACGATGCATCGCAGAAGTCTGCGACGGGGGTGCCTTCTGGTTCGACCCCTGTGCAGGGCGGTCTTTTTCTTTCCTCGGACGGTAGAATCATCGACGGTAATGGCACGGGTTACGTCGTCGCACGCGGCGTCGCCTTAGTAGGCGTATTTTACAGCGCCAGCAATGACGGCGGCTGGAGTTTGGCGCTCGCCGTTCAGAAGACGACTCCGACCTTCCTTGATAACGGCACCGAGAAGAGTGCCGTAGGCGTAACAGGTGGATCAATGCCTGCCGCAGCCTCCTCGTTCCTGACACCGGACGGCCGTCTATTGTCCGGTGGCGCGGGTGTGGTGCAGGCCTCGAACGTCCAGACGGTCGGAGATCTCTACTGGGACGGTTCGATCTGGCGGTGGCCGATTCGGAAGAACGACGGTAGCTGCACTTTTCTCGACGCAGGCACCGAGAAGTCCGCCGTGGGAGTCCCCGCCGGTTCGCGCCCGATCGTAGCCTCCTCGTTCCTCACGTCCGACGGACGGCTGATATCGGGTGACAGAGGAACGCTACAGGCCTCAAACATCGATACCTGCGGTCAGCTTTACTGGGACGGGCATATCTGGCGTATTCCGCTTCGCAAGCGCGACGGCAGCTTCACCTTCCTAGACAACGGCGTCGAAAAGAATGCCGTGGGCATCCCCGCCAACTCCGTGCCCGCTGCAGGCTCATCTTTCCTCGCGCCGGACGGACGACTCATCTCGGGCGACCAGGGGATCGTGCAGGCTACGGACGTGAGCGCCTTCGGTCGGCTCTTCTACAACGGCACCGTTTGGCAGTGGCCGTTGCGAAAGACGAGCGGTTCCTGCTCGTTCCTTGATAGCGGGATCGAACGGACGGCGACAGGAGTCCCGTCGGGTTCAGAACCCGTCGCAGCCGCTTCGTTCCTCACAACAGACGGTCATCTGATCTCCGGCGACACCGGAGCGGTGCAAGCACAGGATGTGATCGCCTTCGGGCAGATCTATTACGACGGGGCGATCTGGCGACAGCCGTTGGCGAAGAAGAAGACGAGCTGCTAACGCCAGGTAACTCTAAGCCCAGTGGGGGTCACCGGCCGGTGTCCGGCGACCCCCACTTCGCTGAGCTTCTGAACAGCAGTCCGGCGTCGAGCAGCCCTCGACGCGCTACGCGCTCTCGCTCGCAGCGGGACCCCGTCACCGATGGATCCACAGCTCGTCCGAGAGTCTCAAACTGTCTCGAGCAGCGGAACCAACTCCCGGAACGCCCGCGCGCGATGCGACTCCGCATTCTTCTCCGCGGCCGACCATTCCCCCACGGTGCGCTCCTCCCCCGCGGCCTGGCCGTCGGGGATGAAGATCGGGTCGTACCCGAAGCCGCCCGGCCCGGCCGGTGCCGTCGTCAAACGTCCCGGCCAGCGTCCCTCGACCGTCTGCTCGCCGCCGTCCGGACGCACCAGCGCGATCACCGACACGAACTGCGCCGTGCGATGCGGGTCGGCAACGTCCGACAGCTGGTCGAGCAGCAGCTCGAGATTGGCGGTCGCGTCCTTCTCGTGCCCGGCCCAGTACGCCGAGAACACCCCCGGCGAGCCGCCCAGCACGTCGACGGCCACGCCCGAGTCGTCCGCCAACGCCGGCAGCCCCGTGTGAGCCGCAGCCGCGCGGGCCTTGATCAACGCGTTCGCGGCGAAGGTCACGCCGTCTTCGACCGGCTCCGGACCGTCGTACGCGATCACCTCGAGGTCGGGGCGCACCTCGGCGACGATTGCCTGGAACTCCTCGACCTTGTGCGGGTTATGCGTCGCCAGAACGATGCGAGCCATGTCAGCCCTCGAGCACCGACGTCTGGATGCCGCGCAGCTCGGCGCAGCCGTTCACACCCAGCTCGAGCAGCTGATCGAGTTCGCGCTTGTCGAACGGCGCACCCTCGGCGGTGCCCTGCACCTCGACGAACAGACCGCGACCGGTGACGACGACGTTCATGTCGGTCTCGGCGCGCACGTCCTCGACGTACGCGAGGTCGAGCATCGGCTCTCCGTCGATGATGCCCACCGACACCGCAGCGACCGAGTCGCGCAGCACCTCGGCCCGCTGACCGATGAACTTCTTCTCGCGGCCCCAGGCGATGGCATCCGCCAAGGCCACGTACGCACCCGTGATCGCCGCAGTGCGCGTGCCGCCGTCGGCCTGCAGCACGTCGCAGTCGATGACGATCGTGTTCTCACCCAGCGCCTTGGTGTCAACGACGGCGCGCAGCGCGCGGCCGATCAGACGCGAGATCTCGTGCGTGCGACCGCCGACCTTGCCCTTGATCGACTCGCGGTCGTTGCGGCTGTTCGTCGCGCGCGGAAGCATCGCGTACTCTGCGGTGACCCAGCCTTTGCCCTTGCCGGTCAGCCAGCGCGGCACGCCGTTCGTGAACGAGGCGGTGCACAGCACCTTGGTGCCGCCGAAGGTGACGAGAGCCGAGCCCTCGGCGTGCGCCGACCAACCCCGCTCGATGGTCACGGGGCGCAGCTGGTCGTTGGTCCGGCCGTCTTTGCGGGTCATGGGGTCCTCCTGAAGGAACGGGTAGCGGATGCCGCGGCTCAGCGCGGCAGGTCGATGGCGCCGGTCTGCACGAGCTGCACTTCGCGCACCTCACGCCCCATCAAGCGATGGGCCAGGCGCACGAAGTCGTCGGCCGATGAGCCCGTGGCTTCGTAGCGGGCGGTGGGCACGGCATCCGGACTC
Organism: Microbacterium algihabitans; assembly: GCF_032464975.1. Classification (NCBI taxonomy): domain Bacteria; kingdom Bacillati; phylum Actinomycetota; class Actinomycetes; order Micrococcales; family Microbacteriaceae; genus Microbacterium; species Microbacterium algihabitans. Next base: position 297,370 of record NZ_JAWDIU010000002.1, read on the forward strand.
GCGAGAAGATCACGCGACACGAGCTGGCGGAACACGTCTTTCGCGGTTTCGCTGTCGCTCGAGACGAGGCTCACGTCGGGACCCATCACATAGCTGATGGCTCCCTCGAGGAACGGATAGTGCGTGCACCCGAGCACGAGCGTGTCGACGCCGGCGTGGCGGAGCGGAGCGAGGTACTGCTCGGCGGTGGCGAGCACCTCGGGCGAGTCGGTGACTCCGGCCTCGACGAATTCGACGAAGCGCGGGCACGCCTCGGCGAAGACCGTCAGGCGCTCGTTGACCTCGAGCATGTCTTGATAGGCGCGGGATCCGATGGTGCCGACCGTTCCGATCACGCCGATGCGGCCGTTGCGGGTGGTCGACATGGCGGTGCGGACGGCGGGTCCGATCACCTCGACGACCGGCACGTCATAGCGCTCGCGGGCATCGCGGAGCATGGCGGCGGATGCCGTGTTGCACGCGATCACGAGCATCTTCACGCCCTGCTCGACCAGGGTGTCGAGCACCTCGAGCGAGTACTTGCGCACGTCGGCGATGAGCTTCGGGCCGTAGGGCGAACGCGCCGTGTCGCCGATGTAGAGGATCGACTCGCGCGGCAACTGCTGCGAGACCGCGCGGGCGACGGTGAGGCCGCCGACTCCTGAGTCGAAGATCCCGATCGGCGCGTCGTTCATAGGCACCCAGCCTATCGGGCGGGGGTGGGGCGGGCGGTGGCTGTCAAGCGCGGGGGCCCGCACGGGTGCGGCGGCGGGGCCGGAATATGCTGACCGAATGAGCCGCAGCACCGCCCTGCACACCGACCGCTACGAACTCACGATGCTCGACGCGGCGCTCCGCGACGGCACGGCCTCGCGCCGATGCGTGTTCGAGGTGTTCGGCCGCCGGCTGTCGGGCGGGCGCCGGTTCGGCGTCGTCGCCGGCACGGGGCGGTTGCTCGAGGCGATCCGTGACTTCCGGTTCGGCGACGATGAGCTGCGGTTCCTCCGTGACGAGCGGGTGGTGGATGCCACGACCATCGACTTCCTCGCCGATTACCGCTTCACCGGGTCGGTCACGGGATACCGCGAGGGCGAGATCTACTTCCCCGGTTCTCCCCTGCTGACGGTCGAGGGCACCTTCGCCGAGGCGGTTCTGCTCGAGACGCTGGCGCTCAGCATCCTGAATTACGACTCCGCCGTCGCCACCGCGGCCGCGCGCATGAGCGTCGCCGCGGGCGACCGCCCGCTCGCCGAGATGGGCTCCCGCCGCGCGAGCGAAGAGGCCGCGGTCGCCGCCGCGCGGGCCGCGTACATCGCCGGATTCTCGGCCACCAGCAACCTCGAGGCCGGACGCCGCTGGGGAGTCCCGACCATGGGCACCGCGGCGCACGCGTGGACGCTGCTGCACGACACCGAAGAAGACGCGTTCCGCTCGCAGATCGAGGCGCTCGGCGCCGGCACGACGCTGCTCATCGACACCTACGACATCGCCGAGGGCGTGCGCACCGCGGTGCGCGTTGCGGGAACCGACCTGGGCGCGGTGCGCATAGACTCGGGCGACCTCCCAATCGTCGCGGGCGAGGTGCGGGCGCTGCTCGACGAGCTCGGCGCCACCTCGACCCGCATCACCGTCACCAGCGACCTCGACGAGTACGCGCTGGCCGCTCTCGCGGCATCCCCCGTCGACTCGTACGGCGTCGGGACGTCGGTCGCGACCGGATCGGGCGTGCCGACCGCGGGGCTCGTTTTCAAGCTCGTGGCCCGCGAGGCGGCCGACGGCTCATGGGTCGGCGTCGCCAAGGCCTCGGCCGAGAAGGCCTCGCACGGTGGACGCAAGGCCGCGTTCCGCACGCTCGACGGCGGCACCGTGACCTCTGAGTTGATCATCGTCAGCGACGGCTTCGAAGAGCTGTCGACAGCGTCGGAACACCCCGACGCCCGGGCGCTGCAGACGACGCTCATGCAGGACGGCGAAGCGGATGCCGCGTTCGTCGGCCGCGAGGGCGTGCAGGCTGCGCGGACCCATCACTCGCGCGTGCGCGAGGAACTGCCGATCCGCGCGCTCGCGCTCAGCAAGGCCGACCCGGCGCTGCCGACGGAGTACCGCGACGCGGAGTGACGCGCGCTGCGGGGCTTCGGCGCAACGGAGGTCGCTGAGCCTGTCGAAGCGACCGGGACCAGCGGCCCGCCATGTGTGCGGGCGAGGGCGCCCAGCTCGCGCAGCAGAGGTCGCTGAGCCTGTCGAAGCGACCGTAACCGGCGGCCCGCCATGTGTGCGGGCGAGGGCGCCCAGCTCGCGCAGCAGAGGTCGCTGAGCCTGTCGAAGCGACCGTGACCAGCGGCCCGCCCTGCGCGCGGGTGGGGGCGGCGGCTTCGACAAGCTCAGCCACCGCACGCGGGTGTCGCGCTCGCAAGAGAGGTCGCTGAGCCTGTCGAAGCGACCGTAACCGGCGGCCCGCCGCGCGTGCGGTCCGGGGCGGGGGCTTCGACAGGCTCAGCCACCGCCCGCGGGTGTCGCTCTCGCAACGGAGGTCGCTGAGCTTGTCGAAGCGACCGCGACCAGCGGCCCGCCCTGCGCGCGGGTGGGGGCGGAGGCTTCGACAAGCTCAGCCACCGCACGCGGGTGTCGCGCTCGCAACAGAGGTCGCTGAGCTTGTCGAAGCGACCGTGACCGGCGGCCGGCCCTGCGTGCGGTCCGGGGCGGAGGCTTCGACAGGCTCAGCCACCGCCCGCGGGTGTCGCTCTCGCAACGGAGGTCGCTGAGCTTGTCGAAGCGACCGTGACCGGCGGCCGGCCCTGCGCGCGGGTGGGGCGGAGGCTTCGACAAGCTCAGCCACCGCACGCAGGGTCCCGGGCGGAGGCTTCAACAAGCTCAGCCACCGCCCGCGGGGCTCAGCCGCGGGGCCTCAGTTGATGAGGGACTCGTAGATCTCTTTGCACTGGGGGCAGACGGGGAACTTCTCGGGGTCGCGACCCGGGGTCCACTTCTTGCCGCAGAGGGCGCGCACCGGCTTGCCGGACAGAGCCGACTCGAGGATCTTGTCCTTCTTCACGTAGTGCGAGAAGCGCTCATGATCGCCGGGCTCGATGTTCTCTTCACGGATGAGCTCCTCGAGCTCACGATCGAGGGTAGCGAGACCCCCGCTGTCCGGCTTGTCGAGAGGCGTGCTCATGGTCAGCCAGTGTAGCCGCGGAGAGCGCCGACGGCTCTGTCGGCTTCGCGCTCAAGTGGCTTCGGCGAACTCCATGAGCCGGGTTCCGCGGCGTTCGAACAGCAGCGCTCCGATGGCGATGCCCACGATCAGCACGAAGGCGCCGGCCCCGACGCCGATCCACAGCGCGAACATCGAGTCGATGGTTTTGCCCTCGATCGCCTGCCAGGTCAGCCACCCCGCAGGAGCCGCGGTGATGATCGCTCCGGCCATGACGAGGCCCTGCGCCATGACCCCGCCGGATCCTGTGCGCTGCGGCTGCTGGAACGGGCTGTCGCCAGGTCGCGACACGGCGTAGGGCGCGAGAACCGACGAGATGCTCGAGAGGCCGAGGCCGGAGAGGAAGAGCGCCGCGCACACGCCGACCATGGCCGGGAACACGGCCCAACGGCCATGCGCGACGATCGCGAGCGGCAGCGTGATGGCGAGCACAGGGATGCTGATCAGCAGCACCGGCACGAGACGTCCGATGCGGTCGGGGGCTCCGCGCATGCCGCTGGCGACGTGCATCCACAGGGCGGTGGAGTCGTAGGCGAGGTCGTTGTGCGGGAGCCATCCGAAGAACAGCGCCATGATCGGCACGGGCAGCAGCACGGCAAGCTCGAACGGCACACCCGCGACCAGCAGCGGCACCATCGACACCACGGCGGCAATCGGCACGATGACGAGGTTCACGAGGTAACGGCGATCGCGCAGCCAGTACGAGAGGCTGCGGGCGGCGACGGCTCCTCCGGGGGTTCCGGGGAGCAGGGCGAACCAGCCCAGACCCCCGCGCTCGCGCACGGCGACCGGTCGACGCGTGGTGGTGAGCAAGACGTCGACGAGGGCGAACCAGGCGAGCGTGAGCAGCGCAACGGTGAGGACGGCGACGACGAGGCTGCCGACCGCGGCTCCGGCGGAGGGCGCGAGGGCGATCCCCCACGCGGCGCCGATGGGCGTCCAGGCGAGGATCTCGGCCGCCGAGGCCAGCTGCGACGGAACGGCTCCGCGCCATTCGAGGGATCCGAGGAACACCCCGACCGGCACGACGACGACGAGGATCGCGACGAGGTACACACCCATGAGCTCGCGCGACTGGCGTGGCCGCTGCACGAGCGCCCCGAGGGCCATGCTGACGCGCGCGAACAGCACACAGGTCGCAAGGCCCAGCACGACCGAGACGATGCTCGCGAGGGCGTTGGCGCCGTGCGCGCCCCACGAGATCGCGAGGCTGATGCCGAGCACGAGCACGACGAGCACGGGCACGCTGAGAAAACCGGCCACCAGCAGGGCCCCGGCCAGAGGACGCGGCTCGGGGCCGACGACGGCAAAGCGCCTCGGATCGAGAGGGTCGACGGATGCCGTGACGGGCGGACCGACCGCGAAACCGAGGGTCACCGCGGAACCGGCCAACACCGTGACGACAGCGACCGTGAGGGTGTCGGCATCCGCCATGCCCGACGCGCTGCGCGCGGCGATCACGGTTGCGGCGATCAGGACGACGACGCCGATGATGCGGCGGATGACGTCGCGCCGGTCGCCCCGGAGGGCGCCCAGCATCATCGCCAGTCTCAGGCGGAGAACGTGTGCAACCACTCGAGGCCCTCCACGTCGCCGAGTCCGCCGGAAAGCTCGCGGAACCGCTGTTCGAGGGTGCCTTCGCCACGGACCTCGTCGACGGTTCCTTCGGCGAGCATCTGGCCCGACACGATTACGGCGACGCGCGAGCAGACGCGCTCGACGAGTTCCATGCCGTGGCTCGAGAGGATCACGGTTCCGCCGTGCTCGACGTAGGCGCCGAGGATGTCGAGGATCACGCCGCTCGAGACGGGGTCGACGGCCTCGAACGGCTCGTCGAGCACGAGAAGGCGCGGCGAGTGGATCATGGCGCCGGCCAGCATGACCTTCTTGGTCATGCCCGCGGAGTAGTCCGACACGGGCCGGGCGAGCGCATCGACGAGGTCGAACGCGCGGGCGAGGTCGGCGGTACGGCTCTCGACAAGCGAAGCCGGGAGACCGCGCAGGGCACCGTAGTACGACAGCAGTTGGCGCCCGGTGAGGCGGTCGAAGGTGCGCAGCCGGTCGGGCAGCACGCCGATGAGCTTCTTCGCCTCGCGCGAGCGCTTGGTCGCGTCGACGCCGTTGATGCTGACCGCTCCCCCATCGGGTCGCAGCAGGCCCGCGATGATCGACAGGGTCGTGGTCTTGCCAGCGCCGTTGGGGCCGACCAGGCCGTAGAACGACCCGGCCGGAACCGTCAGGTCGATCGCGTCGACGGCCTTGAGCTCGCCGAACGACTTCGACACGTTCCGCAGGGTGAGCGCCGGGACGGCGGTCTCGGGATCGGCGCCTTCGGTGGCGGATGCCGTGACGACGGTGTCGTCAGCGGCGATCACCGCGACGGCGGGGTCATCGGTGGCGGATGCCGCGACCTCAGACTCGTCGGTGTCGGTGACGGCGACGGCGGAATCGTCGTTGGCGGATTCCGCGGTGGCGGCGGCCAGGACGGCGGTCGCGTCGTCGCGGTCGACGGGGGCGTCGTCTGCGTCGCGCTCGTTGTCGCGCTGGTCGTCGTCGGTGTGCTCTGCAGCGGAATCGTCGACGGACGCAGGTGCGAGCAGTGCGGTGCGGGTGTCGTCGGCGGGCTCGTCCGCAGCCGCAGGCTCGGGCGCGTCGGCAGCGTCGAGCACTGCCGTGCGGGTGTCGTCGGTCGGCTCGTCGTCGGCTGGAGCCGGGGCCTCCTCGTCGACGCGGACGTCGGCGGGCGTCGGGTCTTCGGACTCCGCGACGTCGACGGGCTCGGCGACCGCGGAGTCGGTCTCATCCTCGAGCGGAGTCGCGACCAGGATCTCGGGCTCCGCCGCGGGGTCTTCGACGGTCGTGTCGGCGACGGGCTGCGCAGGGGTCTCGTCGACGACCACGGCATCGGACGCGTCCGCCTGACTCGGGTCGACGATCGGCTCTTCGACGGCGACATCAGCGGGGGTCGGGTCTGCGACGGCCTCAGCGGCGGGCTCGTCCGCCGCGATACCAGCAGAGGTCGGGTCCACCGCGATCGGGGCGGCGACAGCAGGCTCTCCCGCGGGGACGTCGGCGGGCGTCGTGTCCGCGGCGACGGCGGGCTCTCCCGCGGCGACATCAGCGGGAGTCTCGTTCGCGGCAACCGCGGGCTCTTCGACCGCAACATCAGCGGGAGTCTCGTCCGCGACAACCGCGGGCCCCTCGACCGCGACATCAGCAGGAGTTTCGTCCGCCGCGACCACGGGCTCCTCGTCCGCAACGTCAGCCGGCGTCGTCTCTGCGGCAACCGCAGGCTCTTCAACCGCCACATCGGCCGGCGTCGCGTCAGCAACAGCGGGGGTCGACTCGACCGCAGACGTCTTCTCCGCGTCATCAACCGCCGACACCGGACCCGGCAGCGGCGGACGCGGAGGCACGACAAGGTCGTCGGGCAGCGGCGGCGGCGGGCCGGGTGAAACCGGATTCGCCGCAGCGGCCTCAGCCTCGGCCAGCTTCTTCGCCGCGGCGGCCTTGGCAGCAGCGGTCGTGCGAGGAGTCGCGGGCTTCTTAGCGGCCGGACGCTTCGCGGCGGGCTTCTTGGCCGCCGTCGAGGCGGAGCTCGCGGCCGGCGTGCGAGGCGTGTCGCTGTCGGTGGTCGCGTTCGACGCCGCCGTACGCGCGGCGGGCTTGCGCGGAGCGGCCGGCTTGCGGGCAGCGGTGGTCCGCGGAGTCGCTCCTGCGGCCGTCGTGCGAGGCGCACGCGGAGCGCGAGGCTTCGCAGCGGGCTTGGCCGGCGCGGCCGAGTCGGAGGCGGACGGGTCGCTGGGGGACGCGGCATCCGGACCCTCATTCGACCCCGCAGAAGCCGCAGCCGACGAGGCCTTCGGACGCGCGGGCGTCTTGCGCGGGGCGCGCGGGGCGCGCGGTGTGGGCGGCGAGACGGGACCCGAAGGTTCGACGCTCGCCGCAGTACCCTCCGAGTCGGACGGGGACGTTTCGTAAGGCTCCGGCAGCGACGCTGTCATCGCACCAAACTACCAACCCCCTCCGACATCGCCCGACGCCTGGTCGCGAGGCGCAGAGATCGGTCGGGATCACGAAACCACAACAGTCGGCGCGAATCATGCCACCGGATCAGGGTTTTTCGCTAGCGTGAATCGAACACGAAGGCGTGACATTCCGGTGAACCGGACATGACGACTCATCCCCCCAGGAGCCAGCCTTGACTGTTCAGATCGTGATCCTCGCCGCGGGCATGGGCTCGCGCCTCGGCCGCAGCCTGCCGAAACCCCTCACTCCCCTTGCCGACGGCCGCAGCATCATGCAGCAGCAGCACGACAACATCCGTGCTGCCTTCGGCTCATCCGCGCGCATCACCACCGTCGTCGGCTACCGCGCCGAGACGATTGTCGACGCGTTCCCCGCGGTCGACTACGTCTACAACGACCGCTACGACCAGACCAACACGTCGAAGAGCCTGCTGCGCGCCCTCGCCAAGAGCCCGCGCGGCGGCGTGCTGTGGATGAACGGCGACGTCGTGTTCGACCCGCACGTGCTGACGCGCGCCGCGAGCCTCATCGACGACGACCGCTCGTTCGTCACCGTCGACACCGCCAAGGTCAGCGACGAAGAGGTGAAGTACACGGTGGATGCCGAGGGCTTCATCGCCGACCTGTCGAAGGTCGTCGTGGGCGGCGTCGGCGAAGCCGTGGGCATCAACTACATCTCGTCGCGCGACAAGAAGGCGTTCCAGCGTCAGCTGCAGCGCGTCGACGACCAGGACTACTTCGAACGCGGCCTCGAGCTCGCCATCGCCGAAGACGGCGTGCGCGTCGAGCCGCTCGACATCAGCGACCTGTACGCGGTCGAGGTCGACTTCGCCGAAGACCTGGAGCGCGCGAACCTCTTCGTCTGAGGCGCGGTTCGTCCGAACGGACGAGGAATGCGCCGAGCCCGTCAACTCCCCCCGAACTCTCGGGCGGTGACGAGAAGATGGCGTCATGGCTGAGAAGGTGCACCGCATCCACACCCTGCCCGACGACGCGCCCTGGAAGGGCGGCATCCCGCCGGTCGGGTCGGAGGAGCACCCGCGTGCGATCCGACTGCTCGACCGCGTCATGACCGTGCAGCGACCCGTGGTGCTCGCGCATCTGCGGAGTATCCGCCTGCGGCATCCGGATGCCACTGTCGACGAGATCCTGAAGATCCTCGAGCGCCGCTATCTCGCGGCCGTCACCACCGGGGGTGCGGCGGTCGGCGCGACCGCTGTCGTGCCCGGGATCGGCACCGGGGTCACGCTCGCGCTGAGCGGAGTCGAGACCGTGGGCTTCCTCGAGGCGACCGCACTGTTCGCCCAATCGGTGGCGGAGGTGCATGGACTCGCGGTGACGGATCCCGACCGCGGACGCGCCCTCGTGCTCGCGCTCATGCTCGGCAAAGAGGGCGTCGACCTCGTGTCGCAGCTCGCCGCGCAGGCGTCGGGACGCGGAGTCTCACGCTCGGGCTACTGGGGCGAGATGGTGACGAAGACGCTTCCGCGGGCCATGGTCGGCCCCCTCCTCGACCGCCTCAAGACGACGTTCGTGCGCACGTTCGCCACGCGCGGCGGTGCGTCGTTCATTGGCAAGGCCCTGCCGTTCGGCGTGGGCGCGGTGGTCGGCGGTGCCGGCAATCACATCCTCGGCCGACGCGTGCTGGTGAATTCGCGGCGGGCGTTCGGGGCTCCTCCCCTGCAGCTTCCGGCCGACCTCGAGCCGCGGCCCGGCAGCGAGCGACTCGAGCGCTCGGCTGCGGGCGGTGTGCGCCGCGCGGGGAATGCGATCGCGGATGCCGTGGGCTCGGGCGCGCGCAGGATGCTGCCCGGGCGGCGGCGGCGCGACGGCGAGGGTGAGTTGGGCGCGGGCGGGACGTCGGAGGGCTGAGTTCGGCCGAGTAGGCGCGCGCCTGGGCGCGCGGTCGCGTCGCATCAGCGCGTGGCGAGGATCGGGGCGTGAAACGTGGACCCGGGGCGTCAAGCGTGGCCCCGGGGCCACGGACGAGCGACCATCTGCGGCAACCGAAGCGCGCGAGGCGCAGAGGACGCGGCATCCGGACCCATGTCATCGACACGGCGGATCGCGCAAGTCCCGCGCGGCACGGAGCCGGGCGCGTTAGCCTCGCGACATGGGTGACCTCCTCGACCTGCTCGCCGTCTGGATGCCGCGTCAACGCTGGTATGGGACGAAGGGGCGCGATCCACAGCTCACGCTCGTGGCCGACTGGCCCCTCGACGACGCCGACGCGCGGCTGCTGCTCGTGCGCGACGACGCCGTGCAGCCCGCGATCGTGTACCAGGTTCCGGTCGCCGTGCGCGACGAAGGAACCGTGCTCCCGGGCAGTCTGATCGGCCCGGCCGCCGAGGGTCAGGTGTGGGCGGATGCCACGACCGACGACGCCTTCACCGCGGCGCTGTACTCGTGGGTAACCGTCGGCGGAGAAGTGGGTGAGGCGCAGAACGGCTTCATCGGCATCGCGCTGGCCTCCCCCGAGCAGCGCCCCGCGACGAAGGTCACCGCGCGCGTACTGAGCGGGGAGCAGTCGAACACGTCGCTGATCTTCCGGCCCGACGAGGGCGACGAGGGTGCTCCGGTGATCTGCAAGCTGTTCCGGCAGGTGAACCCGGGCATCAACCCCGACGTCGAGCTGCAGTCCGCCCTCGCTGCGGGAGGGGCCGCGTTCGTGCCGGCCGCGATTGGCGAGGTGCGCGGATCGTGGATCACGCCCGAGAATGTGCCGGTGAGCGGATCGCTCGCGTTCGCGCAGGAGTTCTTCGAAGGCGTCGAAGACGCGTGGCGCGTGGCGCTCGATGCCGCCGCCGCCGCAGATGACTTCGCCGCGCGTGCCTATGCCCTCGGCGCGAGCGTCGCGGGGATGCACGTCGCGTTGGCTGAGCAGTTCCCGACCGTCGAGCCCGACGCGGCCGACCGCGCCGCCGTGGTCGGAGCGTGGGAGCGGCGTCTCGCGATCGCGCTGGCCGAGGTTCCGCAGCTGGAGCCGTACGCCGATCGCATCCGCGAGGTGTACGCCGCCGCCGCCGAGGCCGCGTGGCCGAAGCTGCAGCGCGTGCACGGCGACCTGCACCTCGGGCAGGTGCTCGACACTCCGCGCAACGGCTGGGTGCTGCTCGACTTCGAGGGCGAGCCGCTGCGTCCGATCCACGAGCGGCTCAAGCCCGACGTCGCCGTGCGCGACGTCGCCGGCATGCTGCGCTCGTTCGACTACGTCTCGGGCGCCGTGGCCGACGACGACGGAGCCGCCGTGCGCGCGTGGGTCATCGCCGCACAGCAGGCTTTCTTGCAGGGATACGCCGAGACCGCGGGCCGCGCCCCCGACGACCACGACCCGTTGCTCGCCGCGTTCGAGCTCGATAAGGCCGTGTACGAGGCGATCTACGAGACGCGCAATCGTCCGGATTGGGTGGGCATCCCGCTCGCCGCGATCGGGCGTTTGGCTCCGCTGGGCTGAGCTGCGAGGTGGCTGAGCCTGTCGAAGTCACCGGGGCCGGCTGTCACGCCAGGTGGCTGAGCCTGTCGAAGCCACCGGGGCCGGCTGTCACGCCAGGTGGCTGAGCCCGTCGAAGCCACCGGGGCCAGCTGTCACGCCAGGTGGCTGAGCCTGTCGAAGCCACCGGGGCCCGCGGTCACGCCAGGTGGCTGAGCCCGTCGAAGCCACCGGGGCCCGCGGTCACGCCAGGTGGCTGAGCCCGTCGAAGCCACCGGGGCCACCGGGGGTACCGGGCCCTTCGACAAGCTCAGGGATTTGGGCCGCGCGAGGTGGCTGAGCCTGTCGAAGCCACCGGGGCCACCGCGAGTACCGGGCCCTTCGACAAGCTCAGGGACCTGGGCTGCGCCAGGGACCCGCGGGTACCGGGCCCTTCGACAAGCTCAGGGACCTGGGCTGCGCCAGGGACCTGCGGGTACCGGGCCCTTCGACCAGCTCAGGGACCTGGGCTGCGCGAGGTGGCTGAGCCTGTCGAAGCCACCGGGGCCACCGCGGGTCCCGGGCCCTTCGACAAGCTCAGGGACCTCTGCTGCGCCAGGTGGCTGAGCCTGTCGAAGCCACCGGGGCCACCGCGGGTCCCGGGCCCTTCGACAAGCTCAGGGACCTCTGCTGCGCCAGGTGGCTGAGCCTGTCGAAGCCACCGGGGCCACCGCGGGTACCGGGCCCTTCGACAAGCTCAGGGACCTGGGCTGCGCCAGGGACCTGCGGGTACCGGGCCCTTCGACAAGCTCAGGGACCTGGGCTGCGCCAGGGACCTGCGGGTACCGGGCCCTTCGACAAGCTCAGGGACCTGGGCTGCGCCAGGGACCTGCGGGTACCGGGCGCTTCGACAAGCTCAGGGACCTGGGCTGCGCCAGGGACCTGCGGGTCCCGGACCCTTCGACAAGCTCAGGGACCTGGGCTGCGCCAGGGACCTGGGGGTACCGGGCCCTTCGACAAGTTCAGGGACCTTGGCTGCGCGAGGGACCTGGGGGTACCGGGCCCTTCGACACGCTCAGGGACCTGTGTGGTGCCAGGTGTCCCAGCGCTGCATCAGCTCGGCGATCGCGGACTCGAAACGCTCGGTCGCAGCGCCCGGCGCCGTGTCGCCGAAGTAGTGCTGCACCCAGTGCTCGAGGCGGCCGACGGCGTCGGGGTCGCCCAGCACGCGGTCGGCCTCGGCGACGATGGTTCCGGATGCCGCGGCATCCAGCCACTCGCACGCTGAGAGGTATCCGCTGTCGTCGACGAGGGCCTCGGGGTCGGTCGGCCGCGTGATCATCAGCGGCTTGCCGACGGCGAGCCGGTCGTAGACCATCGCCGAGATGTCGACGATCGCGAGGTCGGCCGCGGCGAGCTGCCAGCCGAGCTCCGCGCCGGTGTCGTGCACGTGGTGGGCGGCCGGGTCGGCGGCGTCGGCCGCCTTCAGCGCGGCGACGATGCGGGCGTTGGCGGCGCCGTAGGCGGCATCCACCACTCCCGAACGCGGGTGCGGTCGATAGATCACGCGGTGACGCCCGGTGGCGAGCAGCGCCGTCACGAGGGCCTCACCGTGCGAGGCGATCGAGCCGTAGTGGGCCGAGGGGCGGTCGCCCTCCCAGGTCGGCGCGTACAGCACGACCGTGCGGTCGTCGGGCGCGTACGGCAACTCGCCCGAGTAGTGGTCGGCCTGCGGGCGGCCGATCGAGAACGTGCGGCGGTCGAGGTCGTAATCCCACAGCACGCGCGAAAGGCGATTTCGAGCGGCGTCACCGGCGACGAAGGCGTAGTCGTACGCCTTGTATTGGTTCGTCGACATGTACATCTTGTCGGACTCGCCGTGATTGATGAACACGTGCCAGCGCTGCCCGTAACGGAACATCTGGAAGTTGCGCGTGTTCTGATTCACGTACAGAACAATGCGGATGTCTTGCTCGGCTAACACCTCTTCGACGGCATTGACGGTGGGCGCGTAGGCGATCGGCAGGGCACCGTCTTTGAGCAACGCGTCGGCTCCGCGAATGGCGCGGCTGATGACGACGACCGGCCATTTCTCGGCCAGCTTCTGCAGCGGCGCGTACCACTGGCGCATTTGATACATGTTGACCGCGCCGTCGGCGAAATACACCGCGATCTGGAACCTGCCGGTCGGCAACGGACCACGCGCCTCGAGCGCTCGGCGCAGGTCGCGGCGCGCATTCCGGGTGGCGAGGGCCTTTCGCAGCAGCCCCATGGCCAGTCGAGTATCGCGGACGAGGGGCATCGTTCCAGGGTACCGGCCAGGTGCCCCGTGAAAGGATCGACGGATGCCCCTCCCGACCCCCGGCGGAAGAGACGCGCCCGTACCTGCCGATGACGCCGGCGTGAGCTTCATCATGCCCGTGCTGAATGAGGCCCGATATCTGCGGCGTTCGGTGGCATCCACCCTGTCGCAGGAGGTTCCCGGGCCGGTCCAGATCGTGCTCGCTCTCGGACCGTCGACGGATGCCACGAACGTCATCGCCCGCGAGCTCGCGGCATCCGATGATCGCATCGTGCTGATCGAGAATGCGGCAGCCGACATTCCGGTGGGACTGAATCTCGCCATTCGTGCGAGCAGGTATCCGACGATCGTGCGCGTGGATGCGCATTCCGAACTCGCACCCGGATACACGCGCCGCGCCCTCGACACCCTGCGCCGCACGCGCGCCGCCAACGTCGGCGGGGTGATGAGCGCCGACGGGCGCTCGCCCTTCCAGCGCGCTGTCGCGCGCGCCTACAACTCCCGCGTGGGCCTCGGCGGCGGCGCGTATCACGGCGGGTCGCATCAAGGTCCGGCCGAGTCGGCGTACCTCGGCGTGATGCGCCGTGCCGTGCTCGAAGAGGTCGGCCTGTTCGACGAGAGCATCCGCCGCGGGGAGGACTGGGAGCTCAACCTGCGCATCCGCCGCGCCGGCTACCGCGTCTGGTTCGACCCGACCCTGTCGGTCGTCTACTGGCCGCGCGAGAGCTGGACGCGGCTCGTGCGGCAGTTCCGTGCCACGGGCGCGTGGCGGGGCGAGCTCGTGCGCCGGTACGGCCGCGGCAATTCGTTGCGTTACTTCGCGCCGCCGGCGTTGCTCGCGGCATCCGGGATCTCGGCCGTCACCGCCGTGGCCCAGGTCGCGCGCCGCCGGGGCGGGCCCGCATCGCTGCTGCACCTGCCCGTCGCCGCGTACGCCGCGCTGATCGCCGTCGTCGCGCTCGGCCGGGGCGGAGGCCGCGGGTGGCGGGACAAGGCGTGGACCGCCGCCGTGCTGCCCTCGATGCACGTGTCGTGGGGCGCGGGCTTCGTGTGGGCGCTGTTCCACGGCGCGCGCGACACGGTCGACACCTCGCGCCTGCGCGGGCGGAATACCCCGCTGCCGTAAACCCCGGTCCCTGAGCCTGTCGAAGGGACCGGGACCCCGCGTAACACAGGTCCCTGAGCTTGTCGAAGGGACCGGGACCCCGCGTAACACAGGTCCCTGAGCCTGTCGAAGGGCCCGGGACCCGCAGTGACCCCGGTGCCTTCGACAAGCTCAGCCACCTCACGCAGCACAGGTCCCTGAGCTTGTCGAAGGGCCCGGGAGCCGCAGAATGCCCGGTGGCTTCGATAAATTCAGCCACCTCGCGTTGCGCAACCCGCGGTGACCCCGGTGGCTTCGGCAAGCTCAGCCACCTCGCGAAACACAGGTCCCTGAGCTTGTCGAAGGGCCCGGGAGCCGCAGAATGCCCGGTGGCTTCGACAAGCTCAGCCACCTCGCGTTGCGCAACCCGCGGTGACCCCGGCGGCTTCGACAAGCTCAGCCACCTCGCGTTATCCACAGGCTCCCCCGCGCGAGAGGGCAGCCGTGACAGCATCGGCGGATGCCCTGGACCTACATCCTCGAGTGCCGCGGAGGCGCGTTCTACGTCGGAAGCACGGGCCGCGAACTCGAGAGCCGCGTCTGGGAGCACAACCACGACGATCAGATGGCCGCGAACTTCACGCGAAAGCGCAGGCCTGTGCGACTCGTGTATGCCGAGTGGTTCGACGCGGTCGAGCTGGCATTCGAGCGAGAGAAGCAACTGCAGGGCTGGCGGCGTGAGAAGAAGCTCGCGCTCATCGCCTCGCAGTGGGAAGACCTTCCGAGGCTCGCGCAATCTGGCGAGGGACCGGTGGCTTCGACAAGCTCAGCCACCTTGCGTGACGAAGGTCCCTGAGCCTGTCGAAGGGACCGGAACCCGCAGTGACCCCGGTGGCTTCGACAAGCTCAGCCACCTCGCCTTACGCACCCTCCCGGTGGCTTCGACAGGCTCAGCCACCTCGCGCTGAGACGGGCTCAGCCGACGGGCACCACCGACACCGCGTAGATCGTCGGCGCTCCCTCCAGCGACAGCGAGAGCTCGAGCCCCGTCTGCGCGGTCTGCACGCCGAACGCGACGGTCGAGTTATTGCACTCGAGAGGCCCTGCGGCGGGAGCTGCGTCGATCTCGCCGGCCGTCACGGTGATGGTTCCCTCACCGCGGCACGCGATCTGCGCCTGGTAGTCGCCCGGCGGCAGCGAGGTGAATGACGTGAGCATGTTCGGGGAGGTGCTCTGGCTCATCCAGCCCGAGAGCGTCCCAGCCCCCTCACCGGGCTCCGGCGCGGGCACGGCGGTGTTCGCCCAGTCGCTGATGCCCTCAGCGGGTATCGGCAGCGCCGCTTTGTCGCGCTCGATGTCGGCGTCGGCCGTCGAGGTCGGCGAGGCCGAGGGCAGGGCCGTCATCTCGACAGGAGGCGGAGTCGCGGCATCCGGCTCCCCCGCGGTGCATCCCGCGAGCGATACCGCCGCAACGACGATGACGGCGATGCGTGCTTTTCTCGTCGTATCCATCGCTCCAGCCAATCAGACAGGGTAGCGAGGTCTCGGAACACTGCGCGGATACCCAGGGCGGCAGGTGCGGCTCCACGTCATGGTGGAGGGGCGGATGCCGTGGTGACAGAGGTCCCTGAGCCTGTCGAAGGGACCGGGACCCGCAGTGACAGAGGTCCCTGAGCCTGTCGAAGGGACCGGGACCCGTGGCGACAGAGGTCCCTGAGCCTGTCGAAGGGACCGGGACCCGTGGCGACAGAGGTCCCTGAGCCTGTCGAAGGGACCGGGACCCGCAGTGACAGAGGTCCCTGAGCCTGTCGAAGGGACCGGGACCCGCAGTGACAGAGGTCCCTGAGCCTGTCGAAGGGACCGGGACCCGTGGTAACAGAGGTCCCTGAGCCTGTCGAAGGGCCCGGGACCCGTGGTAACAGAGGTCCCTGAGCCTGTCGAAGGGCCCGGGACCCGTGGTAACAGAGGTCCCTGAGCCTGTCGAAGGGACCGGGACCCACGGTGACAGAGGTCCCTGAGCCTGTCGAAGGGACCGGGACCCGCTGTGACAGAGGTCCCTGAGCCTGTCGAAGGGACCGGGAGCCGCTGTGGCCCCGGTGGCTTCGACAGGCTCAGCCACCTCGCGCCGCAGCCACCTCGCCGTACGCACTCCCCCGGTGGCTTCGACGGGCTCAGCCACCTCGCGTCGCAGCCACCTCGCCTTGCGCGAACCCCCGGTGGCTTCGACAAGCTCAGCCACCTCACGTCCCGCACTCCCCCGGTGGCTTCGACAAGCTCAGCCACCTCGCCTTACGCCCGCCCCCGGTGGCTTCGACGGGCTCAGCCACCTCGCGTCGCAGCCACCTCGCCTTGCGCAAACCCCCGGTGGCTTCGACAGGCTCAGCCACCTCGCGTCGCGGCCACCTCGCGTCACCCTCGCGACACGAACCCCTGGTCCAGCAACCGCGCAACCACCCGCTCGGCCGCCCGCCCGTCGTCCCGCGGAGCGAACAACGCGCGAAAACGCGAGTACCGCTCGGCGAAGATCGACGGGTCGACCTCGGCGAGCGCGCGCTCGAGGTCGGCCTGCGAGCGCACGACGGGTCCGGGGGCGAGGTCGAGCAGGTCGAAGTAGAAGCCGCGCAGTTCTCCGCGGTAGTGCTCGAGGTCGGGCACGAGGAAGTACATCGGCTTGCCGGTGATGGCGAAGTCGAACATGACCGACGAGTAGTCGGTGACGAGCGCGTCGGCCGCGGCGAGCAGGGCCGAGGTGTCGGGGAACCCGGTGACGTCGATGACGCGGGGGCCGGCGGCGTCGGTTCCGGGCAGCAGGGTGCGGGTGTGTCCGCGCACGAGCACGACGGCGTCGGCGGAGCGGGCAAGCGCTGCGGGGTCCACGAAGTCGACCATGCGTTCGCGGTCGTCGCGCCAGGTGGGGGCGTAGAGCAGCACGCGCTCCTCGTCACCGATCCCGAGCCGGCGCCGGGTCTCCGGGCCCCAGGCCGAAGACGAAAGCGAATCATCGCGCGGATACCCCTCGACCCAGATCGGCCGCCGCAGAAACGCGTACGCCTTCGACAGCACGCGCGCGGCGTAGGGGCTCTGGGCGAGCAGCACGTCCCACCGGCGGCTCTCGCGCACCACGGCGAGCGCGCGGCGCGGGTCGAAACCGGGGCGGTGCAGGGCGAGGCGCTTGAGCGGGGTGCCGTGCCAGGTCTGCAGCACGCGCTGCCCGCGGCGGCGCACGAACCGGCGGCGCAGCCAGTCGTTGACGACGAGCAGGCGTGAGACTCCACGGGCGCGCCACCACTCGGGGCTGCCCTCCACGACGGCGATGGCACCCTCGGGCACCTCGACGGAGAGGTCGCCGACACTCCAGTACCGGGTGACGGCGGGGGCGATGCGGGCGAGCTCGCGGTCGATGGCGAGCGGGTTGCAGCCGGCGGTGCGGCCGTAGAAGCTCTCGAAGAACACGGCGTTCTCGAGCGGCTCGCGCTTGCCTCCGACGTAGCGGCGCTCGATGGCGGCGCGACCCTCCCCCGTCACGTACACGGGGTCGATCGGGGCGGCGATGCTCACGACACCGTGGCTCAGCGACGCACGCAAACCCGGCAGGGCGGTGTCGGCGAGCGTGAGGCCAGAGATATCGGCATCCGGGACCTCCAGGCGGTACTCCCCCGACGGCAGGGGCAGCGGTGCGCCACCCCACCGCGCGGCCTGCAGCGGAATGACGGCGCGCCAGGTGCGACCGCGTCCGTGCAGGCGAGCGCTGACGCGGGCGCGGGCTCCGACGAGGTCGACGGATGCCGGGCGGGCACCCGTTCCGCTCAGCTCGAGGGCGGGTGTGCCGGCGTCGTCGAACAGGCGCGCGTCGGTCATCGGGGATCAGTCCTCCCTAGCGAAACGAGCCGCGACCGGATCACCCGGTACACGCGCTCGGCGTTCCGCCCATCTCGGTGGGCGTGCACGGCGGCACTGCGGCGTTCGGAGGCCGCGACGGCATCGGCGGGATCGGTCAGCACCTCGGCGAGCAGCGACAGCGTGTCGTCCCACGTGCGCCCGAACCGCTCCCCCGCGACATCCGCGTAGGTGCCGTACAGGCCGCGGCGGGCGGTGTAGGCCTCGAGGTCGGGGGCGAAGAACACCACCGGCAGCGGCACGAGGGCCGCATCGAACGCGAGCGAGGAGTAGTCGGTCACCAGCACGTCGAGTCCGGGCAGCAGGGGGGTGACGTCGGCGACCAGGTCGCTGCCGAGCAGGCGGATGCGGTCGCTCTCCCCCGGCGCGCGGTACTCCCCCGCCCCCAGCGGGTGCGAACGCACGAGCAGCATCGCGTCGTGGGTGTCGAGAAGATCCCGGATGCCGTTCCACTCGGCGATCGTCGGCACGGCGGGGTCGGCTGCTCCGTCTCTCCAGGTGGGGGCGTACAGCACGATGCGGCGGTGGCCGAGCGGCATCCGGAGCACTGTCGACAAGGCGGTGCGCGCACGCTCGCGACGTTCGGCGGGCGTTCCGGTCGAGAGCACGTCGACGCGCGGCTCCCCCGTGACGGGAACGCTGGCGTCGCGCAGGCCGAAGGCGCTCTCGAGGCGTCCGCGTACGAGGTGCGAGGCGGCGGGCAGCACGGCGATGCGCCGCGTGGCCCGGCGGTACAGGTGCGCGAGCACGGGCTGCAGCAGCCGCGGAAGCACGGGGGCGCGCGCGGTCTCGGGCGAGTCGAGGCCGATGCGCTTGAGGGGAATGCCGTGCCACAGCTGCACGAGCAGCGCTCCGTGCTCGGCGTAGCGCTGAGCATCGCCGAAGCCGTGGGTCACGACGATCACGCGGGCCCGTGCCGTGCGCCAGAACCCGCGCAGCGAGTCACGGAACACGTACCGGATGCCAAGCCTCGAGGCCTCGCGCGCCTGGGTCTCATCGGCGACGAGCCAGGTCGTCTTCTCTCCGTGGGCGTCGGCGACGCGGTGCAGGGCGAGGGCTCCGTCGGCGATGCCGACCGCGCAGCCGAACACCCATTCGTCACGCGAGCGCGGCACGATCGCGGTCACAAGGCGACCGGCGAGGTAGAGCGGAATGCGGCGGAGTTTTCTCACGTTTCCCGCACCGAACGAGAAAGACGCCACCCCGCGAGCCTATCGCGGGGTGGCGTCCGGCCCCGAAGGGGGCTGCCTGAAGAAGTGCCGGATCAGCTGGTGGGCATGGAGCCCAGGGTGACCTCGACGGTCTTCTCCTGACCGTTGCGGTTGTAGGTGACCTCGGCCTTGGAGCCGGCGGCCAGCGCGCGCACCTGGGCGGTGAGGTCGATCGAGTTGGTGATCGGCACACCGTTGAACTTGGTGATTACATCGCCCTTGGTGAGACCGGCGGATGCCGCGGCCCCACCGCTCTGCGCCTCGGCGACGTAGGCACCGGTCGTGGTCGCGCCCTGGATCGACGCGGCATCCTGAACCGACGCGCCCAGCAGACCGTGGGTGGCGGAGCCGTTGTCGATGATCTCGGTCGAGATGCGCTTGGCGATGTCGGACGGGATCGAGAAGCCGACGCCGATGTTGCCCGACTGGCCGCCAGACGACGAGCCACCGGCGCTGGCGATGGCGACGTTGATGCCGATGAGCTTGCCGTCGCTGTCGACGAGGGCGCCACCGGAGTTTCCGGGGTTGATGGCGGCGTCGGTCTGAATGACGGCGATCTTGATCGTCTGGCTCGCCGACTGCTGCTGCTGGCCCTGACCGAAGTCGAAGCGGAACGGGCTCTCACCCTCGCCCTGACCCTGGTCCTGCTGCGAGTCGCTGCCGTCGCTGGGAGCTGCCGACGAGGCGACCTGGATCGAGCGGTTGAGCGCGCTGACGATACCGGTGGTCACCGTGTTCGGCAGGTCGAGCGGAGCGCCGACGGCGATGGTGTTGTCGCCCACGTTGAGCTTCGACGAATCGGCCCACTCGATCGGGGTGAGGCCCGAGGCGCCCTCGAGCTTGATCACGGCGAGGTCGTAGGTGGGGTCGGTGCCGACCACGGTGGCCTTGTAGACCTTGCCGTCGGAGGTCGTGACCGAGATGGTCGCGTTGCCGGTCTGGCCGTCGAGGGTGACCACGTGCGTGTTCGTGAGCACGTAGCCGTCGCTGCTCAGCACGACACCCGAACCGGTGCCGCCCGACGAGCCGCCCGTCGCGCTGATCGTGACGACGCTCGGGACGACCTTGGCGGCGACCGCCGAGGTGTTGTTGACGTCGTCGGGGTTGTTGACGGTGATCGCCGAGGGGCCGGCGGCCGCCGTGGTGCTCGAGCCGCCCCAGAGGTTGAGGCCGGCGTAGGTTCCGCCGAGTCCGGCCGCTCCGCCGACGAGGGCGGCGGCGACGAGCAGGGCGGCGACGCGGGGGGCCGCGCTCTTCTTGCGGGGAGCCGCGGGGGCTCCGTCGTGCAGCGGCATGGTGGGGTGCGCGGCGGTCGCACCGGGGCCGAAGGCCTGACCGGTGGGGCTCGTCGCACCCGACGGGGCCGAGGCGTATGCGCCCTGCTGCGGTGCGCCGGTGTTGGCGCCGTGCTGCGGGGCCGCGGTGTTGGGCGCCGGCGGGGGCCAGGCGGCGGCCGCGGCGGCGGGCGAGCGGGTCGGCATCGGGGGGATGCCGGCGTTCTGGGCACCGGGCGTCTGCGCGCCGGTGTTCTGCGGGTCGGTGTAGCGGCTGTTGTCGTTACCCTCGGGACGGTTGTCCGTGGTGTCGCTCATGGTGATGCTCCTTCTTCCAGGCGCTTCTACGATGACCACCGATCCTGTGGGCCACCTATGACGGGTGTGAGCCGCCTCTATGGGTCTAGCAGGAAGGGGGTGGGTGGCATTCCCGGGTTGCGCTGGACGGACAAGGGATATTTCGTCTCGCCCGGCCGGAGCCGGAGCCCGCAATTCTGTGCTCCAGCATGAGCGAAAAATGGCGGGTCGCTTCGCGGGACAACTTGATTGGCAATGGGGCGGCCAGAGCGGCCCGCCGCGCATCGTGACGACGACGGTTTCGACTGCGCGCCGCCGGTTCGGCCGGCGTGAACAGAACTCAACCCAAATGGCCGCTGCGCCCCCACAGGAACACATGCGAGACGACCGCTCGTCGCCCAACGAGTTCAGTACAGCGTGTTCAACTTCGCGGGGCGCGCGGGAGAACCTTCGACGTTCCCTTGTCGGCAATCCAAGCCAACAACACGACCGCGATGAGAGCGGGGATTACCCACCAGGAGTGTGTCGCTCCGGTCTGGATGAGGACTGGGTAGTGAACGACGTATAGCCCATAGGAGATGCCGGCGACCGCCGCGGCAACACGCGCAACTGGAGTGCTCAAGCGAGCGAGAAGCGTGCGAACCGGCGTGAAAAGCAACGCGAACAGAAGAAGTACTACGGCGCAATGGCGTAGAACCAGAAACGGGAAGTAACCCAGTCCCGCGAATCCATACACGGCGACACCGACACCGGCTACTGCACACAGTCCGAGCAAACCAACAAACTCAGGGATTGCGTGGCGCAATTGAAGCCCACGCCCCAAATACAGGTGTGCAGCCATGGCGCCGGCCCACCAGATCAGGAAGTAAGCCACGACTAGCGAAAGGTGGTTAGGCGCTGCAAGATACGTCGAATATGCGAGGACAGACGCTACCGGTACAATGCAGCGGGTCGCTCGCTCAGAGCGGCGCCAACCCATCATCACTAGCGGAAAAATCAGGTAAAAGAAGATCTCATAGGACAGCGACCACAGCGGGTCGTTCCCGAGATACGGATCAGTAATGACCCCGGGCTTGAGGAAAGATATGTCTTGTAGCGCGAACAGCGTTCCAAACGCGGACTGCCAGGTTGGTGACGGATCGATCAGCCCCAGACCCCAGAGTGCCGTCGAGACGGCCATCGCCACGAGCATCGGCGGGTAGATCCGCCGCAGTCGTCTGAGGTAGTAGCCCCTGGGGCGCGCCGATCTATCGCGCTCATTCGCGAAGATGACGAACCCGCTGAGCAGGAAAAAGACCAACACAGCTTCTTGCCCGAAGGAGAAGATCACCCCCATCATCCCGGGAAGTTCTACCGCATGATGGGCGACCACATAAAGCGCTGCAACGGCCCTAGCAACGTCCAAGCCGGCGCGGACACCCGGAGATAGCTTTCGTTGCGCAGTCGTTGTCGGTGCCCCTGCCTCCATGCTGGGAGCATATCGGGCGAAATGTACCGGCGTGTTTCAGAACTGCAAGGCGCTCTGTCCGCGCGCAGATTGCACCGCGGCCGTCCGCGCACGAACCGTCTTCGTTGGACGCGTCCACGACGTAACCGCTGCTTCGGACGGGCAAGCTTTCGGCGTCACAGTCCCCGGCGGCGGAGATCAAGTCGGCGAGTGCGCCCTTCGAGCGCACACCCACTCCGTCCGTGTTGGCTTCGCGGGAAATGGCGACATGACCCGCTCCCCAGCGGCTGATACGGCTGGCATGCCCCCGGGGGTCAAGCACCAGCATGGGCCGTCATCGACTGCGTCTGAATCCGAGTGGACACGTCGAAATATGCGACTGGGGCAACCGAGGATCGCGGTTTTGCTCCGGTCCTCTCACGAAGTCGAACTCCGTCCTCCGTCCTCTGTGACCGCGCTGCCGTTTCCCAGAGCCATGCTTCTTTGAGTTCGTTAGACAGAGTCACGCGAGCGCATGTTGCACTGGATCGCTCAGTAATACGCTCGAGCCATGCGAGCGATCATCGAAACACTCCGACACAGTCGTCAAATGGCCAACGCGAGGCGAGCGTTCCCCAGCGCCGCCATCGCTTCTCCTTGGGTTTCGACGGACGCGAAGCTCGGGCTCAACGTGTTCATCGGTACGGGGGTGGTCGTCAACCCCGGCGTCCACATCGGGGACCACTCCTACGCCAATCGTGGGTCGCTCCTTCTGTCGGGTCGGATCGGCAAGTTCACGTCCATCGCGCACTACGTGCACATCGGGTCCGAAAGGCACCCGACGCGTTTCGTGTCCACTTCACCGACGACATACAGCCGGAGCAACATATACGGAGCAGACATGGCGGTGGATGAGCTGCCGGACCCGCCCGAGATTGGGAACGATGTTCTGATTGGAGCCGCCGCAATCATTCAGCAAGGGGTGACGATCGGGGACGGAGCGGTTGTCGCCTCCGGAGCGGTTGTCACTCGAGACGTCCCCGCCTACGCAGTTGTCGCCGGTATCCCAGCGACGGTGATCAAGTATCGCTTCCCCGAGGACGTGCGCGAACGCGTGCTCGCAAATCCATGGTGGGACTGGCCCGACGCGCGCCGTGAGACGATGCGGACGCTCGTAGAGGCAGGCGATGACTGGTTCGAGCATTATCCGGCGCGCTGACAGCGGCTGCAGTTTTCCGGCGCAGATGACAGCAAACGCTCGCCGCCCCATCGGTGCCTCCCGAACACCCGCGCCCTGACCATTCTGTTGTCGCATCGTCCGCGCGGTGACGGCTTCGGACCCGAGGGCCGTCTCTCGATGGCGTGCCTCCACAGGCTGAGGGCACGGTTCAGAAACTGCGCGCACGCTCACCGCTCGTTGACTCTCGCGCCTCCCTCAACTAGATAGTTGAGGGAGGCACCTTGCGCGTCACACGAGCGGGTGCCGGGGACCGCGAGCCGCCATTTGTCGGCTGGCATCCTGAACTGACGCGGTGACTAGGCGCTGTAGTGAGGGGGGTCGCTACTTCGCGCCGAAGGGCACGCCGCAACGTCCCTGCCAACGCCGTACGGCATCCTTGAGTCCATGCAGCACATCTCCGGCGCCTGGCAGCGCACCGCTCGCGGCGCGGGCCTTCTCTCGGCCGACGGCACGACCGTTCCCACGATCTTCGCCGAGATGAGCGCACTGGCAGCCTCGACCGGCGCCATCAACCTGGGTCAGGGCTTCCCCGACGAAGACGGCCCGGCGCCGGTGCTCGACGCGGCGCGCAAGGCCATCGCCGACGGCATCAACCAGTACGCACCTGGGCGTGGGTTCCCCGACCTGCTTCACGCGGTCGCCGAGCACCAGAAACGCTTCTACGGCATCGAGCTCGATCCGGCTCGCGAGGTGCTGATCACCGTCGGCGCGACCGAGGCGCTCGCCTCGACGCTGCTCGCGCTCATCGACGGTCCCGATGACGAGGTCGTCGTGTTTGAGCCGTACTACGACTCCTACGCCGCCTGCGTCGCGCTCGCCGGAGCCACCCTCGTGCCGGTGCCGCTGCGCTGGCCCGACTTCCAGCCCGACCTCGAGCAATTGGCCGCTGCAGTCACTGACCGCACGCGCGTGATCCTCGTCAACGACCCGCACAACCCCACGGGCACCGTGTTCTCTCGCGAGGTGCTCGACGAGGTCGTGCGCCTCGCCCATCAGCACGACGCCATCATCGTGACCGACGAGGTCTACGAGCACCTCGTCTTCGACGGACCGCACGTGCCGATCGCGACGCTCCCGGGTGCTGCCGAGCGCACGCTGACCATCTCGTCGGCCGGCAAGACGTTCTCGCTTACGGGTTGGAAGACCGGATGGGTCACGGGCCCCGCCGACCTCGTCACGGCGGTACTCGCGGTCAAGCAATACCTGACCTATGTCGGCGGCTCGCCGTTCCAGCCGGCCATCGCCACCGGCCTGCGACTGCCCGACGAATTCTTCGCCTCAGTCGCGTCTGAGATGGCGGCGAAGGCCGCATTGCTCGGCACGGGGCTCCGAGCGGCCGGCTTCGACGTGTCGACTCCGGCCGGGTCGTACTTCACGGTGGTGGATGCCGCTCCCCTCGGTGCCACCGACGCCGACGCGTTCTGCCGCGAGCTGCCCGCGCGCGCAGGGGTGGTGGGCATTCCCCTCACTGCGTTCGTCACCCCCGCGCACCGCGACGAGTACGCCACGCTTGTGCGCTTCGCCGCCTGCAAGCGTGTCGAGGTGTTGGCGGAAGCCGCGGAGCGTCTTGCGGGAATGTCGCGCGCCTGAATCTCACGGGTGAACGGGCGGGTGAACGAAAAAACCCGCATACGTGTTCGCAACGTCACAGACACCTGGGGCGCAACATCGGGGTGATACTTTCAGCGCAAAACCGCCGGAAACTCGCCGGGCGGTTCGCCGAATAGCCGACGAATGTAGAACATGCCTCGTAAACGAAACGATCTCGCCGCTCGTTCTGTCCGCATCACTGAGCTGTATGGCAAAGACCTCCGATGGACCAACGCTGAGCGTGGCCTTCGCCTCACCCCCGAGGCCATCGCACGGCTCACCGCCGAGGGCTACACCATGGCCACCGTACGCACCGGAATGTGGCGCACGCGCCGCATCTCGTTGTTGCGCCTCGAGCAGAAGCAGCACTGACAGCAGCGGGGACACTCCCCCGTCCCGCAGTGCCGCTCAGCGTGGTGTGACGCGGTACCGTCGCAGTTCCAGCGCGGGATTTACGCGCCGCACGCGCGCGATGACGTCCGGATCCACGTGCGCGACCGCCACATCTGTGGCCGTGCCCACCTGAGCCAGCACGACACCCTGCGGGTCGATGACCATCGAGTGCCCCACGCCGAGGGGCGGCGGGTGGTCGGCCGCCGCGACGAAGAACGTGTTCTCGATCGCGCGGGCCTGCAGCAGGGTTCGCCAGTGGTGTTCCTTAAGAGGCCCGCGCACCCACTCCGCCGGTACGAGCGCGACGTCGACGCCGGCATCGGCGAGCGTTCGCGCCACCTCGGGGAACCTCAGGTCGTAACAGGTCATCAGTCCGAACCGCAGTCCGTCGAGCTCGAACGTCTGGGGCGGCGAGATTTCACCCGGCTCCACCCAGTCCGATTCGCGTTGACCGAAGGCATCGTAGAGGTGCAGTTTGCGGTACACACTCCGGATGCCGTCGGCCCCCACCGCCACCACAGCGTTGCGCACCCGTTTGCCGTCGTCGGCCTTCTCGAGCAGCCCTGCGACCACGACGACTTCGAGCTCTGCCGCGAGGGCGGTGAGGTACCGGACGAACGGCCCATCCAGGTCCTCCGCATTCTCCGCGAGCGAGTCGTCAAACGAATCGATGAAATAGCTCGAGTACTCGGGAAACACGATCACTCGAGCACCGCGTCGAGCGGCGGTGCGCGTCGCTTCATCAATGTCGGCCAGATTCGCCTCGCGCGATGCGGCGGGAGCGAACTGCGCGACCGCGATGCCCACAGATTCGTGACTCATCGAATGCTCTCCCTCCCCCGGCGACGGACGAAGACCGGCACCACGATCCACAGTACGAGGATCACCACTCCGAGCACGACTCCAGCGATCGCACCCGCGACGAGACCGACGACCACGTCGAAGACGAACGCCACGACGCCGACGAGCAGCAGAGACACCAGCGCCAAGGCTGCACGCAACGCATTGTGCCCCACGCGGACGAGAGCGGGCTTCACCTGCAGGTGGAAGACCGCACGGTGCAAAGCGACCGGAGCGAGCGCCACGACGGCGCTCAGGGCTGCCAGGCACACCAGCACGAGGTAGAACGACCGCTGCGCGGCATCGAGCTCAGTGAAAGCGGCCTGGAACGCCAGCGCCAAGAGGAAGCCCGTGAGGATCTGCGTACCCGTCTGCAGCACTCGAAGTTCCTGCAGAATCTCGCTCCAGTTGCGATCGGCGCGCTGCGCAGGCGTTTCAGGCCGTCCGTCGTCGAGATCGTCGAAACTGTTGCTCACCTGCCTATTCTCTCGCGACACTCCCGGGCGGTGCGCCCGGATTTGCCATGCCGTTCATCGGTGGGTAATGTTTTCTCTTGTGCCGCGGGGTGGAGCAGCTCGGTAGCTCGCTGGGCTCATAACCCAGAGGTCGTAGGTTCAAATCCTGCCCCCGCAACAAGAAGAAGGCCCCGGATCGCGAGATCCGGGGCCTTCTGCCTTTATCCTCGAACTCGCGTGAAAGGTGGCGAGCCTCACAGATGTACTTGCCTTCGTCGCTGTACGAACAGATCGAGCAGTCGGTTCCGATCGTTTGCGTCGATTTCGTGCCGTGCAGAGGCGACGGAAGAGACCGATCAATCGGCCTCATCCTCAGAGAGTCGCCGCATGGCCGCGTTTGGTGTCATCTGGGCGGCCGCATCTGGCGCGGAGAGACGACGCGCAACGCTCTTCGCCGCCACGCGCAGGACACGCTCACCGTCGACCTCGAGCTCCCCACCAATCCTCAGCCCGCATACGTCTACGAGTGGTTCCCCTCGGACACTGCTCCTCGAGATGGCACGTCCTATGGAGACGATCCGCGCAAGCACTCCGTGGGGCTTTCTTATGTGGTGAGGTTGGATGGCCATCCTCAACCGAGGAACGAAGCTCTTGACTTCAGATACTTCACGGCCGACGAGTTGCCGACACCCCTGTGGCCCGGGACGCTGGACCTCTTACGACACATGAGCGTGCTCGAGCCGAGCGACGCTGATTAGCGACAGGCCGCCTCGACCTTCGGTTGGACGCGACTTACCGCCCTCAGAAGCTGTCTTCCCAGCGAGGGCGATTGAGGAGCGTCGGCAGGCGAAGGAATCCGGCGACGGATCGTGGCGGTTAAGCCTGCCAGTCCCCCACGAGCCAGTCGGCGATCTCGGACATCTGCGACGCGATCTCCCGGTGCGCCGCACCTGACCGCCACGCGTGGAAAGCGTCGACGTCGACGAATGTCGCGTCCTCGATCACGATGCGACCTTTGCGTTCATCGAGCGACAGCTCAATCGTCCACTCGACGATTCCTGGGCTATCGCCCAGACGTTTCAGACCTTTCATCGCAGAAGACAGCTCCGGGCCCGCAACATCGTCACGGACCCGGAACAGCACAACGTGTCTGAACGTCATTCGCGAATGGTGTCGACGTGGTCTCGGTACCAGGCGACCGTTCGCTCCATGCCTTCTTCGAGCGAGATCGAGGCCGTCCAGCCCGCGTCTGCGAGCTTCGAGACATCGAGCAGCTTCTGGGGCGTTCCGTCAGGCTTGGAGGTATCCCATTCCGTTTCGCCGGCGAAACCCGTGACTCGCGCGATCGTCTCGGCTATCTCGCGAATCGACACGTCCGACCCGGTTCCCACGTTCACCTGGTCAGGCCCGTCGTAATGCTCCATGAGGTGCAGGCACGCGGCCGCCATGTCGTCGGCATGAAGGAACTCGCGTCGCGGTGTACCGGTCCCCCAGTTCGTCACACTCGATGCGCCCGCCTTCGCGGCTTCGTCGTAGCGACGGATGAGCGCCGGCAGCACGTGCGAGCCCTTGGGCGAGAAGTTGTCGTTCGGGCCGTAAAGGTTGGTAGGCATCGCGCTGATCCACGGCAGGCCGTATTGGCGGCGCACGGCCTGCGTCTGCAGAATGCCGGCAATCTTGGCGATCGCGTACGCATCGTTCGTGGGCTCGAGGTGACCGGTGAGCAGCGAGTCTTCGCGGATCGGCTGTTCGGCGAACTTCGGGTAGATGCAGGACGAGCCGAGGAACAGCACGCGTTCGACGTCATTTTTCAAAGCCGCGTCGAGAACGTTGACCTGGATCCGCATGTTGTCGCTCAAGAAGTCGACGGGATAGGTCGAGTTCGCAAGAATGCCCCCGACCTTGGCCGCCGCAAGAACGACGTACTTCGGCTTCGCCTCCGCCATGTACGCGAAGACAGCGCCGCGATCCTTCAGGTCGAGTTCTGCGGAGGTCTTGCCGACCACATTCTCAAATCCCGACGACTCGAGCTTCCGAACGATCGCCGACCCCACGAGCCCACGATGGCCGGCAACGTAGAACGTCGCGTCGCGATCGAGCTCGTGCGGGGTGTACTCCACTCCGTCGACGGCAGCGGTCACGCGCGCGCCCCGAGGAGCTCGCGGTTACCCCAGGTAGGCAGCGCGACGGTGTCGATCCAGTCGGACCCACGCTCGAGTGCCGTCACGTCCGCATCGACCATCAGCTTCGCGAGCTGGTCGCTGTGAACGGTGGGCACCCATCCGAGCTTGTCAGCAGCCTTCGCCGGGTCGCCGATGAGCGCGTCAACCTCGGTCGGCCGCAGGTAGCGCTCGTCGAACTTCACGAACTCAGCCCAGTCGAGGCCTACGTGACCGAACGAGACCTCGAGGAAGTCCTTGATCGTGTACCCGACGCCCGTGGCCAGAACGAAGTCTTCAGGCGTGTCAGCCTGCAGCATGCGCCACATACCTTCGACGTACTCCGCGGCGTAGCCCCAGTCACGAACGGAGTCGAGGTTGCCCAGGTAAAGGTCTTTCTGGACGCCGGCCTTGATGCGAGCAACTGCACGAGTGATCTTTCGAGTCACGAACGTCTCGCCACGTCGGGGCGACTCGTGGTTGAAGAGAATGCCGTTGACCGCGTACATGTCGTATGCCTCGCGGTAGTTCTTGGTGATCCAGTAGCTGTACAGCTTTGCGGCGGCGTACGGCGAGCGCGGGTAGAAGGGTGTCTCCTCGTTCTGCGGCGGCGGCGTCGCGCCGTACAACTCCGAAGTGGAGGCCTGATAGAACTTTGTCTGGACGCCCGACAGTCGCACGGCCTCGAGCAGGCGGATCGTGCCGGTGCCGGTGGTATCGGCCGTATGTTCCGGCTCGTCGAAGGAGACACGCACGTGCGACTGCGCGGCGAGGTTGTAGACCTCGTCGGGGTTGATCTCCGACATGAGGGTAACCAGGCGCGCGCCGTCGGAGAGGTCGCCGTAATGCAGGAAGAGTTTGGCGCTGGGGTCATGCGGATCGACGTACAGATGGTCGATGCGATGAGTGTTGAAAGTCGAGGCGCGACGGATCAGGCCGTGAACCTCGTACCCCTTCGAGAGGAGGAGTTCGGCGAGGTAAGAGCCATCCTGGCCGGTGATACCGGTGATGAGAGCACGCTTCGTCAAAGGGTGTGCCGATCTTTATCGATTTTGGGGTGAGGCGGAGCTTGACCACCTGGAGCGGCGGTCAGATCCGCGAGAAGACTATCGAAACGATCGATCGCGAATGTTTCGTCCAGCACTGTCTCTTTGTAACGCTTCCCATTTTCGCCCAGCCGCACCGCCTGCGCGCGGTCTGCCGCCAGAGCCTTCGCGCCCTGCAAAAGGGCGTCCGGGTCGCCTGCTATGACCGTCATACCGGCATCCGCCGCGGCGACCTCGTGCGCCGTGATCCCAGCCAGATCGGTGGCGGCGAGAACCGGTCTCCCGGATGAAAAATAAGAGGTCAACTTGCTCGGCACGCACATCTCCGAGACGCCCGGCAGTTCGTTCACCAGAAGAATGTCAGCGGCCTGAAGCACTTCGGCGAATGCAACGTCGTCGAGCGGAGGCATGATCTCAGTGGTTGTCGGCTCTTCGTCAATTCGTGCAGCCAGCTCGTCGCGTTGCGAACCGCGACCCACCAAGACGAAGCGAACCTTCTCGTGAGTACGGTGCGCAAGCCGCCCAGCGTCCACCACGTGATGCAGACCCTGTTTGACGCCCATGTTGCCGGTGTGCGCGACCACGATCTCGTCGGCCGCCCACCCATACGAACGTCGCACCGCCGCGACGTCGACGTTTGGCGTGGGGCCAAGGTGCGTCCAATTCCGCACCACAGCCGCTCGCTCAGGCAACACGCCCAGATTGCTCACGACGCGGTCTGCGAAGCGGTCGTGGATAACAACGACCTTGGACGCCGAGCGCAGCAACCATCCTTCGATCCAACCGATGGCGCGAGCCGCCAGCCCAGCATTCTGTCCCGTTTCCGCCAGACCTGCGCCGTACAGGTCCTGGACCCACACAACAAATGGCGTGTTGGGGTGCGTCACTCGCGCTCGTAGGCGAACCAGAGCCGACGAGATCAGCGCAGGCGACACAGTGACAATCACTGCCGGCCGACCCCAACGAGCAAATGCTTGCCGCAATCCGAAGCTGATCTCGGCTGCAGCGCGCGGCATCGGTGTCGGACGCGATGGCACGAAATGACGGAGTCGCTCGACGGACACACCGTCGATGATTTCGCGGAGCGACCACTGCCCGTAACCTGGCGCGACCTTCCAATCCGGATAATGAGGGTGCCCTACAAGGGCACGGACCTTACGACCGCGCCGGGCCAGGCCGGAGGCCATGGCACCGGTGTATGGAGAGATTCCCGTAGTCTCCGGGGGGTAGTTCAGCCCGAAGAAGAGCGTCGGCGAGGCTTGCTGCACAGAGCAGAGACTACCCTCGCCAGCGTTACGTGAGAGTTACACGAGAGGACGTCGTGCACGACATTAATGTGATCGACCTTTCCCGAGCTCCGGGCGAGCGCGCGGCCTGGGACCAACCAACGTGGAAGGTGTACGCGTGGGCAATCTGCGAGCTGATCTTCGTCACGAACCCGTGGCAGATCAGTTCCGGGGTTCGTGTTCAAATTCTCAAGGCGTTCGGCGCTAAAGTCGGGCGCGGCGTCATTTTTCGCCCACGCACCAGGGTCAAATTTCCTTGGAAACTCACGATCGGCGATCGGTCGTGGATCGGCGAAGGCGTGTGGCTCCACAACCAGGACGAAGTTGTGATTGAGCACGACGTCGTCATCTCGCAGGAAACATTTCTTTCCACGGGCAGTCACGCGCATCGGCGCGACATGGCCCTCCTCACATCCCCCATCCACGTCGGCGCCGGGGCGTGGGTTACCTCTAGATGCGTAATACTCGGCGGTAGCAAGATCGGACGCTCCGCACTCATCCGCCCACTGTCACTGGTCGCGGGTATTACCGTGCCTGATGGCGAGGTCTGGGGCGGCAATCCACTGCAATACGTCGGCCGCCGATTTGAAAGAAGCGTTTCGTGACTATTGCCGGAATATCCGTGATTGTACTGACAAAAAACGAAGAGCGGGGCATCGCAAATACCCTAAAACGTCTTTCTGACTTCGATGATCTAGTTGTTGTCGACTCTGACAGCGACGACCGCACGGTCGAGATTGCCGAGCGCTATGGTGCGCGCGTCGTGAACTTCGTCTGGGACGGCAATTATCCGAAGAAGAAGCAATGGTCGCTCGACAATGCCGGGGCACGCCATTCATGGGTCCTTCTCCTGGACGCCGACGAGTACCCCTCCAACGCTCTGCTCTCCGAGCTGCGCGATCTCGCGCCGGCGTTGCGGAACTCTCGTGAGGGCGCGTTTGACATACACCTGCTGTACCGGTTTGGAGGCAAGCTGCTGCGCCACGGCCACGTGGTTACCAAACGCTCGCTTCTGCATACTTCCCGCGCCCGTTTTCCCGAAGTCGACGACCTATCCGCCCCCGGCATCCGCGAGGTTGAGGGACACTATCAACCGGAGTCGACCGCGGGTGTGAGACGGCTGAGACATCGGCTTGTCCACGATGATAGGGATCCGGTGAGCAGCTGGTTCGCGCGACACAACAGATACTCGGACTGGGAGGCGCATCTTCGCCTCAATCGTGACCTCCGGAAGGAAATCGCGGGAAAGCGCACACGTAAAGGACGAATCTTTGATGCTGTCCCGTTTAAGCCTGTCATATTCTTCCTTTACGCCTTTGTTGCCCGCGCCGGTTTTCTGGATGGGCGCGCGGGTTTCGATTATGCCGCCGCGCTCGCACTCTACTATTGGCAGATTGGGGTAAAGACCCGAGAGCTGAAGCGAGAAGCGGCACATGACTGACGTCAACTTTGTTCAAGTCGCGAACAGTCTCTCGATCTCTGACGGCGGCCCAGCGAGAAACTGTTTTGAGTTGAATCTCGCGTTGAATAGACACAGTAATGTCACCGCAGCACTTGTCTCGGTCCAACGATGGGATGAGGACAATGTGGTGAGCGAGTTCGTACGGGATGGAGGCACACTCCCGGTGTGCGCCCCGTCATTTTTGCGCCTCTTGGGCAACCGCCGTGGGACAGGCTTACGGCGACTCGTGAAACTCATTCGTTCGGCAGACGGTGTGATTGTGCACGGCCTATTCATGCCATGGGTCATTGGCGTTGTCACCCTCTCATCACTCTTCCGCAAGCCTCTTCTTCTCATGCCGCATGGCGCTCTGACGCCTCACGAATTGCGGAAAGGCAAGGCGAAGAAGCACCTGTTCATCGCCCTGGTCCGTCTGTTGACCAGCAGCCGAAAGTTCTCGATAGTCACGGGTTCGCAGGAGGAACGAGATGACGTCGCGCGGCAGTTTCCATATTGGACGACTCAGTGGAGCGGCGTCGGTACCGACATTCACACGACGCCAGTCGACGACCGACCTATGCGCGATCCTGCGGCCATTCTGACGATGTCTCGGTTGGCACCCAAAAAGCGCATTGATCTCGCGATAGAGGCGTGCGCAGTCTTGCGCGACAGAGGCGTGAACGTCCATTTGACGATTGCTGGCGCTGGCGACCGCTCGATTGAGAGCGAGCTAAAGACTAAGGTGACCGCGCTAGACCTACAGAAGATGGTCACTTTCGCAGGCGCAGTCCAGGGCGGCCCTAAACGTGCTCTATACGCAGAATCCGACATCTTCTTACTACCCAGCGAAGACGAGAACTTCGGCATCGCAGTCGCTGAGGCAGCAGTGTCGGGGCTGAGAGTCGTCGCATCCTCTGCAGTCGCGGCAGCCAAGATCATTCCAACCGGCGCAACGCTCATTGACCAGCTGCAGCCCGCTGCGATTGCGGACGGTTTGATGAACGCTCTGACCTCGGATCCGAGTCGGGACGGCCGGCATCAGGTTTCCTCGGACGCACAGGCGGTTTTCGGCTGGCAGCCAGTGGCCGAGAGATGGGTCACCGCCTTTGAGACCATCCAAAATGACCACTGAACCGCAAGTCCTGGTCATAGGCGACATGCGAGCAGGGACAAACTCGCGAAGCCTCGCGGACGCTTTTCAGGAAGCTGGTGCCCGGACCAGATTGGTCGACACCTCCTTCATCTTCGAAGCACGATTTGGGAGACGCATCCTTGTCTCGCGTGCACGAAGAGTGGATGCTCTTGCTTCGGCTCGGCTCATGAAGGGAGTCAAGGCAGCGACTGACGGGTTCCGGGTAGACCTGCTACTCGCAATTAAGACAATCTATTTCAACCAGCGAATGCTTCTAGAGATACCCGCGGCGAAGAGAGTGCACTACTCGTTCGATGACGTATCAAACAGGCGCAACTTGTCGAGCGGCTATCTCCGGCATGAGAAGCTGTGGGACCTTATAGGCACAACCAAACAGCACAACGTCATGGAAATCGAGGCAAGAGGTGGCAACCCGCTTTTCCAGTGGGCAGCCTACGACCCGCGCCTTCACAAGCGTGAGACAGATTTCCTTGATCGTAAGTATGCCATCGGATTTGTGGGAGCCATGCGCGAGGATCGAGAGGGCCTCCCGGATTTTATGGCCCACGCTTCCGGGCGAGACAATGCAGTTATCGCGGGCCCCAGATGGAACAGGCGCTACCCTGACGGCCACCCCGGCATCGATATGCTTCCTGCGCAGATGGGACCCGCATACACTCGACTCGCGAATGATGTCCAAGGTGGACTAGTTCTACTGAATTCCGAGAACAGAGACCAGCACACCAACCGATCTATCGAGACTCCGGCCACTGGCCAACTTGTGATCGCCGAAGACACTGAAGAGCACCGACAGCTGTTTAGCGATGGTACATCAGCACTACTATTTTCAAGTCTTTCCGAAGCCGCCGAAAGAATCCGCGAGATGAGACACGACCGTCACCGCGCGTCCCGAATCGCTCAGGAAGGGTACCGTAGGATCTCAGCGGGTGGCTTTACATACAAAGACCGAGCGTCGGAACTGTTGCGCTGGTCAAGGAACACATGATGGCGCTTCAGTTAGCTCTCCTCGCGCTCACGCAAGCAGTACTAGTACTGCAGGTCCTCATTGCGCGACGGTCGGGCGGGGCACTCGGGCTTCTTCTCATCGCTCAGGCTGTTTTCTGGACACTGGGATTCGTCGTCAGGCCTGCATTCATGGTCATCGCGCAACCAACCGAACGAGACCTCCTTGCCGATCCCAGGCTAGCCCTATCCGGGTATGCATCTTCAACGACCGAAGTTATCGGCGTAGCTCTCGCGGGATTTGTCGCGTACTTGGCGAGCCTCGCAGTACTTATCAGAGTCCTGCCGGACCACAAGAACCATCCCTCCTTTGACAGCCCGACCCGTCAGGATTCACGAGCCTTGATTCTGCTCTCGGGCATCGTGCTCTGGGCGACTGGATGGGTGGGCAGAGCCGCTCTCCTGACTGGAGCGGGAGGAATACTCCAACAGCTGCAACCGATGGCCGTGACTGGGTCCGTACTAATCATTCTTGGACTAAGCAGGAGGAAGTCTCACAACCTCGGTGTTTTAGTGGTCATGCTCTGCGAAGTTTTGTGGTCATTTTCCTTCGAGTCGAAGGCGGCTCTAATCATCCCAGCGCTGGCGCTACTGCTTAGATGGACCCTGCAAGAACGAACAAGCCTTCTGCAAAAATACGCGCCTCTAATCGCGATTGGTATCGCATGTGGATTCTTCGCTATTCAGTCAGCCCGCGGTATTCTTACTGGTGAGGACGTCACCGCTATCCAGGGAGCCGTTGGCGGCGGTGTTGCGGTCGCATACCTCGTCGGACTCCTCCAGCGCTTCGACGGTTTTTCTTCCGTCACGGACGCTGTCTTTCTAAACGGGACGGCGTGGCAATCAAGCGGTGAATACTTGGGCAGATTGGTTACGAACCTGATCCCCAAATTTGGGGCTGAACAGGTAGCCACCAACGGTCAGATCTGGACTCGTGAGGTGCGCACGTATTCCGTACCAAATCAGTTTCTGGACGTTCCAATCGCGGCGGGACCCACAGCCGAGGGTTTTGCCATGTGGGGAGTCAGCGGCGTGATCTTCCTCAACGCGGTAATGGCACTGTTAATCATCTTGCTGGCGCGCCTGATTCAGTCAGGTAATGTTTTTGGAGTTATCCTGGGCGTATCGATGACATTCAACACGGGATTCTTCGAAATTGGACTTCAAGGATGGACGGGGCAGCTCAACAAGTCGATTCAGGCCCTCATTGTCGCGACTCCTTTCATTTTGAATCTATGGCTCGCGCAAGGGATTGCACGGCAGCAGAACGCTCCTTCAAGTAACGATGACAGGCAAGCCGCAGTCGCGAGGTCAAGCAAAGGAAGTTCATGATCGTAGTTGGTGCTCACCCTCTTGCTAATCCCAGCATGCGGAGATACACGAAGCTTCTGTGCGAAGCCTACGAACGCAGAGGTGAATTCGGTGGCTTAATTGAGCCGTCTTCAGCAATCAGTAGTCGGGTGCCGCCAAAGATGCGAAAGTGGGCTCGTTATCTTGAGCAGATACCGACCGCGCTACGCGTACGCTCGGTCTCTCGGTCTACCAACATTCATCTTGCAGACCACTCGGACGCAGTGTTCCTAGCTGGTGCGAACAGGCCCGGATCGGTCGTCACCTGCCATGACTTGATCGCGGTCGCCGCAGCATCTGGTCTACTCCCCGAGCACAAAGTTGGGCTCATGGGACGCCTGTATCAACGTCTGGTTGTCAGCGGGCTGAGGAATGCTGGTTTGATTATCTCCGTGAGCCGCACAACCGCCTCGGACGTGGCTCGATTTACAAGCCGTCACTCGCCGGTACTGCTCAATCCGCTTGCCAAGACCTTGACCCCCTCCGATAGCGCCCCGAAGACCCCGTATCTCCTGGTTGTGTCCAATACTGGCTGGCGGAAGCGCCGCTGGTTGGCGATCGAGGCATGGCTAGCCATACGAGCGGCCTCGTCGATGGAACTTCGACTCGTTATTGTTGGCAACGGTCACGACCTCAAAGAAGAGAACTTGCTCACTGCCCTCGAGCCGCGCGTGCGAAACAGCGTCGAGATCAAGAGCCATCTCTCTGACGGAGATTTGGCGGATCTATACTCGTCCGCGACACTTCTGCTCCAACTCTCGAAGTACGAGGGGTTTGCCTGGCCGATCATCGAGGCAAACTCCGTAGGAACATTAGCCATCTGCGCCGACGAGCCAATCTTGCGGGAGACAGGAGAGGGAAACTTTTTCGTAGACGCAGATGGTCTTGGACGCGTCGCTAAATCCGGCTGGAACGATGCAATGCGCCTCGCGGGGGACGTTGGGATTCAAAGCAAACTGCGAGCACGTGCCAATACATTCTCAATAGAAAATTTTGACCGTGGATTGGGCGAAATTCTTCATGCATCCTTGAAAGACGCCAATGGATTTTAGTCCCCCGTCAGCGGCCCCGCACGGCTTTCCGGTCAAAATGGGACATGCGCACTATCCCCGATGCGTTCCTGTAAGTACAAGAGATAAACCGCCGGTTATCGATGAGAGTTCAGGACATATTTTTGTCCGACGGAATAATAACCGGTTTGCCGCAAACTATTGAGCGTTCAACCTATGTTTGAGTCGAAGTGAACTTGTATCGTAGAATGGCGGCCGGCGTAGCCGCTGGCGCGTACACTCAGCTCGTAAGCATCATCCTGCAGCTGGTGACAGTCCCCATCTTCCTGTGGCGCTGGTCTTTGGAGGAATACGGCATCTGGCTCGTCATCAGTGCGGCGCAGACATATTTTGCGCTGTCTGAGTTTGGAGTTATCTCGGCTGCGGGCTCGAGAATGACGGTCCTTTATGGCCGCGCAGCCTTCACCGGGGCAAATCGAGTGTTCGGGGCAGCCGTCTCATTCGTCACGGTAACCTTCTTGGCCCTGGTGGTTCTCTCACCGATAGTTACCATCGCCGCGCAAGGACTGGGGCTGCCACTTGACTTCTCGCTCGCGGCGGGCCTATTGGTTGTGAGCGTCGCGATGGCGCAAGTTGGCGGCTTGTCCTTCGTCGTGTATCAGGCTAGCGGCCGTAACCATCGCGGGGTCGCATCGATCGCGAATACTCGTGTTGCTGAGTGGCTGGGTGGAATTGTCGGTCTCCTCCTGACTAACTCTCCCATTTTCGTAGCGCTTGGAATGCTCTTGGGGCGCACGATAGCGACCGCGCTGGTGCTTCGAGACTCCTTGAAGGGGCAGTCAGTTTTCAGCATTAGGCTGGTTCGCTGGCGCTACGTTCGCTTGCATCTCACGCAGTCGTTTGCAAACTTTTCGATAACCTTGGCCAGC
This sequence comes from Microbacterium algihabitans, assembly GCF_032464975.1. Taxonomy (NCBI): domain Bacteria; kingdom Bacillati; phylum Actinomycetota; class Actinomycetes; order Micrococcales; family Microbacteriaceae; genus Microbacterium; species Microbacterium algihabitans. Next base: position 335,382 of record NZ_JAWDIU010000002.1, read on the forward strand.
AGTCTGTCAATCCAGGGCGTGACGATTCTGGTCGGCGTGTTCTACGGCGCGTCCGACGTCGCTATATTTAACATTTATCGAACCGCGGCTCGAATAGTAGTGCAAGCAACCGCTATCGTCAGCCACGCAGCATGGCCAGAGTTTGCCGCACTGCACGGTTCTGGCTCCGTCGACAGAATGAAGGCGTTCTACAAGCGGATTCAAAAGACCAGTTTGGGTCTCTCCACAGTCGCATGCGTCGCCCTGATCTGTGGGTTCCCACTCCTGCTTCTCCTCTGGACTCACAACACGGTACCGCTGAACTGGGGGCTAGTTCTTGCGGTTTCCTCATACGCAATGCTCGCCAGTTGCTGGCATGTCCCGCGTGTGCTGTTGACCGCCGTGGGAGACAACCGCGGCGTGTCGCGCGCGGCAGTCGTTGCCGCCTTGGTGGTCGTGGCGTCGGCAACTCTTCTCGGCGCCGCTCGTGCCGAGATTTGGACCCAGGCAGTTGGTATGGCTGTGGGCGAGGCAATCGCAGCTATTGTGACGATCCGCCTTGCCGGACGCTGGTTAGCGCGCAGATAAGCTACCGCCTCGCGCGCTCCTGTGATGCGTTCGCATTGGAAGTCATCGGAGCAGTGCGCCCACGGCGGTCAATATTAGAAAAGAAAAGTTATAGGTTGCGTGGAGAATGACGGCTCCCCATATCCTTCCGCTCGCAATGACGACAATGCCGCAAGCCACTGCGACTAGCGTGAGCTGCAGAATGTCTGGAACAGCCAAACTCGAAAACGCGCCATGGACTATGAGAAACGAGCCGACGGCCCCCAGCAGGGCCGTGACGGCAGCGCTGATGAAATTCCAGCTCCTGCGCACTAGCCGATAGATCGAGACCAGCAGCAGTCCGCGGAAGAACAACTCTTCAACCGTGGGCGTAAAAAATGTGGTCAGTAATGCGACAACAAGCCAATCTCCCACCGTTCCGCCGGAAAAGTCAGCCGACGGAAAAGGCTGACTATTTGCCCCGCTAATAATCCCGTAGAATATTCGGAGACCAATCCCTGCCGCAATCCCAACTACGAAGTCGCCGAATCGAAATTCGAAAAGCCCACGCGGGATACTGCGGAAGAAGGCAAATCCCACGACAATCGCGAGACTCGATGAGAACACAACTGTCGAGAGAGTCGGGCAACAGTTCAGCCCCCGGGCGAGCGAAGCAAAGATCGCTCCCAGTCCGAGGACGACTAGACAGGCTGCAACGACCGTTGCGTTCAAGCCGCCAGCAGCCGGAGCGTTGAACCTCCAGTCGCGGACACGAGTACGAGGCACTAGTAGCAGCGACCGCCCGCGGCCAGTTGGCCGGCTCGCTTTCATCTGTCCACGGACTGTGGATGGTTGTTCTCGTTCGTCCTGATCCACTTGATCAAGTTACCGAAAGAGCGCCGGACTCGCGTGACCTCACGTTGGGACCGAGTCCGGTGCCGCACTTGTCTCCCGCGCAAACCGCGTCTGCTCGCAATTTCTCATGCGTCGTCCCGACCACCGGGCCCCGCTGGTGCGGAGCGACCGATCGAGCGCAGCAGGTGCGATTGAGCGTGCATGTTACGGAAACTTTTCGAAACATTCCGTGTGGCACACTTGGACGCAAGACGAGCCCTCCCGCGGCCGACAGCTTGTTTCGAAAGGCACCATGGAGCTCAGCGACTACGTCCGAATCCTTCGCAAGAACTGGCCCGCTCTCGTCGTTTTGACCGCGCTGGGCGCGGGGACCGGGTTGGGCTACACGTTCACTCGTAGCCCGATTTTCGAGTCGTCGAGCACGATCTTCGTGTCAACGCAGGCTGGAAGCAGTGCAGCGGAACTCCAGCAGGGGTCCAGCTTCACTCAGGCGCGCATCAACACCTATGTCGGGTTGGTAGATACGCCGTTGGTGCTGAACCCTGTGATCGAGGACCTCGGCCTTTCGATGAGTCCTGAGCGTCTCGCGACGGAGGTCAGCGCGTCGGCCACCCTCAACTCAACCCTGCTCACCATCGAGGTTTCTGACCAGAACGCCGATCGCGCGGCTGAGATTGCGAATGCGGTGGCCTCCAGCTTGTCCACAGTCGTACCGCGACTCGAGCCCGAGGCGACGGATGGCTCAAGTCCGGTGCAGCTGAGCCTCGTCCGCGAGGCTCAGCCGGCGCTTGCCCCGAGCAGCCCGAACTTGCCCTTGAACCTCGCGATCGGGCTCGCCATCGGCCTCGGCGCAGGTATTACCTTTTCTATGCTCCGTACTCGTTTGGACAATCGTGTCCGCACCGCTCGCGACGCCGAAACCATCACGGGGGCTCCCGGTATTGGTGCGATCGCGTTCGATGCCAAGGCGACCGAACGACCACTCATCGTGCACGCAGATCCGCTCAGCCCTCGCGCCGAGTCGTTCCGGGCGTTGCGCACGAACTTGCAATTTCTGGACATGGGCGGGCGCGCGAGCTTTGTCATAACGAGCTCGATCCCAAGTGAAGGCAAGTCGACCACGACCATTAACCTCGCAATTGCGCTCGCCGATGCTGGAAAGCGAGTGGCCCTGCTGGATGCGGATCTACGTAAGCCTAAGGTTGCTGAGTACCTTGGGGTCGAGGGCGGAGCTGGCCTGACGGATGTTCTGATTGGCCGCGCCAACGTGAACGAGGTAATGCTTCCGTGGGGCGGCCGATCACTCTACGTGCTGCCCGCCGGAAAGATTCCCCCAAACCCAAGCGAACTCTTGGGCTCGAAGGCCATGGACAAGCTGCTCTCGATGCTGGAGCGAGAGTTCGATGTAGTGCTATGCGATGCGCCGCCTCTCCTCCCCGTAACCGACGCGGCCATCCTTGCCCGTGGAACAAGCGGCGCCCTGATGGTTGTCTCGGCCGGACGCACGACGAAGCATCAGCTTCGAGCAGCGACTGAAGCGTTGACTACGCCGGGCGCAAAACTGGCTGGCTTCGTGATGTCGATGGTGCCTACGCGTGGCCCCGACTCCTATGGCTACGGGAACGGCTACGGCTACGGCTACGGCTACGGCTACGGGCTGTCCGAAGAATCTTCAGGCGCGCGCGAAGGCGAGTCCCGCCGCGAGGTGGGAGTTAGGCGCACTTCGAAAGCCGGACCAGCAGTTCCTTCCGAGCCTGGGTCCTCAATGCGGCGAGCTTCGCGCGAGGCATACAACGGAGACTGACGGTGTCGGCATCACGATTTGTGCCACCTTCGAGGCGCGGCGCGGGCCGCGCTCTCGTCTTAGTCCTCGCGCTCGGGCTCTTGCTGAGTTTCGCGACAATAGTTTGGGTGGGTGTTACGGGGCTGCTTGCTTATCAACATCTTTCCCGCGTCCAAGCCGGTGCGTCGGAAACCGTCGCTCTAGTCTCCGAGGACCCCGCCTCCGCAGTATCGCAACTGGATAGCCTGGCTCAGGAGGCCGCTGCAGCACGCAGTCTTACATCAGGACCTGCCTGGGACGTCGCGTCTCTCCTTCCCTGGATTGGACCGCAAGTTGCGGCATTTCAAACCGTTACCGCATCGGCAGACACTCTCTTGGCCGGGAGCTTTCTCCCGCTGGCGAGTGCGGCTGAAGGCGTCACCGTAGAAGATCTTCGCCCAGTCGATGGACGCATCAACCCGAGCGTTTTGAGTGCCGTCGTCGCGCCAGCAAGTGCAGCCGCTGGTCCCGCACGTGAGGCTGCTGAGGCGGTACGCGATATCGACCGCACCCCACTCCTTGGAGTGATCGCCGCTGCTGTCGACAAGGCTGACGACGCATTCTTGCGTTCAGCGACTCTCATCGACGCCCTCGCGCGCACCTCAGTGCTCCTACCAGACCTGCTCGGCCAGGACGGCGAACGAAAGTACTTGGTGCTGGTTCAGAACAATGCCGAGTGGCGGTCGCTTGGTGGAATTTCCGGTAGCGCCATTCTTCTCCGCACAGAGGACGGAGCGGTCTCGCTCGGTGACACTGAGTCGGCCACGGCGCTTTCGCGTGACACACCCGAGCCCATCATGGACCTGCCTGAGCAGATAACTTCCATCTACGGCACGCGTCCAGCGCGCTACTTCCACAATCTGACCGAGATTCCGGATTTCTCCGTAGATGGAAGCATCGCGAAAGAGTTTTACGCGAAAAAAACTGGAGTGTCCGTCGACGGGGTGATCGCCGTCGATCCCGTCCTACTCTCATACGTGCTCGCTGCGACCGGGCCAGTGAATCTCCCAGACGGGGAGAGGCTGACATCGAGTAACGCTACGACTCTTTTGATGAGGGATGTGTACGAGCGGTATCCGGACCCCGTCCAGCAAGATGCGTTCTTCGCGGCCGCGACCGGAGCCACTTTCCAGGCGCTCCTAGACGGGCGCGGGTCGGCAGCCGGGCTCATTTCAGCGCTTAGCCGAGCCGGAGATGAGCATCGGCTTTTGATCTGGAGCGCCCGTGCCGACGAGCAGTCCGTGCTCGCGGGGACTAGCATTGCGGGCCCGCTCCCGACAAGTGACGGACGGACGACACGCTTCGGGGTCTATTTGAATGATGGCGCGGGCTCAAAGATGAGCTACTTCGTGAGCCCGCGGACCTCCCTGACGTGGGACTCATGCCCGTCGGCCAGTGGCGATGAGAATCGAGTACTCCGTCTCCATCTCGACCTTGTGAGCACGGCGCCCGCAGATGCCGCCACGTCTCTACCCCTATACATCACAGGCAACGGCGCCTACGGTACTGCGCCCGGTACTGCCAAGGTGGTCGCGAACTTTTACCTCCCCCAAGGTTTCAACCTGACCTCTGCGGAGTCCACGAACGGCGCAAGCTTCGAGAGCGCCTCCTACGATAGGCGGACCGTTCTCACCGTCGGCGTTGACGTTGCGCCACAGCAATCGATCGGTATAGACATCGTGGTTCAGGGGGCGTCCATGGCACCAGACGCCGAGGCATTCGTCACGCCGACCGCGGACCCGGACCTCGACCCCATAGTGCGGGCGCCCTGCCGAGGTGTGGCGGGGGCGTCATTGCGGTAACTGGCCTTCGCTCGGCACCTCCGCCAGCGTGCCGTTGGGTCACGTGGCCGTCATCGTTGGCTTACCTGTTGGTCATAGATCCATTGCCTAGCTCGTGCGCGGAGCTGCAATGGCCGCTGGGCGGTGCAATCGCTCCATTTGCGAAATGTTTACAATGCGGAAACGCTCTCAGTTTGCTTCCAGTAGACGCCTAAGCAATACTCAGAATGATCTTTCACTCACTCGACGCTTCAACGTTGTCCACCCCTTGCGCACTACAGGGGCAACGCCTATGGAGCGGTCCATCTCAGCACCGGCACGCCGGTAACGAAAGCAGGCACTCATGAAGCTCAACATCACGAAGGCGGGCGCGTCTCTCGCCCTCGCCGGCGCGCTGCTCTTCGCAGCCCCGGCTGTCGCTCAGGCCTACGTGCCCTCGAGCCCCGACACCGTCACCCTGACTGTCACCTCGAATGGTCCCGTTCCGGTCGCGGGCTTCCAGCCCGGCGCACCGGTGACCTTCACGCTCGTCGGCGTGGGCGTCACAGGTGCCAACATCGCCACGGCCAACCTCCCTGTCTCGTCGGCCTCGGTCACGAAGACGGCTGACGCCTCGGGTAGCGCGACTGCAGTGGTGACGCTGCCCGCCAACCCCGTCGGTTCTTACACGCTGGCAGCAACTGGCGCCCGCGCCGACGGCTCCACCGGCGGCGGCTCCGGTAGCGGTACTGGCGGTGGCACCAACGCCGGCGGCAGCGAAGCTCTCCCTGCAACTGGTATGGACGCAAACTCGATGCTCGGCATCTGGGTCGGCGGCGGAGCCCTCGTGCTCGCCGGTGCGGCTGTCATGGTCGTCACCAAGACGCGTCGCCGCAACGAAAGCGCGTAAAACACCTCTACGAAGGGCCGTCATCGACTCAGGTCGGTGGCGGCCCTTCGTCGTTCCCGCCGGTGCTCCGCACGTCCGAGAACCGCCCAGACTTCACCCGCTCCCGCCGCGCCGGCCGCATCCGGACGCGCGCGCTAGCGTGCTCCACGTGAACGACTGGATGTCATCTCCTAAGTGCGGCGAATGCCTCGTTTCACTCGAACCCTTCGGCTCCCTCATCGAGGCGTGCTGGCGGTGCCCCGAGTGCCTCGAGGTCACCGCGCCGGAAGACATCGGCATCCGGTGGCAAGACGCCATCGACAACCGCGGACGAGAGACCGGCCTGCCCGAAGACCCCTTCGAGCCCGGCTGGGAGCCCATCTTCGAAGACGACTGACCCCACACCCACGAACTGCGTTGCGGCCCCCCGGCTCGCTTTATCCAGCCCACAGCACCACACACCCCACAGACTGCGTTGCGGCCCCCCGGCTTGCACCACCTCCCCCACCGCGCACCTCGCGCCCCACAGATTGCGTTGCGGCCCCCCGGCTCGCCACACGCGGCGTCACGCCTCGCGCGTCAACCCACCTCGATGCGGCCCCCCGGCCCGCTTCACTGGGCTCATGCTCTTCTCCCCCCGCCTCGATCGCGCGCGTCGCGACCGCCGCTCCCCCGCCCTCCCGGCGCCGTCTGCGGTGTGCGCGTGACCGACGTCGAGATGGCGCGGATCTCCGCCGGCAGCGTGCTGCGCGGCGATCTGCGCGGCGTCGAGCGACGCGAGATCGTCGTCGAGGCCTTCGAGATCGGCGTCTACCCGGTGACCGAAGAGCAAGTGGCCGACCTCATCGGCATCCCGGCGCGCAATCCGCGGCATCCGGCGACCGAGATCAGCTGGCTACGCGCCATCCGCCTCTGCAACGCCCTGAGCGAGTGGGAGGGCCTCGACCCGGTCTACTCGTTCGACGGCGAGGTGGTGCGCCCCGACCCCGACTCCGACGGCTTCCGCCTGCCCACTGAAGACGAGTGGGAGTACGCCTGCCGCGCCGGCGCCACCGGGCCCGCCTACGGCGCCGTGCGCGACATCGCCTGGACGGCCGCAGACGGCCTGCGAGGCCCCGTCGACGTCGGGGGACGGATGCCGAACCTGCACGGCCTCTTCGACACCCTCGGCAACGTCTGGGAGTGGTGCAGCGATCTCTACGACCCCGAGGGCGAGAGCGACGCGCGCGTGTTCCGGGGCGGCGGCTGGTCGGATGCCCCGGCCGAGGTGCGGGCGGCAGCACGACGCGGAGGGCGACCGCGCGATGCCTTCGACGACGTCGGCGTGCGGGTCGCGCGGGGGCCGATCCCCGGTCTCGGGTGAGGTTGCGCCTCAGCGCGGGCGAAACCGAGTGCCCGCGAACGGGGTGCGGAGAGGGCCTCAGTCGTCCGTCGAAATGGCGGTGGTGAGTTCGTCCATGAAGCGGGTGATGGTCTCGAGCTGCTCGTCGTCGAACGCCGCCGCGGTCTCGCTCATGGCCATGAGATGACCACCGAAGTGCCGGAAGAACTCGCGCCGCGACTTCTCGGTGAGCACCACCACGCGGGCACGGCCGTCGGAGGGGTGCGGCCGCCGCTCGAGATGACCCGCCGCAACGAGACGATCGATGAGCTTCGTGGTCGACGCGGTCGAAATGCGCAGATGCGTCGCCACGTCGTGCGGGCTGACCATTTGCCCGCGACGTTCGCGAATGGTCAGCATGCGCAGCGTCGCGAGGTCGCTGGCATTCATATCCATATCGCCCTTCATGCCGCTGTGCATGCGGTCGAGAGCGTCACTGAGCGATTGCACCGCGGTGAGCGTTTGCATCACCGAAGGCCTTGTACCAGAGGTCGACACGGCATCCGTCACAGTGGACACCCCCTTTCACCCTAGGTATAGTCAGGCTCACATCGCTAGCTAAACTAGCAAACGGGAGGCACGATGAGCGAGACCGAATATGTCGTCCTCCTGGACGACTTCGGCAACGAGATTGGCACGGCGCCCAAGGCTAGCGTGCACGGCACCGACACCCAGCTTCACCTCGCATTCTCATGTCACGTTGTGAATGCAGCCGGAGAGGTTCTCGTCACGCGTCGCGCTTTGCACAAGAAGACCTGGCCGGGTGTCTGGACCAATTCTTTCTGCGGCCACCCCGGTCCCGCCGAGCCCGTGCTGTCGGCGGTTCACCGTCGCGCCGAGTTCGAAGTGGGTCTCGCCGTGCGCGACCTCGAGCTCGCACTCCCCCTGTTCCGTTACCGCGCGGTCGACGCCAGCGGCATCGTCGAGCACGAGATCTGCCCCGTCTACGTCGCGCGCACCGACGCCGAGCCCCAGCCCAACCCCGACGAGGTCGCCGAGTACCGCTGGGTCGACCCGCTCGAGCTCGCCGCCTCGCTCGAGGCCACGCCCTGGGCGTTCAGCCCGTGGCTCGTTCTGCAGGCGCAGCAGCTTCACCTCTTCGAGACACCCCAAGCGGTGAGGCGCGCGTCATGATCGCCCTCGCCTCGACCTCCGTGGCCCGTCACGGCATCGACGCCGAGATCGACGCGGCGCTCTCTCGCCTCGAGGCGCGCTCGCAGCGACTCGGCGACGGCGCCCAGGCCCTGGCATCCGCCATCCGCCGCGCGACGGACGGTGGCAAGCGCTTCCGCCCGCTGCTCGTGGTGGCCGCGTTCGAGACGCTCGACGGCCCCGACATCGCACTGCCCGCGCTGTACCAGGTGGCCGCCGCGTTCGAACTGCTGCACACCGCCTTCGTCGTGCACGACGACGTCATCGACCACGACACCGAGCGCCGCGGCGTGCCCAACGTCGGCGGGGAGTTCCGCCTGCGCGCCAGCGACAAGGGGGCGGATGCCGCCGGCGCGGCCCTGCTCGGAGACGCCGCCGCGATCCTCGCCGGTGACCTTCTGCTGCACGAGGCCGGACGCCTGATCGCCCTGGCCGAGATCCCCTCGACGCTGCGCGCCGAGCTGCTGGCCCTGTTCGACGAGGCCGTGCTCGTGTCGGCGGCCGGAGAGCTCGCCGACGTCGAGAACGCCGTGTCGCCGGGCGAAGCCGACCCCGACACGGTGCTGCGCACCACGCACGACAAGACCGCGGTGTACTCGTTCTCGGCCCCCCTCGAAGCCGGAGCCGTCATGGCCGAGGCCGACGCCCCCACGCGCCACGCGCTGCAGCGCTTCGGCCAGCGCCTGGGTCTCGGCTACCAACTGATCGACGACCTCATCGGTGCGTTCGGCACGGCCGCCGCCTCGGGCAAAGACGAGGGTTGCGACCTGCGCGAGGCGAAGAAGACCCACCTCATCTCGCTCGCGCGAGAGACGGAGAGCTGGCCCGAGGTCAGCGAAGCGCTCGCTCAGGCCCACACGGGTCCGGTGGCGATTCGCGCCGCCCAGGTCGCCCTGTCAGCCTCGGGGGCCCGCGCACGCCTCGAAGACCTCGTGTGCGAGACGCTCGACGAAGCGCGGGCGATCGTCACGGCATCCACTCTTCCGGCCGCGTGCCGCGCGATGCTGCTCGAACTCGTCGACGCCGTGCAGGAGCGCGTTCCGTGAGCACCGCGCCCACGGGCCTCGAACTGTATTCGCAAACCGCCGACGCGGCCGCAGCCGCCGTCATCCAGCGCTACTCCACCTCGTTCGGCATCGCCGCACGCCTGCTCGGGCCCCGCCCGCGCCCGCACGTGCGCAACATCTACGCCCTCGTGCGGGTGGCCGACGAGATCGTCGACGGCCCCGCGCGCGACGCCGGCCTCTCGCCCGAGCGCGAGCGCCAAGTGCTCGACGGCCTCGAGCAGGAGGTGCGGGATGCCATCGAGACCGGGTTCAGCGCGAACCTCGTCGTGCACGCCTTCGCCCGCACCGCGCGAGAGTGCGGAATCGGCGACGACCTGATCGCGCCGTTCTTCACCTCGATGCGCACCGACATCGACACCGCCGAGCACGACGATCTGTCGCACGACGCCTACGTCTACGGCTCGGCCGAGGTCGTCGGGCTGATGTGCCTGCAGGTGTTCCTCAACGCCGGCATGTCGGCCCCCGCCCAGCCCGCGGCCGACCTCGTCGACGGCGCGCGGCGGCTGGGAGCGGCGTTCCAAGACGTCAACTTCCTCCGCGACCTCGCCGACGACGCCGACCGCCTCGGCCGCGACTACCTCGACGGCGCGGCCGACGACGAACGCCGTGTCGCCGTGCTCGACCGCATCGACGCCGACCTCGCCGCCGCGGCATCCGTCATCCCCCACCTGCCGCCCGATTGCCGCGCCGCGGTCACGACGGCCCACGACCTGTTCGCCGAGCTGTCTCGGCGACTCCGCTCCTCCCCCGCCGGCGCACCCCGCGTCCGCGTTCCCGACGGTGTCAAAGCCACCCTCGCCGCCCGCGCCCTGCTTGGTCGCCCCCCGAAAGGTTCACGCTCATGAGCGCCCAGCGCATCGTCGTCGTCGGAGGCGGAATCGCCGGTCTCGGAACCGCCGCCCTGCTCGCCGACCGCGGATACGACGTCCAGCTCTTCGAGGGCCGTGACGCCCTCGGCGGGCGCGCCGGCTCGTGGGAGAGCGACGGCTTCCGCTTCGACACCGGCCCCAGCTGGTACCTCATGCCCGAGGTGTTCGACCACTTCTTCCGCCTGCTTGGCACGAGCGCCGCGGAAGAGCTCGACCTCGTGCGCCTCGACCCCGCGTACCGCGTGTACGGTCCTCCCGGGCAAGGCGAGCCGATCGACATCGTGTCGGGCCGCGAAGCCGTGCGCGAACTGTTCGAGAAGCACGAACCCGGCTCGGGCGACAACATCGACGCCTACCTCGACTCCGCGAAAGACGCCTACGAGCTGTCGACGTCGAAGTTCCTCTACGACCCGTACTCGTCGACCAAGGGCCTGCGCGACCCCGCGTTGGTGAAGCGTCTCCCCACGCTCATCCCCCTGCTCACCCGCACCCTGTGGAAGCGTGTCACCACCGACTTCAAGAACACCCGGTTGCAGCAGATCCTGGCCTACCCCGCGGTGTTCCTCGGCGGATCGCCCTTCGAGGTGCCGAGCCTGTACCACCTGATGAGTCACCTCGACCTGGGCGACGGCGTGCTGTACCCCAAGGGCGGCATGACCGAGATCATCAAGGCCATCGAGAAGCTCGCGCGCGAACGCGGAGTGCGCATCGAGACCTCGTCGCCGGTCGAAGCGATCATCACCGAGTCGGGGCTCGCGCGCGGCGTGCGCCTCGCCGACGGTCGAGTGATCGCCGCGGATGCCGTGGTCTCGGGCGCCGACCTGCACCACACCGAGAACGAGTTGCTCGAAGAGAAGGACCGCCAGTACCCCGAGCGCTGGTGGAAGGACAAGGTGCCCAGCCCCGGCGCCCTGCTGCTGCTGCTCGGCGTGAAGGGCGAGCTGCCGCAGCTCACCCACCACACGCTGCTGTTCACTGACGACTGGCACACCAACTTCGACGCCATCTTCGGCGAGAACAAGATGATCCCCGACCCCGCGTCGATCTACATCTGCCGCCCCAGCGCCTCCGACGACTCCGTCGCACCCGAGGGACACGAGAACCTGTTCGTGCTCGTCCCCGTGCCCGCCGACCCCGACAGCGGGCGCGGAGGCGTCTCGGGCGCCGGCGACGAGCGGATCGAGAAGGCCGCCGACCGCGTGATCGCGCAGATCGCCGAATGGACCGGCATCCCGGATCTCGCCGACCGCATCGTGGTGCGCAAGACCATCGCTCCCGAGGACTTCAAGGAAGACCTGCACGCCTGGCATGGCAACTCGCTGGGACTCGCGCATACGCTCAACCAGAGCGCGATCTTCCGCCCGAAGAACCGCTCGCGCAAGGTCGAGAACCTCTTCTACGCCGGCACCTCGGTGCTGCCGGGCATCGGCCTGCCGATGTGCCTCATCTCGGCCGAGCTCGTGGTCAAGCGCATGACCGGCGACACCACCGCCGGCCCCCTGGCGGAACCCGCGCACGCGGCGGTCTGAGGTGCCGGGGATCTACCTGGGCGCGATCCTCTTCTCGCTGATCGGCATGATGCTGATCGACTGGAAGTACTCGCTCGCGCTGCGGGTCGCTCCTCTCCGCACCGCGCTCGCGGTGCTGGGCGGCACGGTGTTCTTCCTCGCATGGGACCTCGTCGGCATCGCCACCGGGGTGTTCGTGAAGGGTGAGAGCCCGCTGTTCGTCGGCGTGATGCTCGCCCCGCACCTGCCGCTCGAGGAACTGTTCTTCCTGCTGTTCTTGAGCTACCTGGCGATCGTGATGTTCGCGGTGTTCGAGCGGCGGTCTTCTGCTCGGTCTACTGCGTCGGCGTCGGACGCGGGGGGTTCGGGCTCGGCGGGTTCGGACGCGCGGGGCTCCGGCTCCGCGGCCACGGACGCGCGGGGGGCGTCGTGACCTACCCGCTCATCGTCGTGCCGTTCGTGGTGATCACGCTGATCGTGACGCTGGCGACGGCGCGGCGTCCGCGGTTCCGCGAGCGCATGGCATCCGCCGCCCTCACCGCCCTCGTGCTGGTGGGCCTCACCCTCGTGTTCGACAACCTCATGATCGCCGTCGATCTGTTCTCGTACCCTCAAGAGCACCTCAGCGGACTCAAGCTCGGACTCGCGCCGATCGAGGACTTCGCCTACCCGCTGTGCGCGGCGTTCCTCGTGCCGTCGCTGTTCACCCTGCTCTCGCCTCGCCACGCCCCGAAGGACACCGCATGACCACCCCCGCCCTCACCCCCGGACGCGTGGTGCGCGAACTGTTCGTGTCGTCACGGCCCGTCAGCTGGATCAACACGGCCTTCCCCTTCGCTGCGGCCTACCTGCTGACCACGCGCCAGATCGACGCGCCGCTGATCGTCGGGATCATCTTCTTCCTCGTGCCGTACAACCTCGCGATGTACGGGGTGAACGACGTGTTCGACTACGAGTCGGACCTGCGCAACCCCCGCAAGGGCGGAACCCACGGCGCCGTGCTCGCCAAGCGCATGCACCCCATCACGCTGTGGGCCTCGGCGCTGTCGTGCCTGCCGTTCGTGGTGTACCTCGTGATCATCGGGTCGCCGCTGTCGTGGCTCGTGCTCGCGCTGAGCCTGTTCTTCGTCGTGTTCTACTCCGCGCCGCCGCTGCGGTTGAAGGAACGCCCGTTCCTCGACTCGATGACCAGCAGCATCCACTTCTTCTCGCCCGCGATCTACGGCCTCGTGCTCGCGGGAGCTGTGTGGACCTGGCAGCTCGTGTTCGTCTTCATCGCGTTCGCGCTGTGGGGCATCGCCTCGCACGCGTTCGGCGCCGTGCAAGACGTCGAGGCCGACCGCGCCGCCGACATCTCATCGATCGCCACCGCCCGCGGGGCGCGATGGACCGTGCGCTTCGCGCTGGTTTGCTACGGGCTCGCGGGGGTGGCGATGCTGTTCACCGCGTGGCCGGGGCCGCTGGCCGCGCTGCTGGTGCTTCCGTACCTCGTCGTGTGCTGGCCGTACCGGAACGTGACGGATGCCGAGAGCGACCGCGCCACCGCCGGCTGGAACCGCTTCTTGTGGCTCAATCAGATCGCCGGCTTCGGCACGACGATGCTGTTGATCTGGTGGTGGTTCATCAGCGCGTGAGCGCAGGTCGCTGAGCTTGTCGAAGGGACCGGGCAGCCAGGTCCCTGAGCTTGTCGAAGGGACCGGGACCCGCGGTGACCCAGGTCCCTGAGCTTGTCGAAGGGACCGGGACCCGCTGTCCACCGGCGCGCGACACAGGTCCCTGAGCCTGTCGAAGGGACCGGGACCCGCTGTGGGCAGCCAGGTCCCTGAGCTTGTCGAAGGGACCGGGACCCGCGGTGGCCCGGTGGCTTCGACAAGCTCAGCCACCTTGATTCGACAGGCTCAGCCACCTTGCTAGGTCCCTGAGCCTGTCGAAGGGACCGGGACCCGCTGTGCACCGGTGGCTTCGACAGGCTCAGCCACCTCTACCGCCGCGCGACTTGCTGGCTTCGACAAGCTCAGCCACCTTGCTAGGTCCCTGAGCTTGTCGAAGGGACCGGGACCCGCGGTGGCCCGGTGGCTTCGACAAGCTCAGCCACCTTGATTCGACAGGCTCAGCCACCTTGCCGCCGCGCGACTTGCTGGCTTCGACAAGCTCAGCCACCTTGATTCGACAGGCTCAGCCACCTCTGCCGCGGGAACGACGACGCCGGCGCCCCGCTGTGCGGGACGCCGGCGATCGGTCGAGCGGGGGTCAGCCCGCGGGGGTCTCCGACGGAGCCGGGGTGGGCGACGTGGTCGCCGTGCCGCCCTGGCCGTTCGTCTCGAGGTCGAGCAGGCGCTGGACGGCCGCGGTGAGGCGGGCATCCTGTGTGGCGAAGGCCGCGAGGTCACCGCTGGTCAGCGCCGCTTGGCGAGCGTTCAGCGCGTCACGCGCCTCCTGCAGGGCCGCGGCGTAGTCGCCCGTCGGAACGGTCGTGCCGCCACCCGTGCCACCCGTCGTGCCTGAACCCTGGTCGGTCGGGGTGACGGTCTCGTCGCCCGTATTCGCTCCGGAGTCACCGCCGAACAGCGAGTCGAGCGCTTCGCTCAGCGTGTTCTCGAACGCGATCTTGTTGCCGAACGCGACGAGCACGCGCCGCAGCTGCGGCAGCTTGGTGTCACCCGACGACTGGACGAAGACCGGCTGCACGTACAGCAGACCGCCACCCACCGGCAGGGTCAGCAGGTTGCCGTTGAGCACCTGCGACTGTCCCTGTTTCAGGATGTTGATCTGCGACGACACGTTGGTATCGGAGTCGAAGGTGTTCTGCACCTGGCCGGGTCCGGGGACCGTGGTCGACGAATCGATCACGAGCATTCGGAGCTTGCCGTAGTCGTCGCGTTTGGTGCCCTGCTGGTCGCCCGCGTTGGAGTCGACGGCCATGTAGCCCGTCAGCACGTTTCGCGCCTGACCGCCCTGCGACGCCGGGATGAAGCTGGTGAACATCGAGTACGACGGGTCGTCCTGGTTCGGCATCTTCATCGTCAGGTAGTACGGCGGCTGGAAGGTCGCCGGGTCCTGCGGGTCGTTCGGAGTGGTCCACCGGTTGTCCTGGCGGTAGAACGACAGAGCGTCGTCGACGTGGTAGACGCCGAGCATCGAGCGCTGCACCTTCATCAGGTCGGTCGGGTAGCGCACGTGGCTCATCAGGTCGGCCGACATGTCGGTCCACGGCTTGAGGGTCGTGGGGTAGATGTTCTGCCACGCCTTGAGCAGCGGGTCTTGGTCGTCCCACGCGTACAGGCTCACCGAGCCGTCGTAGGCGTCGACCGTGGCCTTGACCGAGTTGCGGATGTAGTTGATGTCATCGAGCGCGTAGGTCGGAGCCGGGTTGTTCGAGTCGGCGATCGCGCGCGAGAGCGACACGCTCGACGAGTACGGGTAGTTCGCGCTCGTCGTGTAGCCGTCGATGACCCATTTGATGCGACCGTCGACGACCGTGGGGTACGGGTCGCTGTCGAGCGTCAGGTAGGGCGCGAGCTTCTGCACGCGCTCCTTCGGGTTGCGGTCATAGAGGATCTGCGAGTCGGGGTTCACGTTGTCGGAGAACAGGATCTGCTCCGACTGGAACTTCAGCGCGTAGATGAGGCGGTTGAAGACGTTGCCGACACTGGGTCCACCGTTGCCGGTGAAGGTCGTGCGCGTCTCGGTGCCGCCGTCGGCGCCCAGCGGGTAGTCGAGCTCGATCGGCTCGCCACCCTCGGGGCCGCCCACGATCGAGTACGGCGGGGACTGCTCGCCGAAGTAGATGCGCGGCTCGTACTTGCGGTCGGTCAGGAAGCCGGTGCCCGGGATCGCCTGCTCGAGGAAGACGGGGTCGCCGTCGGCGGTGCGCTCGTTACCGGCGGCCGCGACCATGCCGTAGCCGTGCGTGTAGACGAGGGTCGTGTTCTGCCACGAGGCCGCGTCGCCGAGCTGACCGATGTTGAGCTCGCGCAGCGACACCACGGTGTCTTGCGTCTGCCCGTTGATCGTGTAGCGGTCGACGTCGAGCGGAGTGTTGAACTGGTAGTACGCGCGGTACTGCTCGAGCTGACGGACGGTCGGGCCGATGATGGCCGGGTCCATGATGCGCAGCTGCGCGGTGGAGTCGGCGTCGTTGCGCAGCTGGCCCGCCTGGGCCTGCGTCTCGGCCTGGAAGTTCTCTTTCTCGATGTTGTCGATGCCGTAGGCGGCCTTCGTGCCATCGAGGTTGCGCTGGTAGTACTGACTCTCGAGCGTGAGCTCGTTGGGGCGCACCTGGAAGGTGGTGACGGCCCACGGGATGGCCGCACCCACGACGATCGCCGAGACGACGAGCAGCGCGGTACCGATCAGCGGGTAGCGCCAGCGGCCGATGAAAGCCGTGACGAAGAACGCCAGCGCCACGATGACGGCGGCGATCGCGAGGATCGTCTGGCCGGGGATCACGGCGTTGGTGCCGACGTAACCGGGACCGGTGATGCGCTCGGACGGCTCGACGAGCGTGCGGAAGCGGTCGAGCCACAGGCTCGCACCCTGCAGCAGCAGGTAGACGCCGGCGAGGATCGCGAGCTGGATGCGCGCGGCCTTGGAGATGCGCAGCTCGCGTTGTCCGACGCGGACCGAGCCGTAGAGGTACGACACGACGGCCGTCAGCAGCAGGCACACCAGCACCACGGCCGAGGCGAAACCGAGCGCTGCCGCGTAGAACGGCATCCCGAACAAATAGAAGCCCGTGTCGAGCCCGAACTGGGGGTCGGTCACCGAGGTGCTGACGCCGTTGAACCACAGCCAGGTGGTCTCCCACTGCGCGGAGGCGGCGAAGCCGGCGAAGAAGCCGAAGAAGATCGGGATTCCCCACATCGCGAGGCGCCGCAGCGGCTCGACGACCTCTTGGTAGCGGTCGAGCTGCGAGCTCAGACGCGCGTATACGGGACGCAGGCGGTAAGCGAGCTGGATGACGCCCCACACCGGCACGGCCATCGCGAGGAAGCCGACGACGAACATCACCGTGCGACCGATCCACTGGGTGGTCAGAACGGTGGTGAAGCCCAGCTGCGAGAACCACAGCCAGTCGGAATAGAGGTTCGCGAAGACGAAGAACGCGACGACGAGCGCTGCGATCACCGCCAAAGTGATCGAGATGATCCGTCGGGAGCGGTTCGGCGGCGTGGCCTGGTTCGGCGCTGAGGTCGTGGTCACCCCTTCATCCTAGGCGCGGGGTTCTCGGGGTTCGCCGTGAAAGCTACGATCCCGAACCACACGTCGCAAGCGCGTCGAGATCGCCGTTGTCGCGGATCGTCTCGAGCACCGTCATCGACTGATCCAGCGTCGAGGTCGAGAAGACGCGGATGCCGTCGGGCACGTGCCCCACGACCTCGTTGCAGTTCGACTCCGGGGCCAGGAAGTAAGTGGCTCCGGCATCGAGCGCGCCATAGAGCTTCTGACGGATGCCGCCGATCGGGCCCACGTTGCCGTCGGCGTCGATCGTGCCGGTGCCGGCGATGTGCTGGCCTCCGGTGAGGTCGCCGGGCGACATCTTGTCGATGATGCCGAGCGCGAACATCATGCCGGCGCTCGGACCGCCGACGTCGTTAAGCTGGATCTTGACGTCGACGGGGAGGTCGAACGCCTGCATGAGTCCGACGCCCAGCAGGTACTGCTGCTGGCCGTTGACCGTCGTCTGCTGCGGCGTGATCTGCACCGTGGCGTCGGCGCCGTCGCGCTGGTAGGCCACGGTGACCGGTGCGCCCGCGGCCTTCTGGACGGCCGAGCGCACGGCATCCACGTTCGAAGCCGGAGCGCCGTCGACCGACAGCAGCACGTCGCCCTGCTGCAGCAGACCCGCCGCCGCGCCCTGGTCGTCGATCGTGCCGACCGCGATCTCGGCGGGCACGTCGTAGCCGAGCTGTCGCAGGGCGGCCGCGCTCGCCTCGAGCTGCGAGTCGCTCATGAGGGCGGCGTTCTCGCTCGTGCGCTGCTCGGTGGTCTGACCCGCGGGGAAGATGCGGTCGATCGGCACCACGGCGCGCGAGCGGTCAAACCACGCCATCGCGAGCTCGATCCACGACGGGGTGCGCTCGCGGTTGCCGCTGACCTGAACCGTGAGCAGGTCGAGCTGGCCGGTGGTGGTGTCGTCCTGCTCGTTCGGAACGGTGATGAGCGGCACCTGCTCGCCGTCGGCGTTCGGTGAGGTGCCGAGGGTGTTGTACACCGGGCCGGGCTGCTGGATGACGTAGGCCGAGGGCACGAACGTGAGCACGAACAGCACGATCACGGCCACCGTCAGCGACCACACGCCGATGACGGTGCCGCGACGCCACGGCTGTCGGGGCGCGGGCTCGAGGCGGACGTTCTCGTCGAAAAGGGACACGAAGCTCAATCCTTGACCGGGGTCGTTCGCGCGGGGCGTAAGCGCCGCGGGGCCCGGCCGGTAGATGCGGGGAAACCTGCGACTAGCGTAGAGAACCATTCCCCAGACCTGGCTGAAAGGCGGCTGAAGTGGCAGACGACGACCGTGGCGGCGAGCAGAGCCCCGAGGAAGAGTTCCAGGAGCTCATGCGCCGCCTGATGTCGGGCGACACCAGCGGCATCGATCCCGAGATGCTCTCGCGCCTGTCGGGCATGCAGATCGACCCCGCCATGCTGCAGGCCGTCATGAACCAGCTGCAGGGCGCCTTCGCCGGCACGCAGGAAGGCGTCGACTGGAGCCTCACCGAGCGTCAGGCCCTGCACATCGCCAACCAGGACGGCCTGGGCGTCACGACCGGTCAGAAGACCGACCTCGACCAGGCGTTCACGCTCGCCGCCCTCTGGCTGGGCGCGGCGACCACCATCTCTGACCTGCCTCGCCCTCCCCGCGCCGTCACGCGCGGTGCGTGGGTCACCGCCACGCTGCCCGTCTGGCAGGAGCTCGCCGAGCCCGTCGCCACGAGCATCGCCGACGCGCTCACCGCAGCCCTCGGCCAGCAGGCCCCCGAAGACATGCAGGAGATGATCGCCGGCGCCGGACGCCTCATGCGCACCGTCGGCGGCTCGCTCTTCGCCACGCAGCTCGGCCACGTCGTCGGCCGCCTGTCGACCGAGGTCGTGGGTGGCGGAGACGTCGGCATCCCGATCATGCCCGAGGGCGACGCCGCGATCCTGCCGCAGAACTTCGCCGACTTCGGCCGCGACCTCGAGATCCCCGACGACCAGCTCGCGCTCTACCTCGCGACGCGCGAGCTCGCGCACGCACGCCTCTTCCGCCACGCGCGGTGGCTGCGCCTGCACGTCATCTCGCAGGTGCGCGACTTCGCCCACGGCATCCGCGTCGACACCGACGCCCTCGAGGAGCTCGCCTCGCGCTTCGACCCCTCGCAGCCCGACGAACTACGCGGGGCGCTCGAGAGCGGAGCCCTGCTGCCCGAACGCAGCCCCGAGCAGACCGCGGCCCTGACGCGGCTGGAGAACCTGCTGGCCACGATCGAGGGCTGGGTCGACGTCGTGACCGAAGACGCCACCTCGCGGCTTCCGTCGGCGGGACGCATCGCCGAGGCCGTGCGCCGACGCCGCGCCGTCGGTGGACCCGCCGAGCAGGCGCTGGGCGCACTGGTCGGCCTCGAACTGCGCCCGCGCCGCATGCGCGAAGCCGCCGCGATGTGGCGCGCCGTCACCGACGCCGTGGGCGTCGAGGGCCGTGATGCACTGTGGGACTACCCCGACCTCATGCCGTCGTCGGAAGACATCGACGACCCCGCGGCGCTCATCGCGCGGGTGACCGCCGCGTCGCGCGGTGAAGCGGCGCCCTCGGACGAGATGGACGACGCGCTCGCGCAGTTGTTGGCGGAAGAGGCCGACGGCGGGCGGGATTCGGGTGCGGATGCCGAGGAGTCGGGCGAGACGCCTGGTTCGGGCGATGCTTCGGGTGAGGGCCTCTTGCGGCGAGACCTGCGGGAAGGTCGCTCCGACGACGCGTCCGATCGCGACGCGCGGGACGGCGACGAGGACGGCGCTCCGGGAGACCAGCGGCCCGTGTGACCGCTGCGGCGGTGTCCGCGGCGTTGGGGTCGCGAGGCGGGGTGCTGTTCGCGCCGAGACTGCAACTCGCTGACAACGTCGTTGCAGCCTGACGCGGGTTTGTCAGCGAGGTGCAGTTTCGCGGACCTTTTGCCGTCGATCGACCCGGCGCAGGCGTGGCGGCCCGCCGTTCACGCCGAGGCTGCAACTCGCTGACAACGTCGTTGCAGCCTGACGCGGGTTTGTCAGCGAGGTGCAGTCTCGCGGGTCGCTCGCCGGTCGACGGGCGGTCGCACGCCCGTGTGCGGGTCGCGCGCGCGGCGGGGTGGACTTCTCCCCAGGGGCGTGATCGACGTCGGTTGCTGTGGACAACGGCATCCGGAGTCTTCCCGCCCGTCAGGATCGGGGCATGCTTCGACTCGACCCCGCCTCTCCCCCGCTCTGGCGTGACGACGGCAGCGTGCAGTTCGGCCCGCGCGCGATCGCGACCCTGCCGATCTCGGATCGGTGGACGGATGCCGCTGTCGCCGCCCTCGTGAACGGCACGACTCGCGAGGAGTTGCGGGCGCTCGCGCGGGTGCACGGGGTGTCGGATGCCGCGACCGATGCGGTGCTCGACGCTGTCACGCCGGCGCTCGTGCCGCACCGCGACGAGCCTCCGCTCGTGCTGCAGATCGCCGACGACCTTCACCCGCGCGTCGGCCGCGCCGTGCTCGCGGGACTGCCGCCGCTCACCCGCATCGTCGCGTGGGCGGGGGCATCCAGCGAGCGAGCGTCACCGGGGTCGTGCGTGATCCTGCTCGCGGCGCATCGCGTGGATCCACGGCGGGCCGCGGCGTACACGCGTGACGGCGTGACCCACCTGCCGCTGGTGCTCGACGGAGCCTCGGCGACGGTCGGGCCAGTCGTCGCGCCCGGGCGCACGGCCTGCCTGTCGTGCCCCGATGCCGAGAGTCAGCGCAGGGATCCGCACTGGCCGGCGGTGTCGTCGCAACTGCTCGGCCGGCCGCGGCCCGCGATCGACCCGGCGCTGGCCGCCGAGGCGGCGCGAGCGGCGCGCTTCTTGCTCAGCGCGCCGATCGAGCAGACGACGAGGTCGCTGCACCTGCGCGTCGATTCGTTCCGGCGGGCCTGGGGGCTGCATCGGCCGAGCGCAGACTGCCGCTGCCGATCTCTCGAAGAAAGCGCGACGGCGAGCGTTCCATCCGGCCCCGACCGCGCGCCCAGCTCAGCGACAGCGTCCGCGCCGCACGAGTGACCCCGACGTACGCGAGACGCCGCTCTTCGTCGACCGCCTCGAAGGTGGTCGCGTACGAGATCGGCAGCAGACCCTCACTGACCCCGACCAGGTACACGTGATCCCACTCCAGACCCTTCGCCGCGTGCAGCGTGGCCAGCGTCACCGTGCGCGTCGTCGGCTCGTGCTGGTCGCGTGCCCGAGCCTGCAGGTCGTCGGTGAACGAGCGCAGGTCGGTTCCGGCCGGAGCCTCTTCGGCCAGGCGCAGCAGGGCGGCCCGCGCCTCCCACGCTTCGCGCAGGGCTCCGCCCGCGGCGGGCGGGTCGTCGGTCAGACCGACGCTGCGCAGCACGTCGCGGACCGTGGCGAGAAAGCCCGTCTCCATCGGCGCGACCGACGCGGCCCGCAGCGCCATGAGCGCCTGCCGCACCTCGGGCATGTCGAAGAACTTGCGCCCACCCAGCACGGATGCCGCGACCCCGACCGCCGACAGCGCGTTCAGCAGGGCGGCCGACTGGGCATGCGAGCGGTACAGCACCGCGACGTCGTGCGGGTCGACTCCCCGCGACAGCGAGTCGGCGATCGATCGCGCGACCGCCGTGGCCTCGGCCTCGTCGTCGTCGAAGCCGCGCACCGTCGGCACCGGCGTGTCGGCGTCGGTCGCGGCCACGAGCTCGAGAGCGCCGGCCCGCCCGCGCATGAGGTCGTTGGCCACCGCCAGCACGGGTGCCGTCGAGCGGTAGTTGCGCTCGAGCCGCACGACGCGGGCGTCTTCGTGCGTGCGCTCGAAGTCGAGCAGGTAGCGCGCATCGGCGCCGGTGAACGAGTACACGGTCTGACTGGCATCGCCGACCACGCACAGGTCGCGACGATCGCCCAGCCACAGCTCGAGCACGCGGTTCTGCAACGGCGAGACGTCCTGGTACTCGTCGACCGTGAAGTGCCGGTACTGCTCGCGCACGGCGGCGGCCACGCGCGGCTCGGCCTCGATCATGCCGGCGCAGGTGAGGAGCACGTCTTCGAAGTCCATCTGCCGACGCTCGTCTTTGAGCTTCTCGTACGCCCGCTGCAGGGCGACGACCTGGTCGACGTTGAGACGCCCCACGCCGTCGGGGCGGTCGGCGGCGTACTGCTCGATCGAGCGCAGCGTGACTTTGCGCCACTCGATCGAGGAGGCGACATCGCGCAGTGTCGCCGTGTCGGGACTCAGTCCGACGCCGTCGGCCGCGTGCGCGAGCATGCGCACCTTGTTGTCGATGATCGACGGCGCCTGATCGCCCGCGAGCGTGGGCCAGAAGAAGTTCACCTGGGCGAGGGCCGCGGCGTGGAACGTGCGCGCCGACACCCCCGACACGCCGAGCGCGCGCAGGCGTCCCCGCATCTCGCCCGCGGCCTTCGCGGTGAAGGTCACCGCCATCACGCGCTGCGGCGAGTACGCGCCCGTGTCGACGCCGTGGGCGATGCGCCGCGTAATCACGCGCGTCTTGCCGGTGCCGGCACCCGCGAGTACGCACACCGGACCCCGCAGCGCCCGCGCCGCCTCGAGCTGATGCTCGTCGAGTCCGTCGAGAGGTCCGGTCACGCGGTCTCTCCGTACCAGTCCTCGATCAACCGGCGGGCGATCGACGCGGCCCCCGGCAGGTGCACCGCGCTCTCACCCCGGAGCGCCGACCCGATCTCCTCCCGGGTGAACCAGCGCACCTCGACGATCTCCTCGCCGTCGGCCAGGGCCTCGACCTCGTCGACCACGACCGCGCGGAACCCGAGCATGAGCGACCGCGGATACGGCCACGCCTGCGACCCGCGGTACACGATCTCGCGCAGACGCACGCCCGACTCCTCGTTCACCTCGCGCGCGACGGCGTCTTCGAGCGACTCCCCCGCCTCGGCGAACCCGGCGAAGCACGAGTACCGGTCGCCGCCCCACGCGGCGTTGGCGCCCAGAAGCACGCGGTCGCCCTCGGCAGAGGTCAGCAGCACGATGACCGCGGGGTCGGTGCGCGGGAAGTGCTCGCGCCCGCACACCGGGCAGTGCCGCGACCAGCCGGCCTGGCGCAGTTCGGTGAGCGCGCCGCACGCGGGGCAGAACGCGGCATCGCGCAGCCACCCCGACAGGGCGACCGCGGCGGTCAGCAGTTCGGCCTCGCCGGCCGGCAGGTCGCCGCCCGCGGCGCGGAGGGGCGCCCAGTCGGCATCCGGAACCAGTTCATCACCCGCGCCGTCGGCCACGACCGCGAGCAGGACCGCGCGGTGGTCGGGCGTGCGGCCGAGGAACGCCCAGTGGGTGATGCCGGGGATGTCGTGGGGGGCTGCTGCGTCGGGTGCGGCAGGGCGCGCCGACGGGGCGGGGGCGGATGCCGCGGGCTCGGCGGGGCGCGCTGATTCGGCCGATGCCGTGGACTCGGCGGGGCGCGCTGATTCGGCCGGGGCGGAGGAACCGGCGAGGGCGGATGCCATGGGCTCGGCGGGGCGCGCTGATTCGGCCGAAGCGGAGGGCTCGGCGGGCTGCGGCGACGGCGCGGATGCCGCGTGCTCGGTGAGATGCTGCGGTCCGGCCGAGGCAGATGCCTCGAGCCCGGCAGTCTTCTGCGACCCGGCCGCCGACGAGGCGAGGTCGGCGAACGAGACGAACGCGAGACGGCCGTCGATCAGTGGAGCAGCATCGCGGCGCACGGCGAGCACGAGCGTGCGGGGATCCGCGGCGAGGTTCCCGAGCAGGCCGGGCTGGTCACGCTCGGCGCCGGCGCGGTCGACGGCGAGGTCAGCGGCATCCGCGGACCTGTCCTGCGGCCCGCTGTCAGCCGCACTCGACGAGGGCGGGTTCTGCGAAGACGAAGACGCGGGAAGCGACATCGAACACTTCTTTCCGGTGCGAGCACGAGCAGAAGCCCGAACGGTTGGGGCGAGCGGAGGGTCGAGGGCTCGACCTCCCCCCATCAAGGGCGTGGCGCGGGCCGGTGAGCACGGGCCCGACCTACCCTGGGGGCATGGCACGCTCGCCCCTCATTTTAGCCGCGTCGGCGACGGCGGCCCTTCCCGGCACCGCCTTCACGAGCGTCAGCGCGCTGACCGAGAACACGGCCGGTCGCTTCGACGCCGCGCTCGCGCGGACGGCCGACGGGCGCGAGCTCATCGTGCGCATGCCCACCGACGACGACACCGCCGGCGAGCTCGCCGCCGAGGCGCGAGCCCTGCACGCCCTGACCGCCGGAGTGCGCGCCCTGCTACCGTTCGCCGTGCCCGAGGTCGTCGGCGAAAGCGGCTCGGGGGCCCAGCGCGTGCTGGTCGTCGACCGGATTTGCGGTTACCGCATCGACCCGGCTCACCTGCCCAAGGGACCGGGCTACGCGCCCGCGATCGGTGGCGCCCTCGCCGCCGTGCACGCGCTGCCCGTCTCGATCGTGCGGACCGACGGACTGCCGGTGCGCTCGCCGGAGCAGGTGCGCGACGACGTCAAGCGCCTGCTCGACCGTGCCGACTCGACCGGACGCGTCAGCGACGACCTCATGATGCGCTGGCGCCGTGCGCTCGACGTCGACGACCTGTGGCGCTTCGAATCCGCCGTCGTGCTCGGCGGCGCCACGAGCACCTCGATCGTGCTCGCCGACGACGCCGACGAGATTCCGCACGTGGTCGGCATTCTCGACTGGGCCGGCCTCAGCGTCGGCGACCCCGCCGTCGACCTGCGCTGGTTGGCATCCGCTCCGCTCGCCGCCGACGACGTGCACGCTGGATACGCCGCCGCGGGCGACCGCTCCCCCGACCCCCTGTTGCGCGAACGCGCCCGCCTCTACGCCGAGCTCGAGTTCGCGCGCTGGCTCGTGCACGGACACGACGCCGGCGAGACCGACGTCATCGACGACGCCGTGGCCTTGCTGGCGGCGCTGGCCGACGGCGTGCGCGGCGACCAGATCGTGCCCGACACCCGCAGCGACATCGACGACGCGATGGCCCTCGTCGAGAGCTCGCCCGCGGTCGCTCCCGCCGACGGCGTCGACACGTCGATGCAGACCGACGCTTACGACCCCGAGGCGCTGTCGCTGTACCTGTCTGCCGAGCGCGACCGCGCGGCCGCCGCAGACGCCCTGGCGAACGCCGAAGAATCGGATGACGACTCCGGCCCCATCCGCATCGACGACCTCCCCGCACGCGAGGACGACCCCGAAGCCACCGCGCCGCTCGAGCTGAATGGCTGGGACGGCCGCTACGACCCCGTCCACGGACCGGCACTCCGCGGTGATACGGCCGCGACGTCGCTCTGGGGCAAGCCCGAAGAGGCTCGACCGGCCGTATCGGACGCCACCTCGTTCGCCGCGCGCGATGACGAGAACGCCGCCTCCGTCGATGCGCACGACGAGTCGTCGACCGATCGTCTCGACGGCCTACCGCTCGATCGCGGCGCCGAGGGGCGGAACGAGCGGGCGGATGCCGCGCACGACGACTCCCACGTGGACGACGAGGCCGATGCTGCCCGCGCGAGCCGCGCCGCGCTGCGCCGCTGGGGCGTGTCGGGCGACAACGCCTGACAGCGGCGTGCTCGTCCGCACGACGAACGCACCGCTTCATCCGCTCCGCGGGGCCGAGGGGTGGTCGCGGCGACGTCACCCGGTGAGCGCTGAACCGTCGGGCGTCTCGTGCGCGCGCGTCTGAGCGTCGTGCCTCGTCGCCCTTCGCGCGACACCGTTCCAGGCTGATAATTCACCCGGTCACCGGGCACCACGGCCCGAAGCGACGTCGTGATAGTGCACCGACCATCGCCGGAGCACCTCAGCCGCGCAGCACCAACTCGTCGCCGACGTAGAACAGCGCGACGTCGATCAGGTCGATGTCGATCCCGTGCTTCGCGTGGTACGCGTCGCGGTACAGCTCGAGCTGCAGCATGCGCGACCGACGCTCGGCCTCGGACGACGGCGGTCGACCGGTCTTCCAGTCGACGATCTCGTAGCGATCGCCGCGTCGGTAGACGGCGTCGAGCTTGCAGATGACGACATGCTCGCGTCCGTCGAGACGCGTGGTGACGAAGTCGATCTCTGTCTCGACCTCGAGCGGCCGGAGGCCGGCCCATTCCGACCGTTCGAAGCACTCGCGCAGTCGCTGGAGTTCCACGGCATCCGCCGCCGATGCCCCCACGACGTCGTCGTCATCCCACAGGCCGTCGTCGTCGAGCCCGACGCCCGCGCCCACCAGGCCCGAGCGCTGCTCGACCCACGCGTGGAAGAGGGTGCCGAGGCGCGTCTGCCGGTAGGGGCGCTCGGGCATGGGGCGCCGCAGGTCTTCGACCGTGCCGCCGTAGTCGGCGACGAAGTCTTTGAACCGCGACGCCGGGATGCGCGTCGGGGCGGGCGCGTGCGTCGGACGCAGCCGATCGGCCCGCTCGGCGAGCAGCAGTTCGAGGTCATCGTCGGGTGCCGCCGCCGGTTCGGCCCGCGCGGCGGCGACGGCGGATGCCGCGGCCGACACCGCGGTGCGTCGCGCCCCCAGCGGATCGAGCGGCCAGTGCAGCAGCCGACGTTCGCCGTCGTAGGGGTCGTCTCCGGGCTCGGACACCTCGAGATCGATCGCGAGCGCCTCGGCCGCTTCGTCGAGGAACACGCTGGGGCGTCGAGGCTTCTTGGTCCCCGACCAGCTGGACCCCGACAGCATCAGCAGATCGCGCGCGCGGGTGAAGGCGACGTAGGCGAGACGGCGGTCTTCGTCGAGCTGGCGGGCGCGGTTGTCGGCGACGAAGGCGTCGATCGCCGCCTTCAGGTCTTGCTGCGTCTCGGCTCCGCGCCAGCCGAAGACCGGCAGCCACGCGGAATCGCCGCGGAACTCCGAGGGCAGGATGCCGAAGCCCAACCACCCCTTGGTGTCACGCGGGAGCGACGGCAACTCGTCGGTGACGAGGCGGACCACGGCCACCGCGTCCCACTCGAGGCCCTTGGACCCGTGGATCGTCAGCAGCTGAACGACGTCGTCTTCGGGCGGCTCGGTGCGCGGGGCGAACTCGTCGGCCTGTTCGGCGTGGTCGAGCCAGGCGAGCAGGCTTGCGACCGACCCCGACTCATCGGCGGCGAGGAACCCGCGGATCTCGTCGACGAACGCGCGCAACTGGGCCGACGCGATGCGCGCGGGGCCGCGCGACTCGTTCGCCGCGAGCTCGATGTCGAGACGCAGCTCAGCCTCGATCAGGCGGATCAACTCGGGGATCGGCGCCCCCACGCTGCGCCGCAGCGACGCGAACACCGCACCGGCCTCGCGCAACCGCGCGCGCCCCTCGGGGGTGAAGTCGGTGAGCCAGCCGTGGCCGTCGGTCTGCCGGGCGATGAAGTCGAGGGCGTCGACGAGCGAGGCACGGTCGGCCCCGGGTGTCGAGCGGAGGCGGTCGACGACCTCGGCCCCCAACGGCTGCAGCGCCACGTCGTGGGTGGCGAGCCGACGGGCGAGCAGCGCGAGGGCACGCAGGTCGGCGAGTCCGACGGCCCAGCGTGGCCCGGACAGCAGGCGGATCAGGGCTGACCCGGCCTCGGGATCGCTGATCACCCGCAGGGTCGACACCACGTCGACAACCTCGGGGGTGGTGAGCAGACCGCCGAGTCCGAGGATGCGGTGCGGGATGCCGCGGCGTCCGAGCGCATCGCCGAAGCGGACCATGTGCTTCTTGCTGCGGAACAGCACGGCTCCGGTGGTCGCCTTGCCCTGGGCGGCGCGCGCGGCGCGGACTCCGGCGAACCACGACGCCACGCGATCGGCCTCGGCATCGAGGTCGTTCTCGAACACGATCTCGACCACGCCCTGGGGCGCACCGGGACGAGAGCGCAGCTCTTCGACCGCGACGGCCGCCCGATCGGCGAGCGGGGCGAGCACCGCGTTGGCGGCGTCGAGCACGCGTTCGCTGTTGCGCCAGCTGGTCAGCAGGGCGAACTGGCGGCATCCGCCCTCGGGAGCGAACGCGGCGGGGAAGCCGCCGAGGTTGCCGGCGCTCGCCCCGCGCCAGGCGTAGATAGCCTGGTGGGGGTCGCCCACCGCCATGACGCCCGTGCCGCCGAACAGCGTGGAGAGCAGGTCGGTCTGCACGACCGAGGTGTCTTGGTATTCGTCGAGCAGCACCACGCGGTACCGCGCGCGCAGCTCGGCGACGACGGCCGGGTGCTCGGTCGCAATCTGCAGGGCTCCCGCGACCTGGTCGGCGAAGTCCATGACGCCCAAGCGCGCCTTCTCGCGGTTGTAGTCGGCCGCGAGGGCCGAGAGCAGCGACAGCGCCGAGACCTTCGCCGCGGCGTCGCCGACCTCTTTGTAGACGCTCACCCGCGCGGTGGTCGAGGGGCGTTCGGTGATGCGCGCGAACTCCTCGGGGAAGGCGGCGAGTCGATCGAGGTCGACGAGGTTGTCGACACCGTCGCGTGCGATCCGCAGCGCGGCGTCGATGAGCGTCCGCGGGGACTCCTGGCGTTCTTCGAGACGCGGGTCGTCGGAGGCGAACACCACGCGCCGCATCAACAGCCACGCTGCCGACTCGGACAACACCGCCGATTCGGCGTCGCGCCCGATGCGCAGGCCGTGCTCGCGCACGATGGCGTCGGCGAAGCTGTTGTAAGTCGACACCGTCGGGCGGTGCAACAACTGGTCGCCGTCGTCGGGCGTGCTCTCTCCTGCGCCGACCTCGGCGGTCAGCATGTCGAGGGCTTCGCGACGCGCGGCGTCGGCGCTTGCGCCGTCGAGCTGCGCGAGCTCGGCGAACACCGCGAGGCGTCCCGCCTCGTGCAGGGCGGGAAGTGCGGGCAGGAGCCCCCGGGCTTCGAACTCCGACAGACGCTGCAGACGCCGATGGATGCGCTCGGCGAGTTCACCGGCGGCCTTGCGCGTGAAGGTCAGGCCCAGCACCTCGTCACGGCGGACGAGCCCATTGGCGACCAGCCACACCACGCGGCCGGCCATGGTCTCGGTCTTGCCGCTGCCGGCACCGGCGACGACGAGGGCAGGCTCCAGCGGCGCCTCGATGACGGCCGTCTGCTCGAGAGTCGGGGGGAACTGGCCGAGGGCGGCCGCGATCGTCGCGGCGGACAACGTGGTCACGACGCGCTCACCGCCGAGACCGTGTGGATGCGGCAGAGCCCGTACGAGAACTCGTCGCGGCAGTGCACCTCATACGGTGCCGCGAAGCTCGTGCCGCGCATGACGTCGACCGCGCGCTGCACGCGCCCGACGAACTCCTCGCGCTGGGTGTCGTCGAACGGCGGCTGCGTCGGCTCGGCGTAGTCCTTCTTCGCCGCGCTCGGGCGCAGCACGAGGAGCTTGGCCCCGCCGGAGGGAAGCCCCTCGACCTGCTCGATCGCCCCCGACGAGAACGCCAACTGGTAGGCCGCGAGCTGCGGGTTGTCGGCGACCTTGAGGTCGGTCTGCGGCTCGTTCTTGCCCGTCTTGAGGTCGACGATCACGACCTCTCCGGCCGGGGTCACCTCGACGCGGTCGATGTCACCGCTGAGCACGGCGCCGTGCACGGTGGCGCCGTCGGGCACGGCCGCGCCGTCGTCGACGCCGTCGGGGTGCTGCCCGCCGGCATCCGGGATCGGGATCGGCACCTCGAAGTGCCGCTCGGCGCCCATGAGTCGACCGCCGGCGTCGTCGAAGCGCCGCAGGTAGGTCGCGAGGCGTCGCACGAGGTCGCGGGCGCGCGTGCGCTCGGCCTTCTCGCGCCACGCGGCGTCGAACACCAGCTCGCCCCAGCGCTCGTCGACGACGGCCCACAGGTCTTCTTCGGACGACGAGGCCGCGGTCTCGAGCGCCGCGTGGATGATCGTGCCGATGCCGGCGGTCGTGCCACCGCGGTCGCCGCCGAGGTCGGCGATCACCCAGTCGAGCTGGCACTCTTCGAGCGCGTGGAGGCGCGAAGGCGAAACGCGGACGTCTTCGCGCGTGAGGTCGCGCAGCGGGGCCGACGAGCTCGGTGCCACGACGCCGTACCACTGCTCGGGGGCGGCACCGGCGACTCCGGCGGCGGCCAGCAGCGCCAGCTGACCGGCGGCGTGCGTGCGCTCGGGCGCGGGAACGCGCGCGGTAGTCAGCGAGCGGCGGTGGCGCGCGACGAGTCCGCGCAGCGACAGCGGGTGCTCGGGGATGGATGCCGCGGGCTCGGGCGTCGGCAACATCTCGAACAACACGCTGGGGCCGGTGTCGTCGTCGTCGACCGCGGTGACGATGAGCCGAGCGTCGGCGCGACTGATCGCGCGGACGAACAGCCGCAGCTCGTCGTGCATCGCGGCGCGGCGCCGATCGAGCATGCCGGCGGCCGGCAGATCGGGGTGCTGCACGGCGTCGGCCAGACGCCAGGTCTCGAGCAGCCCGCCGCGCAGGCGCGTGTTGGGCCACACACCCTCTTGGACACCGGCGACCACGACGGTGTCGAAGTCGGTTCCCGCGGCAGCGGCCGGCGTCAGCACGCGCACGGTGTCGACGACCGCGGGCTGTTCGATGCGGTCTTCGGCCACGTCGCTGTCGAGCACTCCGCGAAGGAACACCGACGCCTCGCCGTCGGGCTCGCGCTCGGTGAAGCGCTTGGCCGCCTGGAACAGCGCCACGATCGCATCGAGGTCGCGGTCGGCCTGCTCGGCCACGGGCCCGTGACCGCGGGCTGCCTCGCGCCAGGTGCGGGCGAGCGCGCTGCGCTCCCAGGCCGTCCAGAGCAGTTCGTGCGCCGTCGCGCGCTGCAGGGCCTGGGCCCGGAGCGCGGTCAGCGTCTCGCCCAGCCGCATCGCACGCCGCGCCTCGCGCGAGTCGATGGTCTCGAGCTCGAGCGGGAATCGCACTCCCGAGACCAGCAGTTCGGTGGCGGAGCGGACTCCCCCGGCCCCGACCTCGTCGTGACGCAGCGCCGTGCGCAGGCGCCGGAGCTCGATGGGGTCGAGCCCGCCGAACGTGCCGAGGAGCGCGTCGACCACCTGCTCGGGAGCCCACTCGTCGGGGTCGCGCATGCCGAGCTCGACCATAGCGACCAAATCGCGCACGGGACGCTGCACGCCGAGTGCGAGACCCGGACCGCTGGCCCGAGCCGGCACCTCGCGCGCCGACAGCTCGGCCTCGAGCGTGGCGACCTGTCGCGAATCGTGGGCGATCACGGCGCACCGCCCCCACGGCACGCCGTCGAGCACGTGACGCTCGCGCAGCAGGCGGGCGATGGCGTCGGCCTCTTCGGCGGGCGAACGCAACAGGTAGGTGCGCACCGATCCTTCGACCGGTGCGCCGAGCGGCGCCCGGCGATGCGCGACGACCCCGGCCGCACCGATGCGCGACGCGACCTGCCGAACGAGGTCGACCTGCTCTGCCGTGCCGCGATGCGGAGTGCCGAGCGCCGCCGTCGTGCCGAGTTCGCGCGCCAGCCGGGCGAAGTTCTCGGGGGTCGCGCCCCGGAACGCTCCCGACCCCACGTCAGGGTCGCCGAAGGCCACGACTCCGATGCCGAGGGCCCGACAGGCCCGCAGCAGGTCGATTCCGCCGGAGGTGAGTTCTTGCGCGTCGTCGACCAGCACGCACTTCAGCGAGGCGAATCGGCCGAGCAGGTCGCGATCGACGAGCGCTTCGTCGAGCACCGCGACGGCCTCGCGCGCCAGGTCGGCCGCGTCGCGATGCGCACCGCGCATGGCCGCGCGCACAGCGCGGTATTCGTCGGCGAACGACGCGAGCGAGGCCCAGACGGGGAGCTCGTGCTGCCTGGCGAGCTCGGCGAGGTCGGCCGAGGTGACCCCGAGATCGGTGCACTCCGCGAGGAACGCGCGCAGGTCGCCGCGGAAGCCGCGGGTCGCGCGGATCGCCGACCCGAGCCAGGCGGGCCAGCGCGAGTGCCCCTCGGCCTCGTCGAGGGCGTCGCCGTCGAGCAGGTCGCGGATGATCTGGTCTTCGTCGCCGCCGGTGAGCAACTGCGGCGGCTCGCCCCCGCGGCGCACCTCGGCTCCGCGCACGAGCTGGAAGGCGAACGACGCCAGCGACCGCGCGAGCGCACCGGCGGTGGCCTGGCCGACCGCGAGCGCGAGCCGGTCGCGCAGGGCCGTCGCCGCCGGTCGCGTGGGCGTGAGCACGAGCAGGTGGTCGGGGTCGATTCCGGATGCCACGAGCCCGCGCGCCCGCGCCAGCAGAGCCGTCGTCTTGCCCGACCCCGGCGCCCCCACCACGACGCCGCTCGTCTCGGGGGCCCACCCCGCGACTGCCCGCTGATCGTCGTCGAGCGCGTGCCCGTCGACGGCGGAGGCGTCGAGCTCAGCGGCATCCGGGATCTGCATGTCTCCACGCTAAACGCGACCTCCGACATCGGGTCGCGCGACGCCCGGAGGCCGCCGGGAACGGCCCCGAGCATCCGCGCGTTCGCCGTCCGCGAAGCGGGGCCCGCTCCGGGACGCGGTGTCGGAACCCTGCCCTAGAGTCGAATCACGCGCCGGGCCGACCGCGGCCCGCGGGGAAAGGACGCATCGTGGAGATCCGCATCGGCATCACCAACACCGGCCGCGAGCTCAACTTCGAGACGAACGAGAGCTCCGACGCCGTCAAGTCGGCCGTGGCCGCCGCTCTCGACAACTCGGCCAGCCACGTCTCCTTCACTGACGTGAAGGGCAACTCCTACCTCGTCCCCACCGCCAACCTGGCCTTCGTCGAGCTCGGCACCGAAGAGTCGCGCCGCGTCGGCTTCGTCGCCTGATCCTACGACCGTGCAGATCCTGCTCGGTGTGATCCTCGGAGCGGTCGTCGGCCTCGCGGCGCACGTCGCGTTGCCGCACCGCTCCTTGCGTGGAGTTGCGCTCGCGCCCCTCGCCGGGGCCGCCGCCGCGGCCGTCGTCTGGACGGCGCTCACCTGGGCGGGTCTGGGCGTCGACTCCCCGATCCTGTGGATCGTCGCCGTGCTCGCGCCGGCGCTCACGAGCATCGTGCTCGTCACCCTCGTCAGCCGCGCTCGCCTCGCCCGCGACGAAGCCGACCGCGTGCGCCTGGGCGCCTGACCTGACGCAAGCCCCCGCCGCGGGGCCTGAGCGACCGGCTACGAGACCGGCGCCGAACCTGCTGCGAGGTTGGCCCCCTGCCGTCACGGGAAGTGTTCCCGAGCCGCTATACGGGTTCACACCCCCGGCCCGACAGAGCCACCCAGCTCTCAGGCCGCGAGCCCCATGGCATCCATGCGCCGTGCGTGCGCACCCATCAGTTCGCTGAAGACGGGCTCGACCTTGGCTTCTTCGGCGCTGTCGAGGTGGCCGTGGCGCAGCGCGGCGCGGGCGACGAGCAGCGTGTCTCCGACGAGTCGACGGCCCCACAGCGCGAGCAGCCAACGCCACTCCTCGTCGCTCTCGATCGTCTGGCCGAGGATGTCGACGATCGCCTGACGGTCGTCGTCGGCCTGCAGGATGCGCGCGACGCGGCGGCCGGTGTCCCCATAGCTCGACGACAGTGCGAGGTAGAAGTCGTCGAGCATGCCCGCCGTGATGTGCACGGTGAGCATGGTCTCCTGCGGGCGGATGCCGTGCGTGTTGCGGCGGAACGCGTCGAGCGACTCGCGGAACGGCAGCATCAGCTGCGTCGGGTCGGCCCCGCGCTCGCGGATCACCGCGACGAGCTCCTGATGCTTGATCAGCGCCGCCCCGGCCGCGCGCGACAGCGACTCCTTCTCGGCGAGCTCGGGCGTCAGAGCGATCAGCTCGCTCAGCGTCTCGAAGAAACCGAGCTGCAGATAGGCCGCCTGTCCGAGGAAGGTCTCGACCTCGGGAGCGAGCTCCGCGAAGTCGACCCGCATGGCCTCGCCGAGGTCTCCGCGCGAGCGCAACTGCAGCGTGCGGCCCACCGGGCGCTGACGACGACGGAACCACTCGAACACAGACCACAGCCTAGGCGTCGGGGGCCCGCGAGACACGCCGGGTAGAGTGGAGGAGTCCCGGCGATGGATCGGGACCCCGCGCCTGTGGACGAGTGACGGCGTGGATACGACTCCCCCAGGCGGTCTCTCGCCGCCGGAACAGGCACGCACTATGACGACTTTCGCCGATCTCGGCGTCGACCAGGACATCGTCGACGCCCTCGCGACCAAGGGCATCATCGATGCCTTCCCCATCCAGGAGCAGACGATCCCCCTCGGCCTTCCCGGCCAGGACATCATCGGTCAGGCCAAGACGGGTACCGGAAAGACCTTCGGCTTCGGCATCCCCGTCGTGCAGCGCCTCGGACCGAACCCCGAGCCCGGCGTGAAGGCCCTCATCGTCGTCCCCACCCGCGAGCTCGCGGTGCAGGTGTACGAAGACATGGACATGCTGACCTCGAACCGCCCCACCAGCGTCGTCGCCATCTACGGCGGCAAGGCGTACGAGGGCCAGATCGACCAGCTCAAGGCCGGCGCGCAGATCGTCGTCGGAACCCCCGGTCGCCTCATCGACCTCGCCAACCAGCGCCTGCTCGACCTGTCGCACGCGACCGAGGTCGTGCTCGACGAGGCCGACAAGATGCTCGACCTCGGCTTCCTCGCCGACATCGAGAAGATCTTCTCGAAGGTTCCGCCGGTGCGTCACACGCAGCTGTTCTCGGCGACGATGCCCGGACCGATCGTCGCGCTCGCCCGCCGCTTCATGTCGAACCCCATCCACATGCGCGCCAACGACCCCGACGAGGGCCTCACCCAGGCGAACATCAAGCACCTCGTCTACCGCGCGCACTCGCTCGACAAGGACGAGGTCATCGCCCGCATCCTCCAGTCGGAGGGTCGCGAGAAGGCCGTCATCTTCACGCGCACCAAGCGCGCCGCCCAGAAGCTCGTGGATGAGCTCGGCGACCGCGGCTTCAACGCCGCCGCCGTGCACGGCGACATGAGCCAGGAAGCGCGCGAGCGCTCGATGGCCGCGTTCAAGGCCGGCAAGAAGGACGTGCTGATCGCGACCGACGTCGCCGCCCGCGGTATCGACGTGAACGACGTCACCCACGTGATCAACCACACGATCCCCGACGACGAGAAGACGTACCTGCACCGCGCGGGTCGCACCGGCCGTGCCGGCAAGACCGGGATCGCGGTCACGTTCGTCGACTGGGACGACCTGCACAAGTGGGCGCTCATCAACCGCGCCCTCGAGTTCGGCCAGCCCGAGCCCACCGAGACCTACTCGTCGAGCCCGCACCTGTACACCGACCTCGACATCCCCGAGGGCACGAAGGGTCGCCTCGTGACCGCGCCGAAGGCCGTCGCGCCCAAGCAGGCCGAGAAGAAGAACGAGACTCCGGATGCCGAGGGCTCCCGCGGTCCGCGTCGTCGCCGCCGTGGCGACTCGGCGACGGGTGGCGCGACCTCGACCGACGCCGGTGCAGCCGACCGCTCCGAGGGCGGCGGCGGCACGCACGACGGTGCGGGCAAGGAGCACCACGACGGCAACGCGGCTCCGCGTCGTCGCCGTCGCCGCCGCAGCGGCGGTTCGTCGGGCGCTCCGACGGCCCCCGTCTCCTGAGCGACGCACGCTGACACGGCGCCGATCCCCCTCGCGGGGGTCGGCGCCGTTTCGCGTGGCGCCGGGGTCCCGGCATCCGGGATCTCGATCACGCCTTGAGCGCCGCCGCCTAGGGGAAGACCGGTGCCGTGCCGCGGCCGAGGGCGAAGATGCGCGCGACCATGTCGTCGGCCGTGGTGTTCTCGCCCGGCATGTTGGGCTTGCCGAGACCGTGGTAGTCGCTCGACCCCGTCACGATGAGGTCGCGCTCGGCGGCGAGGTCGGCGAGCAGCGCCGTGGGCTCGGGGAGGTTCTCGCGGTGGTGCAGCTCGAAGCCGGCGAGGCCCGCATCGAGCATCGCCGTCAGCACGCTGTCGGGGAGCAGGGCGCGGCCGGCCGGGTGGGCGATGATCGGCACCCCGCCCGCGCCGACGACGAGCTCCACTGCCGTGACGGGATCGGGTGCGTACAACGCAACGTAGTAGTCGCCCGACGGGTGGAGGATGCTCGCGAACGCCTCGGTCCGATCCACCACGATGCCCCGAGCGACGAGCGCGTCGGCGATGTGCGGGCGGCCGACCGTGGCGCCGTCGGTGGTCTGGGCGACGATGTCGTCCCACGCGATGTCGTAGTCGTGCGAGATGCGCTCGGCCATGATCTGCGCGCGGTCCAGGCGCGACGAACGGATGCGATCGGTCATCGCCCGCAGGTCGGCGTCGTCGGGATCGACGAGGTACGCGAGCAGGTGCACGCTTCGCCAGCGGTGTCGGGCCGACAGTTCCATGCCCGGCACGAACGTCATGCCGAGAGAGGTCGCAGCCTCGGCCGCCTCGGCCCAGCCCGACGTCGTGTCGTGGTCGGTGAGCGCTGCAGTGTGAAGACCGTGCCGGTGCGCCGCGGCCATGACCTCGGCCGGGGGCTCGGTGCCGTCGGAGTGCGACGAGTGCAGGTGCAGGTCGGTCGGTCCTTCGAATCGACGATGCTGCGGCACCCGTCGAGCGTATCGCGCCGGCCCTCCGTGCGCGGGACAAGCGAGCGGCGCGGGACGGGCGAGCGGCGCGGGACGGGCGAGCGGCGCGGTCCGGGGCAGGTTCTGCAGGTCGGGGCGGATATGTCGCGCCCCACCCTGCGGAATTCGCCCCAAACCCCCCGGCGCACACCGCACAGCGCCCCGCGCGCAGGTGCCACCCGGGCGGCATCCGCCGATCTCCCAGACGGCTCACCTATGGTCGGGTGCGTGCGTCGATTGCTCGGTCTCCTGGTCGCGCTCGCCTTCGCGGCGGGCGCCGCTGTGCTGACGTGGCCCTCCGCGTTCGGGCTCGAGCGCACTTTCCCGCTCGCGCAGATCATCTCGTTCCGCGCCCCGATCGCCGCCGCACTGCTGGCCGCGACCCTGCTGATGCTGCTGTTCGCGCTCATCCGGCCGATCCGCGCCCTCGCGCTCGTGCTGGCGCTGATCTTCGGCATCTCGGGCGGCGTCAACCTCGCCCTGCTGAACCAGCGCGGTCTCGGCACCGAGGCCCTGCCGGCGAAGACCGACACGAGCCTGCGCGTCATGACCTGGAACACCGCGGGCTCGGCGACCTCGGCCGAGTCGATCGCGCAGTTCGCGGTCGGCATGCAGGCCGACGTGGTGACCCTGCCCGAGACGACCATCGACACCGGCGCCGAGGTCGCGAAGCTGATGCGCGACATGGGGCAGCCGATGTGGGCGCACCACGCCGAGTACGGCGAGTACGGCATCACCGGGTGGGATGCCACCTCGACCACGGTGCTCATCAAGCCCGAGCTGGGCGACTATTCGGTGATCCAGTCGTCGCTCGACGGCTCGAGCAACACCTCGACCGTGCCGAGCGCCGTCGCCATGCCCGTCTCGGGCAACGGACCGATCATCGTCGCCGCCCACGCCGTCGCTCCCCGCGAGGAGTACATGACGCAGTGGCGCAGCGACCTGCAGTGGCTGGCGGATCAGTGCGCGAGCGACAACGTCATCCTCGCCGGTGACTTCAACGCCACGCTCGACCACATGACCGGAATGGGCGTCGACGGCGGCACCCTCGGTCGCTGCCACGACACGGCATCCGACAGCGGAAACGGCGGCGTCGGCACCTGGCCCACGAACGCCCCGGCGCTGCTGGGCGCGCCCATCGACCACGTGATGGCCACCCCCGATTGGACCGTGTCGGGCTCCGTCGTCATGCGCACTCTCGACGGCTCGGGCAGCGATCACCGGCCGATCGTCGTGCAGCTCGAGCGCACCGGCGGCTGAAGCGACCCGCCCTCGCACGAGGCTCCGGATGCCACCCGCCCGGCGCCGCGTTCTCACCACGGCCGCGCATCCGTGCACAACGCGCGCGGCGGTGCGAGACTGGAGCGATGGACGCCCCCTCCTCCACCGACACCGCCACGCAGACCGCCGACGCCACGACCGCCGAGCCCCAGGCCGAAGAGCAGAAGCTCGACGCCCCCAGCAATCGCAAGGCGCCGTTCCCCCGCGGATTCCTCGACACGATCTCGACCGGCTGGGCCGAGCACCCCGCCGCCCTCCCGGAGCCGCGCGAGCAGGCGTCGTGGACGGCGCGCCGACGCGCGAAGGTCTCGGCGGCTTTCCCCGGCCAGCGTCTCGTGATCCCCGCGGGCGGCCTGAAGCAGCGCAGCAACGACTGCGACTACCCCTTCCGCGCCCACTCGGCCTTCTCGCACCTCACCGGCTGGGGCAGTGACGCCGAGCCCGACGCCCTGCTCGTCTTCGAGCCGCGCGACGAGGGACACGAGGCCGTGCTGTACTTCCGCGAGCGTGCCGACCGCACGACGTCGGAGTTCTACTCGGATGCCTCGATCGGCGAGTTCTGGATCGGTCCGCGCCCCGCGCTCGACGGCGTGGCCGCCGACCTGGGCCTGGCCACCGCACACCTGTCGGACTTCACCGCCGGCGACGACGACCGCACCGTCGGCGAAGACGACCAGCTGACGCGCTTCGTCTCGGAGCTGCGCCTGGTGAAGGACGAGTACGAGCTGGCTCAGATGGCCCTCGCCGTCGAGGTCACCGGCCGTGGATTCGACGACGTGATCGCCGAGCTCCCCCGCATCATCGAGCACCCGCGCGGTGAGCGCATCGTCGAGGGCGTGTTCCACCAGCGCGCGCGCAGCGACGGCAACAGCGTCGGCTACGACACCATCGCCGCCTCGGGCCCGCACGCCTGCTACCTGCACTGGACGCGCAACGACGGACCCGTCAAGCCGGGCGATCTGATCCTGCTCGACGCGGGCGTCGAGGTCGACAGCCTCTACACCGCCGACATCACCCGCACGCTGCCGGTGTCGGGCACCTTCACCGACATCCAGCGCCGCATCTACGAGACCGTGCGCGAGGCGGCCGACGCCTCGTTCGCCGCGGCAAAGGTGGGCGTGCCGTTCCGCCGCCTGCACGAGGCCGCGATGGAGGTCATCGCCGCGCGCGTCGCCGAGTGGGGTCTGCTGCCCGTCGCCGCCGAAGAGGCGCTCGATGCCGACAACGGCGGCCAGCACCGCCGCTACATGGTGCACGGCACGAGCCACCACCTCGGCATCGACGTGCACGACTGCGCACAGGCGCGGCGCGACATGTACTACGACGGGCTGCTCGAGCCCGGCATGGTCTTCACGATCGAGCCCGGCCTGTA
The DNA here is from genome assembly GCF_032464975.1 of Microbacterium algihabitans. Lineage (NCBI taxonomy): Bacteria > Bacillati > Actinomycetota > Actinomycetes > Micrococcales > Microbacteriaceae > Microbacterium > Microbacterium algihabitans. The sequence continues at coordinate 374,524 of NZ_JAWDIU010000002.1, forward strand.
CTTCCAGATCGACGACCTCACGGTTCCCGAGGAGTACCGCGGTATCGGTGCGCGCATCGAGGACGACATCGTGATGACCGCCGACGGACCCGTCAACCTCTCGGCCAGCATTCCGCGCACGGCCGACGAGGTCGAGGAGTGGATCGCCCGGCTCAAGCGATGACGTTCGCGCCGGCGGCATCGTTCACCACCCGGCCGACCCTGCGGGGCACGTTCGGCATGTCGGCCTCGACGCACTGGACGGCGACCGCCACGGCGCAGTCCGTGCTCGAGCGCGGCGGCAACGCGTTCGATGCGGCGGTCGCCGCGGCGTTCGTGCTGCACGTCGTCGAGCCGCACCTGAACGGCCCCGGGGGCGACCTCGTCGCCCTCATCCGGCCCGCGGGCGCGGCGGAACCCGTCGTGCTCATGGGCCAGGGCCCGGCGCCGGCGCGCGCGACGATCGAGCACTTCCGCGGCCGTGGCCTCGACCTCGTGCCCGGAGCGGGAGGTCTCGCCGCCGCCGTGCCGGGAGCCGTCGACGCGTGGCTCCTGCTGCTGCGCGATCACGGCACCTGGGAGCTCGGCGACGTGCTCGCCTACGCGACCGGATACGCCCGCGACGGGCACCCGCTCGTAGCGGGGGCGTCGGCGACGATCGCCCGGGTCGCCGAGCTGTTCCGCGACCACTGGCCGACCTCGGCAGAGCGATGGATGCCGGAGGGTGAGCGTCCCGCTGCCGACTCGCTGGTGCGTAACCCGGCGTACGCCGACGTGCTCGACGGACTCGTCGCGGCGGGGGCGCGGGGCGAGTGGGCGCGGGCGGATCACGCGCAGGCGGATGATTCGCCGGCGGGCCGGGCACGGGGCGGCGACGCGCAGGCGGACTGGGCGCGGGGCGACGACCGAGCGCAGACAGATCACGCGCCGGCGGACCGGGTGCTGGGCAGCGACGCGCAGGCGGACCGAGCGCAATGGGACCGGGAGCAGGCGGAGCGGGCGCGGGGCGACGACCGAGCGCAGACGGATCACGCGCCGACGGACCGGGTGCTGGGCAGCGACGCGCAGGCGGACCGGGGGCAGGCGGACCGGGCGCTGGCGGATCGCGCGCAGACGGAACCCGCGCAGCGCGAGCGCGCGCTACGCGACGACCGTGCCGCGCGGATCGACGCGGCCCGTGAGCACTGGATGACGACGGTGCTGCCGGAGGCCGCGGCCTTCATCGCGCAGCCGCACCGGCACGCCGACGGCGCCGATCATCCCGGCATCCTGAATGCCGACGATCTGGCTACCTGGCGGGCGTCGTTCGAGCCCGCCGTGTCGACGAGTTTCCGCGGATGGGACGTCTTCAAGGCCGGAACCTGGACCCAGGGACCCGCTCTGCTGCACACTCTTCGGCTGATCGAGGACGCCGACGACCTCGACCCGTCGTCGGTCGAGGGAGCGCACCTGCTGCTCGAGGCGCAGAAGCTCGCCTACGCCGATCGCGACGCGTGGTTCGGCGACGCGGGCGGAGCCGTCGACATCGACGCGCTGCTCGCCGACGACTACATCGCCGCCCGGCGGACCTTGATCGGGCGCGAGGCTTCGGCCGAGTGGCATCCGGGATCCCCCGAAGGCCGCGACCCGGTGCTCCCGCCGCTGCGCACCGACCACGCCAGCACCGACGGCTCGACCGGAGAGCCCACGGTCGACCGATCAGGGCAGACCCGCGGTGACACGTGCCACCTCGACGTGATCGACCGCTGGGGCAACGTCGTGTCGGCGACCCCGTCGGGCGGCTGGCTGCAGTCGTCGCCGACCGTGCCGTCACTGGGCTTCTGCCTGGGAACGCGCCTGCAGGCCACGTGGCTCGTGCCGGGGCACCCGGCATCGCTCACTCCCGGGCGCCGCCCGCGCACCACGCTGACCCCGACGCTGGTGTCGCGCGGCGACGAGGTGATCGCGATCGGCTCCCCCGGCGGCGACCAGCAGGACCAGTGGCAGCTGACGGTGCTGCTGCGCATGCTCGTCGGCGAATACAGCGCGCAGCAGGCGATCGACGCGCCGAACCTCAACATCACCGCGCTCATCGACTCGTTCTGGCCGCGCACGTGGGTGCCCGCCGGGGTGGCCGTCGAGGACCGGCTGGGCGAGCAGGTCATCGAGGCTCTCGAGGAGCGCGGGCATCGCGTGCGCCGGGCGGGCGACTGGGCCCTCGGCCGTGTCACCGCCGTGGGACGCGGAGCCGACGGCGCGCTGTGGGCCGCGGCGAACCCCCGCGGGGCGCAGGGCTACGCGGCCGGCCGCTGACGCGGAGGGGCGCTGACGCGGCGGGGGACCCTGCGGCGGAGGGGCGCGACGCGGCGCCGGACGGGCGCGACGCGGCGCGGCGCCGGACGGCGTCAGTGGCAGAGCCGGGCGGACGGGGCGACGCGGCCCAGAGGGGCGACACTCCCCGGACACAACTCCGGAGATTCCGGCGCACCCGAGGCGTCCGCGCCTTCTCCGCCACGGAATTGCAGGAGTTGTGCACCGCGCCGGCGCCGAATCTCCTGCGTTGCGTTCACGCCGGCGAGACTTCCGCGCGGCGCTCGGCTACGCGGCGCGGCACTGACGCCAGCAGCTGCGATCCTTCCCGGCACCCGGCAGGGACGCCGCGACCCGGACACAACTCCGGAGATTTCGACGCACCAGCGGCCTTCGCGCCCTCCCCGGCGCGAAACTGCAGGAGCTGTGCACCGCGCCGACGCCGAAACTCCTGCGTTACGCCCGCCGCGGCGGATCCCCGACGCCCACAGCGTCAGAGCGAGCGCGCGAACTCCGCGACCACCGGAGCGAGCGCCGCGCCGATCTCGTCGGCGGGCCGCCGCGCGCCCTTCACCTCGAACGAGTGGTTGCCGCCGGCGATCCAGTGCACCGTCGCGTTCTGGCACGAGGTCACGACCTCATCGAACTGCGCGCGCGGATCGATGAACGGGTCGTTCTCGCCCTCGACGAACAGCTGCGGAACGGCGATGGCGGGCAGATGCTCGCGGCGCGGCTTGTCGGGCCGCCCGGGCGGGTGAAGCGGATATCCGAGGTAGGCGAGACCGGCCGGGGCGATCACGCCCTCCGCCGTGGCGACGGATGCCATGCGCCCGCCGTACGACTTGCCCACGGCCGCGTACGGCCCCGGGGCGGTCGAGGCGAGCCAGGCCTCGACGCCGGCCCAGGTCGCCACCGCGTGCGACGCGGGGCCGGGCATGCGCCGCCCCGCCTCGACGTAGGGGAATACGAAGCGCAGCACCGAGACTCCCGAGGCGGCCAGCGCATCGGCGAGCCCCGCGAGGAACGGGTGGTTCATACCCGCACCGGCACCGTGGGCGAGGGCGACCACGGCATCGGCTCCGGATGCCGCCGACCACAGGCCCGACACCTCCGTCGCCCCGGCGGGCAGGGCGACCGGGATGCGGACAGGCTCGGCGACCGGAGCGGCCTCGGAACTCACCGCTCGGTCGGGTGGGAGCCGTCGGGTGCGGCCTCACGGGGCTGCTCGCCGTGCGGCTCATCAGCCCGCGGCTCATCAGCCCGCGGTTCATCAGCCCGTGGCTCGCTCGGGCGCGACTGCGTCACCGGGGGCTTGGGCGAGATCCGCTCGCCGTAGCGCGGGGGCTCGTCGTCGTGCGTGGGTGTCGACGAGGGCACGGGCGTCGACGAGGGCACGGGCGGACGCGGAGGAGCCGACGGGGTATGCGAGCCGGGGGCCACGCGCTCGCCGTACTGGGGCGGAGCGGCATCCGTCGACGTCGGACGCGAGACCACGGTGCGCTGACCCGCGCCGGTCGGCCCGACGATCCCGCGGGCCTTCTGCGCGCTGCTGGACGCGACGCACACGTCGTAGTGGTCGGCGGCGACCTGCATGACCGAAGCGAAGTCGCGGCGGCGGCGCACGATCGAGTACGTACCGAGGCTCAGCAGCATGCCGAGCGCCATGCCGACGAGCAACACGCCGATGAAGGCCGAGATCTGCACCGTGGGCGTGCCCAGCACGAAGATGAAGGCGAAGAGCAGACCCAGCATGAGGCCGTTCAGCGCACCGGAGCGGGCGGCGGTGGCGTAGCCGAGCTTGCCGGTGATGCGCTCGATCGAGCGCAGGCCCGATCCGACGATCACGATGTCGCGCGCGGGCACCTCGCCGGCGATCAGCGTCGAAACCGCCTTCTGCGCCTGCTCGTAGGTGGGGAACGAGGCGATCTTGTCGCCGACCTCGTCGCGTCCGGCACCCGGACGCTGCGCGAACATACTCATTTCACCATCCTGTCACGCGCGCCTGACCGTTCCCGAGGTGTTGCGGACGAGGCGCGGACTACGCTGTACCGGTGAGCACGCAGAGGGTTTTCGTCGCCCGCTTGGCGGGCTGCACGGTGTTCGACCCAGCGGGAGACCGTCTGGGCAAGGTGCGCGACGTCGTGGTGATCTACCGCGCGTCGGCGGCGCCGCGCGTCGTGGGCCTCGTCGTCGAGATCCCCGGCCGTCGACATGTGTTCGTGTCCATCGGACGCGTCACCTCGATCCAGTCGGGCCAGGTCATCACGACGGGCCTCATCAACGTGCGCCGCTTCCAGCAGCGCGGCGGTGAGGTGCGGGTGATGGCCGAGATGCTCGGTCGCCGCGTGCGCCTCGTCGACGGCTCGGGCACCGCGGTCATCGAAGACGTCGCGATCGAGCGCAACCGCCTCGGCGAGTGGGACGTGGGGCAGCTGTTCCTGCGTCGCCCCCGCACGAGCGCGTCGCCCTTCGCCAAGGGCGCGACGACCTTCGCCGCGTGGACCGAGGTGCGCGAGAACCAGGCCCCCGGTGAGGCCCAGTCGGCCGAGCAGCTGGTGGCGACCTACTCCGAGCTCAAGCCGGCCGACCTCGCGAACACCCTGCTCGACCTACCCGAAGAGCGCCTGATCGAGGTCGCCGAAGAGCTCAGCGACGACCGCCTCGCCGACGCCCTCGAAGAGATGCCCGAAGACGAGCAGGTGCACATCCTCGAGCAGCTCGGCGACGAGCGCGCCGCCGACATCCTCGACGCCATGGAGCCCGACGACGCGGCCGACCTTCTCGGTCAGCTGCCCGAGTCGCGTTCCGAGCAGCTGCTCGAGCTCATGGAGCCCGAAGAGGCCGACGACGTGCGCGCCCTGCTGCAGTACGGTCCCGACACCGCCGGTGGCCTCATGACGCCGGAGCCCATCGTGCTGTCGGCCGATGCCACGGTGGCCGAGGCCCTCGCGCTGATCCGCCGGCACGAGCTGCACCCCGCGCTCGCGGCATCCGTGTTCATCACCCTCCCGCCGTACGAGACGCCCACCGGGCGCCTGCTGGGCACCGTGCACTTCCAGCGGATGCTGCGCTATCCCCCGCACGAGCGCCTCGGCGCGATCATCGACGACACCCTCGAGCCGGTGCCCGCCGACGCCACGGCCGCCGAGGTCGCGCGCCTGCTCGCGAGCTACAACCTCGTGTCGCTCCCGGTCGTCGATCAGGCGCACCGCCTCGTCGGCTGCGTGAGCGTCGACGACGTGCTCGACTACCTGCTGCCCGACGACTGGCGCACGCACGACGGCGATGATCCGAAACCCAAGACGACGATCCGGCCCTCGCATACGCAGAGCATTCCGACCCAGATTCCCCAGACCCCGAGGAGGCGCTGATGGCACGCAACAACCGCACCCCCGCCCTCGATGCGCCCCGCGGCCGCACCGGCGTTCTCGCCCCGCGGGCGCCGCAGCCCTCTCGTGACCGCTTCGGCCGCTTCACCGAGTGGGTCGCCCGCGCGATGGGTACGCCCACCTTCCTGCTGTCGCTGACGCTGTTCTGCGTGGTGTGGATGGGGTGGAACTCACTGGCCCCCGACGAGTTGCGCTTCGACTCCGCCGCGATCGGCTTCACCGCCCTGACCCTCGTGCTCTCTCTGCAGGCGTCGTACGCCGCTCCCCTGATCCTGCTCGCGCAGAACCGTCAGGACGACCGCGACCGCGTGCAGATCGAGCAGGACCGTCAGCGCGCCGAGCGCAACCTCGCCGACACCGAGTATCTGGCCCGCGAGATCGTGGCGCTGCGCATGGCCGTGCGCGATCTGACCGACGAGGTCATCACGAAAGACTCGCTGCGCGCCGAACTCCGGGCGGCGCTCGAGCGTCTCGACGCCGACGACGACGCACCGCGGGCGGACTCCGGACGTTCGGATGCCGGGCGCGCAGACCTGCGCCGGGGCACGCACTCCGAGCCCGCGCGGCCCGGCTCGTGAGCGTCGATCTCTCCGAGCGGGTCCGTTCCGCCGTCGCCGCGGTCACCGATCCGGAGCTGCGGCGTCCGCTCGGCGAGCTCGACATGTTGCGCGAGATCACCGTCTCGGGCTCCACGGCCGAGGTGGGCATCGCCCTGACGATCGTCGGATGCCCGGCCGCCGACCGCATCGAAAGAGACGTGGCGGATGCCGCGGCCTCGGTCGACGGCATCGACGCGGTCGACGTAAGGGTCGGTGTGATGTCACCCGACGAGCGCAAGGCGCTGACCGAGAAGCTCCGCGGCGGACGGGCGAAGCGCGAGATGCCCTTCGGCCCCGACTCGCTCACCCGCGTGATCGCCGTGACCAGCGGCAAGGGCGGGGTCGGCAAGTCGACCGTCACCGCGAACCTCGCCGTCGCCCTCGCTGCCCGCGGGCTGCGCGTGGGTCTGATCGACGCCGACGTGCACGGGTTCTCGATCCCGGGTCTGCTCGGCCTCGTCGACGCCGACGGGCTGCCGCCCGCGCCGACCAAGCTCGACGACCTGATCCTCCCGCCGGTCGCCTACGGCGTGAAGGTCATCTCGATCGGGATGTTCCTGCGCCGACCCGGTGAAGAAGCGGCCGGAGCGGTCGCGTGGCGCGGACCCATGCTGCACCGCACCGTGCAGCAGTTCCTCACCGACGTGTTCTTCGGCGACCTCGACGTGCTGCTGCTCGACATGCCGCCCGGCACCGGCGACGTCGCGATCTCGGTGGGCCAGCTGCTCCCCCACGCCGACGTGCTCGTCGTCACCACGCCCCAGGCCGCGGCGGCCGAGGTCGCCGTGCGCTCGGGACTCGTCGCCCGTCAGACCGGCCAGCGCCCCATCGGCGTCATCGAGAACATGGCCGCGATGACCCTCCCCGACGGCACCGTGCTCGACCTGTTCGGCTCCGGCGGCGGAGTAGAGGTGGCCCGCGCGCTCTCGAGCGAGGGCGTCGAGGTGCCGCTGCTGGCATCCGTTCCCCTCAGCACCGCGCTGCGCACCGGTGGCGACGACGGCCGCCCGGTCGTGCTCGCCGATCCCGACGACCCGGCCGCTCGCGCGATCGACGCTGCGGCCGCGGCCCTGGCCGTCCGCCCGCGCGGCCTTTCGGGCAAGCCGCTTCGTCTGAACGTCTGACGCGGCGCCCGAGGGGCTGGGTCGCCAGGTGGCTGAGCCTGTCGAAGTCACCGGAGCTCCGCGCAGCCCCGGCATAAGGTGGCTGAGCCTGTCGAAGCCACCGCAACCCGCGCGCAGGCCCGGCACAAGGCGGCTGAGCTTGTCGAAGCCACCGCAACCCGCGCAGGCCCGGCCCACCGCGCGCGCCCGGTCCCTTCGACAAGCTCAGGGACCTCCGCAACCCAGGTGGCTGAGCCTGTCGAAGCCACCGCAACCCGCGCGCAGGCCCGGTCCCTTCGACAGGCTCAGGGACCTCGATTCGGAGCCCCGCGCACGCCCGGTCCCTTCGACAAGCTCAGGGACCTCCGCAACTCAGGTGGCTGAGCCTGTCGAAGCCACCGCAACCCGCGCGCGCCCGGTCCCTTCGACAGGCTCAGGGACCTCGATTCGGAGCCCCGCGCACGCCCGGTCCCTTCGACAAGCTCAGGGACCTCCGCAACCCAGGTGGCTGAGCCTGTCGAAGCCACCGCAACCCGCGCGCAGGCCCGGTCCCTTCGACAGGCTCAGGGACCTCCGCCACCGGAGCCCCACGCAGGCCCGGTCCCTTCGACAAGCTCAGGGACCTCCGCCACCGCAACCCCCCGCGTCAGGTGGCTTCGTCGTCGAACGGGGGGCGCTCGCCGGCCACGAACGGCGTCGTGTCGGGCTTCTCGCGGGCCGCGAGGGCGGCGGCACCGGCCGCGCGCATGGTCGCGGTGGGGGTGTCGTCGAGCAGCGCCTCGCGGATGATGCGGCGCGGGTCGTACTGGCGCGGGTCGAGCTTCTTCCAGTCGACGTCGTCGAACTCGGGGCCCATCTCGTCGCGCATGCGCGTGCGGGCACCCTGCAGGGTCTCTTTCGCGCGCTTGGTGAACTTCGCGAGCGCCTCGGCGTACCGCGGAAGTCGCTCGGGGCCGACGAGCAGGGCGGCGATCACGCCGATCAGCATCAGCTTCTCGATCGTGAGGCCGAAGAACATGCGTCCAGATTACCGGCCGCGCCTGGAGGTCGAGGCACCCCCGGCCGTCTAGCCTGAGAGAAGGAGGTCCACGTGAGCGGTCATGAGGCGAACGAGCGGTTCGTGCAAGAGTCGACGGTCGAGCCCGAGCACATCGCTCGCGCCCGGGCCCACGCACTCGAGCTCGGCGCTGCGCCCATCAGCCCCGCGATCGGCGCGCAGACGGCCGTGCTGTCGGCGGCATCGCGTGCCCTCAACATCGTCGAGGTCGGCACCGGCGGCGGTGTCTCGGGCCTGTGGCTCATGCACGGCTCGCCGCGCGCCACGATCACGACGATCGACAGCGAGCCCGAGCACCTCGGCGCCGCCCGTCAGGCTTTCGCCGATGCGCGCATCGCCCCTGCTCGCGCACGATTCATCACCGGCCGGGCATCCGATGTCCTCCCTCGCATGAACGAGGCGTCGTACGACATCGTCTTCATCGACGCCGACCCCGAGGGCGTCATCGAGTACGTCGAGCACGGCCTGCGTCTCGTGCGCGCCGGCGGAACCGTGCTCATCCCGCGCGTCCTGTCGCACGGCGCGGTTGCCGACCCGGTGCGTCGCGACGCGATCACCACGGCCTACCGCTCGCTCATCCAAGAGGTGCAGTCCTCCCCCGCGGTCATCGGCGCCCTGTCGACCACCGGCGAAGGCCTCTTGCAGCTCACCACGCGACCCAGCGAGGTCTGATGGGTCCGGATGCCGTGGCATCCGGATTCTGAGTCTTCCGAGCCCCGGCCCGGCCGAGGCGTCCCGTCGGGTACCGGGCCCTTCGACAGGCTCAGGGACCTGGGTTGCGTCGGGTACCGGGCCCTTCGACAGGCTCAGGGACCTGGGTTGCGCCGGGCCCTTCGACAAGCTCAGGGACCTGGGTTGCGCCGGGCCCTTCGACAGGCTCAGGGACCTGGGTTGCGCCGGGCCCTTCGACAAGCTCAGGGATCTGGGTTGCGCCGGGAACGACGAAGGCCGGCCCCCGAGGGGACCGGCCTTGGCGAACGGATGATCGTCAGGCGGAGACGACACCACCGAGCACGTCGTAGAGCTCTTTCGCTTCGGCGTCATTCACCGAGACGACGAGTCGCCCACCGCCCTCGAGCGGCACGCGCACGATGATCAACCGGCCCTCCTTCACGGCCTCCATCGGTCCGTCGCCGGTACGCGGCTTCATGGCTGCCATCGCGGCCCCCTTTTCCTCGTTGGTCTTGCACTCAGTTTATCGGGTAACGCACAGGGCGATGCGCGTCACGGGATCTGCCAGTACGTGTTGCCCAAGGCGTACATGTTGTAGATCCACCACCACTGCCCCAGCAGCGCCGCCGCGAGCACGCCGACGCGCCACGCGCGGGAGCGCGGAACGGCGAGGGCCCCGACCAGCGGAGACACCGGCAGCAGCAGGCGGAAGATGCTCGACTGCGGGAAGAACACCAGCAGGAGGTAGACGAGGTAGCTCGCCGACCACAGCCGCACCTCGATGCCGAGGGCCTTCACCTGCGGCAGCGTGACGAGCGCGAGGACGACCGCGGTCACCAGCAGCGCGAGGAAGACGTAGCCCGCCACAGGGCCGAGTCCCCACTGCGTGAACCAGAAGCCGGCCGCCTGCACCCACCCCTCGACGGGGACGAAGGCGCCGCTGTCGCCGGGGATCCAGTTGCGGCGCCAGGCCAGCTCGGTCGAGAGGTACGCCCCCGGCTGTCCGGTGACGACCGCCGCGATCGTCTGCCACGCGAAACCGACGACCGTCGCGACGGCGCCCAGAGCCACGATGTGCGCGATCTCGCGCGTCGGCAGGACTTCAGTACGGCGGCGGAGGAAGCGGTGGATGCCGTAGAGCCCGAGGAACAGCGCGAACGCGAGGATCCCGGGGCGGGTGAACCCCATCGCGGGAACGAGAGGGTACAGCCAGCCCCAGCGGCGCCGCTGGACGCACCACAGAGCCGCGAAGAGAAGGAAGAGGAACAGCGCCTCGGCGTAGCCCACCTGGAACATCGCCGCCAGCGGCCCGCAGGCGAAGAACACCACCGCCCACATCGCCGCCGCCCCGCCGATGCGATCGCGCAGCAGCGCGTGCAGCACGACGCACGCGCCGTAGCCCGAGGCGAGCGAGATGGCGACGGCGCCCGCGCCCCACGACCCGAGCAGGGTTCCGAGGCCCGCCGCGAGGTAGGCGTACAGCGGCATGAACGCCCAGGCGTTCTCGGCGACGTGGCCGGTCGTGGTGACCGGCAGGTCGGACGGATATCCCGACACCGCAGCCAGCCAGTACCACTGCGCGTCCCAGCCGAGCGAGAGCTCACCGAGAGAAGGTGCGATGCCGTACCGCGAGCCCGGACCCGACAGCGCCGAGGCGAGCAGGAAGAAGCCGGTGGTCACCAGGCGCGCGGCGATGTAGACGATCGCGATGCGCGCCGCCACGGGGAGTCGCTCCCATCGACGGACGGGAGCGGATGCCGTGGCCTCGGCGGTCACGACCCGCTCAGCCAGGCGCGGAGGCCGCTCTCGACGGCGTCGATCTGGGCGAGCGGAACGCGCTCCTCGTCGTGGTGGGCGAGGTGCGGGTCGCCGGGGCCGTAATTGACGGCCGGGATGCCGAGGGCCGAGAACCGGGCCACGTCGGTCCAGCCGTATTTCGGTCTGGGCGTGGCGCCCACGGCATCCACGAACTCCTTCGCCAGAGCCGCGTCGAGCCCCGGACGCGCGCCCTCGGCCACATCGACGATCTCGACCTCGAAGCCGGTGAACACATCGCGCACGACCCGTTCGGCGCCCGCGGCGTCGCGGCTGGGCGCGAAGCGGTAGTTGACCTCGACCTCGCACGCGTCGGGGATGACGTTGCCCGCGACCCCGCCCGAGATGCGCACGGCGTTGAGTCCCTCGCGGTAGACCAGGCCTTCGACCTCGATCTCGCGCGCGCGGTACTCGGCCAGGCGGGCGAGGATGGGCGCCGCCTTGTGGATGGCGTTCTCGCCGATCCACGAACGGGCGCTGTGCGCGCGCACGCCGTCGGTGCGCACGAGCGCGCGCAGGGTGCCGTTGCAGCCGCCCTCGACCTCGCCGTTGCTCGGCTCGCCGAGGATCGCGAAGTCTCCGACGAACAGGTCGGGACGGTTGCGCGAGAGGCGACCGAGGCCGTTGAGCGAGGAGTCGACCTCCTCGTGGTCGTACCACATCCACGTGATGTCGACCGGGGGCGCCGAAAGCTCGGCCGCCAGCTTGAGCTGCACGGCCACACCCGCCTTCATGTCGACCGTGCCGCGACCCCAGAGGAACGCCTCGCCGTCGATGTCGCGGTCTTGCACGGGCAGGTTGGCGTTGATCGGAACGGTGTCGATGTGCCCGGCGATCACGACGCGGCGCTCGCGCCCGAGGTTCGTGCGGGCGACGATCGTGTCGCCGTCGCGGAGGACCTCGAGGTGGGGATACGCCGACACCGCGGCCTCGATCGCGTCGGCCAGGGTCGTCTCGTCGCCCGACTCGCTGTGGACGTCGCAGATGGCCCGCGTGAGGGCGACGGAGGAGGAGGTCAGATCGAGCGCGGCCATGCCCCGATCCTTTCACACGCGATGCCGCCGGTAGCCTGGAGCGGTGAGCAACGAACGACGCATCAGTGCTGCCGGACTCTCGACGCGGACCACCGCCGGAACGGTGCTCGACGCCTGGTTCCCGAGCCCCCGCCTGGGCGCCGCGGGCGACCTCGCCGCCGAGGCTGCGGCGCTGGAGTCGTCGGCCGGTCCGGACGAGCGTCGCGGCGTCGTGGTCGAGACCGTCACCCTCGAGATCGACGCGGATGCCGCGCCCACCTCGACCGTCGATGCCTACCTGCGCCTGCACGCGCTGTCGCACCTGCTCGTGCGTCCCAACGAGATCAACCTCGACGGCATCTTCGGTCACCTCCCCAACGTCGCGTGGACCAACGCCGGCCCCGTGCACCCCGACGACGCCGCGCGCCTGCTGCCGCAGCTGAAGCGCCACGGCATCCAGCTGCAGGGTCTCGACAAGTTCCCGCGCCTCACCGACTACGTGCTGCCCGCGGGCGTGCGCATCGCCGACGCCTCGCGCGTGCGCCTGGGCGCGCACCTCTCCCCCGGCACGACCGTCATGCACGAGGGCTTCGTCAACTTCAACGCCGGCACCCTCGGCTCCTCGATGATCGAGGGCCGCGTGTCGCAGGGCGTCGTGATCGGCGACGGCACCGACATCGGCGGCGGCGCCTCGATCATGGGCACCCTCTCGGGCGGCGGCACGCACCGCGTCTCGATCGGCGCCCGCACCCTGCTGGGCGCGAACGCCGGCATCGGCATCTCGCTCGGCGACGACTGCGTCGTCGAGGCCGGCCTCTACGTCACCGCCGGCACGAAGGTGCGCGTCGGCGACGAGACGGTCAAGGCGGGCGAGCTGTCGGGTCGCGACGGCATCCTGTTCCGCCGCAACTCGCTCACCGGCGCCGTCGAGGCCTCGGCTCGCGCCGGCGTCGGCGTGACGCTGAACGAGGCGCTGCACGCCTGAGGCCGGGCTCCGATTCACGCATAAGCGCTTTTCGCGCGGACAAGCGCTCGCTGCACGCGTCTGCGCGCAAACCGCGCGTGGGGGTGAGCGGTCTCCGCGAGCGTCAGTCGCGCACCCGCACCGACAGGCAGGTCACGCAGCCCTCGAGCTTCTCGAACTCGCTGACGTCGACCGTCACCACGTCGAGGCCGCGGAACCGGTGCTCCTCGGCCGTCGCCGGGGCGTCCGCCGACATCAGCACCGTGTCGTCGTCGAGCACCACCACGGCGGTGCCGTGCTCTTCGGGGACGCCCGCGAACGCCGGGAACAGCGACGGATCGTCGACGAGCGGCTCGAACCCGACCACCGTGCCGTCGGGAAGCGCCGTCACCCCCGACTTGAGGTGCAGCACCTTCGTCACCGGGATCTCGTGCACCTCCCACCCGCGCGGTTCGAGCAGAGCCCGCAGCTGGGCGATGCCCTCGGCATTCGTCCGCGACGACGCGCCCACGTAGACGGTCCGGCCGACCTTGAGCACGTCGCCCCCGTCGAGGGTTCCGGGCTCCGCGATCTCTTCGAGGGCGATCCCGGATGCCGTGACCCCGGCCCGCACGCTCTCCGCCTCGCCCCGCCGCGAGACCGCGCCGGCCCGACACAGCACGGCGAGGTCGCCGAACATCACCACCGCATCCTCGACGAACACGCCGTCGGGTTGATCGTCGGCCGGATCGATCTCGACGATCTCCCATCCGCGCGTGCGGAACGCCTCGACGTACCCGCGCCACTGCGCGAGGGCCAGATCGGCATCGACCGGCACGCGGTCGAGGTGGGTGAGCTCGCCCTCGGCGAGGCGGGGCGACGGACGACGGACCAACAGACGCGGCATGCCCCGACCCTACTGGTCGCGTCATCGGCGTCGGCGGGGCCACGTGGCATCCGATCTCTTCGGCGCTCCCCCTGTCCCCATCTGCGCAGACCATGTCCCACAAACGGCTGCCTGGCAGCGCCCCGGGCAGCACAAAGTGGGACATGGGTGCAGGTCCAACCGCCCTCGCCCACCATGTCCCCATATGCGCAGACCATGTCCCACAAACGGCTACCTGGCAGCGCCCCAGGCAGCACAAAGTGGGACATGGATGCAGGGCGAACCGCCCTCGCCGACCATGTCCTGATGTGCGCAGACCATGTCCCAAAAACGGCTCCCTGGCGGCACCCCAGACAGCACAGAGTGGGACATGGGGAGAATCAGCGACACATCCCCGCCGCACACGGCGAAACGCCCCGCCCCTCGCAAGAGGGACGGGGCGTTTCCGGCCGGATCAGACGCCGGGGTAGTTGCGCTCGGCGGCACCCGTGTACAGCTGCTGCGGGCGGCCGATCTTCGTCTGGGGGTCGTTGATCGCCTCGCGCCACTGGGCGAGCCAGCCGGGCAGGCGGCCGATCGCGAACAGCACCGTGAACATGCGCGTGGGGAAGCCCATCGCCTTGTAGATCACGCCGGTGTAGAAGTCGACGTTCGGGTAGAGGCGACGCTCCTTGAAGTAGTCGTCCTCGAGGGCGATCTGCTCCAGCTCCTTGGCGAGGTCGAGAAGCGGGTCGCTGACGCCGAGCGCGGTGAGCACCTCGTCGGCCGACTCCTTGACGAGCTTCGCGCGCGGGTCGTAGTTCTTGTAGACGCGGTGACCGAAGCCCATGAGCTTGACGCCCTGCTCCTTGTTCTTCACCCGCTCGACGAACCGTTCGACGCTCTCGCCCGAGTCGCGGATGCGCGCGAGCATCTGCAGCACGGCCTCGTTCGCGCCACCGTGCAGGGGGCCGGACAGCGCCTGGATGCCGGCGGAGATCGACGCGAACTGGTTCGCTCCGGTCGAGCCGACCAGGCGCACGGTCGAGGTCGAAGCGTTCTGCTCGTGGTCCTCGTGCAGCATCAGCAGCAGGTCGAGGGCCTTCGTCATGACCGGGTTGGCCTCGAAGGGCTCGCTGTGCACGCCGAAGTTGAGCTTGAGGAAGTTGTCGACGAACGACAGCGAGTTGTCGGGGTACAGGAACGCCTGACCGATGCTCTTCTTGTGCGCGTACGCCGCGATCACGGGGAGCTTGGCGAGCATGCGGACGGTGTTGAGCTCGACGTGCTCGGGGTTGTGCGGGTCGGACTCCGACTCGTAGTACGTCGAGAGGGCGGCGGTCGCGGCCGAGAGCACCGACATGGGGTGAGCCGTCGGCGGCAGTGCCGAGAAGAGGCTCTTGAGGTCTTCGTGCAGCAGCGTGTGACGGCGGATGCGCTCGTCGAACGACGCCAGCTCGGATGCCGAGGGAAGCTCGCCGTAGATGAGCAGCCAGGCGACCTCGAGGTAGGTGCTGTTCTTCGCCAGCTGCTCGATGGGGTACCCGCGGTAGCGGAGGATGCCCTGGTCGCCGTCGATGTAGGTGATGTCGGACTTCGTCGACGCCGTGTTGACGAAGCCGTAGTCGAGCGTGGTGTGCCCGGTCTGCTTGGTCAGCGACGCGATGTCGATGCTCGGGACGCCGTCGGTGCCTCGCAGGACCGGGAATTCGGCGGTGGAGCCCCCTACCGTCAGAGTGGCCTTGTCCTGCTGCGTGCCCGCGTCGCTCACCGCGCCTCCTTGCGATTTCTGGTCGCCCGTGTGGTCGAACGCGGGGGGTTGCGGCACCCCGCGATCTTCTCGCCCTCTGGATGCCACGGGAATGGCATCCGGGTCGGCGGGGCGCGCGGAGGATGACCCCGAACGACCTGCCTTTACAGCCTAGTAGGCACTCCGGCGTACAGATGACACCGCCAAAGGTCGCCCCCATCGAATGGAGGGAACCTCCTGGTCAGGCCCGCAGACGCTCCGCCGCGGCGTCGATGCGCTCGTCGGTCGCGGTGAGCGAGAAGCGCACATGCTGCGGGAAGTGGGTTCCGTAGAAATGACCCGGACCCACCAGGATGCCGAGATCGGCCAGACGGTCGAGGCTCTCCCAGGCGTCGCGCCCCTCGGTGGCCCAGAGGTACAGGCCGCCCTCGCTGCGGTCGATCGTGAAGCCGGCGGCCTCGATCGCGGGCTTGAGCACCGCACGACGGCGGGCGTAGCGCTCGCGCTGCACAGCCACGTGCTCGTCATCGCCGAGCGCGACGGTCATCGCACGCTGCACGGGGGCGGGAGGCATGAGGCCGAGGTGCTTGCGTCCGGTCAGCAGACGCGAGACGAGCGCGGGGTCGCCGGCCAGGAAGGCTGCGCGGTACCCGGCGAGGTTCGACTGCTTGCTGAGCGAGTACACCGACAGCACGCCGGTGAGGTCGTCGGCGACGACGGCCGGATCCAGCACGCTCGGCACGGGCTGCTGGTCCCACGGGGCGTCCCACCCGAGCTCCGCGTAGCACTCGTCGGAGGCGAGGACCGCGCCGATCTCGCGGGCTCGCGCCACGGCATCCGCCAACTCGTCCGTCGAGAGCACGCGTCCATCGGGGTTGCCCGGGGAATTGATCCAGATCAGCCGAGCGTTCGCGGGCCACGAAGAAGGGTCGTCGGATGCCACCGGCTCGGCGCCGACGAGACGCGCACCGACCTCGTAGGTGGGGTACGCGGCCCGCGGGTGCACGACGGCGTCACCCGGTCCGAGGCCGAGCAGCAGCGGAAGCAGAGCCACCAGCTCTTTCGAGCCGACGGTCGGCAGCACGTTCGCCGCGCTCAGGCCGGGAACCCCGCGACGGCGGTGGTACCACTCGGCGATGGCCTCGCGGAGCGCCGGGGTGCCGGCGGTCTGCGGGTAAGCGTGTGCATCGGTCGCGTCGGCCAGAGCCTCGGCGATGACCTGCGGCGTGGGATCGACGGGCGACCCGATCGACAGGTCGACGATGCCGTCAGGGTGGCGTCGGGCGCGCTCCGCGTAGGGGGCGACCGCGTCCCACGGGTAGTCGGCGAGGTCGGCGACGCCCACGGGTCAGTGCGCCTGCGGGGGCTGCGCGGTGATGACCGGGTGGTCCTTGGCGATCACGCCGACCTTGGCGGCACCACCGGGCGAGCCGATGTCGTCGAAGAACTCGACGTTGGCATTGTAGTAGTCGGACCACTCTTCGGGAAGGTCGTCTTCGTAGTAGATGGCCTCGACGGGGCAGACCGGCTCGCACGCGCCGCAGTCGACGCACTCGTCGGGGTGGATGTAGAGCGATCGTTCACCCTCGTAGATGCAGTCGACAGGACACTCATCGATGCAGGCGCGGTCTTTGACATCGACACACGGGAGGGCGATCACGTAAGTCACCCGCTCAGTCTAATCGCGACCGGGCACCCGGCCTCGCCGCCGAGCCGCTGACCTATGATCCGCGGCCCAGGTCCCTGAGCTTGTCGAAGGGACCGGACCCCCACAGACGCCCGCCCACCCAGGTCCCTGAGCCTGTCGAAGGGACCGGACTCCACGCACGCACGCCCACCCAGGTCCCTGAGCCCGTCGAAGGGACCGGACCCCCGCGCGCGCCCGGGGGCTTCGACAGGCTCAGCCACCTCCCCGACCGAAGGGACGCACGCCCGCCCAGGTCCCTGAGCCCGTCGAAGGGACCGGAACCCCCGCGCACGCCCGGGGGCTTCGACAGGCTCAGCCACCTCCCCGGCCGGAACCCCACGCACACGCGCCCGGGGGCTTCGACAGGCTCAGCCACCTCCCCGACCGGAACCGCGCGCACGCCCGCCCGGTGGCTTCGACAAGCTCAGCCACCTCCCGGCCGTCAGGACTGGGCGGATGCCGCCGGCGCACGCAGGTGCGAGAGGTCGGGCCAGAACGCCACCAGCGCCATCAGCGCGGGGCCGACGATCGTCCACAGCAGCGGCACCCACTCGGTACCCGGGGTCGGTGCGGCCACGATCGCGGAGCCTCCGGGTCCCACCTGCGAGAACAGGAAGGTCGCCGCCGTGATGCCGAGGCCCCCGAACAGCGCGTTGACGCGGTCGCCCGTGAGCGTGCGCAGAGCGATCAGCAACGCGGCACTGCCGATCGTGGCGAGCACCAGGCCGACCGGCACGGGGCCGAGCATGAACGCCTGCCCGACGGTTCCGGCCGCGCCGTAGAAGGCGCCGACGAGGAGAGCGACCGCCCAGCCGACGATCCGAAGCACAGTGGAACCCATCGGATCAGTCTAGGAGCGCGGGCTATGCGCCACCCGAGGCTCAGGTCGCCCAGCCCCACAGGCGCAGCAGCGCCGCCGTCACCGCCGCACCGACGACGACCACGAGGAACGGGGCGCGCAGCCACAGCAGCAGCGCCGCGACGCCGACCGCGGGCAGCCGCGCGTCGACGACGATCGCTTGACCCGCGCCGAGGGTCTGCACCACGACGAGGGCCGAGAGGAGGGCCACGGTCAGCAGATCGGCGATGCGGGCGGGGCGGGGCTTGTCGAGCCAGTGCGCGGGCAGCAGATAGCCGGTGGCCTTGAGGGCGACGCAGATGACGGATGCCGCGAGCACGGCGGTCCAGAGGGTCATGGCATCCGCCCCTCTGACGACACCGCTGCGGGGCGCCGGTCGAACAGTCCGACCGCGATCGCGACGCCGGCTGCGGCGATGACCGGGATGCCGGGCATGAGCCACGGCGTGAGCAGCGCCGCCACGGCAGCGGCGCCCGCGGCGACGGCGAGGGGCTGACGTCCGCGCAGCCGAGGCCAGAGCAACGCGAGGAAGGCCGCGGCGGCTGCGGCGTCGAGGCCGTACGTGCGCGGATCGCCCAACACGTCCCCCAGTAGCGCGCCGAGGAGAGTCGAGAGGTTCCAGCCGACCCAGATCGCGATGCCGGTGACCCAGAACCCGGTCTGACGCGCACGCGGCTCGGTCTGGGCGAGCGCGACCGCCGTCGACTCGTCGATCGTGAACTGCGTCGCGGCGGCCTTGCGCCACCCTCCCCCACCGACGATCGGCGCCATGCGCATCGCGTACGCGGCGTTTCGCACACCGAGCAGCACTGACGACGCGATAGCCGCGGGGGCGGCTGCGAGTCCTCCCGCCGCGATCACCCCGACGAACGCGAACTGCGAGCCGCCGGTGAACATGAGCAGGCTGAGCACGCACGTCTGCCACACGTCGAGTCCGGATGCCACCGACACGGCGCCGAACGAGACACCGTAGGCGCTCGTGGCGAGGGCTACGGCGAGACCTTGCCGGGCGGCCACCCCCTCGGGTGTTCGGTGGATCGAACGCATGGACATCATCGTGAACGATCGGGCGGTCGTTCGTCAAGTCGAACGAACGGTGAGCATAATGAACGCATGACCGAGCTCGGCGACCGCATCGCGACGACCCTCCGGCGCGAGCGCGAGAGGCGCGACCTCAGCGTCAGCGAGCTCGCGCGGCGCGCGGGCGTGGCGAAGGCGACCGTGTCGCAGCTGGAGAACGGCGGCGGTAATCCCAGTGTCGAGACGCTGTGGGCTCTCGCGTCGACCCTCGAGATCCCGTTCGCCGACTTCGTCGACGAGGGGGTGCACTCCCCCACCCTGATCCGCGCGGGCGAAGCCGGAACGGCCGTGGCGTCGTCGGCATCCGACTACATCGCCGTCCTGCTCTCGGCAAGCCCGCCGCACGCCCGCCGCGACATCTACCTGCTGTCGGCCGAGCCCGGCACGCCGCGACGGTCCGACCCGCACCCGCGCGGCACGATCGAGCACCTCGTCATGGTGTCGGGGCGCGGAATGGTCGGCCCGGTCGACGACCCCTTCGAGCTCTCGCCCGGCGATTACCTGTCGTATCCGGGCGATGCCCCGCACGTGTTCGAGGCGCTCACGCCCGGCATGAGCGCGGTGTGCGTGGTCGAGTCGCGCTGACGCCCCGGGCTGGCGCCCCGCCCCCTCGTTGAGTGTCCAGAACACGCCGCACCCTTTTTGGGTGGTCTCAGGTGGCTAGTGCAACACCGTTAATCAGTTCGGTCAGCATGGCATGTGGGCTGCGGAACTGAAGGGTTTGGCGGGGGCGGATGTTGAGCAGGCGTTGGGTTTCGGCGAGGTCGTCGTCGGTGACGGTGTTGAAGTCGGTGCCTTTTGGATAGAAATCACGGATCAGGCCGTTGGTGTTCTCGTTGGTGCCGCGCTGCCAGGGCGAATGCGGATCGCAGAAGAACACCGGGCATCCGGTTTTGACGGTGAATGCTTTGTGGGATGCCATTTCGGTGCCCTGATCCCAGGTGATGGTGCGAGCGAGCGTTGCGGGGAGGTGCTCGATCATGCGGGCGAGAACATCGGTGACGGTTGCGCTGTCGCGGGTTCCGGGAAGCCGCCCCAGCAGCGCGTAGCGCGTCTTGCGTTCGACCAGAGTGACGATGCCGGAATTGCCCGGCCCGACTACCAGGTCCCCTTCCCAATGACCGGGAACGGCGCGATCGGTGACTTCCGGGGGACGGTGGGATAACCGCGCTCCCTCCAACCAGGGCCGGCTCGATCGCGGGGGAAGCTTCGATTGCGGAAGACGTCCTTTCCGCCCGGATCGCAGCGCCTTTTCGACAGTGAGTTCGTGGCGCAATGCGCCTCGTCCCTGCAGATACAGCGCTTGGTAGATCGTTTCGTGGGACACCTGCATCTCCGCCCGATCCGGGAACGCCCGCTTCAACTCACCCGCAACCTGCTGCGGGGAGTACCTCTCGTTCAAGCGTGACACGACCTCCGCCCGCAACGCCGGGTCCGCCAACTTGCCAACCCGATACCGCAGACGAGAACGCAGCGCCCGGTAATGCGCAACACCCGCGTCGTAAAACAGCCGATCCCAATGCCTCACCCGATGCGCGCGGATCTCCCGCGACACCGTCGAGGCAGACACCCCCAGCTCCCGCGCGATCGCACGACCCCCCCCCACGGCGTCGGCGACGCCAACGCCGCCTGGATCAGCGAACGATCCGCCAACGTCAACCGCCGATACGACCTCCCGGGCGATCCCGACACCACCCGACCCAGATCCGCCGGCTCCACCCCGCCCACACGACCATCACGCACTCGCATGCCCGACAGCCTCGCCCACCGTCCGATCGTCACGCGATCAACACCCGACCACCGCGACACCGCTTCCAACGACTGGCCCCCGGCCACCGCCCGCAGAACCGCAGCCCGCTCCTCCCACGCCAATTTCCTCGGCATCCGCAACCCTCCCCACGCGAGGGTGTTGCGCTAGAAACTGGAGACCACCCGACGGCCAGCGGAGTGTTGTGGACACTCGAGAGGTCTCGAACCCGCCGCCGGCGAGCGAGGGCGCGCGTCGACAGCTGCCGGCGGCGAAGCTATCGTGCAGGCATGTCCCGCGTCTTCGACATGCCCTTCTCGTCGGTCTACCCGTTGTACGTCGCGAAGGTCGAGCGCAAAGGGCGCACCGTCGACGAGCTCGACGCCGTGATCCGTTGGCTCACCGGGCTCAGTGAGGCGGAGCTCGCCCGCCATGCCCGGGGGACGACCACGTTCCGCGAGTTCTTCGACGACGCGCGACTCACCCCGCAGGCGTCGGAGATCACCGGCGTGGTGTGTGGAGTGCGGGTCGAGCAGATCCACGACCCGCTGATGTACCGGATCCGCCTGCTCGACAAGGTCGTCGACGAACTGGCGAAGGGTAAGGCGCTCGCGAAGGTCATGCGCACGCCTGCCCCTGCCGCCGCCCAGGGGTGAGGTCGCGGCGCGCGACCGGCGAAGGTCCCTGAGCCTGTCGAAGGGACCGGGGGCTGCGACAGGATCGGCCACCTACGCGGGGAACCGGAGGCTTCGACAGGCTCAGCCACCTGCGCCGAGACCGGGGGCTTCGACGGGCTCAGCCACCTGCGCCGAGACCGGGGGGGCTTCGACAGGCTCAGCCACCTGCGCCGGGACCGGGGGCTTCGACAGGCTCAGCCACCTCCGCGGCGAAACCGGGGGCTTCGACAGGCTCAGCCACCTCCGCGGCGAAACCGAGGGCTTCGACAGGCTCAGCCACCTCCGCGGCGAAACCGGGGGCTTCGACAGGCTCAGCCACCTGGCCACGCATCCCGGAACGCGAACGGCCCCGCCGAGCACGAGGCTGGGCGGGGCCGTTCAGGACGGGGATGCTTACGCGTTGGCGTCCTGACGCTTCAGGCGCGAAGCGGAGCGACCGCGCGCGGTCGCGTCGAGCTCGACCTTGCGGATGCGCACCTTCTCGGGCGTGACCTCGACGCATTCGTCGTCGCGGGCGAACTCCAGCGACTCCTCGAGCGTGAGGATGCGCGGGGGCGTCATCGACTCGAAGGAGTCGGAGGTCGACGAACGCATGTTCGTGAGCTTCTTCTCCTTGGTGATGTTGACGTCCATGTCGTCGGCGCGCGAGTTCTCGCCGATGACCATGCCCTCGTAGACCTCTTCGGTGGGCTGCACGAAGAAGCTCATGCGCTCCTGCAGGGCGATCATGGCGAACGGGGTGACGACACCCATGCGGTCGGCGACGATCGAGCCGTTCTGACGGGTCGTGATCGAGCCGGCCCAGTCGTCGTAGCCGTGCGAGATCGCGTTCGCGATGCCGGTGCCGCGCGTGATCGTGAGGAACTCGCTGCGGAAACCGATCAGACCGCGCGAGGGCACGACGAACTCCATGCGCACCCAGCCGGTGCCGTGGTTCGTCATGTTGTCCATGCGGCCCTTGCGGGCGGCCATCAGCTGCGTGATCGCACCGAGGTGCTCTTCGGGCGCGTCGATGGTGAGGTGCTCGAAGGGCTCCTTGAGCTTGCCGTCTTCGCCGCGCTTGGTGACCACCTGAGGCTTGCCGACAGTGAGCTCGAAGCCCTCGCGACGCATGTTCTCGACCAGGATGGCCAGCGCCAGCTCGCCGCGGCCCTGGACCTCCCACGCGTCGGGGCGTCCGATGTCGACGACCTTGAGCGAGACGTTACCGATGAGCTCGCGGTCGAGGCGGTCCTTCACCATGCGGGCGGTGAGCTTGTGACCCTTGACCTTGCCCATGAGGGGCGAGGTGTTGGTGCCGATGGTCATCGAGATGGCCGGGTCGTCGACGGTGATCGCCTTGAGCGGGCGCACGTCGTCGGGGTCGGCAATGGTCTCGCCGATGGTGATGTCGGGGAAACCGGCGATGGCGACGATGTCACCGGGGCCGGCGTCTTCGGCGGGGTAGCGCTCGAGGGCGCGGGTCTTCAGCAGCTCGGTGATGCGGGCGTTGCTGGTGGTGCCGTCGGCGCGCACCCAGGCCACGGTCTGGCCCTTCTTCAGCGTGCCGTTGAACACGCGCAGCAACGCGAGGCGACCGAGGAACGGCGAGGAGTCGAGGTTGGTGACCCAGGCCTGCAGCGGAGCCTCGTCGTCAAAGGCGGGAGCCGGAACGTGCTCGAGGATCGCACCGAAGAGCGGCTCGAGGTCTTCGTTGTCGGGCAGCGAGCCGTTGTCGGGACGGTTGAGCGACGCGGCACCCGCGCGGCCCGAGGCGTACACGACGGGGACGTCGAGCAGCGCGTCGACGTCGAGGTCGGGCACGTCGTCGACGAGGTCGGACGCGAGGCCCAGCAGCAGGTCGTGCGCCTCTTCTTCGACCTCGGCGATGCGCGCGTCGGGGCGGTCGGTCTTGTTGACCAGCAGGATGACGGGGAGCTTGGCCTCGAGGGCCTTGCGCAGCACGAAGCGCGTCTGGGGCAGCGGCCCCTCGGACGCGTCGACGAGCAGCACGACGCCGTCGACCATCGACAGGCCGCGCTCGACCTCTCCACCGAAGTCGGCGTGGCCGGGGGTGTCGATCACGTTGATCGTGACCGGAACCTCGGTGTGCACACCGTTGTAGGTGATCGCCGTGTTCTTGGCGAGGATCGTGATGCCCTTTTCGCGCTCGAGGTCGTTCGAGTCCATCGCGCGCTCTTCGACGTGCGCGTGGTCGCCGAACGAGCCGGTCTGGCGGAGCATGGCGTCGACGAGAGTCGTCTTGCCGTGGTCGACGTGCGCGACGATCGCGACGTTACGGAGGTCAGGACGAAGGGCGTGCGCCATGGAGGGTCTCCAGGAAAATTCGGGGTGGTGCCCGGAATCGGGCGTCTCTAGTCTACCGGCCCGCGCCGACACTCCCGGCAGCGGACGTTCAGGAACGGTCCGGACGCACGAAAGGGGCGGGATCCCGCAGGACCCCGCCCCCTTTTCACGAGGTGCGTCAGCTGTTCTGGAAGCCCACGATCGTCCAGTCGACGGTCTCGAACTGGGTGGCGCCCCAGTTCACGAGACCCTGCTTGACGGCGTAGACGTTGGGCAGCGGCGCGATCGGGATGATCGGCACGTACGACCACAGCACCTTGTCGATCTCCTCGGCCGTCTTCAGGCGCGAGTCGGGGTCGAGGTCGGTGTTGGCCTTCTGCCACAGGTCCGCCAGCTGCGGGTCGGTGATGCCGGTGTAGTTCTGCGCCGAGTCGACGGGCGAGAACAGCGACTCGCTCGACGAGATCGGGTACGCGGTACCGCGCCACGAGAACGTCACCATCTCGAAGTCACCGGGGATGATGTAGTCGCTGAAGTAACCGCCCACGGGCACGGTGTTCAGGTCGACCGGGATGCCGAACTCGCTGAGGTCGGCCTGGATCTGCTCGGCACGCTGAATGTTCGTGGCGGTGTCGGCGGGGACGGTGACCGAGAACTTCAGAGGGGTGCCGTCCTTGACCCAGGAGTCGCCGTCCTTGGTGTAACCGGCGTCTTCGAGGTACTTGGCACCGGCGTCGGTGTCGTAGGGCAGCGCCTCGTCGGTGTAGCCGTCCTGACCGGGCATGAACACGTAGCTGCCCTGCGTGATGGCGGGGACGCCGACGGGCGAGTTCGCCGTGTTGGCGATCTGCTCGCGGTTGACGATGGATGCCACGGCCTTGCGGACGTTGACGTCGGCCAGCGGACCGTCGGAGGCGCGCATGGTGATGTGCGTCCAGGTCAGACCGTTGGAGGCCTGGATCTCGGCGCCCTGCACGTTCTGAGCGGTCTGGTAGAGGTCGGCGTTGGCGCTGATGTTCAGCGCGTCGATCTCACCGTTGCTGAACGAGGTGCCCTGCTGGTCCTGGCTCACCGCGCGGTAGACGATCGTCTCGAGCTTGGGCGCCTGGCCCCACCACTTGGGGTTGCGCTCGAGGGTGGCGATGCCGGCCGTCGAGTCGAACGAGCCCAGGAGGAAGGGACCCGAAGAGGGAAGGGCCGTGGTGAGGTAGCCCGTGTTGAAGGTGTTCGGGTCGCTCGCGGCCGAGGCGGGGAGGATCTGACCGAGCAGACCCTGCCAGTCGGCGTACACCGACGAGAACGTGATGATGACGTCGAACTCGTCCGTGCCCTGCTCGACCGATTCGATCTGGTCCCAGCCGGTGGTGGAGATGACGACGTATTCGGGGTTCGAGCCGTTGTTGGCCTTCCAGGTCGCCTGGTAGTCGGCGACGGTGATGGGCGTCCCGTCCTCCCACACGGCATCCGGGTTCAGCTTGATCTCGACCGTCTGGGGGCTCTCGTTGGTCAGCTCGACCGACGAGGCGTAGTCCTCGTTGACGACCGGCTTGCCCGACTCGTCGATCTTGATGGGGCCACCCTGCATCGCCGAGATGATGTCGTTGGTGTTGGCCTCATTGCCGTCGATCTGGAAGTTGTTCCAGTTGACGGGCATCGAGTCGACGGCCAGCGTGAGGGTTCCGCCGTCCTGCACGTCGGCGGCGTCGGCGCGGACCCACGCGGTCGAGGGCAGCGAGTTCTGGTCCTCGGGGTTGGCGGACGGAGCCGCCGTGTTGCCCGGCGCGCAGCCGGCGATCGCCAGGGCGGCGACGCTCAGCAGCGTGAGGGCGCCGAGCCCCTTCGCTTTGCGGATCTTCATGTGATCAGTCCTCTCGTTGGTGATCGGGGAGGGTCTCCGACGCCGTGGTGCCGTCGATCGAAGACGTTCGGGGGGACGCGACCGACGCCGTCTCGAGGACGAGGTCGGAGCGTTCGGCGTAGTGGCACGCCACCTCGGAGCGCGCCGAAGAGCGCAGACCGGGGTCGTCGGAGTCGCACCGGCGCCGGTCGGCGTCGGGCAGCAGGCGGTACAGCGGGCAGCGCGTGCGGAAGCGGCATCCGGAGATCTCCTGCGTCGGGCTCGGCAGGTCGCCGTCGAGCAGGATGCGGGTGCGCGCGCGCTCGATGCGCGGATCCGGGATGGGCGCGGCCGAGATGAGGGCCTTGGTGTACGGATGCCGGGGGTCGTCGAACACCGCGTCGACGGGACCCTGCTCGACGATGCGCCCGAGGTACATGACCGAGACGTCGTCGGCGATCTGACGGACCACGGCGAGGTCGTGCGCGACGAAGAGGAACGACAGGCCGAGGCGTTCCTTGAGGTCTTCGAGCAGATTGATGACACCGGCCTGGATCGAGACGTCGAGGGCCGAGACCGGCTCGTCGAGCACGACGACGGCGGGGTCGGTCGCGAGGGCGCGGGCGATGCCGATGCGCTGACGCTGACCGCCCGAGAACTCGTGCGGGTAGCGGTCCGACATGTTGGGGTCGAGGCCGACGAGCTCGAGCAGCTCGGTCATCTTGCGGTCGCGTTCGGCACGGGGCACGCCCTGCACCAGCAGCGGCTCGGTGATGACCTCGCCGACCGGCAGGCGCGGGTCGATCGCGCCCATCGGGTCTTGGAAGACGATCTGGATGCCCTTGCGCAGCGTCGCCTTGTCTTTGCGGCTCACGGTGGCCACGTCGGTGCCGTTGATGCGGATGCTGCCGCTCTGGGGCGCGACCATCTCCATGATCTCGAGGATCGTCGTCGTCTTCCCGCACCCCGACTCCCCCACCAGGCCCATGGTGCGACCGGGCTGGATCGAGAACGAGATGCCGTCGACGGCGCGCACCGTGCCGATGCGGCGCGGGAAGACCGAGCCCTTCATCAGCGGGAAGTGCTTCGTCAGATCGGTGACCTCGACGGCCGGGGTGACGTCGGGACGCAGCGGCGGGATCTCGCCCAGCGCCTCGGGGCGGGGGAAGATGTCGGGGCGGGCGAGGGCACCGGACGCGATCTCGTCGGCGCGAATGCAGGCCGAGACGTGATCGGGGTCGGTGCCGTGCATCGCGAGCTCGGGCTCGATGTCGTGGCACGCGTCGATCGCGATCGGGCAGCGCGCCGCGAAGGGGCACCCCTTGGGCAGGCTCGCGAGGGACGGCGGGCGTCCCTCCAACGGCACCAGACGCTGCGAGCCGGCGGTCTGCATGTTCGGCACCGAGCGCAGCAGACCCACCGTGTAGGGCATGTGCGGGTCGTGGAAGATCTCGTCGACCGAGCCGCGCTCGACGAGCTTGCCCGCGTACATCACCGCGACGCGGTCGGCGTGACCGGCCACGACGCCGAGGTCGTGCGTGATGAGCACGACGGCGGCGCCCGTGACCTCGCGGGCCTTCTGCAGCACCTCGAGGATCTGCGCCTGGATCGTCACGTCGAGCGCCGTGGTGGGCTCGTCGGCGATGATGACCCGCGGATCGTTGGCGATGGCCATGGCGATCATCGCGCGCTGACGCATACCGCCCGAGAACTCGTGCGGGTACGCGCGGGCCCGACGCTCGGCATCCGGGATGCCGACGAGCTTGAGCAGCTCGACCGAGCGGGCGTGCGCGGCCTGGGCCGACAGTGCCTTGTCGTGCAGGCGCAGGCCCTCGGAGATCTGGTCGCCCACCGTGTAGACCGGGGTGAGCGCCGACAGCGGGTCTTGGAAGACCATCGCGAGCTCGGCGCCGCGGATCTTCGACAGCTGGGCATCGTTCATCGCCAGCAGCGACCGACCGTCGTAGACGATGTCGCCCTCGACGCGGGCGTTCGAGGGCAGCAGCCCCATCACCGCGAGCGACGACACGCTCTTACCGGAACCGGACTCTCCGACGATGCCGAGGAACTCGCCCTCGTGCACGTCATAGGAGATGCCGCGGACGGCGCGGACGGCGTTGCCCTCGCGCTGGGGGAAGGTCACGCTGAGGTCGCGGACCGACAGCAGCGGCTGGCGTCCGGTCGACGACAGCAGGGTGGCGGAACGGGGGTCAGTCACGGTTCGCTCCCGAAGTGGGGTCGATGGCGTCGCGCAGCGCGTCGCCGATGAGGCTGATGGCCAGGAGCAGCACGATCAGCACGCCGGCGGGGTACACGAACAGCCACGGGCGGGTCACGGCGGCCGAGGTGCCCGCCGACAGCAGGGTGCCGAGCGAGACGTCGGGCGCCTGCACGCCGAAGCCGAAGTAGCTGAGCGAGGTCTCGGCCATGATGGCCGCGACGATGCCGAGGGTCGCGTCGATGATCAGCAGCGACGCGATGTTGGGGATGATGTGGCGGCCGAGGATCTGCCGGGTCGGCATGCCCATGTAGCGCGCCGCCCGCACGAAGTCGCGGTTGCGCAGCGACCGGGTCTGGTTGCGCACCACCTGGGCGAGGATCATCCAGCTGAACACCGCCAGGAAGAAGGTCAGCGCCAGCCACGACAGGCCGCGCGTCAGCGGGCTCAGCAGCACGAGGATGAAGAACGAGGGCACCACCAGCAGCAGGTGGATGATCCAGCCGATGACGGCGTCGATCTTGCCGCCGAGGTAGCCGGCGACCGAGCCCACCGCCGCGGCGATCAGGGTCGCGCCGACACCCGCGAGGGCGCCGATGATGAGCGACTTCTGCAGGCCGACGAGCGTCTGGGCGTAGATGTCCTGCCCGATGCCGTTGGTGCCGAACCAGTGCAACTGCGTCGGGCCGAGGCCGACGTTGAGGAAGTCGCGCTGAGTGGCGTCCCACGGCGAGAGCAGGGGTCCGATGAAGGCCCAGAGCACGATGAACACGAGCACGCTCGCGCCGACCCAGAACCGGGGCATCTTGCGCAGGCGTGCGCGCACCAGTGCACCGCGCGAGAGCGGCTTGCGGGCGCGGGTGACCGGGCTGGTGGCGACGAGGGTGCCGTCGAGGGCGTCTTCCTGCATTGTCATGTCAGCTCCTCACTCTCGGGTCGAGGGCTGCGTAGAGCACTTCGGACAGGGTCGAAGAAAGCAGGACGAGCACGGCGACGAAAAGCGTGGAGCCCGCCACCGCATTGATGTCCTGCTGCGTCACGGCGTTGAGCTGGAATTGCCCCATTCCGCGCCACGAAAAGACGATCTCGAGCATCGCCGAACCGGCGATCAAGGTGCCGAAGCTGTAGGCGAAGAATGTCGACATCGGAATGAGGGCGATGCGCACGCCGTGGCGGAACAATGCCTGCGTGCGCGGCAGACCCTTCGCGCGGGCGGTGCGGATGTAGTCCGCCCCCAGCACGTCGAGCATCATGCTGCGCTGGTAGCGCGAGAACGACGCGGCGCTGATGAGCACGAGCGCGATCGTCGGCAGCAGCAGGTGCACGGCACGGTCGGCCAGCATCGGGCCGAAGCCCTCGACCCCCGCGGTGTACTCGCCGGTGAAGCGGATCACCTGGTTGCCCAGGGCGTTGTTGAAGGCGGTGGCCGCGATCATCAGCAGCACGCCGATCACGAAGGTCGGGGTCGCGAACACGAGGTACGACGCGTAGGTCGTGACCTGGTCGCTCGCGCGGTACTGGCGCACCGCGCCCCACACGCCGATGAGTACGCCGACGATGGCGCCGAGGATCGAGCCGATGAGCAGCAGGCGCAGGCTCGTGCCGGCGCGCGTGGCGATCTCGGTCATGACGTCCTGGCCGCCGATCGTGGTGCCGAGGGAGAAGTTGGTGAACAGGTTCACCAACCAGTTCCACAGGCGCACGATGATCGGCACGTCGGGGTTGGCACCGAGAGCGTCGAGGCTCGCGATGATCGACTCCTGGGGCGGCCGCGGGTTCATGCCGTAGAAGCGGTCCTGAGGCCGCAGCAGCGCACTTCCCAGCACGTACGCAAGGCACGTGGCGAGCAGGCTGAGAACGGCGTAGTTCAGGAACCGGCGCAGAACGTAGAACGTCATGACGCGCGAATGCCCGTCCGGAACGTCTCGGGGGTCTGCATCATGGGGGGTCCTCTCGCCTTCGAGATCCCCGCCGATTGTTTCGCCTGGCTAAGGATCTTCAGCGACCCTACGTCGGCTTTTCGCGGAATGTGCGCGGGGGGAACACACTTTTCACGAATGTAACAAAGCGCTTACATGGCGCTTTGTCACGAACGGTCAGCTCGAGCGCAGCACTGCGCTCAGCGGAGACCGCCGGAAATGAACAAAGCGATAATAACCCAGACGATCAGAACCAGGAGGGAAATCGCCGAGGGAATGTCCCAGAAACGACGGACGGAGCCGTTCTTCGGGGCCGTCGGTCGAGCCGACTCCCACGCGTCCTGGATGACCTGGAGGTCGCGGATGGCGGGCGGCTCGCGCCGCGCACGGTCGTCGTCGCCACGGCGCAGGGGCGGTCGACCGGGGCGGCCGGCGACGGGCCCGCCGAAGGCCTTGTAGACCCGCGGTTCGTCGGTCTTCACCTCTAGCTGCCAGCGCATGTCGATGTCGCTGACACGCGCCCAGGCGATGTCGCTGACGCGCAGCGGGTTGTGGATCCGGATGCCGTTCGCGTCGATCCGCACGTGCGGGGCGAACAGCAGGGCGTACACGCCCCAGAGCGCCAACAGCACCCACGGGGCGATGAGCAGCATCTCGCCGATCCCCGCCCGGATCGCGGCGTCGCCGAGGAGGACGACTGCCAGCGCGGCCCCGAGCACGAGCCCGACGACCGCGGACGGGGCACGGAACACCCGCGGGTGTTCCGTGCCCCGGAATCGCTCGTCGCGCGTCACGCGCCACCCAGCGACAGCGAAGCGCCGGGGATCGCGTCGAGCAGACGCTGCGTGTACTCCTGCGAGGGCTGCGCGAAGATCTCGTCGACCGTGCCCTGTTCGACGAGCTTGCCGCGCTCCATGACGCACACCAGGTCGGCGGCGACACGGACGACGGCGAGGTCGTGCGTGATGAACAGGTAGGTCAGACCGAGCTCGGACTGCAGCTCCGCCAGCAGCTGGAGGACCTGCGCCTGCACCAGCACGTCGAGGGCCGACACGGCCTCGTCGAGCACGAGGATGTCGGGCTTGA
This sequence comes from Microbacterium algihabitans, assembly GCF_032464975.1. Lineage (NCBI taxonomy): Bacteria > Bacillati > Actinomycetota > Actinomycetes > Micrococcales > Microbacteriaceae > Microbacterium > Microbacterium algihabitans. The sequence goes on from NZ_JAWDIU010000002.1 coordinate 405,394, forward strand.
GCGCCAGTGCGCGCGCGATGGCGACACGCTGACGCTGTCCGCCGGACAGCTCGTTGGGGTAGCGCGAGGCGAGCTCCTGCGGCAGGGCGACCTGCTCGAGCAGCTCCTCCACGCGGGCGCGCCGCGAGGCGTTGTCGCCCACCTTGTGGATGTTCAACGGCTCGGCGATCAGGTTGCCGATGCTGCGCAGAGGGTCGAGCGAACCGTACGGGTCCTGGAACACCGGCTGCATGCGGCGGCGGAGGTTGAAGGTGTCCTTCGCGTTCAGCTTGCCGGTGTTGACCCCGTCGACCTCGATCGAGCCCGACGTGGGCTCCTCGAGCTTGAGCACCATCTTGGCGATCGTCGACTTGCCCGAGCCCGACTCCCCCACCAGCGCCAGCGTCTTGCCGCGCGGGATCTCGAACGAGACCCCGTCGACGGCGCGGAACTGCTCGCTGCGGAACCCGCCCTGGCGGATCTTGTATTCCTTGACCAGGTCGGTGACCTTGACGGTCGCCGGGGCGTCGATGTCGGATTCGCGCAGGATGCCGCGGTCTTCGACCTTCGCCTGGATGCGCTGCGAGGCGATGCTGGGCGCAGCGGCGACGAGGCGCTGGGTGTACGGGTGCTGCGGGTTCTCGAGAATCTCGCGGCTGGGACCCGACTCGACGATCTCGCCCTGGTTCATCACGACGATGGTGTCGGCGCGCTCGGCGGCGAGTCCCAGGTCGTGCGTGATGAGCAGCACCGAGGTGCCGCGCTCACGCGTCAACGAGGCCATGTGATCGAGGATCACGCGCTGCACGGTCACGTCGAGGGCCGAGGTCGGCTCGTCGGCGATCAGGAGCTTCGGGTCGGCCGCGAGGCCGATGCCGATGAGCGCGCGCTGGCGCATACCGCCCGAGAACTGGTGCGGGTACTGGTGCAGGCGACGCTCGGCGTCGGCGAGGCCGGCCTGCTTCAGCACCTCGATCGCGCGCTTCTCGACCTCCTTGCGACCGGTGGCGATGCCGTTCGCACGGATCGCCTCCTTCACCTGGAAGCCGATGCTCCACACCGGGTTGAGGTTCGACATCGGGTCCTGAGGAACGTAGCCGATGTCCTTGCCGCGCACCGACTCGAACTGCGTCGCGCTCAGGTCGGTCAGCTCGCGCCCGTCGAGCGTGATGCTGCCGCCGGTGACGTGACCGGTGCCGGGGAGCAAACCGATCACCGCGGAAGCGGTGGTCGACTTTCCCGAGCCCGACTCGCCGACGATGGCGACGGTCTGGCCGGGGAAGACGTCGAGGCTCACGCCGTGGAGCACCTGGCGGGATCCGCCCTCGCCCTCGAAGGCGACCTTGAGGTCGCGAATGGACAGCAGAGGCGTCATGGTGGCGTCGCTCATCGGCGGGCCCTCGCTCTCGGGTCGATGGCGTCTCGAATGAGCTCGCCCAGCAGGATGAACGCCAGCACCGTGACCGTCAGGGCGACCGAGGGCCAGATGAGCGCCGCGGGCGCGACGCGCAGCGACTGCTGCGCCTGGCTGATGTCGTTGCCCCACGACATGGTGCTGCCGCCGAGGCCGACACCGAGGAACGACAGGGTCGCCTCGGCGACGATCGCCGCGGCGAGGCTGATCGTGGTGACCACGAGCAGCGGCGCGATGGCGTTCGGGATGACGTGGGTGAGCAGCGTCTTGAACTTCGTCTGCCCCAGCGCCTGCGAGGCCGCGACGTAGTCGGCCTGTCGCACGCGCAGCACCTCGGCGCGCACCACGCGAGCCGTGGAGGCCCACGCGAACCCGCCGATGGCGAAGGCGAGGGTCAGCACGTTGCGGTACTGCGAGAACACGCTCATCACGACGATGGCCGCGAGGATGTAGGGGATCGAGAAGAAGATGTCGCCGACGCGCGAGATCACCGCGTCGAGCCATCCGCCGTAGAAGCCCGACAGCGCGCCCATGATGAGGCCGATGATCGTGCCGATCGCGGTGGCCAGCAGACCCACCGACAGCGAGGTGCGGGCACCCCAGACGATGCGCGAGAACGTGTCGCAGCCCTGGAACGTGAAGCCCAGGATGTGGCCCGCCTGCGGTCCGCCGTTGCTGTTGGACAGCTGGCAGTCGTTGTTCGGGGGGACCTGGGTGAACAGCGTCGGAGCGATCGCCATGAGGATCACGACGAACATGACGGCGAGGGCGATCCAGAAGGTGGGCCGACGACGGAGGTCGCGCCACGCGTCGAGCCACAGGTTGCTCTTGCGCGCCGCCACGCGGACGGCGTCGACCGAGATCGTTTCGGTCTTGATCGGCGCGACGTAGTGCGGCGCCGGGAACTGACTACTTGACATAGCGGATCCTCGGGTCGAGAAGGCCGTACAGGAGGTCGACGACCAGGTTGACCAGCACGTAGATGATGACGAAGACGGTCACGAACGACACGACCGTCGGGCCCTCTCCGCGGATGGTGGCCTGGTACAGCGTGTTACCGACACCGGGGATGTTGAAGATGCCCTCGGTGACGGTCGCGCCGACCAGCAGCACGCCGAAGTTGGTCGCGGAGTTGGTGATGACCGGGATGAGCGAGTTGCGCAGCACGTGCACGGGGATCACGCGGCGACGCGAGAGGCCCTTGCTGTAGGCGGTGCGCACCCAGTCCTGGTTGAGCGTGTCGATGACCGACCCGCGCATCAGGCGCATGCTTGTGGCGAAGAGGCTGAAGCCGAGCACGATGGCCGGCAGGATCAGATCGCCCCAGTTGTTCTGCGCACCGACTGTGGGGCGGAACCAGCCGAGTTGGACCGCGAGGAAGTACTGCGCGAGGAAGCAGGCCACGAAGATCGGCAGCGCCACGAACAGCAGCGCGATGATCAGCGCGACGTTGTCGAACAGCTTGCCCTTGCGGATGGCCGAGATCGTGCCGACCACGACGGCGAGCACGAACTCGATGGCCAGGGCCATGATCGCCAGACGCGCCGTCACGGGGAGCGTGCGCGCGAGGACCTCGTTGACGGACTGACCCGAGAACGTGGTTCCGAGATCACCCTGGAAGATGCCGCCGATGTAGAGGAAGTACTGGACGATGAAGGGCTGGTCCAGGTGGTATTGGGCCCGCAAGGCTTCGACGACCTGCGGGGCGGGGGTCTTGTCGCCGAAGAGCCCGAGGATCGGGTCTCCCGGCATGGCGAAGACCATGAAGTAGATCAGCAGGGTGGCCCCGAAGAACACGGGGAGCACCTGCAGCAGACGTCTGAGGATGTAGCCGAGCATCCGCTCTCTTTTCGAACGTGGGAAACGCCTCATCCGACGTTTTCGTGGGGGGACGGCCCCGAAAGGGCCCGTGCCGTTTTATCACACGTCGTGATGAGGCCTGGCTGGCAGACCGCGAGGCGGTGACGAATCCGTCACCGCCTCGCGGCCAGAGATCGGAAGGGTTACTTCGTGATCTCGTAGTACAGCGGCACCGAGTTCCAGCCGAACTTGACGTTGTTCACGCCTTCGGCGAAGCCACCGGTCACGTTGGAGTACCAGAGCGGGATGGCCGGGAGGTCCTGCAGGAGGATCTCCTGGGCCTTCTGGAAGTCCTGGTTCTGGGTGTCGACGTCGGTCTCGGCGATGCCGTCGCTCAGGAGCTGGTCGAACTGGGGGTTCGAGTAGTCACCGTCGTTGGACGAGGCGTCGGTCGCGTACAGCGGTCCGAGGAAGTTGTACAGACCGGGGTAGTCGGCCTGCCAACCGGTGCGGAACGCGGTCTGGATGCTGCGGTCGGTGATGGCCGAGCGGGCTTCCTTGAACGTCGGGTACGGCGCGCCGGACGCGTCGATGCCGAGGGTGTTCTTGATCGAGTTGGTCACCGCGTCGACCCAGGTCTGGTGTCCACCGTCGGCGTTGTACGCGATCTGGAAGGTGCCGGTCCACGGCGAGATGGCGTCGGCCTGAGCCCACAGGTCCTTCGCCTTGGCCTCGTCGTACTTGAGCACGTCGGAGCCGGCGAGCGAGTCGGACCAGCCGTTGATGACCGGCGAGGTGAAGTCGCTGGCGGGCGTACGGGTGCCCTGGAAGATCGTCTTGGTGATCTCGTCGCGGTTGATGGCCATCGACAGCGCCTGACGACGCAGCTTGCCCTCTTCACCGCTGAAGTGCGCGAGGCGCTCGGGGATCGTGAACGACTGGAACACAGCCGCCGGCTGGTTGACCGCGCGGTCGCCCAGGTCGGAGGTGAAGGTCGCCTGCGATGCCGGCGGGATCGCGTCGATCACGTCGACGTTGCCACCGAGGAGGTCGGCGTAGGCCGCGTCCTGCGACGCGTAGAAGACGACGGTCAGACCACCGTTGGCGACGGTGCGGCCGCCCTGGTAGTCCTCGTTCTTGACGAGGTCGATCTGCACGTTGTGCTGCCATGCGCTGTCGCTGGCGAGCTTGTACGGGCCGTTGCCGATCGGGTTCTCACCGAACGCGGCCATGTCGGCGAAGGCCGAGTCGGGCAGCGGGAAGAACGCCGAGTAGCCGAGGCGCAGCGCGAAGTCGGCGGCGGGCTTGGAGAGCTCGATCGTGAAGGTGTAGTCGTCGACCTTCTTCAGACCCGTGAGCTCGGAGTCAGCGTCGTAGCTGAAACCGACGATGTCCTCGAAGAAGTAGCTGTTGAGCTGGTTGTTCGACAGCTGCGCGCCGTAGTTCCAGGCCTTGATGAAGTTGTCGGCCTTGACCTCGGTGCCGTCCGTGAACTTCTGGCCCTTCTTCAGGGTGACCGTGAGGTTCTGGGGGTCGTTGGTGACGATGGACTCGGCCATGTCGTTCACCGGGGCGCCGTCTGCGTCGTAGTAGACCAGGCCCGCGAAGATCGAGTCGAGGATCTTTCCGCCACCGACCTCGTTCGTGTTGGTGGGGATCAGCGGGTTCTGCGGCTCGGAGCCGTTGGTCCGGATGATCGCCGACGCGTCGCCGCTGCCGGATGCAGAGCCGCTGTCCGAGTCTCCGCCTGCGCAGCCGGCGAGCATAAGCCCGACGGCTCCCAGCAGGGCGAGACCGGAAAGGGCAATCTTGTTGCGCTTCACAGTTCCTCCAGGGAAGGGATGATCGTCGCCCGGGTAGGTTTTCACGCAGCACAAGATGCATGGAAGATCCGTCGGGCAGGATGAGAACACACTAGGCACGTTTACCCAGGTGCCCCAAACTCCTCTGAAAAACGTTACAGAGGATTTACTCGGAAGGGTTCAGATGTGGCAATCTGACAAGTCGGGCGCCCTTCGGGGTCCAGCCGACTGGACCTATCCTCCGACCCTCTCCCCCGCCGACCGGTACGACCGTCGGCGTCTGGGCTGGGAGATCGCGATCGTGCTGCTCGTCAGCGTGGGTCAATCGGCCATCTACTCGGTCGTGTCGTTCGTGCGCGCAGCCACCCGCGCCCCGATCTCGCAGCAGCAGACGCAGCTGAACCCCTCGCGCAGCGCCGAGCCGCTGTGGGATGCGATCTACCAGTTCCTCGACATCTTCTTCTCGCTCGCCCTGGTCGCCCTCGCGGTCTACCTGCTGTGGGAGCCGGCGAACAACGCGCTGCGCCGGATCGGGCTCGACTTCCGCCGCTTCGGCGGCGACATCCTCCGCGGCGTCCTGCTCGTCGTGCTCATCGGAGCGCCGGGCATCGGCGTCTACGCGATCGGCCGCTCCATCGGGCAGAGCATCACGGTGATTCCCGCCCCGCTCGACTCGTCGTGGTGGGTCATCGCGCTCCTCGTACTGGCGGCGCTGCGCGCCGGCCTCACCGAGGAGGTCATCTTCCTCGGCTTCCTCTTCGATCGCCTGCGCCGCCTCGGCTGGTCGTGGACCGGCATCATCGTCTCCACCGCGCTGCTGCGCGGCAGCTACCACCTCTACCAGGGGTGGCCGTCGGCGCTCGGCAACGTCGTGATGGGCCTCGTGTTCGGCTGGTGCTACAAGCGCTGGGGCAGGGTGATGCCCTTGGTGATCGCGCACACGATCATCGACATCGTCGCCTTCGTGGGCTACCCGCTCGCCGCGGCCTGGTGGCCCGCGATCTTCGCGCCGCCCGCGCCGGCGTCGACGCCGACCCCGACCCCCTGAGGCGCCGCGCGCAACGAGAGCGCCGGGGTCTCGGCATCCGGAACATTCGTCCGCAGCGATGGCGAGGCGAAGTCAGGGCTCCCGGCATGCGGAACGTCGCTCAGCTCTGCGGCGGCGACCAGATCCAGAACGACGGGGGCACGCCGTTGGGCTCGGAGGTGTAGGTCACTCCTCCGACTCCGGCCGCGGCGACCACGGCGCCCGTGCGCTCGAGCAGGGGCACGCCCGCGTACGCGGTGAAGAGCGAGCGGTCGATCTCCTTGGCCTCCGACAGGACGTCGACCGGGTCGGTGTGCACGGTCAGCTCGTCGAAGAGCTCCTCGGTGTTCTCGCCATCGACCCCCTCCGCGATGCGGTCGCGCGCCGAGCGGTAGAGGCTCTCGTCTTCGCCCACCCAGGCCAGGGTGGCATCCGGAACGTCGTCGGCCGTCGCCGCGCGCACCGCGATGCCCGCCTTGGCCGCCATCGTCACGAGACGCGCGAACACCGTCGACGACACCTCGTCGGTGCTGTCGTAGGCGACGCGCAGCACGGCCGCGCGATCGTCGAGGGCCGAGCGCGCTCCGTCGACGTCGCTCCCGGTTCCGGGGGCTCCGTTGCCCGACACGAGGTCGTTGTAGAGCTGACCGGTCGCCGGCGACGAGAGGAACGACTGCAGCGGCTGCGCGTCGGGGCGCACGTCGCCCAGCACGTCCTTCACCAGCGCGGAGCGATCGAGCGAAAGGGTCGTGGCCTGACGGAGGGCGGATGCCGTGCCGTCGGCGAACCGCAGCTGCAGGGTCTGGGTGGTCGGTCCGGTGCTGACCTGTAGCCCGGCATCGGTGAGCGTCTTCAGCTCGGTGGCGTCGATGTCGCCGACGTTCGCGACGTCGACCACCCCCGCCTCGACGGCGGACAGCTGCGCCGAACGGTCGGCGAAGAAGCGCACCTTCAGGCTCTCGAGACCCGGGAAGTGACCGCCCTGGTAGCTGTCGCGCCGCGCGAGCTCGAGGGTGTCGTCGGTGATGGCGCTGACCTTCCACGGTCCCGACGACACGACGCCGGCGGGATCGGGCGTCGTACCGGGGGCCACGTCGAAGCCGGTGTTCCAGACCTTCGCGGCCGCCGCGAGCACCGGATTCGGCTCGCGCGGCGCCGCCGGGTCGCCCGCGGGTGTCGTCATGATCGCCGTCACGAGGTCTTTCACGCTCACGCCCGCGCGCTGCGCGACCACGTGGATCGGCCGGTCGAGCAGCCACTGCCGGTTCCAGTCGGCGAAGGGCTGGGCGTAGGTGAGGGTCAGGGTGTCGTTGGCGCGGTCGAGGCTCGGTCGCGTCGTCGCGGCGTTGGGGTCGGCCGGTGCCGCGGTGTCGAAGTAGCGGGTGCCCGACACCAGCTGGCCCGAGGCGTCGTAGGTGGCGTCGTCGAAGTAGTGCGACGACACGGCCCACCCGAACAGCAGGTCGTCGAGGCTGACCTCGGTGCCGTCCGACCAGACGCGGTCGCTGAAGAGTTCGTAGCTGACCTTCAACGGATCGCCCTGCACGCGGGTGATGCGGCCGAGGCCGTCGTTGGGAACGACCTGCAGGTTGCCGTCGAGAGAGCCGAGCTTCTCGTCGAGCAGGGCCGCGACGGCCCGGTTCGCGTCGGTGTCGCCGGTGGCGCTGGCGGCGTTGAAGCTCGTGAGCGAGCCGACCACACCGAGGGTCAGGGTGGTGGGTTCTTCTTCGCGCGGCGCGGGGCTGGTCTCGGGCGCGGAGCACCCGGCGAGCACGACGGCGGCGGCTGCGGCCATCGCGAGCAGGCCGCCGACTCCGCGGCGTCGTCGATTCGGTCGAGGAACGTCGTTCAGCCCGTGGTGCACAGGGGCACTTTACTAAAGGCCTCCTGGGGATCACCCTGGGCCCGCCGGGGCCCGCCGGGTGGGGTTCGGCCCTGTTCGCGGGGCGCGTCCGGGTCTCGTTTGCCGCGAGACTGCAACTCGCTGACGAACCCGCGTCACGCTGCAACGGAGTTGTCAGCGAGATGCAGTCTCGGCGGGTCTTCGCGCGCGCGTGCCGCTGTCGCGGTCGCCGGGCGTGACCGCGACAGAATGGCCGATTTCCTCGCGAGACTGCAACTCGCTGACAAACCCGCGTCACGCTGCAATCGAGTCGTCAGCGAGATGCAGTCTCGGCGGGTGTGGGGCGAGGGCGCGCGGGCCACACGCCCTCGGCGCGCGAGGCGACGCCCGGCAGCGGGCGTCTCAGACGTCCAGCCAGGGAAGTCGATCGTTTGCGCCTTCTGCACCGGATGCCGGTGCGCGGCGTTCTCCACGGATTGATCGTCGCGCGCCCCGGGGACGGCGTCGCTCGACCACGGTGGACCGCATGTCTTCTCTCGAGCTTCCCGCGACGTTGCTCCCTGCCGGCACTCTCGTGCACTCGACGCGGAGCCGACGAAGGGGCGAGGTGCTCCGTCTCAATCGGGGTGTGTACGCCCGGCGCGATGAATGGAACGCCCTCGCGCCGTGGCAGCGGTACGGGCTCCGAGTGCAGGCGCACGCGATGTGGCATCCGGATGATGTCTTGTGTCTCGAGTCGGCCGCCGTCCTTCTGGGGCTTCCGCTGGTGGGTGGCGATCATGACATCCATGTCCTTTCCGAACACGGCGCCACCTCTCGGCGCTCGGGCGGAGTGCGTGTGCACACGACGGCAGCCTCAGATCGTACGTTCGCGGAGGTCGACGGCATCCGGGTGACATCGCTCGCCGACACCTGCATCGACATCGCGCGGTCTCGGCACCCCGCTCTGGCGCTCGCCGTCGCCGACGCCACGGTTCGTCGCGACCCCTGGGCGACCTCGCGCTCGTGGTGCTGAACGAGGAGCGTTCATCCGCCCGCGGAAGGAGACAGGCGAGGTGGGCGCTGCATCGCGCCGATCGGGCCGCCGAGTCCCCTCTCGAATCGATCAGCAGAGCCTCGATCGAGTGGCTGGGGTTCCCGGCTCCCGAACTGCAGGAGCGCTTTCCGGCAACGGACGAGCGAGAGGACCGTGTGGATCTCTGGTGGCCCGCACAGAGGATCGCCGGAGAAGCCGACGGTCACCACAAGTACGACGGCCGTTTCGGCGACCCCCTCGAGGCGCTTCGCGCGCGGGAGAAACGCGATCGGCGACTTCTGGCCGCGGGGGTCCGCACCGTGGTGCACTGGGCATGGGACGACGTCGCCGAGGCCACTTCCCTGCGGGCGATGCTGCTGGGCGTCGGGATGCCGATCGTCCGCACCCCCGATCCGGGCCGTTTGGCCTCGCTTCGGGGTGTCCTTCGGGGGTCATTGGCGCGCGAGACTGCATCTCGCTGACAAACCCGCGTCAGGCTGCAACGGAGTTGTCAGCGACATGCAGTCTCGACGTCCGGTGGGGCGCAAGCGTGGCCGGCAGCGCGGCGGGGTACCTCGCGGCGCGGTACCTCGCGGCGCGGTACCTCGCGGCCGACAGCCTCGCCGCCAGCATGCGCGAAACTGCAAGTCGCTGACAAACCCCCGTCAAGCTGCAACAGAGTTGTCAGCGAGATGCAGTCTCGCGAAATGAACGGGCCCGCCGAGCCCTGCCGACCCCGCGCGGCGCCGACCCCGGATGCCGGGAGCCGACGCCGCGCGCGGGTCAGGCGAACGCCTCCGGAGGCGGGCACGAGCAGACCAGGTTGCGGTCTCCGTAGGCCTGGTCGATGCGGCGCGCCGGGGGCCAGTACTTGCCGCGGATCAGCGAGCGCACGGGGTACACCGCGGTCTCGCGCGAGTACGGGTGCTCCCACTCGCCCACCACGACCGTCTCGGCGGTGTGCGGGGCGTTGACCAGCGGGTTGTCGTCGGCGGGCCACTCCCCCGCCGCGACCGCGAGGGCCTCGTGCTTGATCGCGATCATGGCATCCACGAAGCGGTCGAGCTCGGCGAGGTCTTCGCTCTCGGTCGGCTCGACCATCAGGGTGCCGGCGACCGGGAACGACATCGTCGGGGCGTGGAAGCCGTAGTCGATGAGGCGCTTCGCGACGTCGTCGACGGTGACGCCGGTCTGCTCCTTGAGCGGACGCAGGTCGAGGATGCACTCGTGCGCGACGAGTCCGCCCTCACCGGCGTACAGCACCGGGTAGTGCTCGCGCAGGCGCGTGGCGATGTAGTTGGCCGAGAGCACCGCCGCGGCGGTGGCCTGCCGCAGCCCCTCGGCGCCCATCATGCGCACGTACGCCCACGAGATCGGCAGGATGCCGGCGGAGCCGTGCGGAGCGGCCGAGACCGGTCCCCCGTCGAACACGCCACCGGCGTGATCCGCGCGCTGCGAGAACGGGTGCGAGGGCAGGTACGGCGCGAGGTGCGCCTTCGCCGCGACCGGACCCACACCGGGTCCGCCGCCGCCGTGCGGGATCGCGAACGTCTTGTGCAGGTTGAGGTGCGAGACGTCGCCGCCCAGGTCGCCGAAGCGGGCGAAGCCGAGCAGCGCGTTGAGGTTGGCGCCGTCGACGTACACCTGTCCGCCGGCGTCGTGCACGGCCTGCGTGATCTCGAGCACGTCGTGCTCGTACACCCCGTGGGTCGAGGGGTACGTGATCATCAGGGCCGACAGCTCGGCCGCGTGCTGCGCGATCTTCGCGCGCAGGTCGCCGAGGTCGACGTTGCCGGCCTCGTCGCACGCGACGACGACGACCTTCATGCCCGCGAGGATCGCCGAGGCGGCGTTCGTGCCGTGCGCCGACGACGGAATGAGGCACACCGTGCGCTCGGTGTCGCCGTTGGCGAGGTGGTACCCGCGGATCGCGAGGAGCCCCGCGAGCTCGCCCTGTGAACCCGCGTTCGGCTGCAGCGAGACCGCGTCGTAGCCGGTCACCTCGGCCAGCCAGCGCTCGAGCTGCTCGATCATCTCGAGGTAGCCGTGCACGTCGGCCTCAGGGGCGAAGGGGTGCACGCGCGAGAACTCCGGCCACGACACCGCCGCCATCTCGGTGGCCGCGTTGAGCTTCATCGTGCACGAGCCCAGCGGGATCATGCCGCGGTCGAGCGCGTAGTCGCGGTCGGCGAGGGTCTTGAGGTACCGCATCATCGCTGTCTCGCTGCGGTGCGCGTGGAAGACGGGGTGCGTGAGGAACTCGTCGTCGCGGAGCAGGGCCGCATCGATCCCGCGCAGCGCCTCGCCTTCGGGGAGCGTCTCCGTTGCCAGGCCGAAGGCGTCGAGGATGGCCGAGACATCGGCATCCGTCGTCGTCTCATCGACCGAGACGCCCACCGTAGCGTCGTCGACCCAGAGCAGCTGGTAGCCGCGCTCGCGGGCGCGGTCGATCACGTCTTGCGCGCGTCCGGGCACGTGCACGCGCACGGTGTCGAAGAAGGCGTCGCTCGCGAGCGTCAGATCGGAGGAGCGCAGGGCGGATGCCAGGGCGTCGGCCTTGCGCGCGACCTGCGTCGCGATCGCGCGGAGCCCGTCGGGCCCGTGGTACACCGCGTACATCGCCGCCATCACGGCCAGCAGCACCTGGGCGGTGCAGATGTTCGAGGTCGCCTTCTCGCGACGGATGTGCTGCTCGCGCGTCTGCAACGACAGCCGGTACGCGGGGGCGCCGACGGCATCCTGTGACACGCCGACCAAGCGGCCGGGCAGCTGACGCTCGAGGCCCGCACGCACGGCCATGTAGCCGGCGTGGGGTCCGCCGAAGCCGAGGGGCACGCCGAAGCGCTGGGTCGTGCCCACCGCGACGTCGGCGCCGAGCGAGCCGGGCGAGCGCAGCAGGGTCAACGCGAGCAGGTCGGCGGCGGCCACGACGAGACCACCCGCGGCGTGCACCGCCTCGGCGACCGCCGAGAAGTCCCAGATGCGACCGGTCGCGCCAGGGTACTGCACGAACGCGCCGAACGCCTCGGGCACCTCCCCCTCGAACGAGGTCTCGAGAATGCGGATGCCGACGGCCGCGGCGCGGTGGTGCAGCAGCGCCTTGGTCTGCGGCAGCGCGTCGACATCGACCAGGAAGAGGGCGGTCTTCGCCTTCGACGCGCGGCGGGCGACGAGCATGCCCTCCACCACCGCGGTGGACTCGTCGAGCATCGACGCGTTCGCCGTGGCGAGGCCGGTCAGGTCGGTCACCATCGTCTGGAAGTTGATGAGCGCCTCAAGCCGGCCCTGCGAGATCTCGGGCTGGTACGGCGTGTACGCGGTGTACCACGACGGGTTCTCGAGGACGTTGCGCGCGATCACCGACGGCGTGAAGGTGTCGTAGTAGCCGAGACCGATCATCGGGCGGGCGGAGCGGTTGGCGGATGCCAGCTCGCGCAGTTCCGCCAGGGCCTCGGCCTCGGTGGCCGCGGTCGGGATCGCGCTGGTGGCGCGAGCCTGCACGTGGATCGAGGCCGGGACGGCCGTCTCGACGAGTGCCTCGACACTGTCGTAGCCGACGACCTCGAGCATGTGCGCCTGGGCGTCGGGGCCGATGCCGATGTGGCGGTCCGTGAAGGCGGCCGGGGTGCCCGCGTCCGTGCGGGGAGGAAGGAGAGTGCTCATGCGGTGAGGTCCTCGTAGGCGGCGCGGTCGAGCAGGTCGGAGGGAAGGTCGCCCTCGACGCGGATTTTGATGAGCCACCCGCCGGCGAACGGCTCGGCGTTCACCAGCGAGGGGTCGTCGACCACGGCGTCGTTGACCTCGACGACCGTGCCGTTGAGCGGCGCGTAGAGCTCGCCGACCGACTTGGTCGACTCGATCTCGCCGCAGACGTCGCCGGCCGAGACGGCCGAGTCGGCGCCGGGCAGCTCGACGAAGACGACGTCGCCGAGCTTGTCAGCGGCGAAGTCGGTGATGCCGACGGTGGCGATGTCGCCCTCGAGGGCGATCCACTCGTGCTCGGAGGTGTAGCTGAGGGCGGTGAGGTCGGTCATGCGTTTCTCCGATAGAAGGGAAGGGCGGTGACGGTCGCGGGGATGCGGGTTCCGCGCACGTCGATGGACAGTTCGGTTCCGATGGCGGATGCCGCGGGCGCGACGAACGCCATGGCCACGGGGTGGCCGAGAGTGGGGCTGAGGGCGCCGCTGGTGATCTCGCCGACGGTGTCGTCGCCATGCAGCACGGCATAGCCGGCGCGGCCCGCGCGGCGGCCCTCCGAGACGAGACCGACGAGCACGGGGGCGTCGGCGGGACCGGACGACAGGCCGTCCTTTCCGACGAACGCCTCTTTGTCGACGGCGACGACGCGGCCGAGACCCGCCTGCGCGGGGACGATGTCGCGCGAGAGCTCGTGGCCGTACAGCGGCATGCCGGCCTCGAGGCGCAGGGTGTCGCGCGCGGCGAGACCGCACGGAACGAGGCCGCGGTCGGCGCCGGCGGCGAGCGCGGCGTCCCACAGGTCCGCCGCCTGCGCGGTGGGGATCATGAGCTCGTAGCCGTCTTCGCCGGTGTACCCGGTGCGGGCGACGAACAGGGGCGCGCCGTCGAAAGTGCCGTCGGTCCAGGCGTAGTAGCCGAGCTCACCGAGAGCGGTGCCGGTGATCTCGACGCCCGGGGTGGAGCTCAGGATGCCGCGGGCTTCGGGGCCCTGCAGGGCGATGAGGGCGTAACCGTCGGTGACGTCGGCGACCGCGAGGGTTCCGCGAGCGCCGGTCGCTGAGCCTGTCGAAGCGTCCGACGCGGGGACAGCGGTCGCGAGGGTTCCGCCAGCGCCGGTCGCTGAGCCTGTCGAAGCGTCCGACGCGGGGACAGCGGTCGCGAGGGTTCCGCCAGCGCCGGTCGCTGAGCCTGTCGAAGCGTCCGACGCGGGGACCCACGTGCGCTGCGCCAGGTCGAACGCCGCCGCCACGGCATCCCGATTGCCGGCATTGGAGATGACGAGGAAGCTCTGCTCCCCCAAGCGGTAGACGATGACGTCGTCGACGATGCCGCCGCTCTCGGCGAGCACGAGCGAGTACTTCGCCTTGCCGATCTTCATGGTCGACAGGCGCCCGGCGAGCACGTAGTCGAGGAACGCGGCCGCCGCGTCGCCCTCGACGCGGAACTCGGCCATGTGCGAGATGTCGAACAGCCCCGCGGCTTCGCGCACGGCGCGGTGCTCGGCGAGGTCGGAGGTGTAGCGCACGGGCATGTTCCAGCCGCCGAAGTCGGTGAACGAGGCGCCGAGGGCCTCGTGCCGATCGTTCAGCGGGGACGTGCGCGGTGGAGCGGGGGTTTCGGTCATGAGTTCTGCCGTTCGCGATGACGGACAGACGCCGGGCGGCGCCTGAAGAACTCCCCCTCTGTCATGGGCCTGAGAGTTTCACCGCGCGACTCGCGCGGCTTTCACCGTCGGCGGGCTCGGGGACGTGGCATCCCGAACCTCTTTCCAGAGTGGCCCGATCGACGCGGTACGCGTACCTGAGAGATTGGCGGGGAGGCTTGCTCCTTCGGTGCCCGGCTGCGTTCGCCGGAGCTCTCCCGCATCGATCATGGGGCCGGTGTGGACTTGTGGGGTCAGCCTAGCGGAGCACCGGCTCACCGCGGGAGACGCACAGAGGTTGCCCTGGTCGGCGGGCCGCCGGACTCGTGCGCGATCAGTCCCGCGTGCAGGTGCCGGATGCCACGGGCGTCGACAACGCGTCGATCTGGGCCATCACCGGCTCGAGCTCGGCGGGGGTCATGGCGTAGCCGACGTTGTCGTCGGTGTCGGAGCGGGCGAACACGATGCCCGCGACCTGGCCGTCGGTGGTGAGCAGCGGGCCGCCGGAGTTGCCGGGGCGCACGATGCCGGCGATCGCGTAGATGTCGCGGGGTGCGGAGCTGTCGTCGTAGATGTCGGGGACCGGCACGGTTCCCTCCGAGATCACCTGCGCACTGCCCGAGGTGAACGGACCACCACCGGGGTAGCCCTGCACGACGGCGGGAGAACCGACGGCGAGCGCCGATGAGATCGGCAGGGCTCGCGCATCGAGCTGGTCGACCGAGACCACGGCGATATCGTCGATGGGGTCGAAGTAGACCACGCGGCCTTCGCGCGCCGGCTGGCCGGGCAGTTCGACCAGGGGCGCGTCGACGCCTGCGACCACGTGCGCGTTGGTGACCACTCTGTCGTCGGCCACGACGAAACCGGAGCCGCTGGAGGTGACACCGCAGGCGTAGGCCGTACCCGAGACGCGGGCGACCGACTGCGCGGCCTGCGTGAGCGCGGGGTCGTCGAGCGCGATCGAGGGAGTGGTGGGAACGGGGCCGATCTGGATGAGGTCGGGGAAGCGCGGGATCCCCCCGGCGAACACCTGACCGCGCAGGTCGCCGAGAGCGGTGCGCACCGGCGGCGGGGTGAGGTCGTCGATCGTGCGGACGACGACAGAGGAGCCGAGGGCCGCCGACACGACCGGCAAGCCCACGGGGGTGAGCGCGCCGGCGACGAACGAGATGACCAGACTGGCCGCGGCGACGTTGACCACCCCGCCGAGCAGCCGCTCGGGAACGCGCAGCTTGATGCGATCCGCGCCCCGGCGGAAGAAGCTGCCGACGCTGCCGCCGAGGAACGCTCCGAGGAACAGCAGGAGGGTGCCCGCGGCGATCATCGCCGGCCCACGCCACGAGGGATCGGTGACCCATTGCCCGACGAACGGCGTCGCCCAGTACGCGGCGAGCGCGCCGAGCGCAAGTCCGGCGAAGAAGCCGATGGTGGCGAGGAAGCCCCGCGAGAGGCCTGAAACGAGCGCGATCGCCAGAAGGACGATCAGGGCGATGTCGACGATCGGCATCCGGACCTCCTGAATCCCTTCGAGGCTAGGACGCGCATCTGAGAGAACCCTTTCGACGCGCGGGGCCGGCGCGGCCGGGCGGTGCGGCCAGGCGGAGCTGCTGTGTCCCCCTCTCGCCGTTCGGGGCGGATCCCGCCGTTCGGGGCGGCAATTTCGCGCCCCGAACGACGGGGTGCGCCCCAAACCGTATGCGTCCGCCGCGCGATTCGCCCTTCGAGTCGGAATGACACTAAGATCGTTCCCGGAGATATGGTCACCATGACACGAACCCCTCAGCCCGAGTCCCGCGACGCCGATGTGCGCGTCGCGGTGTCGACCGTGATCTTCAGCGTGCGCCGTGACGCCGACGACGAACCGGTCCTCTCACTCCCCCTGGTGCGCCGCACGCGCGACCCCTTCGACGGGCGGTGGGCGCTGCCCGGCGGCTGGCTCGACGCGACCGAAGAGCTCGATGCCGCGGCATCCCGAACCCTCGCTGAAACCACCGGCCTCACCCCCAGCTACCTCGAGCAGCTGTATGCGTTCGGGGCCGTGGACCGCTCCCCCACCCGGGTGGTGTCGATCGTGTACTGGGCGCTGCTGCGCTCCGACGAAGTCGACGCCCAGGTGGCCGCGCACGCCCGCGAGGGCGACGCCCCCGAGAACGTCGAGTGGTTCGACGCGACCGACCTGCCGACCCTCGCCTTCGACCACAACGACATCGTCGAGTACACGCTGTGGCGCCTGCGCAACAAGGTCGGCTACAGCCGCATCGCGCACGGCCTGCTGCCCGATGAGTTCACGCTCGCCGACCTGCGCGAAGTGACCGAGTCGATCCTCGGCAAGCGCCTCGACCCGGCGAACTTCCGCCGCCAGGTCGACACGTCCGACACCCTCATCCCGACCGAGCGCTTCCGCACCGGAAGCCACCGACCCGCCCGCCTCTACCGCTACAACCGCGACGTGGAGCTCGCCGACCGCGGCCCGCTCCCGTCCCGTCACTGATCGGAAACGCCCATGTCCGCCACGCCTCTCACCCTGCAGCCCCGCCCCGCGATCGACCCCAGCGTCGATCACGCGATCCAGGCGATCGTCTCGGGCGCCTCGACCGATGCGACCTGCACGACCGACCTCGCCGTCGGCCCCTGGGACTTCGACACGCGCCCCGGCTACGGCCCGGGCTCGTCGATGGGCGACGTCATCCCCACGGGGGCGCCGCGCCAGGGCGAGTTGCCGCAGGAGTATCGCGACGCGTCCGACGACGAGCTCGACGCCCGCGTCCGCGCAGCGAAGCAGACGCTCGGCGACCGGGTGGTCGTGCTCGGGCACTTCTACCAGCGCGAGGAGGTCGTGCGTCACGCCGACTACGTGGGCGATTCGTTCCAGCTCGCGAACGCCGCCAAAGAACGGCCCGAGGCCGAGGCGATCGTGTTCTGCGGCGTGCACTTCATGGCCGAGACCGCCGACCTGCTGTCGCGCCCCGACCAGGCCGTGATCCTGCCGAACCTGGCCGCGGGCTGCTCGATGGCCGACATGGCCGACATCGACCAGGTCGAGGAGTGCTGGGAGCAGCTCGAAGACGTGCTCGGAGACCTCGAGACCCCGGATGCCGAGGGCCTGGTCCCCGTGATCCCGGTGACGTACATGAACTCCTCCGCCGCCATCAAGGGTTTCGTCGGTCGTCACGGCGGCATCGTCTGCACCTCGTCGAACGCGCGGACGGTGCTGGAGTGGGCGTTCGCGCGCGGTCGTCGCGTGCTGTTCTTCCCCGACCAACACCTGGGCCGCAACACCGCGAAGGCGATGGGCGTGCCCCTCGAGCAGATGCCGATGTGGAACCCGCGCAAGCCGCTCGGCGGCTCGACGGCCGAGGTGATCGAAGACAGCCGCGTGATCCTCTGGCACGGATTCTGCTCGGTGCACCGCCGCTTCACCGTCGACCAGATCGACAAGGCCCGCGCCGAGCACCCCGGCGTGCGCGTGATCGTGCACCCCGAGTGCCCGATGGACGTGGTCGACGCCGCCGACGAAGCGGGCTCGACCGACATCATCCGCAAGGCCATCGCCGCGGCGACCGAGCCCACGACCTTCGCGATCGGCACCGAGATCAACCTCGTGCAGCGCCTGGCCGCTCAGTACCCGCAGCACGAGATCTTCTGCCTCGACCCGGTGGTCTGCCCCTGCTCGACGATGTATCGCATCCACCCCGGCTACCTGGCCTGGGTGCTCGAGTCGCTCGTCGCGGGCGAGGTCGTCAACCGCATCACGGTCCCGGCCGACGTCGCAGCGCCTGCGACCGTCGCCCTCGAGCGCATGCTCGCGGCCAAGCCGAACGGCGCCGTGAAATGACCACCGTCGTCGTGGTGGGCAGCGGCATCGCCGGTCTCACGGCGGCGCTGCACGCGGCCGAGAGCGGATGCCGCGTCACGGTCGTGACCAAGGGCGCACTGCCCGACACCAACACGCGGTGCGCGCAGGGCGGGATCGCGGCGGTCACCTCCCCCGCTGACACCGTGGCCTCGCACGCCGCCGACACGCTGACCGCCGGCGCGGGACTGAATGATCCGGATGCCGTGGACGTGCTCGTCGGCGAGGGTCCGGCCCGTATCTCGGAGCTCGTCGAGCGCGGCGTGGACTTCGATCGCGCCGCCGACGGCGACTTCTCGCGGGGGCTGGAGGCGGCTCACGCCGTGGCACGCGTCCTGCACGCGGGCGGCGACGCGACGGGAGCGGCGATCCAGGCCGCTCTCGGCGATGCGGTCCGGGACTCGGGGATCGAGCTGCGCGAACACGCGCTGCTGCGCGACCTGGTCATCGCCGACGGCCGCGTCGTCGGCATCCAGCTCGACGGCGGCGAGCGCCTCACCGCCGACGCGGTGATCCTCGCCACCGGCGGGGCGGGTCAGCTCTACGCCCACACCACCAACCCGTTGGGCGCGACCGCCGACGGCATCGCCGCGGCGATCCGCGCGGGCGCCGCGGTGGCCGATCTCGAGTTCGTGCAGTTCCACCCCACGGCCCTCACCGTGGGCGCGCCGTTCCTCGTGTCGGAGGCCGTGCGCGGAGACGGCGCGACCCTCGTCGACGACGCCGGCCGCCGCTTCGCGTTCGACGCCCACCCCGACGGCGAGCTCGCCCCGCGCGACGTCGTGGCCCGCGCCAACGCGCGCGCGATGGCCGCGCAGGGCGGTCGCCCCGTTCGGCTCGATGCCACCGCGATCGGCGGCGAGCGCCTCGCGCAGCGCTTCCCCACGATCGACGCCGCGGTGCGCGAGCGGGGTCTCGACTGGGGCCGCGAGCCGATCCCGGTGACCCCCGCTGCGCACTACCTGATGGGCGGGGTCGTCACCGACCTCGACGGGCGCACGACGGTGCCCGGGCTGTACGCGGTCGGCGAGACCGCCCGCACGGGCGTGCACGGAGCCAACCGCCTGGCCTCGAACTCCCTGCTCGAGGGCGCCGTGTTCGGTGCGCGCGCCGGCGAGGCGGTGGCCCGCGACGTGGCCTGGCCCGTTGCACCCGTCGCGCCCGTCCCCCTTCGGGAGGTTCCCGATGCCGCGGCCCCGCCCTTCACGCGTGCAGCACTTCAGCAGCTGATGTGGACCGATGCGGGGCTCATGCGCGATGCCGCGGGACTCACCCGGGCCGCCGGCATCCTGGCCGCGTGGCGCGGAGGCTCCGAAGCCCTGGACGTCGAAGACGCCAACCTCCTCCTCGTCGCCTCGCACGTGGTCGACGCGGCGCTGCGGCGCACGGCATCCGTGGGTGCGCACTTCCGTTCCGACGCCGCCACGCCCACCCCCGCCGTCGATGCCCCCGCGGCCGACGCCGCCGCGCGGGTCACCGCCTCCGCCCGCGCGACCGCCGCCGCGGCATCCGCCCCCTCCCCCTCGAAGGTCCTCGCATGCTGAGCCGTTCCGCCATCGACCGTGTCGTCACCGCCGCTCTCGAAGAAGATGCCCCGTGGGGCGACCTCACGAGCGAGACGCTCATCCCCGAGAACGCCGTCGCCCGCGCGGAGCTCGTCGCGCGCGTCGAGGGCGTCTTCAGCGGCGCCGCGGTGTTCGCCGCCGCCTTCACCCTCACCGATCCCTCGACCTCCGTCGAGCGGCTCGTCGTCGACGGCGAGCGCTTCGCCCCCGGTGACACACTCGCGGTGGTCACCGGTCCCGCCCGCGCGGTGCTGACAGCCGAGCGCATCGGGCTCAACTTCGTGCAGCGCATGTCGGGCATCGCGACCCTCACCGCCCGCTACGTCGCCGAGGTCGCGCACACCGGCGCGCGCATCGTCGACACGCGCAAGACCACGCCCGGCCTCCGCGCGATCGAGCGACAGGCCGTGCGCGACGGCGGCGGTCACAACCACCGTTTCTCCCTGTCGGATGCCGTGATGGCCAAAGACAACCACCTCGCCGTGCTCACCGCTCAGGGACTGTCGGTGACGCAGGCCCTCGAGAGCGCGATCGCGCGGCTCCCCCACACCACTCACGTCGAGGTCGAGGTCGACCGCCTCGAGCAGATCGACGCGGTGCTCGCGGCCGGGGTCGGCACGATCATGCTCGACAACTTCTCGCTCGACGACCTGCGCACCGGGGTCGCCCGCATCGCCGGCGCCGCGCAGGTCGAGGCCTCCGGGGGCGTCACACTCGAGACCGTCCGCGCGATCGCCGAGACCGGCGTCGACGTCATCTCGGTCGGAGCGCTCACGCACTCGGCATCCGCCCTCGACCTCGGGCTCGACATCCGCATCGAGACGGCGTGAGCCTCTACCTCGACAACGCCGCCACCACCCCCGTGCGCCCCGAGGTGCTCGAGGCCATGACCCCGTACCTCACCCGCTACTTCGGCAACCCGTCGAGCCATCACGAGGTGGGTGAGGCCGCGGCATCCGCCCTCGACGACGCCCGCCGTCGCGTCGCCGCCGTGCTGGGCATGCGTCCCGGAGACGTGCTGTTCACCTCGGGCGGCACCGAGTCGAACAACGCGGCGATCAAGGGGATCGTGCTGGGCTCGGGACGCCGGCATCTCGTGACCACAGCGATCGAGCACGAATCGGTGCTCGCCTCCGCCGACTACCTGCAGCGCCTGCACGGCGTCGAGGTCACCCACGCTCCCGTCGACGAGACGGGGACGCTGACCCCCGACGCCCTCGCCGCAGCACTGCGCGACGACACGGCCCTCGTGTCGGTCGGCTACGCCAACAACGAGATCGGCACGGTGCAAGACGTCGCGGCGCTCGCCGCCGTCGCACACGCACGCGGAGTGCCCCTGCACCTCGACGCCGTGCAGGCCGCGGGGTGGCTGCCGCTGTCGGGGACGGGGGCGGATGCCGTGACCATCGCCGGACACAAGCTCGGCGCCCCGAAGGGCACGGGAATCCTCGCCGTGCGCGGACGCCTCCCGTTCGAGCCCCTGCTGCACGGCGGAGGGCAGGAGCGCGGACGCCGCTCGGGCACCCCCGACGTCGCGGGAGCCGTGGGCATCACGACCGCCCTCACCCTCGCCGAGGCCGAGAGGGCCGAAGAGGCCGCCCGGGTCGGCGCCCTGCGCGACGCCTTCATCGCCCGCGTGCTCGCTCTCGTGCCGACCGCCCGTGTGACGGGTCACCCCACGCATCGCCTCCCCGGCACGGCGAGCTTCGTGTTCCCCGGCACCAACGGCGAGACCGTGCTGCTCGAGTTGGAACGGCACGGCATCGTGTCATCGAGTGGATCCGCGTGCGCGGCGGGCAGCGACGAGGCCTCGCACGTGCTGCTCGCGATCGGCGTCGACCACGACGAGGCCCGCACCGCCGTGCGGTTCACGCTTCCGCACGGCCTCACCGCTTCTCTCGACGACGTGGCGGATGCCGTCGCCGCCGCCGTCACCGCCGTAGGATCGCGCGGGTGAGTTCCACCGCCGTCACCGTCATCGTCCCCGGGTTCGACGTCGCCGAGTACGCGGAGGAGGCCCTCGACTCCCTCCGCGCGCAGACGCACCCGCACTGGACGGCCGTGCTCGTCGACGACGGCTCGACCGACGACACCACCCGCCTGTTCGCCGACGCCGAGGCGGACGACCCGCGCTTCCGCTTCGTGCGCCACGACGAGCAGCGCGGACTCGGCGCCGCCCGCAACTCCGGCCTCGCACTCGTCGAGACGCCCTACACCGCGTTCCTCGACGCCGACGACGTGATGCGCCCCGACGCCCTCTCGCGCCTGGCCGACACGCTCGACCGCTCCGGCAGCGCCTTCGTCGTGGGGGCGTACGTGCGTCTGCGTCCGGATGCCGAGGGCCCCGGCTACACCGCAGGCGACGTGCAACCGTGGGTGACGGCCGCCACCGACCCGGCGCGCGAGGGCGTCTCGCTGGAGCAGCACCCCGCGGCATCCGGGAACATCGTCGCGTGGTCGAAGCTCAGCCGCACCGACTTCTGGCGCGAGCACGACCTGCGCTTCCCCGAGGGCCGCTACTACGAAGACCAGGTGATCGCGCAGCGCATGTACACCCTGGCGCCCGCCTTCGACACGATCCCCGACGTGGTGGTCGAGTGGCGCCAGCGGCGCGACGGCGGCTCGATCACGCAACGCCTCGGCGAGGTCGACGTGCTGCGCGACTACCTCGTAGCCCTCGGCGAGGGGATTGCCGTGCTTCGTGCCGCGGGAGCCGACGCGGCCGTGCGCGAACGCGGGGCCCTGATCCGCACGCTGGACCTGCCGCCGCTCGAGCGCCTCGCCGAGACGCACCCCGACCCGGCGTACCGGATCGCGCTCGAGTCGTTCACAGCGATGCTGCCCGGCTGACGCGCGGGCGCAGCGCGGCGGGCGCCGCGCTGCGGGCGCCGCGGCGCTGGGGGTGCCGCGGCCGCCGGGGTGCGGCGACCGCCGGGATCGCGAGACTGCATCTCGCTGACACATCCGTTGCAGCCTGACGTCGGGTTGTCAGCGAGATGCAGTCTCACGCGGTCCCCATGAGTGCAGGCACCCGCGGGGGCCCGGCCCCTTCGACAGGCTCAGGATCCTCCGACGGAACTTCGCGTCAGGCCGGAGCCTCGTCGGCGCGACGCGAGGGCAGGGCCGCGCGGGCCAGACCCGCTGCGTCGAGCTGTTCCTCGGCGAGCACGAACGACGAGGCCAGCTGCTCGGCGGCGAGGCTCGCGTACAAGCCACCTCGGGCCAGAAGTTCGCTGTGGGTTCCCGATTCGACGATGCGGCCGGCATCCACCACGTGGATCTGATCCGCGCCGATCACCGTCGACAGGCGGTGCGCGATCGACAGGGTCGTACGGCCGTGCGACGCCGTCTCGAGGGCCTCCTGCACGATGCGCTCCGACACGGTGTCGAGGGCGCTCGTCGCCTCGTCGAGCAGCAGCACCGGCGGGTCTTTCAGCAGCACGCGCGCGATGGCGATGCGCTGCTTCTCGCCGCCCGAGAGGCGATAGCCGCGCTCGCCCACGACCGTGTCGTACCCGGCCTCGAACGACGAGATGACGTGGTGGATGTTCGCCGCCCGGCACGCGGCCTCGATCTCGTCGTCGGTCGCGTCGGGGCGGGCGTAGCGGAGGTTCTCGCGCACCGTGGCGTGGAAGAGGTAGGTCTCCTGCGAGACGATGCCGATCTCGTCGATGATCGACGCGCGGTCGAGGGTGCGCACGTCGGCGCCCGAGAACATCACGGCCCCGCCGCTGGCCTCGTACATGCGCGGCGTGAGGTACAGGATCGTCGTCTTACCCGCGCCAGACGGACCGACGAAGGCGACGTGCTGACCGGGCTCGACCGTGAACGAGACGCCGTCGAGCGTCGGACGCGCCTGTTCGGGGGCGTCGGGGTAGCGGAACTCGACGTCGCGGAACTCGATCCGCCCGACCGGCCCGGGCGCCGCCGACACCGGCTTCGCGTCGGGCACGTCGACGATCGCGGGACGCAGGTCGAGGTACTCGAAGATGCGGGCGAACAGCGCCGACGAGGTCTGCACATCGAGGGCGACGCGCATGAGGCCCATGAGCGGCATGAGCAGGCGCGCCTGGACTGTGGTGAACGCCACGATCGTGCCGGCGGTGATCGCTCCGGCGCCTCCGCCGATGAGGTAGCCCGAGACGAGGTAGATGATCGCCGGGACGCTCGACATGATGACCTGGACGACGGCGAAGAAGCCCTGACCGCTCATGGCCCGCCGCACCTGCAGATGCACCTGGTTGTCGTTCTCGGCGTCGAAGCGCGCCGATTCCGTGCGCTGGCGATTGAACGACTTCGACAACAGGATGCCGCTGACACTCAGCGTCTCTTGCGTGATCGCCGACAGCTCCGACAGCGATTCCTGCGTCTCGCCGGCGATACGCGCGCGCACCTGGCCCACGCGTCGCTGCACGAAGATGAGGAACGGCATGAGCGCGATGGCGATGAGGGTCAGGCGCCAATCGATCAGGATCATCGCCACCAGCGAGGCGATCACCGTCACCGCGTTGCCGAGGATGCTCGTGACCGTGTTGGTCAGCACGCCCGAGACCCCGCCGACGTCGTTCTGCAGACGCGACTGGATGACGCCGGTCTTGGTGCGGGTGAAGAAGCCGAGCTCCATCGACTGCAGGTGGTCGAACAGACGGGTGCGCAGGTCGCCGGTCACCCGGTTGCCGACCGTGGCGGTGAGCCACGTCTGGGCGACGTTGAGCCCCGCCGAGAAGAGGAACAGCACGATCATGATGCTGACCAGCGTCGCGAGCAGCCGCAGATCAGGACTCGAGCCGTCGACGGGGAAGAGCGCGTCGTCGAAGATGCGCTGCACGAGCAGCGGAGGGATCACGGCCACGGCGGCGCCGACGACCACCAGCACGGCGGTCCAGACGATGCGCCACCGGTAGGGACGGAAGAGCTCGACCACGCGCCGACCGAGGTTCGCGACCCGCGGCGCCTGCGCGTTGCGGCGCCGCTGCGACTCGGCGTCGACGCCGCGGAACATGCTCCCGCCCATCCCGCCCATGCTCATGCGGGCCAGCCTACGTCCGACCACCGACACCGGCTCGCGAGGCCTCGATGTCGGGGCCTCTCGATAGACTCGGCGCGCCCGCCGCGGCATCCGGAACGAGAAATGTCTCGATGCCGGAATATCCCGCCGGCGGCCGCCGTTGCGTTCCCTGCAGTCGCCCGCGTGGCGCCACGAAGCCCCCCGTCTCGAAAAGGACCTCGTCATGGCCACCACCGGCACCGTCCCCGTCTCCCGGCCGAACTCCGCGCCCGCCTCGGAGGCCTCGCCGCACCGCTCCGGCCCGGTGATCGCCCTGCTCGTCGTCGCCGCGTTCGTCGTCATCCTCAACGAGACGACGATGTCGGTGGCGCTCCCCGCGATCATGGCCGACTTCGGCGTGAGCGCCGCGACCGGTCAGTGGTTGACCTCGGCGTTCCTGCTGACGATGGCCGTCGTCATCCCCCTGACCGGCTTCCTCCTCGAGCGCTTCCCGATCCGCAACGTCTTCTTCGCCGCGATGGGGGTGTTCGCGGTGGGCACGCTCGTCGCCGCGATCGCACCGGCGTTCGGGGTGCTGCTCGTGGGTCGCATCATCCAGGCGATGGGCACGGGCGTGATGATGCCTCTGCTGTTCACCACCGTGTTGAACCTGGTCCCCGCGAACAAGCGCGGCCGCGTCATGGGCGTCGTCACGATCGTCATCGCAGTCGCCCCCGCGGTCGGTCCGACCGTCTCCGGCCTCATCCTGTCCGCGCTCACCTGGCACGCGATCTTCTGGCTCATCCTGCCCATCGCCCTCGTGGCCATCGCGCTCGGCGCTCGGTGGGTCCGCAACGTCACCCAGACCCGCCCCGACGCACGATTCGACGTGCTCTCCGTGGTCCTGTCGGCGATCGGCTTCGGCGGTCTGGTCTACGGCCTCAGCGCGATCGGAGAATCGGCATCCGGACATGCGTCCGTTCCGGTGTGGATCCCCCTCGCCGTCGGCGCGGTCTTCGTCACCGTCTTCGTGATCCGTCAGCTGCGCCTGCAGCGCTCGGATGCCGCCCTGCTCGACCTCCGCGTGTTCCAGAGCCCGTCGTTCCGGCTCGCGGTCCCGCTGGTCGCGATCGTCATGGCCGCGCTGTTCGGCTCGCTCATCCTGCTGCCCATCTTCCTGCAGCAGGCGCTCGGCCTCTCCAGCCTCACCGTCGGCCTCATGCTGCTTCCGGGCGGCGTGCTCATGGGTGTCATGGCGCCGATCGTCGGCCGCCTCTTCGACCGTTTCGGGCCGACCCCCCTCGTCATCCCCGGAATGGTCATCGCGGCCGCGGTGTTGTGGACGATGGCACTCACCTTCGACCAGAGCACTCCCATCTGGTGGATCGTCACCGTGTACCTCGGGCTGAATCTCGGACTGGGCCTCGTCTTCACCCCGCTGATGACCTCGGCGCTGGGCTCACTCCCCCGCCGGCTCTACTCGCACGGCAGTGCCGTGGTGGGCACCGCTCAGCAGGTCGCAGGAGCCGCAGGCACCGCTGGCTTCGTCGCGATCATGACCGTGTTCTCGAGCACCGCCCTCGCCGGCGGCGCCGATCAGCCCGGCGCCGTCGCGTCGGGTGTGCACGTGTCGTTCCTCGTCGGCGCGGTCATCGCGACCGCAGCGGTCGTCCTCGCGTGCTTCGTCCGCAAGCCCGCGGAGGCGGAGGAAGCAGACGCTCCGGTCATCGCTCACTGAGGCGGAACCGAGGCCGAGGCGGAAGAGGCCGGTGAGCGGCTCAGCGCGCAGGGAAGCGGAGCCAGACCGGGCCAGCGCGCTGCTCACCTCGCAGTGAGGCGTATACGCGGCGGGCACAGACCCGTCTCGATGTCGCCCCTGGGATGCGGAAGCGGCGCCGCCAGTACGACGAAAGCGACGCGGGTCGACTAAGGCGTCGCCGCGCGCACGCGAAAGCCGCACCGTCCGCACGAGGGAGCGCGACCCTCCGCGGCTCCGCCGGCGCGTCAGCGCCGGATCAGATCGAGCAGGAACCGCCGCCGCAGCACTGCGAAGCGGAGGGCTTGTCGTCGTCGGTCTCGACAGCGGGTGCATTCAGCAGCGTGATGAGCGGCTTGGATGCGAGGGCCGTGTCGGACGTAGGTTCACCGGACATGCGCTCGATCCTACGCCTGCGCGAAAGCGCGAGGGCCGCCGCGCGGGACTACCGCCGCCCCGCGGCATCCGCAACCCCCGTCTCGCCCACGGCGGCCGTTCCTAGCGTGGTATCACCCCCGATCGACAACAAGAGAGGCGTTCGACATGACCGATCTGAGCGGAAAGCGCATCGCGTTCCTGGCCACCGACGGATTCGAAGACAGCGAGCTCACCAGCCCGTGGGAGGCCGTGACCTCCGCCGGCGCGGAGGCCGTGCTCGTCTCGCCGAACGACGGCAGCATCAGCGGCGAGAAGGGTCACGAGCAGAAGGTCGACCTCTCGGTCTCCGGTGCCTCTGCGGGCGACTTCGATGCCCTCGTGCTCCCCGGCGGCGTGCAGAACGCCGACGACATCCGCATCGTGAAGGACGCCGTGTCGTTCACCCGCGGCTTCTTCGACCAGCACAAGCCGGTCGCCGTCATCTGCCACGGCGGATGGATCCTCACCGAGGCCGACGTGCTGAAGGGCCGCACGCTCACCAGCTACCCGACGCTGCAGACCGACCTGCGCAATGCCGGCGCCACGTGGGTCGACGAAGAGGTGCACGTCGACCAGGGCCTGGTCTCGAGCCGCAACCCCGACGACCTGCCCGCGTTCAACGCGAAGCTCGTCGAAGAGGTCGCCGAGGGGAAGCACTCCGGCCAGACGGCCTGAGCTCCCCCGTTGACGAGGGCCCCGGACTCCGGTCCGGGGCCCTCGCTCGCGTGAGGGGTCAAAAAGTGTCGCCGAGGAGTGCGCCAGGCGACACCTTTCGACCCCTCACGCGCGGGAAGACGGGCAGGCGGGGGGGGAGGCGTGCGCCAGGCGACAGTTGTCGACCCCCTCACGCGCGGGAAGACGGGCAGGCGGGGCCGAGGCACGCGCCAGGCGACAGTTCTCCACCCCTCACGCAGAGGAAGACTGGCACGCGGGGCACCACTGCCCGCCGCCCTTGGTGCCGGGGATGTCCTCGACCACGCCGGCGCACCCGGGGCACGGCTCGCCCGTGCGCCCGTGCACCTGCATCGCGGCAACCTTCGCGGCCTTCTGCTCGGCGATCGGCACTCCTCGTCGCGCGAGCACGGCCGCGGTCAGGGTGTCGTGAAGGGCTGCGTGCAGCCGGGTGATCTCGTCGGCGCTCAGGCTCGCCGCATGCGCCGTCGGGTCCAGCCGCGCCGCGAACATGATCTCGTCGGAGTACGCGTTGCCGATCCCGGCCAGCGTCTCCTGCTCCTGCAGCAGGGCCTTCAGCTGCTTGCGCCGACCGCCGAGCGCGGTCACGAGCATGTCGCGAGAGAACGCCGGGTCCGCGGCATCCGGACCCAGCTTCGCCACCGCGGGCACCTCATCGCCGGCGTCCACCACGTGGAGCTGCACCGAGAGCCACTCGCCCGCGTCGGTGATGCCCAGGATGCCGTGATCGAACGCGATCCTCGCGATCACCGCGGCCGCGGACTCGACCTCTGCGGCCCCCGCGTCCTGCCAGGTCGCCCATCCCGCCCGGCCGAAGCCGAGCGCGAGGTGCACCCCGTCGAGGTCGAGGTCGATGTGCTTGCCGAACCGCGTGACCGCCGTCACGCGCCGGCCGATCAGTTCGTCGAGGGGACGGGCACGCGTCTTGAGCGCCCGCCCTTCGACGAGGTCGACCCCGACGACTTCATGACCGATGAGGCGCTCGCGCAGGAACAGCGCGAGCGCCTCGACCTCGGGTGCCTCAGGCATGTCGGCGCTGCTCTCAGGCTCCGGGCTCGGATGCCGTGGGGGCGGTCGACGGCGCCGGAGACGCGGGCGTGGTGCCGGTGGCGGCGGGCCGCTGCGTCGACTCGGCGAAGGCGTCGGCCATCGCGCGGCCCTGGATGATCTGCGTCAGGTCGATGCCGGTGGCGGCCTTCACGGCCTCGAAGGACGAACGCAGGCCCGTCGCCGACTCGGTCGCGAGGTGACCGCTGGCCCCCTCGCCGCCGAGCACGGTGATGTTCCCGACGCGGTCGTAGCCCTTGGCGAACTCCGCCATCATCGGCACCAGCGACTCGAGGGCGCGCTGGGCCAGTAGGGCCTCCTGGTTGTGCGAGAGGGCCTCGGCCTCGGCGCGGATCGCCTCGGCACGGGCCTCACCGGCGAGGCGCACCGACTGCGCGTCGGCTTCGGCGCGCACGCGCACGGCGGCGGCTTCCTGCTCGGCGATCTGCGCGCGGGCCTGGGCGGCCTTGATCTGCGCGTACGAGTCGGCGTCGGCGTCCTTCTGGCGCTGGTACAGGTCGGCGTCGGCGACGCGGTTGACCTCGGACTCGAGGCGCGCCTGCGTGTTCTGGGCCTCCTGCTCGAGCACCGCCTGGCGGCGCTCGGCGCGGGCGAGGGCTTCGGCCTGCTCGGCCTCGGCGTTGGCGCGGCCGACCTCGGCCTTGGCCGCGGCGCTGTTCTTGTCGAGCTTGGTCTGCTCGATCAGGTTGGCCTCGTCGGTGGCGATCTGGCGGGCGCGGATCTCGCGCACGGCGTTGATGCGGGCGACCTCGGCCTCGCGCTTCACGCGCTCGACCTCGGTGGCACCGAGCGCCGAGATGTAGCCGTTGCTGTCGGTGACGCCCTGGATCTGGAACGAGTCGAGGATGAGGCCCTGCGACGACAGGTCGCCCTTGATGCCCTCGGCGATCTGGTCCGACAGGCGCTGACGATCGCGCATCAGCTCCTCGACGGTCAGCGTCGCGACGACGCCGCGCAGCGCACCCTCGAGCTGCTCGGTCGTGAACTGCTCGATCGCCTTGTCCTGCGAGGCGAAACGCTCGGCCGCGCGACGCACCTGTTCCGGGTCGGAACCGATCTTCACCAGGGCCACACCGCTGACGTTGACCGTGACGCCGTTCGACGACTGCGCGGTGGGCTCCATCTTGATCTGACGGGCCCGGAGCGAGATCATCTCGCCGCGCTGGGTGAGCGGGTTGACGATCGCTCCCCCGCCGGTGATCACCGTGATGCGCGACGACTCACCGTCGGCGCCCTTCTGCCGCTTTCCGACGATGACCAGGGCTTCGTCGGCCTTGGCGACGCGGTACCAGCCGCGGACGACGAGGGCCAGGACCAGGATCACGACGATCGCGACCACCACGACGACGACGGCGATCAGTCCGACTGCTCCGAGAGCGGCGAGTTCCATGCTTCTCCTTCGACGGGTGCCGCCGACGGCGGCACGGGGGAATTGCCTCCAACCTATCCGGGGGGCTCCGGCCGCTGTCCACCCCATCCGCGCACGATCGCGTCCCCCGACGGGCGGCCGGGAGCGTACCGTTGAAGGTGAGGCGGCCCGAACCGCCCGAAGAAGGGTCCCCCATGAAGATCGTCTCGTCGCAGGACTGGCGCGATGCCATCCGCTTCGATGTCCCCGTGCTGGTCGCCGACGTCGTTCCGGGCGAAGCCACCCGCTGCGTCGCGTGCGGTGCCGACGGCCCCCTGTACGACCGCACCGAGCTGTGGGCGGTGAAGCACCAGCACCCCAAGCACCACGGCGGCTTCGTCCGCTTCTACTGCGAGGCGCACAAGCCGGCCGCTCCCCCGCCGCCGCCCGCGCCGACCATCGAGGCCCGACGCGCGCGTGCCGCGTCCGCCCCGAAGGAGCGTCGCACCCCGAGCTCGAAGCCGATGCTGATCACCGACCGCCCGACGCGCACGATGTGCCCCGACTGCTTCGTCGAGGTCTCGGTCGGCGGCGACTGCGGCATGTGCGGCGCCCAGGTCGTCTGACCGCCTGAACGACAGAACCGCCTCGGATCACTCCGGGGCGGTTCTGTCGTTCGTGGGCTCAGCGGGCCGAGATGGTCCAGCCGGCCTCGTGCGAGGCACCGGGGTCGAGCGAGACGACGCCCGTGGCGAAGTCGTAGGCGTCGTCGTTGAACGCATCGGGCGCGCACGTCATCGGTTCCACGGCGAGGCCGGCGCGGTGTCCGGGCGTGCCGGGACCGGCCGGGAGGTCGGCGGTGTGGATCTGCACCCACGGGCAGTCCGTGCCCCAGTTCATGGCCACGCCCGTGCCCGACGGGTCGGTGAGCGTGACGGTCGTGCGGGCGCCAGCATCCGGGATCAGGCCCGTGTAGGCGTGGTCGATCTCGACGGCGCCGAGCACTCGCGGTTCGCGGAAGTCGAATCGCTCGGCGTCGGAGGTGACGGATGCCAGGGCCACCGGCGCCAGACGGTCGGGCGTGACCTCGAGCACGGTGTCGGCCGGCAGACCGAGCGTCCACTCGTCGAGGGTCGCCGGTCCCGCGACGAGGTACGGGTGCGGTCCGGTGCCCCACGGGGCGGGGGTGTCCGACAGGTTCGTGGCTCGCACGGTCTGCGTCAGGCCGTCGGCATCCAGCGAGAACGTCGTCGACACGACGACCCACCACGGGTAGCCGGCCTGCGCGGTGATCGTGGCGACGAGGGTGACGGAGTCATCGGTCGCCTCGCGCACGTTCCAATCGACCCACGACAGCAGTCCGTGCAGGGCGTGGCCGCGGTTCGGCTCGGTGAGGGGCAGCTGGTGCTCGACGCCGTCGAAGTGGTGGATGCCGTCGACCACGCGGTTCGGCCACGGCGCGAGCGTCGTGCCGCGGTAGGCGGGACGCAGTTCGTCGGCGGCGAAGGGAACGACCAGGTCGCGCCCCTCGAAGGTGAGGGAGCGGAGGGAAGCGCCCACGCTCGCGATTGCGGCTTCGTAGCCGTGGGCGCGGAGGACGACGGGGGTGCCCGAGACGAGCGTGGGCGTCTCGATGGGAACGACAGCGGTCATGTCGCCATTATCCCGGTCGGTCCCGCTGCGGCCCGCCACGCGGCCACGCCGTGGCGGGAGCCGACATCGTCGGCGCGATGTCGTCCGAAAAGACGAAGTGCCCCCATCCGCGAGGGAGGAGGGCACTTCGGGGAGGGCGACTTACTTGAAGGCGTCCTTGACGTTCTCGCCGGCCTGCTTGGCGTGGGCCTTGGTCTGGTCAGCCTGACCTTCGGCCTCGAGGCGCTCGTTGTCCGTCGCCTTGCCAGTGGCTTCCTTCGCCTTGCCAGCGATGTTTTCCGCGGCGTTCTTGATCTTGTCGTCGAGTCCCATGTCGGCTCCTCCCTGTGGTCTTCGGGAATCTCCCGATGTGCGTACAGAGTAAGTCGCCGACCTTCACCCACGAGGGGGGCTTGATATTCATCTCGCCGTGAGGCACTGCGGCGGGTTAGGTTCAGAGAATGCACCGGGGGGAAGCAGCCATCACGATCGTCCGTGACCGCTCATGACCACGTCTCACACGCTCTCGGATTTCGCCGACCTCCTCGATGACGCTCCCCCGGAGCCGACGCCTCCCGGCCCCGCGGGCAAGATCGTCGCCCTGTCGTTTCTCGGGGTGATCCTGCTGCTTTTCGCCGGCTCCGGCGGGTACGTGTGGTGGGCGTCGACGGCGGCGCTGCCCGCTCCCACCGTCACCTCGAAGGCTCCCGCGGTGACCCCCGGGGCAGCCGCGTCCGTGCCCATGCCCGCGGCCGGTGCCGCTCTGCTGCGGGTCGAGGGCGGCGACGCCTTCCTCGGGCCCGACGCCGCGAACGTCTTCGCCTCGACCGGTGGCGACGACTCCCGCTCCATCGCCAGCGTCGCGAAGCTGATCACGGCGCTGGTCGTGCTCGATGCGCACCCGCTCGCGAGCGCTGACGACCCCGGTCCCACGATCTCGTTCACCAAGGCCGACACCGATCTGTACGACCGGTTCTACGTGCAAGACGCCGTCGTCGCCCGCATGCCCGACGGCACGCGCATGTCGCAGCACGACGCGCTGGCGACGATGCTGCTCCCCTCGGCCGCCAACTACGCCGTCGCCCTCGCGCGGTGGGGCTTCGGCTCGGAGGGCGCCTACGTGCAGGCCGCCCGCACGTGGTTGAGCGCGAACGGGTTGACCAACACCCGCATCGTGGATGCCACGGGGCTCGACTCCCGCAACACCAGCACGCCGAGCGATCTGCTCGCCCTCGCGCGTCTCGCCGCGGCGAATCCCGCCGTCGCCGCCATCGCCGCCACCGGCTCGATCGACGTGCCCGGTCCCGGATACGTCACCAACACCAACGACCTGCTGGGCACCCTCGGAATCACGGGGCTCAAGACCGGGAACCTCGGCGACGGCACGTTCAATCTGCTCTTCACCTCCCGCCTCGACGTCGGCGTCGGCACGCCCCTGCGGATCACCGGCGTGCGCATGGGCGGCGAGACGCACGACAGCACCGACGACGACGTCCGACGCATGCTGCAGGGGGTCGCGGACGGGTTCCACGACGTCACCGTCGGCACGGTCGGCGACACCATCGGCTCGATCTCGACGCCGTGGGGAGCGAAGGCCTCGCTCGTGCTCGCCCAGACGAGCGAGGTGCGCACGTGGTCGGACACCCCGATCGCAGTCGACCTGAAGACCACGACACCGCAGAACTACGCCGACGGCGAGGTCGTGGGCAGCGTCTCGTGGACCGCCGGACCCCGATCGACCTCGTCGAGCGTGAAGATCTCGGGTGCGATCGAGGAGCCGACACTGTGGTGGCGCCTCACCCACCCCGGAGAGCTGGGCTGAGGCGCACGACCCGCGACATCACGGGTCAGACGGCGGGAAGTTCCGCGTGCGCGATGACCGCGTCGCCCGTGTCGCGGAGTTCCATCCGCGCCGCGTCGCCGCGGAGCACCGCCGCATTCATGCGGCACACGATGGGCACGTCCGAACCGAGCACCTCTCCTGCGCTGAACTCCGTGCCGTCGACGCCCACGAACACCAGTTCGTAGGTCGCTCCGACGTCGAGTCCGGACGCCTCGAGGTACGCCTCGGTGCCCCACGTGTGCGCCACGACCTCCGCCGAGACGTCGACGCCGCCGACGTCGTCGCTCACCGCGATCTGCTCGACAGCCCCCAGGGTCCCGGGCGGACCGGACGGCACTGTCGAGGTGAACGCACCGGCTCCGCTGACCCCGATGACCACCCCGACGACGAGACACGCCGCGGCGGTCAGCGGCGTGACCCATCGCCGGCGTCGGCGTGCCGCCGCGGCATCCGGAACGAAGTCGACCTTGGGCGAGACCTCGCCGTCGACCGCACCCTGGATCCCCTCCCACAGGTCGTCGGCGTCGCGCGGGGCCGTCCAGGTGAGATCGCCCTGACGCAGGCGCCCGGCGAGCGCCTGCAGCGAGGCGTATTCCTCCGCGCGAGCAGGATCGGCTCGGCGGAGATCGTCGAACTCGGCGCTCTCCGCCGCGGTCAGCTCGCCAGCGAGCGCGGCCGCGGCCAGTTCGGCCCAGCGGTCATCGGGAGTGCGCATCGGGCTCCTCCATCTCTTCGAGGTGCGTCCTGAGGGCGCGGAGTGCGTGGAACGTGCGGGTGCGCCAGGTCGCGACGGGCACGCCCGTGGCATCCGAGAGCTCCTGATAGGTGCGACCGTGCAGGTGGACGGCGACGACGGCGGTGCGGTGCGCCTCCGTGAGGACCGACAGCGCCTCCAGCATGCGCAGACGCTCGAGGGGATCGATCGCCTCCGCCGCGCGGCTCTCGAGCTCGGCGTGATCGCCGATCAGCGGGAGGCGGGCGCGAGCGCGGAGCGCATCGACGATGACATTGCGCGCGATCGCGAACAACCAGGTGCGCTCGGAGGCGCCCTGGGCGTCGAACCGATCGCGCGCTCGCCACGCGCGGAGAAATGTCTCCTGCACGCAGTCCTCCGCGAGCGGACGGTCTCGGAGGGCGTTGACGGCGAAGCCGAGCAGGGCGTTGGCGTTGTCGTCGAAGGCCCGGCGCAGGTCGAATCCCGCTCCCGCCGGACGTGGCCGAGATGCGTGCATGCGCCTCTCCCTGCTTCGCCCGGTCGACCCCGTCATGCGCTCCGCCCCTCCGAGATTAACGGTCGCCGAAGCGGCGGCCCTGTGAGGTATACGTCGGCGCGGCGGCCCGCGTTCATCGCCGGACGAATTCTCGGCCCCGATGAACGCCGAAGCACTCGCGGTCGTACACCTCTGCCACCGGACGTTCCGCGTCCCGATCGAAAGGCACGACGATGACGAAGAAGACGTACGCCCGCCCACTGACGATCGGCGCCCTGGCCGGTGTCGCTCTGCTGGCCGTCGGTTCCCCCGCGTTCGCCGAGACGGAGGTGTCGGAACCGGCCGAATTTACGAGTGCGTTCACGGTCATGGCGACCCCCGATCAGGTGATCAACAACGACGGGGTCGCCGCACCGGGGCAGAGCGGCGCGACCGGCACCTTCACGTTCCGCATCAATTCGGACGAGGAGATCATCTGCTACGACATCCGCCTCGAGGGCGTCAGCGGCGACTACCAGAGCCCCGCCAAGACGGCGACGCACATCCACGAAGCCGCCGTCGGCAAGCCCGGCCCGCCGCGAATCGCCTTCCCGAATCCGGAGCCGGTCGGCGACGGACCGCGCACCTCGTCGGGATGCCTGCAGGGGCCCTTCACCACCGGTGTCGTCACGAACGGCGCCGACACCGGCACGGGCTTCTCGCTCAAGCAGATCGAAGCGAATCCCGCCGGGTTCACGGGCGATTCGCACACGGTCGACTTCGCAGCCGGAGTGGTCCGCGGCCAGCTGACGTCGATCCCCGTCGGCGGAGTCGACACCGGGGCCGGAGGCGCTGCGGCGACCGACGCCAGCGGTTGGGGCATCGCGGCCGCCGCCGGCGGACTCGGCCTCGTCGCCGCATCCGTCTTCGTCGTCCAGCGTCGACGCGCGGCCGACGCGAAGTGACCGACGCACGGCGCGGCGCGCGGCGGATCGCCCGGACAGGGCGGACGCTGCGTGCCGCGTGCGTGCTCGCTCTCGTCGGCGTGCTGGCCTGCGCGGGATGCACCGCCGCATCCCCGGCAGCCGCCCCGGCATCTCCCGCATCCATCGTCCCACCGGTGTCCCCCGCCCCACCGGCGTCCACGCCCGAAGCCGCAGCGGCCGCACCCGCGGCTCCGGCTCCCCCTGCGCCCTCCCGCGTCGTGATCCCAGCGCTCTCCCTCGACGAAGAGCTGATCGACCTCGGGATCGCCGCGGACGGGAGCATGGAGGTCCCGGCCGACTACGACGAGGTGGGATGGTTCACCAGCGGCGGACGTCCCGGCGGAACCGGCCCGACCGTCATCGCCGCCCACGTCGACTCGCCCACCGGTCCTGCGGTGTTCGTGGACCTCGAGAACGTGGTCGTGGGCGACGTCATCGAGGTATACGACGACGGCGGCACCGCCCACGTCTACCGCGTCACCGAAACGGCCGACTACCCCAAGTCGGCTTTCCCCACCGCCCGTGTCTTCGGCGCCACCGCGAAAGACGAGCTGAGGCTCATCACCTGCGGCGGGGTGTTCGATCGCGATGCGGGTTCGTACGTCGACAACCGGGTGGTCTACGCCGAGCGCGCGTGATCGTCGCTCACGACCTCAGGTGATCCCGCGCCCACAGAGCGGCGCTCGTGCGGTCGGCGACGCCGATCTGCCGGAAGACGTTGCCCAGATGCGCCTTCACGGTCCGCTCCGAGATGCCGAGCGCCGTGGCCACCTGCTTGTTCGCGAGGCCGTTCGCGACGAGCCGCAGCACCTCCTCCTCGCGCGCGCTGAGGCCGTTGCCCGGTGCCGCGGCATCCGGAAGCAGAGCGCCGGCGACGCGGGCGTCGAGCGGCGTGTGGCCCTCCGCGACGGATCGCACGGCGGAGCGCAGGTCGGCGGGCTCGGCGTCCTTGAGCTGATACCCCGTGGCGCCGGCGGCGATCGCCCGACGGACCTGGTCGCGGTCGCCGAACGAGGTCAGCACCAGCACGCGGATGCCGGGATGCTCCGCCCGCACGGCACGCGTCGCCGCGATCCCGTCCATGACCGGCATCGACACGTCCATGACGACGACGTCGACCTCGGTCGTGCCGACGAGCGCGACGGCCTCCGCGCCGTTCGCCGCGGTGGCGGACACCACGATGTCGCCGTCCGCGGCGAGCACCGAGGCGAGTCCCTCCCGCACCATCGAGTGGTCGTCGACGACGAGGACGCGGATCATTCGGACTCCCGGGGGCGATCGTGCGGGGGAAGGGTCACGCGCCACGCCGTGCCGTGACCGGGAGCGGTGGCGAGGGCAAGCTCGGCGCCGGCATCGGTGGCGAGGTCGCGCAGAACGCGCGTGCCGAGGTGCCCCTCGACGGGTGGGCGGTGCACGGTCGCCATGTCGAACCCCCGGCCGTCGTCGGCGACCGTCAGCACGGTGCCGGCGTCCTCCGCGGCCACGGTGATCACGACGCGGCAGGGAGCCGCGTGGGTCACGGCGTTGCGCAGTGCCTCCTGCGCGACCCGGTACAGCAGGCGCTCGTGCTCCTCCGGCAGTTCGTCCACGGGCATCCGCAGGTCGAGCACGACGTCGGCTCCTCGCGTGCGGGCCGTCGCCGCGAGGTCGTGCAGGGCGGAGGCGAGACCGGACGCGCCCAGGCTCTCGGGGTAGATATCGACCAGCAGCGAGCGCAGCACGCGCACGTTCCCGCGGACCGCCGCCGCCACCTCGCGCAGGCGCGACGCCCCGGCCTCCTCGCCGCGGCGGTCGGCCTCGACGGCCGCGCTCTCGGCGCCGTAGCTGGTGGCGACGAGTTCCTGCACCGGGCCGTCGTGCAGGCTGCCCGCGATGCGTCGGCGTTCGGCATCCGACGCATCCACCGCCCGCTGCAGCAGTTCGCTGCGTCGCGTCTCGGCCCGGCGGAGTTGCCGCAGAAGCGTCCAGACGATCGGGGCGGTGAGCACGACGAGCAGCAGCAGACTGCTCGTGGTCACGCCGGTGAATCCGCGCCAGAGCTCCGCCGAGCGCGCCGCGACCGGCTCGTAGGGGTAGTAGACCTCGAAGAGCAGCTGCTGCCCGCTCGCCGACCACACCGGACGGTAGACCTCGAGCAGGCGCGAGCCGCTCTCGAACTCGTTCTCGTCTTCCGACAGGTCGGACACCGCCGCACGGGTCGACGGAGTGGTCAGAGCCGCGCGCTGGGCCTCGTCGAGCGCGAAGGTGCGGCCGATCAGCTGCGGCTCGTCGGCGTAGAGCACGCGCCCCTGGGGGCTCCAAATTTTGACGCGAATGACGTCGTCGCCGAGGATCTGCGACCGCACGATCACGTCGAACGCCGCGACCGCGGCGGGGTCTCCCGCGGCGAGCGCGTCACTGAGCGCGGGACGCACGACGGCGTCGGCGAGCACGTTGGTCACCTGCGCGGCGTCGTTGACCGCCTCGCGCTCCGCGAGCCACTGCGCGCCGAACCCGGCGAGCGCTGCGACGGCCACCAGCACGGCGGCCAGCCCCGCGGCGAGGCGCAGCAGCACGGCACGAGTCGACAGGGTGCGCGGGAGCGTCCGAGAGGGGCGCGCCGTGACGAGCACCTCCCAGGACGGAGCGGAGGGGTCGGATGCCACTCAGTCGTCTCCCCCGTGGCGGTCGCCGCCGTGTCCGCTCGTGCCGCCGTCTTCCACGCCGCCGCTGTCGGAGCGGCTGCTGTCGTCGGTGCGGGATTGCGTCGAATCACCCGTGCCCTGCACGGCTCTGTCATCGCCGGGTTCGACGCGCGTGTCGCGCGGGGCGTCGCCACCGGCGTCTTCGGGAGTCGTCACCGCCGCACCGTCGTCGCTGCCGTGAGAGCCGTCGCCGCCGGGCGCGGAGTCATCGGTCGAGGTGGCGCCGCCATCGCGGTCGTCGCCGGGCTCGACCCGCTGGTCGCGCGGAACGTCCCCGCCATGATCGTCGACGGATGCCGAGGGCGAGGGCGTCGGCGCGAGCACCTGGGCGAGCGAGGGCACCGGCACGGGCACCGATTCGGCGAACGACGCATTGCCCCACAACCCGATCGCCGCGGGTGCGGCGGCTATCAGCAGAGCTCCCGCTCCGACAAGGATCCGCTTCTTCATGTCATCCGTCCTTTCGCCCATTTTCACCCGCGGTGCGTGGAACGCTGTCCACTGTTCGCGAAAGCGCACGGCCGGGCCATCGGACGATGGTCGTACTACCAAGGTCGCATTGCCCGGTCCGGGCGCCGGCCGCGACGGTGGGAGCAGCTCAACCGACGAAACGAGGCCCTCATGAGCAGCAGCACCTCCCCCCGTTCGACCCTGACCCGTACCACCGCGATCGTCGCGGCCGCCCTGGTCGCGGCATCCGGTCTCCTCTTCCCCGCCGCCGCGCAGGCGAAGACGACCTCGGTCGGCGGCGACTACGCCGTCACCGTGAACGGCACCACCTACAACCCCGCACCCGGCAAGGACGCGAAGCTCAAAGACGTCGCCGTCTCGGGCCGCATCACGGTCAGCGGCACGAACAACCGCTTC
This sequence comes from Microbacterium algihabitans, assembly GCF_032464975.1. Classification (NCBI taxonomy): domain Bacteria; kingdom Bacillati; phylum Actinomycetota; class Actinomycetes; order Micrococcales; family Microbacteriaceae; genus Microbacterium; species Microbacterium algihabitans. The sequence continues at coordinate 444,507 of NZ_JAWDIU010000002.1, forward strand.
ACGATCGACCCCGCCACGCTCGGCGTCTACGACTACACCCTCACGGGCGCTCCCGACACGCAGCGCATGGTCACGAGCCCCACCGTCGTGTTCGCCTCGAAGGTCCCGACCCTCACGGCCGCTCAGCGCAGCGGTGCCCGGCTGTCGAGCCTCGAGGTGCGCGACGACTCCCTGGTGGCGATCTTCACCACCGCCGGCGGCAAGCTGAAGATCCAGGCGAAGGACGGCGCGCAGGGCGGCATCTTCCAGATGGAGCCCGAGTTCGCCGCCCCGGTCGAACTCGTGCACACGCTCGGCCCCGGACTCTTCTACTTCGTCAACCAGTACACCGGCAAGATCAACTTCGGAAACGGGGTGGATGCCGTGACCTCCGGCCCGGGCGCGCACCAGATGCTGCTGGGCAAGGACAGCCCGCAGGTCGCCACGAAGACCTACCAGGATGCGACCGTCACGGAGTGGACCGTCGCCTCGGGTGGCCGCATGGGCGGCGTGCTGGGCGAGGATGCGATCGAGCTCTCCGCGGGTGCGACCAACTGCACCAGCCAGTGCCAGGCGCAGAACCGCATCAACGGGTCGCTCCCCGTCCCCCCGAACCCGACGAACCCCACCCCCATCGGGGGCTGATCCCCGACGCGAACGCCCCCAACCGAAAGGTCGGGGGCGTTCGCGCGTGTCCGCCGGGCGCGGCTGAAAGGTCGGGGGCATTCGCTCGTGCCCGCCGGGCCCTCGGCTGACGGCGGGGTTCAGCCGACCGTCGTCGGTGCGAATCCCGCGAAACCGTCGATGCGCTGCTGCGCCACGGTCGTTCCCAGTTCGCCGCGGGCCGACGGATGCGTCCAGTAGTAGTGCAGAGCCGCGTAGGTGGCCCGGGGCGCGGCATCCAGGGCGAACGTCGCGATCTTCCACTCCCCCACGACGCCCCGCGTGCCGTCGCCGGTGTCGCGCTCGATGCGCAGGATCGGGATCTTCACCGGTCGCGCCTGCTGCACGCCCCTGTCGTTGGTCGTCGTGGCGCGGATCGCCGTCACCTCAGCCCAAGGAATGTCGACCGAAGCGCCCTGGAAACGCACGGCCACTCCGCTGCGGCCCACGGCGACGCACTGACGGTTGCCCCACGACGAGCGGCTGCGCGCGGCGAAGACGAGGTTGACGAACGACAGCAGGAAGAACAGACCCAGGATGCCGAAGACCACCGCGATCACGTACGGAATCGGTCCCTGCATCGAGGGGGTCGTGCCCGCCTGCGCGAGCACGGCCCAGGTCACCCAGCCCGCCCCGGCGGCGATCAGCCCGCACACGACGGTCAGGAAGAGCGGTGGGCGCTTGAGCGGGGCGACGTGCAGCCACTCGTCGGGTGCGCGGTCGAAGGTGCGGTTGAACATCTCTGCCGGCAGGAGTTGCAGCCGCTTCTTCGAGGCGAGCGGAAGCACCCACCCGGACGGGACGTTCGCGACGCGGGCGTCGATCTGGGCCATGCCAGCAGTGTAGGCAGGGGCACCGACATCGCGGCCGGACCCGTGTCGGACGGTCGGGCGGAGTGGCATGGCTCCGACATCGCCGTCGGACCCTTGCTCGATGGGCGCGCGGCGTGGCATGACCGAGGCCAAGTGGTACCATATCCTGTACCACTTGGAGGACTGGATGGCGATCACCACGAGCGAGGCGCGACGCGACCTCTTCGGCCTCATCGAGCGGGTGAACCTCGACCACTCGGAAATCGAGATCACCTCGAAGCGAGGCTCGGCGGTGCTGATGTCGAAAGACGAGTACGACTCTCTCATCGAGACGAGCTACCTTCTCCGATCCCCCGAGAACGCTCGTCGACTTCTGAGCGCGCTCCAGGACGCGCGCGCCGGAGACGTCGAGTCGCACGAGCTCGTCGAACCGTGAGCGAACGTCTCCTCGCGTGGACCAGCGGCGCGTGGGAGGACTACCTCTACTGGCAGACCCAGGACCGCAAAACCGTTCGCCGGATCAACCTGCTCATCGCCGACGTTCTGCGTGACGATCCCTTCGACGGGATCGGCAAGCCCGAGCCGTTGAAGCACGCGCTGGCGGGAGCGTGGTCACGACGCATCGATGAGGCGAACCGGCTCGTCTACGTCGCTGACGACGCTCGAGTGACGATCCTGCAGGCTCGCTACCACTACTGATCGCCGCGGCGCCGGCCGCGCAGGGGATCAGCGGCGAGCCACATGGCGCGCCAGAACGCGACGAAGAACACGATCGCCGCGATGATCCACAGAACGAGCCAGATCAACCGCCCCTCAGCGGGTGCGGCGAACACGGCGAACATTGCGCCAATCCACACGGGAAGGCACACGAACTGCGCGATCTTCAACGTGCGAATATCGTTCACGAATTCACCGGATCTCCGCGCCGCCGCGGCCCTGCCGCAAGGCTCATAGACGGCGCCGTGTCCATATTCGAGTTGGCCTCCCGCCACCATCGGACGAGCGAAGAAGCGAACGGCGACGCCGCATCCTTGTGCGGAATGTCGAGACCATAATCGTCGCGCAAGAGAGTCACGATGCGCGCACTGAGGAGAGGGGCATCGTCACCAGCCCCGAGCCAACGCATAATCGGCGCGATCAGATCGTCGTACTCGTTCTCATCACCCGGTCCGTCGTCGTCGGCATAGACCCCGAGAACGTCCCACTCGATGAGCCGAGCCCGAAGCTCTGCGACGCGTCGCTCCGCGTCCCGTCGGATCCCGTCGCAACTCACCCGACCGTTCCTCTCGACCCGCTCAGTTGTTGAAGCGGAACTCCACCACGTCGCCGTCCTGCATGACGTAGTCCTTGCCTTCGAGGCGGGCCTTGCCCTTCGCACGGGCCTCGGCGACCGAGCCGAGCTCGACGAGGTCGTCGAACGAGATGACCTCGGCCTTGATGAAGCCCTTCTCGAAGTCGGTGTGGATCACACCGGCCGCCTGCGGCGCCTTCGCGCCCTGCGGGATCGTCCACGCGCGCGCTTCCTTGGGACCCGCGGTGAGGTAGGTCTGCAGGCCCAGCGTGGCGAACCCGATGCGGGCGAGCTGGTCGAGGCCCGACTCGTCCTGACCGGTCGACGCGAGCAGCTCGGCGGCGTCCTCGGGGTCGAGGTCGATCAGTTCCGACTCGATCTTCGCGTCGAGGAACACGGCCTTCGCGGGGGCGACCAGCGCGGCGAGTTCGTCCTTCCGAGACGGGTCGGTGAGCACGGCCTCGTCGACGTTGAAGACGAAGATGAACGGCTTGGCGGTGAGCAACCCGAGCTCGCGGATCGGCGAGAGGTCAATTCCGGATGCCGACAGCAGCACGCCACGCTGAAGGGCGTCCTGCGCGGCCTTGGCGGCCTCGAGCACCGAGGGGTCGAGCTTCTTGCCCTTGACCTCCTTCTCGTACCGGGTGATCGCCTTCTCGAGCGTCTGGAGGTCGGCGAGCTGCAGTTCGGCGTTGATGGTCTCCATGTCGTTCGCCGGGTTGACCGAACCGTCGACGTGCACGACGTCGTCGTCGGCGAATCCGCGCACGACCTGCGCGATGGCATCCGCTTCACGGATGTTCGCGAGGAACTGGTTGCCGAGGCCCTCGCCCTCGCTCGCGCCGCGGACGATGCCGGCGATATCGACGAACGACACCGCAGCGGGCACGAGCCGCTCGCTGCCGAACACATCGGCGAGCTTCTGCAGGCGCACATCGGGAAGGTTCACGACCCCGACGTTGGGCTCGATGGTGGCGAACGGGTAGTTCGCCGCGAGCACCGAGTTCTTGGTCAGAGCGTTGAAGAGGGTCGACTTTCCGACATTGGGAAGGCCGACGATTCCGATGGTAAGAGCCACGGGAGTCCAGGTTACCCGGCTGAGAGACTCCTCACCGCGTCAGGGTCGCCGCGTGCGGAACGCGTGGGTGACGTACGGCAGCGCGACCGCCCCGCCGTCGGCGAGTCCCGGCACGGATGCCACGACCCCGTCGACCGCGGCGTCGATGCCCGCCCGCTTCTCGGGGCTGGCCGTGATGACGTCGCTGCGCGAGCCGACGAGGTCGCGCAACTGCGGCAGGGTGATCTGCCGGTCCCAGCGCCACTCGCGGTGCTCCAGCCCCTCGAAGGGCTCGGCCACGCGCGGTCCAGTCGTCGCCAGGAGCACCTCGGCGTTCGAACCGCCCATCGCCGCCGTCAGCCGTTTCACCCAGTCGACGCTGTCGTCGCGGATGTTCCAGATGAGCCCCAGCTCTCCCCCGCTGCGCAGCACACGCGCGACCTCGCGGGAGGCCGGCTCGACGTCGACCCAGTGCCACGCCTGCCCCATGACGACGGCGTCGAGGGCGGAATCGGGCAGCGGCAGGCTCTCGGCCGTTCCGACGAAGGTGGGCACTCCTCGTGCGTTCTCCCGCAGGGTCGCGAGCATGTCGGCATCCGGATCGACGGCCACGACGTCGGCACCGAGCTCGACGACGGAGCGCGTCAGCTTGCCCGTTCCGGCACCGACGTCGGCCACGCGCAGACCGCGCCCCGGTTCGCGCACCCGTTCCAGCAGCCACGCGACCGCCTCGGCGGGGTAGCCCGGGCGCCCCGACTCATAGGCGGAGGCCGCCTGTCCGAACGAGGTCGATTTCGCCTGATCGCTCATGGCCCCGACCCTACGCCGACCCTCCGACATGGCATCCGGAGTCTTTTCGAGCGATCCCGGATGCCGCCGACCCCGGCGCGCCTCCTCGGCTCGACGCCGGGCCGGGTGAGGGTGGAGGCGTGGCTCTGGACTTCACCGCGATCGATTTCGAAACGGCGAACTCCAGTGGTGCGTCCGCGTGTGCCGTGGGTCTCGCCCGGGTCCGGGGCGGCCGCGTCGTCGCCACCGCCGCCTGGCTGATCAAGCCTCCCGCCGGTCACGACCACTTCGCGCCGATCAACATCGGCATCCACGGCATCCAGCCCGCCGACGTGATGCACGCGCCGGGGTGGTCGGAGCAGCTGGAGCGCCTCACCGCGTTCGCCGGTTCCGACGTGCTCGTGGCCCACAACGCCGGTTTCGACATGTCGGTGCTGCGTCGCGCGTGCGCGGCGACGGGCGACGAGTGCCCGCCGTACCGCTACCTGTGCAGCGTGCAGATGTCGCGCAAGACCTACTCGCTCGCGTCGTACCGCCTCCCGCTCGTGGCCGCCGAGGCCGGCTGCTCGCCGTTCGCCCACCACGACGCCCTCGCCGATGCGGTCGCGTGCGCGGAGATCACGATCGACTGCGCCCGGCGCGCGGGTGCGGACGACGTCTTCGCCCTCGCCGCGCATCTCGGCGTGCGGGTGTCGCAGATCGCCGTCGAGCCGGCCGAGCGCGCGGTCGCCTGAGCCGTTTCGGCCCGTCTTTCCGGCGATGTCGGAGGTCTGGTGCATGCTGACCCTATGGACGCCATCGCCCTCATCCTCGTGATCATCGCCCTCGCCGTCGGCGCCGCGGGCGGCTGGTTCGTCGCGACCTCGCGCGCGGCGGCTCGCGACGCGACCGCGCAGCAGGCGCTGTCGGCGCGGGTGGCCGCCGCAGAGGCCGAGGGTGCCGGCCTGAGGGCGCAGCTCGACCACCAGGTGATTCTGTACCGCGAGCTGGCGGGGCAATCCCGGGCCGACCAGGCCGCGCGAGAAGAGCGCGAACGGCGCGAGCAGACGGTGCTGCGCGCCCTCGACCCCGTGCGCGAGACCCTCGACGCGATGCAGCGCAAGGTTGACGGTCTCGAGCGCGACCGCGTCGAGCAGTACACCGCGCTCGGCGAGCAGCTGCGCCTCTCGCGCGAGGCCGACGAGGCCCTGCGCGCGACGACGGAGTCCCTCGCCTCCGCCATGCGCTCGGGAACGACCCGCGGAGTGTGGGGCGAGACACAGCTGCGCCGCGTCGTCGAGGCCGCCGGTCTCACCCGCTACGTCGATTTCGACCTGCAGTCCTCGATCTCGAGCGACGCGGGCGCCGGTCGACCCGACATGGTCGTGCGACTGCCCGGGGGCAAGGCGCTGGCGGTGGATGCCAAGGTGCCCCTCGACGCGTACCTGCAGGCGAGCGCGATCCCGGTCACGGCGAACGGCGACGAGGGCATCCGCCGTTCCGGTCTGCTCGCGAAGCACGCGAAGGCCGTGCGCGCGCACGTCGACGCCCTCGCGAAGAAGGCGTACTGGTCGGGGCTGACGACGAGCCCCGAGTTCGTGGTCTGCTTCCTGCCGAGCGAGTCGCTGCTCGCCTCCGCGCTCGACGAAGACCCGACGCTGCTCGACTACGCCTTCACGCGGCGCGTCGCCCTCGCCTCCCCGGTGAACTTGTGGGCGGTGCTCAAGACGGTGGCGTTCACGTGGACGCAGCAAGACGTCTCCGACGAGGCCCGCACGCTCTTCACCCTCGGCACCGAACTGTACGAGCGGGTGGGGGTGCTGGCGGGTCACGCGAACGATCTCCGTCGCGCGATCGAGAAGACGGTCGACAGCTACAACCGTTTCGCCGGATCCCTCGAGTCGCGCGTGCTCGTCACGGCGCGCAAGTTCCCCGGCATCGACGAGACGAAGCTCGACGCGGTGGCGGCCCCGGCCGCGCTCGATGCGACGCCGCGGCGATGGACGGCCCCCGAGATGATCGATCTCGACGACGACCAACCGTCAGCGCGGTTCGCGGATGACCGAGACCGTCGCGCCGGTGTCCGCGCAGACCTCGGGTCGGTGCGGGAGCGCGCCGGACTGGAAGGAGACCAGTGAGGGTCGCGGTGACGCAGAGGGGCGAGCCGCAGTGCTCACCCACGGTGAGGCTCAAGACCCGCCGGGAACCCAGCTCAGCAGGCTGACCACGGCCGCGGACACACCGACGAAGGCGCCGACCATCCACCACGCGCTGACCTCGTGGCCCTCGTCGCGGCGAACGCGGAGAAGCACATCGGGGCGACGCGCAGGGTCGACTGCGCTGGCGATGACCGCCTGTGCACCTGTCTGAGGTGCGGCCTGATTCGTCGGAGCTGCTGCCATGGACGATCCCCCTTCGGGTCTCGGAAGAACACAGCGTCGCCGTTGACACTCCTTGAGATTCTGCCAGACGAGCCCTTTGACCCCGGTCACACTTGCGTCACGACACGCCCGGCTGTATCTGCACGTCGAGGCGACGACCGCGCGCCTCGCCCGGCTTCGTGTCGAGGCCCGCCCCCGCACCCCTCAAACCACGAGACTGCATCTCGCTGACGAGACCGGTGCAGCGTGCAACCGACTTGTCAGCGAGATGCAGTCTCGCGAGGGAACGCCGCAACCCTGAGCGGCGCACGTGCGCCCGCGTTCAGCCGCGCGGCGTCACAGCCACTTCGAGGTCAGGTGCTCCGACGAGATGCGGCGGAGGGTTCCCGAGGCACCGCGCAGCACGACGCTCTCGGTGTAGATGAAGTCGCCATCGCGACGGACTCCCTGCACGAGCTGACCGTCGGTCACGCCCGTGGCGACGAAGATCGTGTTCTTGCCCTTCACCAGGCCATCGGCCTCATACACCTGGCCGTCGACGTCGAGGCCGGCATCCCGACCCTTCTCCTTCTCGTCGTCGGTCCGCGGGGCGAGCACACCCTGGATGTGGCCACCCAGCGCCTTGATCGCGCACGCGGTGACGATGCCCTCGGGGCTTCCGCCGATGCCGACACACATGTCGGTGCGGGCGTTGTGGCGGGCGGCGTTGATGCCACCGGCGACGTCGCCGTCGCTCATCAGGCGCGTACCGGCCCCGGCTTCGCGGATGTCGGCGATCAGCTTCTCGTGACGCGGGCGGTTCAGCACCGAGACGACGAGCTCGTCGACAGGCTTACCGAGGGCCTTCGCGAGCAGGCGGATGTTCTCCCCGATCGGGAGGCGGATGTCGACGACGCCGACACCGGCGGGACCCGTGACGAGCTTGTCCATGTAGAAGACGCTCGAGGCGTCGAGCATCGTGCCCTGGTCCGACACGGCGATGACCGAGAGGGCGTTCTGGCGGCCCGCGGCCGTGAGCGAGGTGCCGTCGATCGGGTCGACGGCCACGTCGCACTGGGGTCCGCGACCGCTGCCGACGCGCTCCCCGTTGTAGAGCATGGGGGCGTTGTCCTTCTCGCCCTCACCGATGACGATCGTGCCGTCGAAGTTGACGGTGCTGAAGAACGCGCGCATCGCGTCGACGGCCGCACCGTCGGCGGCCTCCTTGTCGCCTCGACCGATGAAGGGGACGGCGCGGATGGATGCAGCCTCCGTCGCCCTCACCAACTCCAGAGCCAGGTTGCGGTCGGGGTGCAAAGGGCTCATGTCGGCAGTCAGGCTCACCATGGGGTCACTGTATCCAGCCGAGGGAAGACAATCCCCGGTTTTGAGCGCATGTGCAACGAAGGAATCGCGGTTCTTAACGAAACAGCAGAAGTGCCGCGTTCCTGCCGCGCCCGCACCGTCACGATCGGGCGGCTTCGCTAGAGTGACCGTTGTCCCGACAACGACCAAGGAGCACCTCCATGCCCGTCGCTTCCCCTGAGCAGTACGCCGACATGCTGGACCGCGCGAAGGCCGGCGGCTTCGCGTATCCCGCGATCAACGTCTCGAGCTCGCAGACCATCAACTCGGTGCTCCAGGGCCTGACCGAGGCCGGCTCCGACGGCATCCTGCAGGTCACCACCGGCGGTGCCGACTACTTCGCCGGCCACACCGTCAAGGCCCGCGCCACCGGCGCCCTCGCCTTCGCGAAGTACGTGACCGAGGTCGCGAAGAACTACCCCATCACCGTCGCCCTGCACACCGACCACTGCCCCAAGGACGCCCTGCCCGGCTTCGTCCTGCCGCTGCTCGAGGCCTCCGAAGAAGAGGTCAAGGCGGGCCGCAACCCGATCTTCCAGTCGCACATGTGGGACGGCTCGGCCGTTCCCCTCGACGAGAACATCGACATCGCCGCAGAGCTCCTCCCCCGCATGAAGAACATCAACGCCATCCTCGAAATCGAGGTCGGCGTGGTCGGCGGCGAAGAAGACGGCGTGCAGCACGAGGGCTCGAACGAGGCCCTGTACACCACGGTCGCCGACGTGACCAAGGCCGTCGAGCGCCTCGGCCTCGGCGAGAACGGCCGCTACATCTCGGCCCTCACCTTCGGCAACGTGCACGGCGTGTACAAGCCCGGTGGCGTCAAGCTCCGCCCTGAGCTGCTCGGTGAGATCCAGGAGGGCATCGCCGCCAAGTTCGGCACCGGCCCCAAGCCCCTCGACCTCGTCTTCCACGGCGGCAGCGGCTCGACCGACGAAGAGATCGCCCTCGCGGTCGCCAACGGCGTCGTGAAGATGAACATCGACACCGACACCCAGTACGCCTTCACGCGCTCGATCGCGGGCTACATGTTCTCGAACTACGAGGGCGTGCTCAAGCTCGACGGCGAGGTCGGCAACAAGAAGCAGTACGACCCGCGCGCGTGGGGCAAGGTCGCCGAGTCGGCTATGGCCGTCCGCGTCGTCGAGGCCACGAAGCAGCTCGGCTCGTACGGCCAGTCCAAGAGCTGACACCTCGTCATCCCTCGAACGCCCCGGCTCTCACGCCGGGGCGTTCGTCGTTTCCGGATGCCGCGCCCCGGTCCCCCGCCGCACGCGTCGGCGTCCGCCGTACGCGCGCCCCTCGAGCATCGAGACTGCATCTCGCTGACAATCCGGCGTCAGCCTGCAGCGGACTCGTCAGCGAGTTGCAGTCTCGCGCCACCGCCGAGGCAGAACGGCCCGCGATCGAACAGCCACCCCAGGGTGTGCCGCCAAAAAGCCCCGCCGTCGCGAACAGCGCACGATCGGCAGGGCAGCCCTCAGCTGCGGTAGACCTCGAGCACCGTCGGCGCATCCGCGGGAGATGACAGCACCTCGATGGCATCCCCCGCCCGCACCTCGCCGGCGCGGCGCACGCGCAGGTAGGCGCCGAGGCGTCCCTCGTCGGAGAAGCGTTTGACCCATCCCCGCGAGGCGGATCCGCCCACCCAGCGCGCGAAGGTCGCGCACGGCGTGCGGGGCATCGTCACCTCCACCTCGACGGTGTCGCCGATGCGCCAGATCTCCCCGATACGGGCGCCGTTGACGTCGAGCCCCTCGACCCGCAGGTTCTCGCCGAACCACCCGGGGTGCAGTTCGCGGCCGAGCTCGCCCTCCCAGAACGACGCGTCGTCCTGCGCGTAGGCGTACACGGCCTTGTCGGGTCCGCCGTGGTGCTTACGGCTGGCCTGCACGTCTGCGCGGACGCCGAGCTTGCCGACGCGTACGGCTCCGTCGACGGGACGCTTGTCGATCGCGGTGACGCCGATCGATCCGGCATCCGGATGCAATTCATGGACGGCGCAGACGGCGACGAGACGGGGCATGCGTCGATGCTAAACCGTCCGCTCAAGGCCGCCGTCACGCCCCCGCCACGCCGCGGCACGTGTCAGGGCGTGGCGAACTCGTGCCGCATGACCACGCGGTCGCCGTCGAGGGTGCGGATCTCGACGGCGCCGATGTCGGTGGTCGCCAGATCGGTGCCCGCGCTCAGCTCGGTCGTCGAGCCGGGGTCGGCCCTCCAGGTCGAGAGCACGCTGGTCGCGCCCGACCCGTCGGTGATCGCCAAGGCGTAGGGCCATCCTCCGGGCGGGGCGTCGAGCACCTCTCCGGTGTACTCGCACACGAGGTCGATCCGCGTGCCCCAGGGCGCCGAGGTCAGCCGCACCGATGCCTCGAGCGGCGCTCCCGCGATGTCGTCCAGCGCGTAGACGGTGCCCGCCGACTGCTGCGCCGAGCTCGTGATCGCCACCACGCTCGGCACGGCCACGCCGATGAGGGCGACGGATGCCGCGAGCACCCACACCGTCCTCCGCCGCGCCCTGCGTCGCTTGGCCGTCTCGACGACGCGTCCGCGCAGCGCGGGGTTGGGGGTCGCGAGCGGCACCGGACCGGTCGAGGCGTCGAGGGCGCGGGCGCGGTCGGCCGACAGGCGCGACAGCAGTCCTGCCGTCGGTGCGAGCTCTCCGACGGCGGCGCGGCACTCCGCGCACTCCGCGAGATGGGCTTCGTACTCGGCTCGGTCGCTCGCCGACAGCGCGCCCAGAACGTAGGCGCCGTCCCACGACGACAGTCGATCGTGTTCGTGGCTCATCGGGTCACCCCTCTCTCCTGCAGGGCGAGCCTCAGTGCTCGCACCGCGTAATGCAATCGCGACTTGACGGTGCCGGCCGGGATGCCGAGTTCTTCCGCCGCTTGCGCGACGCTGCGCCCGCCGTAGTAGGCGCTGACGATGACCGCGCGGTGATCCGGGGTCAGGGTCGCGAGGGCCTCCTCGACCAGGAGCGCATCGAACATGGCATCCGTGTCGTCGTCACGCACCCTTTCGGGCAGCTCGTCGACCGAGTGCTCGTGGCGCCGACGGGCGCTGCGGGCCTCGTCGATGACGATGTTGCGCGCGACGGTGTACATCCACGACCGCAGCGACGCGGGGTCGTCCGCCATCACCTTGGGTGTGCGCCACGCGCGCAGGAGGGTCTCCTGAACCACGTCGTCGGCTCCCGCGTGGTCACCGGTCAGGCTGACGACGTAGCGCCAGACGGGCGTCGCGTGCGCGTCGTAGAGCGCTGTCAACTGCGCGTGTTCGTCTCGCATCGCGGCATCCCCTCTCCCTCGTTCACAGGGGACACGGAATGCCGGGCCCGACGGTTCAGCTCGGGACGGTGTTCACGATCGCCGACATGAACTGCGGGTCGCCGACGAGGGCGATGGTGACGCAGATGCCGGCGATGAGTGCGGTCACGACGAATCCGACCAGCGGGATCCAGAAGGCGAGGCGGCCGCGCTTCATGCGGCGCCAGGTGAGCACCGCGGTGGCGAGCCACCCGATGCCGTACACGGCCGCTGCCGCGGCGCCCCAGACGTAACCGGCCGACAGGTTGGTGAAGGTCGCCTCGACGCCCAGCATGCGCGCGCCGGTCTCGGCGTACTCGGGGAAGTTCAGCAATTGGATGATCGTCGTGACCACCGAGAACAGGCCGTAGAAGAGCAGACCGAACGTGACGATGCGATCGACGCGGGCCCCGCGCGTGGTCGGAACGGGGAAGCCCGCGGCGGCCGGTTGCGCCGCGCGCGCGGGCTCGGGGGTGGGGGCGGGCTGCGGGGCGACGCCGGCGTCGAGCGCCTCGGTCACCTCGGGTCGCTGGATGCGGGCGCGCTGTTCCTCGGGTGTGGCGTACTCACCGAACTGCGGACGCGGGCGCGATCCGACCTCGGCCGGGCGTGCATCGCCGCGCGAGGAATCGTCGCTCACGCGTGCCCCCGACCGCCGAGCGCGCGGCTGTCGCGCTTGCCCGAGGCATCCTGACGCAGCTCCTTGGGCAGCGAGAAGATCAAGTCCTCCTCGGCCGTGCGCACCTCTTCGACGTCGCGGTAACCGGCGCCGGCGAGCTCTTCGAGCACCTCGGTCACGAGCACCTCGGGCACCGACGCGCCGCTGGTGACGCCGACGGTCTCGACGCCCTCGAGCCACTCCTGCTTGACCTCGTCGACGTAGTCGACGCGGTAGGCGGCCTTCGCGCCGTGCTCGAGGGCGACCTCGACCAGGCGCACGCTGTTCGAACTGTTCGCCGAACCCACCACGATCACGAGGTCGGCGCCGACGGCCACCTTTTTGATCGCGACCTGGCGGTTCTGGGTGGCGTAGCAGATGTCGTCGGAGGGCGGATCCTGCAGCTCGGGGAAGCGCTCGCGCAGGCGCCGCACGGTCTCCATCGTCTCGTCGACCGACAGCGTGGTCTGAGAGAGCCACACGACCTTCGACGGGTCGCGCACCTCGATGGTGTCGGCGTGGGCGGGCGAGTTCACGACGGTGACGTGCTCGGGAGCCTCGCCGGCGGTGCCCTCGACCTCTTCGTGGCCCTCGTGGCCGATCAGCAGGATCTCGAAGTCATCACGGGCGAAGCGCACGGCCTCGCGGTGCACCTTGGTCACGAGGGGGCACGTGGCGTCGATCGCCTGCAGGCCGCGGTCGGAGGCGGCGGAAACGACGGCCGGCGACACCCCGTGGGCGCTGAAGACGACGTGGGCGCCCGAGGGGACCTCGTCGACCTCCTCGACGAAGATCGCGCCCTTCTTCTCGAGCTCGGTCACAACGTGGATGTTGTGCACGATCTGCTTGCGCACGTAGACCGGGGCGCCGTAGCGTTCGAGCGCCTTCTCGACGGCGATGACGGCACGGTCGACGCCGGCGCAGTAGCCGCGGGGTGCTGCGAGCAGCACCTTCTTCTTGCCCTGGACGGGGACGTCCTGAAGCCGTCCGCGTCGACCCGGGATGCGGGGAACGGGCAGGTGCACGGCAGGTGAGCTCACCCCTCGATTCTACGGGGGCGCCCCTGGGCACCGGCCGAACCCGCCCGGCGCGACCGGTCCGGATAGCATGGGACCTTCCCCTCCCGAGAGACGTCCGGCTCTCGCGGCCCCCGCCGACGGCGTGCATCCCAGCGAGTGACATGACCTCTTTCCAGCCCGAGACCGTTCCGGGTCAGGCGCCGCCCGCCGACAGCGTGCACCCGCGCGACTCCTCCACCGACGCCCCCACCTCGGTGTCGCGGCTGAACGACACGATCCGCGGTTTCATCGAGCGCTGGGGATCGGTCTGGGTCGAGGGCGAGATCACCTCGTTCAACCGCCGCGGCGGCAACGTGTTCGGGCGATTGAAAGACCTCGGCACCGAGTCGACGGTGGCGTTCCGCATCTGGTCGAGCACCCTCAACCGGCTGCCGAGAGACCTCAAGGTCGGCGACCACGTCGTCGCGTGCGTGAAGGCCGACTACTTCCCGCGCACCGGCGACTTCTCGTTCGCGATCTCGGCGATGCGGCACGTGGGCCTCGGCGAACAGCTCGAGCGCCTCGAGCGCCTGCGCGTGCAGCTGCGTTCGGAGGGCCTGTTCGACCCCGTGCGCAAGAAGAAGCTGCCGTTCCTCCCCCACTGCATCGGTCTCATCACGGGCGAGAACTCGGATGCCGAGAAAGACGTGCACCGCAACGCCGAGCTGCGGTGGCCCCGGGTGAGCTTCCGCACGCGGCACGCCGCCGTGCAGGGTGATCGCTGCGTTCCCGAGACGATCGCGGCATTGAAGGCGCTGGATGCCGACCCCGAGGTCGACGTCATCATCATCGCCCGCGGCGGCGGCGACCCGCAGACCCTGCTCGGCTTCAGCGACGAGCGACTGCTGCGAGCGGTGGCCGCGGCATCCACCCCGATCGTCAGCGCCATCGGCCACGAGAACGACCGCCCCCTGCTCGACGAGGTCGCCGACGTGCGCGCGTCCACCCCCACCGACGCGGCCAAGCGCGTGGTCCCCGACGTCAGCGAGCAGCGCGCTCTCGTGTCGCAGCTGCGCGCGCGCCTGACCGGCCGCCTCACCCAGCGGGTGCTGCACGACATCGCCCAGCTCGAGCAGGTCCGCTCCCGCCCGGCGCTGCGCACCCCGCACACCATGCTCACCTCTCGCGCGCAGGAGCTGTGGATGCTCTCGAACCGCGGTCGCGACATCGTCGACCGTCGCATCGAGACCGGGCAGCGCCGCACGAGCGAGCTCGGCGCGGCCCTGCGCGCGCTCTCGCCCGTGGCCACGCTGGCTCGCGGCTACGCGATCGCGCAGCTCGACGACGGCTCGGTCGTGCGCGACGCCGCCCAGGCTCCCGCCGGTGCGGCCCTGCGCCTCACGGTCGAGAACGGCACGCTCGCCGCCCGGTCCGAGGGAGCGGTGCCCGACGTGGTGCCGCACGGGACGACGGATGCCGCACCCCGGTCGAACGCCGAGGGCACGGCATCCGGAAACACTCCCCTCGACGCCGAGTCAATCGGCGACGGCCCGTCGGAGGGTCGCGCCTAGAATGGACGACATGACCGCGACGACCCCCGGCTCCGCCGCCGACGTCGCCACCCTCTCGTTCGAGCAGGCCCGCGACGAACTCGTGCGCGTCGTCGCCGAGCTCGAACAGGGCGCACCCACGCTCGAGGAGTCCCTGGCTCTGTGGGAGCGCGGCGAGAAGCTCTACGCCCGCTGCGAAGAGTGGCTGCTCGGCGCCAAGCGGCGGCTCGACGCCGCGCGCGGCGAGGGAGACGACTGATGGCCCGCGTCGTCGCGCACCTCGGCCGCCCCGAGACCCCGCAAGAGACCGCCGACCGCAAGGCGGAGTTCTCGGCGCGCTACCGCAACAGCAAGACGTTCAAGAACCTCATCGCCGCGATCCTCGTGACCGTCGCGGTGGTCTTCGTCGTGGTGGCCGGCGTGCCCCGCGGCGAGCCGGTGGCCCAGCCCCAGCCCGATGTTCCCGCTCTCGCGGCCGGCATCGAGAGCGACCTCGGTCGTCCCGTCCTGACGCCGTCGCTCGGCGACGGCTGGCGCGTCAACCAGGCGAGCACCGAGGGCGTCGGAGGCACCGAGGCGTGGACCATGGTCTACGTGCGCGAGGGCGAGTCGGGCTTCCTCCGCGTCGCCCAGGGCTTCGACGCCGACGAGGCATGGGTCGGCCAGGTGCTCGACGGCACCCGCAGCACCGAGACCACCGAAGTCGGCGGCATCACCTGGAACGTCTACCGCCCGTCCAACCCCTCGGGCACGGGCAACATCGACTACGCGCTCGCCACCCCCGCCGGGCCCGACTACGTGCTCGTCTACGGCGACGCCGCACCCGAAACGGCCGCCCTCGCGGCGGCATCCGTCACATCCCAGATCGAGCAGTTGAGAGAGGTCCCGTGAGCGAGCGCATGACCCCCCGTCAGGTGTGGCAGCAGATGGTGGAGGGCAACAAGCGCTTCATCGCGGGCGAACCCGCCCACCCCCGCCAAGACGTCGAGCGCCGCGCCGAGCTGGCCTCCTCGCAGCACCCGAGCGCCGCCCTCTTCGGCTGCGCCGACTCGCGCCTGGCCGCGGAGATCATCTTCGACGAGGGTCTGGGCGACCTCTTCGTCGTGCGCAACGCCGGCCAGGTCATCTCCGACTCGGTGATCGGCAGCCTCGAGTACGCCGTCGGCGTGCTCGAAGTCCCGCTCATCGTCGTGCTCGCGCACGACGCGTGCGGAGCGGTCGGCGCGGCGATCGAGAGCACCGGCGCCGACGCCCCCACGCTCCCCCCGTACATCTGGCGGCAGATCGCGCCCATCGTGCCCGCCGTGCGCCGCGTGCAGCGAGAGAACGTCGTCGACGGCCACCTGCCCGAGCGCGTCGACCCCGAGCTCGTCGGCCGTGAGCACCTGCGCCACACCGTGGCCGACCTACTGCGCGCCTCCGAACTGATCAGCGAAGCCGTGGCCGAGGGCCGCACCGCCGTGGTCGGAGCGAACTACCGCCTCGACGAGGGTGAAGCCGTCCCCGTCGTCATCGTGGGCGACGTAGAAGACCCCCGCATCTGAGAACCGAACGAACGACCTGGAGGAACGACGACGTGACCGACATCGAGTACCGCATCGAACACGACACCATGGGTGAGGTGCGGGTGCCCAAAGACGCGCTCTACGCCGCGCAGACCCAGCGCGCGGTGGAGAACTTCCCGATCTCGGGGAAGGGGCTCGAGTCGACGCAGATCGCCGCCCTCGCGCGCATCAAGAAGGCCGCGGCCCTCGCCAACAAGGAGCTCGGCACGCTCGACGGTGAGATCGCGGATGCCATCGCCCAAGCCGCCGACGAGGTCGTCGCCGGAACGCACGACGCGCACTTCCCGGTCGACACCTACCAGACCGGTAGCGGCACCTCGTCGAACATGAACATGAACGAGGTGCTCGCGACCCTCGCCACCCGCATCCTCGGCGACACCGTTCACCCCAACGACCACGTCAACGCCTCGCAGTCGTCGAACGACGTCTTCCCGACCTCGGTGCACATCGCCGTCACCCAGGCGCTGATCACCGACCTCATCCCGGCGCTGCAGCACCTCTCGACCGCCCTCGAGACCAAGGCCGACGCCTGGAAGGGCATCGTGAAGTCGGGTCGCACCCACCTCATGGACGCCACCCCCGTCACCCTCGGCCAGGAGTTCGGCGGCTACGCCCGCCAGATGCGCCTCGGCATCGAGCGCGTCGAGGCCGTCCTCCCCCGCGTCGGAGAGGTCCCCCTCGGCGGCACGGCCGTGGGTACCGGCATCAACACCCCGCTCGGCTTCCCGCAGAAGGTCATCGAGCTGCTCGCGGCCGAGACCCAGCTACCGATCACCGAGGCGAAGGACCACTTCGAGGCCCAGGCCAACCGCGACGGCCTCGTCGAGGCATCCGGAGCCCTCCGCACCATCGCGGTGTCCCTGACCAAGATCAACAACGACATCCGTTGGATGGGCTCGGGGCCCAACACCGGTCTCGGCGAGTTGCACATCCCCGACCTGCAGCCCGGCTCCTCGATCATGCCCGGCAAGGTCAACCCGGTCGTCCCCGAGGCCACGCTCATGGTGTGCGCCCGCGTGATCGGCAACGACGCCACCGTCGCCTGGGCCGGCGCCTCGGGGTCGTTCGAGCTCAACGTCGCGATCCCCGTGATGGGCACCGCGCTGCTCGAGTCGATCCGCCTGCTCTCCAACGCCATGCGCGTGCTCGCCGACAAGACCATCGACGGCCTCGAGGCCAACGTGGCGCGCGCCGAGGCGTTCGCCGGCATGTCGCCCTCGATCGTCACCCCGCTCAACAAGGTCATCGGTTACGAGGCCGCGGCGAAGATCGCGAAGCACTCCGTCGCCAAGGGCATCACGGTGCGCGAGGCCGTCATCGACCTCGGCTACGTCGAGCGCGGCGAGATCACCGAAGAGGTGCTCGACGCCAAGCTCGACCTGCTGTCGATGACGCACCCGGGCTGAGCCGCCCCCGCACGATCACGACGCCGAGGCGCGCCATAATCGAAGGATGAGCCCCGCGACGAGACCTCTCTCGACGCGGGTGCGACTCCTCGCCGCGATCCTCGGCGTCGTGCTGCTCGGGCTGATCCTGGCCGGTGGCGCGACCTTCCTCGTGCAGAGCGAACGCGTCGTCCAGAACGCCCAACGCCAGCTCGACGGGTTCGTCGCGACGGTGTCGTCGAACGGAGGCAACGCGGTCGCGCTCGCCTCGGCGGCGATCCCCGGTCGCAGCGACGGCACGGTCGCCCTCGTCGACGGACGGGTGCTGGCCTCGACGCCCTCACCTCCCGGTCTCGACGTCGCGGGCGACGCCGCCCTGGTCTCGTCGCTGTCCGCGGCCATCGCCGACGGAGAGCTCTCGGGGCGGGTCGACAGCAGCCACGGTCCGATGATGTACGCCGCGGTGCCCGTGACCGACGGCGTGGTCGTGCAGCTGATCTCGATCGACCAGCGCATGGAGCTCGTGACCCTCTCCACCGCCAGCTACGCCGTGACGGGCGCCGTCGTCCTCGTGCTCGTGGCCGTCGCCGGGTGGTTCGTCATCGGGCGGTTGTTCTCGCCCTTGAAGCGCCTGCGCGACACCGCCGACGCCATCACGATCGACCGCATGGGCGACCGCCTGCGCGCCCACGGCAACGACGAGATCTCCGACCTCGCCACCTCCGTCAACTCGATGCTCGACCGCCTCGCGATGTCGGTCGATGCGCAACGCCAGCTGCTCGACGACGTGCGGCACGAGCTGAAGACCCCCATCACCATCGTGCGCGGTCACCTCGAGATGATGGATCCCGCCGATCCGCACGACGCGGCCGAGACGCGAGAGCTCGGCATCGCCGAGCTCGACCGGCTGACGCGCCTCGTCGACGACATCGACGCGCTCGCCGACGTCGAGACCGACGCTCTGGCGGCCGAGGTCATCGACGTCTCCGCGCTGACCGACCGCGTCGCCGAGCTCGCGGGCGCGATCCCCCATCACCCCTGGTCCGTCGCGCACCGTGCGCGCGTGCGCATCCTCGGCGACACCGACCGCATCGTCCAGGCGTGGCTGCAGCTCGCCGACAACGCGGCCAAGTACACCCCCGCCGGCTCCCCCGTCGAGATCGGCAGCACCGCCGACGACACCACGGCCTATCTCTGGGTGCGCGACCACGGCCCCGGCATCCCTCCCGCCGCCCGCCACCGCGTGTTCCGCCGGTTCGACCGGTTGTCGACGCGCCGCGGTGTCGACGGCTCGGGCCTCGGCCTGTCGATCGTGGACGCCATCGCGAAAGCTCACGACGGCCGCTGCTCCGTCTCCGACACCCCCGGCGGCGGCGCGACGGTCACACTTCACATCCCCGTCACCGGCGTCCGCGCCTCGGCCGCCCTGCCCACCCCGGTGCGCGCGGGCGACGTCGTGCTGCAGAGAGAGGCCACCGGATGACCCGCATCCTCATCGCCGAAGACGAAGAGCGCATCTCGGCCTTCGTCGCGAAGGGACTCGAGGCGGCCGGCTATCAGACCCTGATCGTCGACGACGGCGCCGAAGCCCTCGACACCGCCCTGTCGGGATCGTGCGACCTCGTGCTCCTCGACGTGGGACTGCCGACGATGGACGGCTTCGAGGTCTTGCGGAGCCTGCGCGGGCAGGGGGCGACGATCCCCGTCATCATGCTGACCGCGCGTACGAGTACCCGTGACACCGTGGACGGGCTCGATGCGGGGGCCAACGACTACGTGGCGAAGCCCTTCAAGTTCGACGAGCTGCTGGCGCGCGTGCGCCTGCGGTTGCGCGAGCCGGTGACGGTCGGGGTCGCGACCCTCGCCCACGGCGAGGTCACGCTCGACGTGCTCGGTCGGCGCGCGACCGTCGGCTCGCGCGAGGTCGATCTGAGTGCCCGCGAGTTCGCCCTCGCCGAGGAG
The DNA here is from genome assembly GCF_032464975.1 of Microbacterium algihabitans. Lineage (NCBI taxonomy): Bacteria > Bacillati > Actinomycetota > Actinomycetes > Micrococcales > Microbacteriaceae > Microbacterium > Microbacterium algihabitans. The sequence goes on from NZ_JAWDIU010000002.1 coordinate 464,231, forward strand.
TTCGTGCGTCACGCGGGGCAGGTGCTCAGCCGGGAGCAGTTGCTGAGTCGCGTGTGGAGCATGGACTTCGACCCCAACTCCAACGTCGTCGACGTCTACGTGCGCTACCTGCGGGCAAAGATCGGCGCGGCCCACATCGTCACCGTCCGCGGGGCCGGCTACCGCTGGGAGTGACGGCGGAAACCCGAAAACCCCCGGTGGGGGAACCGGGGGCTCAGGGAGATGCGTCCGGTGGTCTTCCGACTCACCCGAAAAGCGGTGACCTGCGCGTGACGCTCTCGTTCCAGGGGATCCGCCGAGGCGGCGGCGGGGTGTTCCCCGCCTGTGCTTCCACCCTGACGGGCGTTCGTGAGATCGCGGGGAGTCGCAGATGAGAACCCTCTCATCTACGGACATCGGCACCGGCCGGCGCACCGCGGGGTGACGAGGGATTTTTCGGATGCCGCGGCGCCCGACATCAGCTCCCCGTCGGCCCCCGCACGACGAAGGGCCGGGACACCGCGGCATCCCGGCCCTCCTCGATCTCGTCAGGACAGCTCGCCGGCCTCCAGCAGCTCGGTCACGAGCGCGGCGATGGCCGAGCGCTCCGAGCGCGTGAGGGTGACGTGCCCGAACAGGCCGTGGCCTTTCAGCGTCTCGATCACCGAGGCGACGCCGTCGTGCCGACCGACCCGCAGGTTGTCGCGCTGGCCCACGTCGTGCGTCAGCACCACGCGGGAGTTCTGGCCGATGCGGCTCAGCACGGTGAGCAGCACGTTGCGCTCGAGGGACTGCGCCTCGTCGACGATCACGAACGCGTCGTGCAGCGATCGGCCGCGGATGTGGGTCAGGGGCAGCACCTCGAGCAGGCCGCGAGCCAGCACCTCCTCGAGGACGTTGCCCGAGACCACCGACCCGAGCGTGTCGAAGACGGCCTGTCCCCAGGGCCCCATCTTCTCGGCCTGGTCGCCGGGGAGGTAGCCGAGCTCCTGACCGCCCACGGCGAACAGGGGGCGGAACACGATGATCTTCTTCTGCTGCTGGCGCTCGAGCACGGCCTCGAGCGCCGCGCAGAGGGCGAGGGCCGACTTGCCGGTGCCGGCGCGACCGCCGAGCGACACGATCCCGACCTCGGGGTCGAGGAGCAGGTCGAGCGCGATGCGCTGCTCGGCGGAGCGGCCGTGCAGTCCGAAGGCGTCGCGGTCGCCGCGCACGAGGCGGTACTCCCCCTTGCCGGTCACGCGACCCAGGGCCGACCCCCGCTCGGAGTGGATCACGAGGCCGGTGTTTACCGGCAGGCCCGCCACGGCGGGGCTCACCCCGACCTCGGTCTCGTACAGGTCCGAGATCTCGTCGCCCGAGAGGTCGATCGTGGTGATGCCGGTCCAGCCCGAATCCATCGCCTGCTCGGCGAGGTATTCCTCGGTGCTGAGACCGAGCGACGCCGCCTTGACGCGCATCGGCAGGTCTTTCGACACGACGGTGACCTCGGCGCCGTCCTTGGCGATGTTCATCGCGACCGCGAGGATGCGGCTGTCGTTGCCGCCGGTGCGCATGCCCGAGGGCAGCACGGAGGGGTCGGTGTTGTTCAGCTCGACGCGCAGCGTGCCGTCGTCTCCGACGGGCACGGGGAAGTCGAGGCGGCCGTGCTCGATGCGGAGTTCGTCGAGGTGGCGCAGGGCCTGTCGCGCGAAATAGCCGATCTCGGGGTCGTGACGTTTGCCCTCGAGTTCCATGATTACCACGACGGGGATCACCACGGAGTTCTCCGCGAAGCGGAAGAACGCCCGGGGGTCGCTCAGCAGGACGGAGGTGTCCAGGACGTACGTGCGCAGGGCCTGATCGGCTCCGGCTTCGGACTCGGTGCTCTCGACGACGTGACGCTGGTCGTACGGTGCTCGTGCAGTCACAACCCACTCCCGACCCGGGTGTTTCACCCGGTTTTCACGAGTCGACCTGTGGGTCACGAGTCGCGATCCGAAGGTCGACTCGACCGGACTCCGTGTCCGATGTGATCACCGTACGACTCCGCGACACCCTCGAGGGTCGTTAACACGCCGCGAATGTGACGAGTTCGTGAACAGCGCGTTCACGCGTCTCGCAGCCGTGAAGTAGTTCACCGGATGCCGCTCGGGCACCCGTGCGCGCGACCGGGCGGCCGGCCGGGTGGGTGCTACTGACCGAACCGGCGGTCGCGCGCCGCGAAGTCGCGGATGGCGCGGAGGAAGTCCACCTCGCGCAGGTCGGGGCCGAGAGCCTCGACGAAATAGAACTCCGAGTGGGCCGACTGCCACAGCAGGAAGTCGCTGAGCCGCTGCTCCCCCGACGTGCGGATCACGAGGTCGGGGTCCGCCTGGCCACCGGTGTAGAGGTGCTCGCCGATCTGCTCGGGGGTGAGACTCGCGGCGAGCTCTTCGAGCGACCCGCCCGACTCGTCGTGCTTGACGATGATCGAGCGCACGGCATCCACGATCTCGCTCCGCCCGCCGTAGCCGACGGCGAGGTTGACGTGCAGACCCTTGTGGCCGCGGGTGCGCTCCGTCGCCTCGTGCAGCACTTCGGCGAGCTCGGGCGGCAGGCCCTCGGCGCGACCGACGTGCTGGACCCGCCAGTTCGGCTCGCGCGAAAGCTCTCCCGCGAGCTGCGCGATGATCTCGAGCAGCTCCTGCAGTTCTTTGCTGTCGCGCTTGACGAGGTTGTCGTTGGAGAGCAGGTAGAGCGACACGACCTCGATGCCGAGGTCGTCGCACCAGCGCAGGAACTCGTGCATCTTCGCGGCACCCGCGCGGTGACCGTGCGCGGCGCTGTCGTAGCCGAGCTGGCGCGCCCAGCGACGATTGCCGTCGATCATCATCGCGACGTGGTGCGGCACGGTGGTCGGCATGCGCCGGCGCAGGCGCGAGATGTAGAGACGGTAGAGGGGACCCCGCCCCTCGTTCTTCCGCTCGCGCGCCACCCGCCTACGCTACCGCGTCGAGGCCTTCCCCTCGTATCCCGGGTGGTCGATTCCTGGGGGAAGGGTGAGCATCGGTTCATGTTCCCTGCGGCGCATGGGAGCAGACGTAATCTCGGAAGGGTGACGAGTTCCACCCCGGCCGACGGCCCCGACATGCCCCAGCTCCCCCTCCTCGAAGCGGGGGCCCTCGGCGCGCAGAAGGACATGAAGCCGACCTGGCGCGGATGGATCCACGCCGGCACGTTCCCCGTCGCGATCGTCGCCGGCATCGTCCTGATCGCCCTCGCCCAGGGCACGCCCGCCAAGTGGGCCGCAGCAGTGTTCATGGTGACGTCGATGCTGCTGTTCGGCAACTCGGCGCTCTACCACCGCTTCACCTGGAAGCCGAAGATGCTGGCCGTGCTCAAGCGCATCGACCACGCCAACATCTTCCTGCTGATCGCCGGCACGTACACCCCGCTGGCGGTCCTGGCCCTACCGACCCCCAAGACCACGCTGCTGCTGTCGATCGTGTGGGGTGGGGCGATCCTCGGCATCCTGTTCCGCGTCTTCTGGATCAACGCGCCGCGCTGGCTCTACGTCGCGCTGTACCTCGCGCTCGGCTGGGCCGCCGTGATGTACCTCGGCGACCTGCTCGCAGCGAACGTGGCGATGATGGTGCTGGTCGTCGTCGGCGGCCTGCTCTACACGGCCGGGGCGATCGTCTACGCCCTCAAGAAGCCCAACCCATGGCCGGGGCACTTCGGGTTCCACGAGATCTTCCACGTGTGCACCGTGCTGGCGTTCCTCTGCCACTGGACGGCGTGCCTGCTCATCTCGCTCGCCCCCGCGTACCACGGGGGCTGATCCCGCCCCGCGTCACGCGTGAGTTCGTCGCGTGCGGACCACCCGAGCGGCGCGCCGCGGCGACTCGTACGGCGACAGCGGTTCCGGATGCCGGGGACCCCGGCAACGACTCAGCTGCGAGGAGCGGCCGGGTCGATGTCCTGGTCGTCGACCGTGCTGGCATTCTCGGCGGCGCGGGCCTGCTCTTCCGCATCCAGCTCGGCGTTCACTTCCTCGCGGTAACGGCCGCGGCGGATGCGGCGCAGCATGTCCCACACGAGCAGGAAGACCGCGACGCCGATGAAGGCGATCGCGGCGAAGCCGAGCGGCCCGGGCGTGACGATCGACTCGTCGGGGGTGACGACCGGGGAGGGTGTGGTCGCGAGAGCGACGATCACGGGAAGCATGGAGTCCTTCGGTCCGGGCGGAAGCGCGTAGCCTGGAACTCCAGCCTAAAGCCCGGAGAGACCATGACGACGCAAGCCCTGCTCGATGACCGCTACGGGCGCACGCGCTCCCCGCGGCGCCGCATCCTGGGCTGGACGATCGTCGCGGTCCTGGCACTGAGCGCGATCGGCTACCTCGGGTGGACGACCTTCGCCAGCAGCGCCGCTTCGGTCACCGCGACCGACACCGGGTTCACCGTCGAGAACGACAAGTCCGTGTCGGCCACGTTCCAGATCACCGGCCCTGCCGGACAACCTGTCGCCTGCGCCCTCGAAGCCCGCGACGAAGACCACGGCACCGTGGGCTGGCGGGTCGTGGAGTACCCGGCATCCGAGGATCACACCCGCGCCTTCACCGAGACGATTCCCACGCTCTCCCTGGCGACGACAGGTTTTGTCAACGCTTGCTGGGTACCGTAAACTCGTAGGTCAGGAAGCGCCCCGGCTCGATGCCGGGGCGTTCGACATATCCCCCGCCGACGGCCCGAAAACGCATCGCCGTCTGCGCCTCGACGAAGGAGTACCCGTGTCCAACGACGCTCAGGTGACGTTCCTCACGCAAGACGCCTACGACCGCCTCCACAACGAGCTCGAGCACCTCTCTACGACGGGTCGCGAAGAGATCGCCAAGCGCATCGAGGTCGCACGCGAAGAGGGAGACCTCAAGGAGAACGGCGGCTACCACGCCGCCAAAGACGAGCAGGGCAAGCAGGAAGCCCGCATCCGCACCCTCCAGCAGCTGCTCAAAGACGCCAAGGTCGGCGAGGCCCCCGAGAGCCACGGCGTGGTCGAGTCGGGCACCGTCGTGACGGCGATCGTCGCCGGCGGCGAAGAGAAGTTCCTGCTCGGCAACCGCGAGATCGCCGCGAATTCCGAGCTCGACGTCTACAGCGAGGCGTCCCCCCTCGGTGCCGCCATCATGGGGCTCAAAGAGGGCGACAAGGGTTCGTACACCGCGCCCAACGGCAAAGAGATCTCGGTCGAGGTCGTGAAGGTCGAGACCTACTCGGGTCAGTGACCCGCTGACTCCTCGCGAGCCGCTCCCCCGTCGTCGGGTGGGCGGCTCGCGACGTTTCCGCGGACTCTACGGTTTGGGGCGGATTCCGCCGCTCGGGGCGGATGATTCTCGCCCCGAACGGAGAAATGCGCCCCAAACCTCGCGCGACGCGCGACAACGACCGCGCCCTCCAGCGCACGCCCGCCACGTTCCCGCACAGCCCGCGAAGCGCGCCCGCGTCAGAACCGGACCCGACCGGCCCGGCGCTGGATGCTCAGTTCGGAACGACGGTCGCGATGAACCCGGCGTCTTCGAGCGTCTGAATCACGAGGGCGCGGTGCTCCTCGCCGCGCGTCTCGACGCTCAGCTGCAGGATGACCTCGCTGATCTGCAGGCCCTGCCCGTGGCGCGTGTGCAGCACCTCGATGACGTTCGCGCCGACGCCGGCGAGCAGCTCCGACACGCGGGCCAGCTGCCCGGGGCGGTCGGGAAGCGGGATGCGCAGCGACATGTAGCGACCAGATGCCGAGAGCCCGTGCGCCACGACGCGCTGCAGCAGCAGCGGGTCGATGTTGCCGCCCGAGAGGATCGTGACCGTGGGGCCACTGGCCTTCACCTTGCCGGCGAGGATCGCGGCCACACCGACGGCTCCCGCGGGTTCGACGACCTGCTTGGCGCGCTCGAGCAGAACGAGCAGCGCTCGCGCGATGTCGTCCTCGGTCACGGTGACGACCTTGTCGACGTACTGGCGGATGAGTTCGAACGGCAGGTCGCCCGGGCGGGCGACGGCGATGCCGTCGGCGATCGTCGGCGTCGTCTCGACCTGCATCGGATACCCCGCGGCGAGCGATGACGGGTAGGCCGCGGAATTGTGCGCCTGCACGCCGATCACGCGCACCGTCCGCCCCTCGGCGGCTGCGCGGGCCTTGACCGCCGCAGCGACGCCCGCGGCGAGGCCTCCCCCGCCGATCCCGACGATCACGGTCTCGAGGTCGGGCATGTCTTCGACGAGCTCGAGTCCGAGCGTTCCCTGGCCCACGATGATGTCGCGGTGGTCGAAGGGGTGGATCAGCACGGCGCCCGTGCGCTCGGCGAACTCCGCCGCGAGGCGCAGGGGCGTCTCGACGGTCGCGCCCTCGAGGATGACCTCGGCGCCGTACCCCCGCGTCGCCAGCAGCTTGGGCACGGGAACGCCCAACGGCATGAAGATCGTCGCCGAGATGCCCAGCTGCTGCGCGGCCAGGGCGACCCCCTGCGCGTGATTGCCGGCGGATGCCGCGACCACGCCGCGCGCGCGCTCCTCGGTGGACAGCCGCGAAAGGCGGTAGCTCGCCCCGCGGATCTTGAACGACCCCGTACGCTGCAGGTTCTCGAGCTTGAGGTTGACCGGCACGCCGAGGAGCTCGGTCAGGTGCAGGGACTCGTCGAGCGGCGTGCGCGTGATGATGCCGCGCAGATTCTGCGCGGCATCTTCGAACTCGGCCAGAGTGGGAGTGTCGTTCATGATCTCCTTCCGCGCTCGCGCGGGACGGTCCGCCAGATGAGATCCGGGGAAGCGAGGGGGTCGCCGGTGCGCTGCCAGGCCTTGGTGCTGAGGTACACGGCCACGACGTTGACGAACGCCGCCAGGGGCACCGCGAACAGGGCGCCGGCGATCCCGCCGACCATCGCCCCACCGGCGACGACGAGCACGACGGCGAGGGGGTGCACCTTCACGGCGGAGCCCATGAGGATCGGCTGCAGGATGTGGCTCTCGATCTGCTGCACGGCCAGCACGACGATGAGCATGAACAGGGCGATCAGCGGGCCGTTGTAGACCAGGGCGATGAAGACGGCGAGGGCCCCGGTGGCGACAGCACCCACGAACGGGATGAACGCGCCGAGGAACACCAGGACGGCGATGGGGATCGACAGCGGCACGCCGAGCAGGAAGGCGCCGAGGCCGATGCCGATCGCGTCGATCGTGGCGACGAGGAGCTGCGTGCGCGCGTAGCTCTTCACGGTGCGCCAGCCCGCGCGACCGGCGCCGTCGACGGCGGGACGCGCGACACGGGGGAACAACCGGGTCGTCCAGCGCCAGATGCCGCCGCCGTCGGCAAGAAGGCAGAGCAGGATGAACAGCGTCAGCAGCACGCCCGTGCCGACGTGGCCGATCGTCGTGCCGATGGCCAGCGCGCCGGTCCAGAGCACTTCGGCCTGTTGCTGCAGGAACGTGCCCGCCTGTCGCAGGCCGTCGTCGATCTGCTGGGCGCTCAAGTGCAGCGGGCCGTCGATGAGGTACTGGCGGAACTGCGTGACGGCCTCGACGGTGCGCTGACGGACCGAGCCGAACTCGCGGGTGATCTGCCAGACGGCCAGCCACACGAGGCCCGAGATCACGGCGATCGTGCCCAGGACCGTGACGACGATGGCCAGCCACTTCGGCCACCGATGGCGCAGCAGGAACGAGAAGGCCGGCCACACCAGCGCGGTGATGAGCACCGCGATGAGAAGCGGCACGACCAGCAGCTTCAGCTGGATGACCACGAACACCACGACGGCGAGAGCAGCGGCGATGACGAGCAGACGCCACGCGTAGGCGGTCGCTTGGCGCAGTGCCGGCGGCACCGGAGGTTGCAGGTCGCTCGAGACGGTGCGCCGCTTGAGGGCGTCGAGGAACGATCCGCGAGGTTCGGGATCGGTGCCGCTCATCCCGTCAGCCTACCGCCGCCCTCCGAGGTGGATCGCCGAGCATGTCGGAGGTCGCCGATACGGTGACAGACATGACCACGACGCTCCGCCGCGCCGATGCGCGCCGCATCGCCCTGGCCGCTCAGGGCTTCGCCCGCCCCCGGCCCGACGCCGTCGGCACGCGTCAGATCACCGGCGCCCTGCACCGCATGCGCATCCTGCAGATCGACTCGGTCAACGTCTTCTCGCGCTCGCACTACATGCCGTTGTTCGCACGCCTCGGGGCGTACGACACCGCTCTGCTCGACAAGCTCGCCTTCGCCCGTCGTCCGTCGTGGGTGGAGTCGTGGGCGCACGTCGCCTCGCTGGTGTCGGTCGACGACTGGCCGCTGCTGCAATTCCGGCGCGACGACCTGCGAGCCAAGTACGGGCACGACGCCTGGGCCGAGGCCAACCAGCCCCTGCTGCAGTGGCTGCGCGACGAACTGGCCGATCGCGGGCCCCTGCGTCCGGCCGAGATCGATCACGACGCGCGCAGCGGATCACGTGGCTCCTGGTGGGGCTGGGACGACGTCAAGAACGGCTTGGAACGCCTGTGGCTGTTCGGCGAGGTCGCCATCGCGGGGCGCCGCGGCTTCGAGCGGCGCTACGCCCTGGCATCCGACGTCCTCCCCGCCTCCGTCCTCGACACGGCGGTCCCCCGCGGCGAGGCCATCCGCGAGCTCGTCCGGCGCGCCGCCGTGGCGTACGGCGTGGCCACGGCATCCGACCTCGCCGACTACTGGCGCATCCGAGACCGTCCCGCCGTGCTCGCCGGCATCCGCGATCTCGTCGACAGCGGCGAGCTCCTGCCTGTCGAGGTCGACGGGTGGCGCATCGCCGGACGCCCGGCGAAGGCGTGGCTGCACCGCGACGCCGCCCGCCCGCGACGCATCGATGCGGCGGCGATCCTCACCCCCTTCGACCCGGTGGTGTGGTTCCGCGATCGCGCCGAGAGGCTGTTCGACTTCGACTACCGCATCGAGATCTACACGCCCGCGCCCCAGCGCCGGTTCGGCTACTACTCGCTGCCCGTGCTCGTCGGCGACGACGTCGTGGGCCGTATCGATCTGAAGGCCGATCGCGCCGACAGCGCCTTGCGCGTGCAGTCGGCCTGGTGGGAGCCCGGAGCACCGCCCGAGGCCGCGGATCGCGTCGCGGCCGAACTGCGCACGGCCGCCCGTTGGCAGGGCCTCGAACACGTCACCGTGTCGCGCTGGGGCGACGCGGCCGACCAGATCGCCGTGGCACTGCGCGCCGACCGGCACGATCACCCCGACGGGCGCACCAACTGAAACGCGCCCCCTCTGCCGAAGCGGAGGGGGCGCGTGAGATCAGAACTGCACGCGTGGCGGTTCCGAGATGGCGGCGCCGTCGACCACCTCGAAGAACTCGCGCTCGTGGAAGCCGAGCTGGCGCGCGAAGAGGTTGTTGGGGAACACCTTGATCTTGGTGTTCAGCTCGCGGACACCGCCGTTGTAGAACCGGCGCGACGCCTGGATCTTGTCTTCGGTGTCGACGATCGAGTGCTGCAGCTGCAGGAAGTTCTGGCTGGCCTGCAGCTGCGGGTACGCCTCGGCGACCGCGAACAGCGACTTCAGCGCCTGCTGCATGTGCCCCTCGGCGACACCGGCCTCAGCGGGGCTCTGCGCCGAGAGCGTCTCGGCGCGCGCTCGCGTGACGTTCTCGAAGACGGCCTTCTCGTGGGCGGCGTAGCCCTTCACCGTCTCGATGAGGTTGGGCAGCAGGTCGGCGCGCCGCTTCAGCTGGACGGTGATGTCGCTCCACGCTTCGTCCACGCGCACGTTGAGCGCGACGAGGGCGTTGTAGGTGGCCCACAGGTAGATGCCGGCGATCACCAGAATGCCGACGATCACGATGACCGGTACGAGCCACTCCCACATAAGTCCCCACACTCCGTTCGAGAGATTGCCCTTCAGTGTAACCGCGGGGTGACGACGGTTACGGAGCAGGGTGAGGACTCCCAGGCGATGCGGAGAGCGCTGTATCGTTCGCGTACCCCCGGTGGGACTCGAACCCACACTGAAGCGATTTTAAGTCGCCTGCCTCTGCCATTGGGCTACGGGGGCCCGTGCTCCACCGTATCGCGGGCGGCCATGCGCCCGCCGTCCTGCGGACCGCACCCTCGACACGCCGCTCCCGGACGCGACCGCTCGGCGTGTCCCCCACGGCATCCGCACGACGGCCCCGCCACCCCGCACCCCGCGCCACCCGCCGTCCCGCGGACCGCACCCCCGACACGTCGAAGCAGGATGCAACCGCCTGGCGTGTCCCCCACGGCATCCGCACGACGGCCCCGCCACCCCGCACACCGCTCCACCCGCCGTCCTGCGGACCGCACCCCCGACACGCCGCTCCCGGACGCGACCGCCCGGCGTGTCCCCCACCGCATCCGCACCACGGCACGACCACGTCGCCCGCGGCATCCGGAAACGACGAGACCCCCGCACCCACAGGGGCACGGGGGTCTCGAGCGTGCGAGAGATTACTTCGCGGCGACGGGCTCGGCCTTCTTGTCGGCCGGGGCTGCGGCCGGCGCGGGAGCGTCGGCGGCGGGAGCGGCCGGACGCGGGCGCGCGGCGAACTCCTCGAACGCGGCGCGCGGCTTCTGCACGGCCTCGAGGTTGACGACCTCGCGGCCGTGGAAGAAGTTCTGGATCCAGTCGCCGATCACGCGGAACTTGCGCTCCCACGTGGGCATGGCCAGGCCGTGGTAACCGCGGTGGGCGAACCAGGCGATCAGACCCGTGAGGGCGATGTTGCCCGACTGGAACGCACCGTTGTAGAGACCCAGGCCCGCGACGGCGCCGAGGTTCTTGTGGTTGTACTCCTTGGGCTGCTCGCCGCGCAGCACCGCCACGATGTTCTTCGCCATGAGCTTGCCCTGACGCACAGCGTGCTGGGCGTTGGGGACGCAGAAGCCGCCCACGCCACCACCCGAGAGGTCGGGGACGGCCGAGACGTCACCGGCGGCCCAGGCACCCTCGACGATCTCGTCTTCGGTGCCGACGCGCAGGTCGGGGCGGGTGCGGATGCGACCGCGCTCCTCGACGGGCAGGTCGCTCCCGCGCACGACGGTCGGGTTGGCCATGACGCCTGCCGTCCAGATGATGAGGTCGGTGGGCAGCTGCTCACCGGTCGACAGCTCGATGACACCGTCGACGGCGCCCTTGACCTGCGTGTCGAGGTGCACGAACGCACCCTTCTTCGCGAGGTCGGCGAGTACCCACTCGCTCGTCTTCTGCGACACCTCGGGCATGATGCGGCCCATGGCCTCGATGAGGTGGAAGTGCGTGTCTTCGAACGCCAGCGTCGGGTAGAACTTCAGCAGCGACGAGGCGTACGCGCGCAGCTCGGCGAAGACCTCGATGCCAGCGAAGCCACCGCCGACGACGACGACGGTCAGCAGACGGTCGCGCTCAGGACCGGCGGGCAGCACCGACGCCTTGTCGAAGTTCGAGGTGAGGCGGTCGCGGATGGCCACGGCCTCTTCGATCGTCTTGAGGCCGATCGCGTTGTCGGCGATGCCCGGGATCGGGAAGGTGCGCGAGACGGCGCCGGCGGTCACGACGATCTGGTCGTAGCTCTGCGTGAAGGTCTCGTCGCCCTCGATCGGGGTGATGGTCGCGGTCTTCGAGGCGTGCTCGATGCCGGTGACCTTGCCCGCGATGACCGTGGTGCGCTTGAGGTGGCGGCGCAGACCCACGACGACGTGGCGCGGCTCGATCTCGCCGGCTGCGACCTCGGGGAGGAACGGCTGGTACGTCATGTACGGCAGCGGGTCGACGAGGGTGACCTCGGCCTCGCCGCGGCCGAGGAGCTTCTCGAGCTTCCAGGCGGTGTAGAAACCTGCGTAGCCCCCACCGACGATGAGGATTCTGGGCACGGTAGTTGTCACGATGGGAGGGACTCCTCGTTTGTGGTGCGGCTCGGCTCGCGGGAGATGCGCGCCTGTCGAATTCGCCGGGCAGCAGCAGTGACGCCGAGCGCAATCATTATAGCCGCGACGGTGGCACCCGCGAGCGGCAACGATCCGTAGAGAACGCTATCGCGCGAGGGCAGCAGAGGCGAACCGGCGGCGGGCGCCGCCTCCACGGGAGGCAGGGCTGGGATGACGACGGGCGACGACGTCGGCTCGGGCGCGGGCTCGGTGTCGGCCCGACGGTAGAGGCGGATCCACTCCTTGAGGCTGCCGAGGGGGTTCTCAGTGACGCTCGGCACGCGCGCCGAGACCGCCGCAGCGGCATCCACGAGCCCGTACCCGTACAGCTTGTCGGGCACCGACGAGGCGCCGTTGGCGGGCTTCGCGGTCTCGATCAGCCGGGCGAGCACGTTGTTCGCGTCGAGGTCGGGATGCGCCGACCGCACGAGCGCGGCGATGCCGGCCACGATCGGGGCCGCGCCGCTCGTGCCGTTCCACCCGACGAGCGTCCCGTCTGCCGAGACGCCCACGAGTCGCTCGCTGGGGGCCGACAGTCCGATCGTGATGCCCTGGGTCGATGCGTCGTTGCTCGCGACGCCGTTGGGATCGACGCCGCCCACGGCGAGCACGCCCGGGATCGTGGCGGGGGCACCGACCCGGTCGGTCCCGCTCCCCCGGTTGCCGGCGGCGACCACGACGACGACGTCGTGATCGAAGGCGTACTCGAACGCGGTGTCCCAGCTGGTGTCCCAGTCGAGGGTGTTGGTGGTGAGCGAGAGGTTGATGATCGTCGCGCCGTTGTCGACCGCCCAGCGCATGGCGTCGGCGATCTGCTCGGTGAAGGGCTTGGCGGTCGAGTTGCCGAAGCCGACCGAGATCGACAGCAGCTCGGCCTCCGGCGCGACGCCGATCATGCCGCGGCCGTTGCCGGTGCCGCGCGAGGCGGCGAGCGAGGCGACCCAGCTGCCGTGGTTGGAGTCCACCGCGCCGACCGGGGCGCGCCCGTCGGCTGCGCCGACCCCCGACACATCGGTGCCGCCGACGACGGCCCCGCTGAACTCGGCGGGTCCCCGGCCGATTCCGGTGTCGATGATCGCGATCTTCTGGCCCGCGCCGCGCGTGGTCTTCCACGCCTCGCGCACGCCGTACTGGTCGAGCCAGTACTCCGAGGCGCGCACCGAGTCGGTCGGGTCTTCGGGCACCGGGTTGGCCGGTGCCGGTGCGGGCGTCGCCGTCGCACCCGTCAGCACCGCCACGAGGATGACGGATGCCAGGGCTGCGGCGACCCGCTTCATCCGCCCGCCCCGGGGCTCTCGCAGGCGCAGCGCTCGGGCGACCAGGTACCGCGGGCGAGCGCGCGGTCGCCGATCGGATTGACCCCCGGGCCGGCCGCGAGCGCGTGCCCCGCAAGGGCGTGCAGGCACTTCACGCGAGTGGGCATTCCGCCGGCGGAGATGCCCGCGATCTCTTCGGGCTCGCCGTAGGCGGCGCGATCGCGCAGGTAGGCCTCGTGCGCACGAAGGTACGCCGCCTGAAGCTCTTCGTCTTCGTCGAGCTCGTCGGAGAACTCCTTCATGACGTGGCCCGCTTCGAGCACCGACATCGCGGCCGTCGCGGCCGGGTGCGTCAGGTAGTAGAAGGTGGGGAACGGGCTGCCGTCGTCGAGCCGCGGCGAGGTCGCGACCACCGTCGGGTTGCCGCACACGCACCGCGCGGCGATGCCCACCACTCCGCGCGGGACGCGCCCCAGCTGCGCCTGCAGCACGGCGAGGTCGGCGTCGGAAGCGGGGGGAAGCGTTGCGGTACTCATCGCTCTCAGGGTACCCGGGGTCGGCGACACTCCGCCGAGCGTGCGCCGGGCTCAGCCCGCGGGCGGGGCGTCGGTGGGCGCGGGGTCGGGCACGCCGATCGTCGGGGTCGTGGGCACCGCGACCTGGGCTGCGCCCGAGGCGGCCACCGAGCGGACCATCTGCGCCATCCAGTCGGTGTGCGTCTGGCCGACGTCCTGGCTCACGTCGTCCTGCTCCTGCGGCGTCGCCGAGGCGGGGAGGTCGTTGTCGATGAGGTAGACCACCTCGCCGGGGAACGTGTAGCCGAGCCGCTCCCGCGCCTGCGTGCGGATGTAGGCGGGGTCCGACCACCGGTCGCGCTGGGTCTGCAGGTCGGCGACCTCCGACTGGCTGAGCTCGACCGCGCTGCGCAGGGCCTGGATCTGCTGGCGCTGGTCCATGTAGGTGCCGACGGTCGGAACGAGCACGAACGTGCCGAGCACCACCAGGCCGAGCATGATGACGACGAAGCCCGAGACGCGCACCTTGCCCAGCCACTCGCGCACGTCGACACGACGGCCGGTCGCCTGCGGAGCCGAGGGACGCGACGAGGTCGGTCGCGTCGAAGCGGGGCGTGAGGCGGACGAACGGGCGGACGATCCGGCGCGCGGCGCAGCAGTCTTCTTCGCCTTCGGGGCGTCGGATGCCGCGGGGCGGCGGGGAGGCAATGTCGGTCGATCCACGGCATGCTCCCTTCCTCGTCCCGGCGCGCACGTCATCGGAACCCGAGCGAGTCTACGTCGCGGGGCCTCGGCGGCTCGCGGACGCGCCGGGTCTCGGCATCCGTTCAGCCGGAAACGTCGAAGGAGGGGGAACCTTTCGGCTCCCCCTCCTCGATGGTCGGTCGATCAGCCCTTGAAGCGGGGGAACGCCGAGCGGCCCGCGAAGACCGCGGCGTCGCCGAGGTCCTCTTCGATGCGGAGCAGCTGGTTGTACTTCGCGACGCGCTCGCTGCGCGCGGGGGCACCGGTCTTGATCTGGCCCGCGTTCACGGCGACGGCGAGGTCGGCGATCGTGGTGTCCTCGGTCTCACCGGAGCGGTGCGACAGCATCGAGGTGTAGCCCGAGCGGGTGGCCAGCGAGATCGCGTCGAGCGTCTCGGACAGCGTGCCGATCTGGTTCACCTTGACCAGCAGCGAGTTCGCGACGCCGAGGTCGATGCCCTGCTGCAGGCGCTTGGGGTTGGTGACGAACAGGTCGTCGCCGACGAGCTGGACCTTGGTGCCGATGGCATCCGTCAGCTTCTTCCAGCCGTCCCAGTCGTCTTCGGCGAGGGCGTCCTCGATCGTGACGATCGGGAAGTTCGCGACGAGGTCGGCGAAGTAGTCGACGAGCGTGTCGACGCTCCACTCCTTGCCCTCGACCGTGTAGACGCCGTCCTTGTAGAACTCGGTGGCGGCGACGTCGAGGCCGACGGCGATGTCCGTGCCGGGGGTGAAGCCGGCCTTCTCGATCGCGCGGATGAGGAAGTCGAGGCCCTCGCGGTTGCTGGGCAGGTCGGGGGCGAAGCCGCCCTCGTCGCCGAGGCCGGTGTTGTAGCCGGCCGACTTCAGCTCGCCCTTGAGGACGTGGTACACCTCGGTGCCCCAGCGCAGCGACTCACCGTAGGTCTCGGCGCCGATGGGGGCGAGGAAGAACTCCTGGAAGTCGATGCCGTTGTCGGCGTGCTCGCCACCGTTGATGACGTTGAACAGCGGGACGGGCAGCAGGTGCGCGTTGGGTCCGCCGAGGTAGCGGAACAGGGGGAGGTCGGCGCTGTCGGCGGCGGCCTTGGCCACGGCGAGCGAGACGCCGAGGATGGCGTTGGCGCCCGTGCGCGACTTGTTCTCCGTGCCGTCGGTCTCGATGAGGATCTCGTCGATGATGCGCTGCTCGCTGGCCTCGACGCCCTCGATGGCGGGGCCGAGCTCGTCGACGACCGCGGCGACGGCCTTCAGCACGCCCTTGCCGCTGTAGCGGCTCTTGTCGCCGTCGCGCAGCTCGTAGGCCTCGAACGCGCCGGTGGACGCGCCGGAGGGGACGGCGGCCCGCTGGACGATTCCGTCGTCGAGGAGCACCTCCACCTCGACGGTCGGGTTACCGCGCGAATCCAGGATCTCGCGCGCGTTGACAGCCTCGATAAGTGCCACGAAGGACTCCTCGTTGGTTCTTGGGTGGAGAGGGGGCGGAGCGTCGTCGGTCCGTGGTCGAGTCTAGTGATGTCGCCCGTCGGGCGTGGGGCCGGGTCGGGAGCGAGGTGGCCGAGCCCGCCGAAGCCACCGGTGCGCGCGTGGGTCCGGTCCCTTCGACAGGCTCAGAGACCTCTGTGCCCGCCGAGGCCCGCCACCGGATCCATCACGATCGCCACGGCCACCCCGTCCCAGCCCTTGCGGTCGAGGGTCTGCACGGCCGTGGCGTCGAAGCGGGGGTCGGAGCCGAGCATCAGGATGCCGCGGCGAGCGCCCTGCACCTTGCTGTCGGGCGTGTCGGCGTCGGCGACCTCTCCCCCGCGCACGACGTTGTCGAGCACGACGACCGTGCCGGGTCGGCCGAGGCGCGCGGCCCAGTCGAGGTAGGTCTCGTTCGATTCCTTGTCGGCGTCGATGAAGACGAGGTCGAACGGCTCTTCGTCGACGAGGGTCGGCAGCACGTCCGCTCCGCGACCGATGCGCACGTCGACGCGGTCCGCGACGCCCGCGTTCACCAGATTCGCGCGGGCGATCTCCGCATTGGCCGGTTCCGCCTCGATCGTCACGACTTGCCCGTCCGAGCCGACGGCGCGGGCGAACCAGATCGTCGAGTACCCGCCGAGGGTGCCGATCTCGAGCACGCGGCGCGCCCCGGCGATTCGCGTGAGCAGGTGCAGGAACTTCGCGTTCACCGGGGCGACCTCGATCGCGGGCAGTCCGGCGTCGTGCTGGGCGGCGAGCGCGGCCTCGCCCGCGGGGTCGGACCCGACGAGGGTCTCGGTCAGGAACGCGTCGACGTCATCGTGGGTGCGCACTCCCCCAGCCTGTCGGCGTGCGGGCGGGCGGTCAACGCTCTCCGCGCAGGTGGGCGCGGGTCATCTCGTCGTACTCCTCGTCGGAGAGGTCGTCGAACCCCTTCGCCTCGACGCGGTCCGAGCGCATCCAACGGACCATGAGGATGACGAGGATCGGCACGTCGGCGAACTCGGCGATGAACCAGATCATGTCGCCGGCGAGGTGCTGGTCGTGCAGCAGCGAGGGCCACCAGGGCGCCGTCTGCGCGGCATCCGGGATCAGATCCAGGATGCCGTCGTTGAGGCGCAGCAGCAGACCGGGCACGGAGTCGATCAGCAGCTCGACGAACGCGAGCAGGAACTCGATCGCGATGAAGGTGCCGGTGTGCACGGCGCCCAGCGCCATCATCGGCAGCACCATCGCGAGCCCCACGAGGGGCACGACGATCCCGAGCGAGGCCTCGACCACCGGATTCACGCGCAGGATGCCGGCGATCGGGGTGAGGAAGAGGCAGAAGACCGCGGCGATGACGACGGTGGCGATCATCGCGTTGCCGAAGATGCGCGTGACCCTCGACGCGAGGAACCGCTCCCGGATGCCCGAGGGCACGAGGTCGAGCGGGCCCCCGGCCGCAATCCCCGCCGGCACGGCGAAGATCAGCAGGGCGACGCGCGTCGAGAAGGCCCACCGCAGCTCCGCCGAGTACACCCCGAGGAAGCCGAGCTCGATCACCGCGTACGGCAGCAGTCCGAGAGCGAAGAACCCGATCGTGCGCAGCACCGGCCAGGTCTCACCACGACGGCGCACCCGCCGGACGCCGAACAGATACGCGACGGATGCCACGAAGAGCACGCCGAGCGTGAGCGGATCGGCGCGCCAGGTGCTGAGGAAGACATCGATGGGAGGCGTGAGGGAAACGTAGATCCACGAGTTATGCGTCCGCCGGGGATCGGGGCGTGCCGAACTCCGGAGAAGTCGACGCGTCCCGCACCTCGAGCCCGGAGATCCGCGGCGGCGCGCGCCCGCCCGACCCGGATTTCAGGAGTTCGGCACGCCCGCCCGGTCGGGCACATCGCCAGCGCGCACTCCGGGTGACGGCTCGAGCACCTCGATTACGGCCGGCAGCAGGGCCTCGGCGGTGCGGCGGTAGCCGAGCGCGCTGGGGTGGAAACGATCCTCGCTGAACATCTCGTCGGGCCGCTCGGCGAACACCGGCCCCACGGCGCGCGCGAGAGCCACGACGCGACCCCCGACCCGGTGCACGGCGGCGGCCTGCGCGGCCGCGAGCTGTCGCGACGAACGGGCGGCGAGTGCGCGCAGCGGCTGCGGGATCGCACGGAGGGTCCCGAGGTCGGGGCACGTGCCGACGACCACCGGCACTCCGCGTCCGCCCAGGTCGCGCACGACCCGCTCGAGCTGCTCCGCCGCGCGCGACGCCGGGATGCGGTGCGTGACGTCGTTTCCGCCCACGACGATCACCGCGGCATCCGGTCGGTACCCCGCGGGGAGAGAGGCGACCTGCGCGGCGAGGGCCGAGGTCTCCGATCCGACCACAGCAGCGGTGCGCAGCCGCACCGGGCGTCCGGCCGATCGCGCGACGCCCTTCGCCAGTCGCGCGCCGAGCGTGTCGCGTCGGTGCGTCGCGCCCAGGCCCGCCGCGATCGAGTCGCCGAGCAGCAGCAGCTCCACCGGGCGGCCGGGATGCTTCTTGCGGCGCCACACGCGATCGGCGTCGAGCGCCTGTTCGCCGAGCGGCTTGCCGATGCGGCGCCGGGCGATCGCCGCCTGGCGCACGATGAGGGTGCGGGCTCCGACCGCCCCCGCCCCGAGGATCGCGACCGCGGAGGCGGCCGTCACGGCGAGGGGCCGACGAGAGGACATGCGTCGATGACACCCCTCGCCGGTGAACGCGGGGTGGACGCGGCGTGACGCCCGGCAGACGACCGGCTCCCGGCATCCGGTGCATCTCCTTCGAGAGGCGGATGCCGAGAGCTCCCGGTCGCGCGTGATCAGACCCCGCGCCGGCCCCGGGCCCGCAGCACCATCGCGAGCACGAGCACCGCGACGGCGAGTCCGATGTCGAGCACGAGGCCGGCGACCAGCTCGTCGCGGCCGGTCACCCCGGTCACAGTGACGACGCTGCCGATCACGATCACCCCGAACGACAGCGCGAGCTGCTGGGCGGTGCTGAACATGCCGCCCGACAGGCCCGCCGCCTCGACCGGCACCTCCCGCACGACCAGCTGGGTCAGCGGGGAGAAGATCAGCGCCTGCCCCGCGCCGAGCAGCACGAGGGCCGGCTGCAGCCACAGGCCGATGTCGCTCCCCCAGGCGAACGCGAGGGTCGCCGTCATCGCCACGAGGGCGACGATCTGCAGGCTCACCCCCAGCACGAGCGTCGCATCGCCGAGCCGGCTCTGGATGCGGGCGACCGCGAGCGACATCCCCGCGAAGACGACGGCGAACGGCAGCAACGCCATTCCGGCCTGCAGAGAGGTCAGTCCGCCGCCCTCGACGGCGCGGGGGAAGACGTACAGCAGCGCCGAGTATCCCGCGAAGAACAGCGCCGCGGCCACCAGACCGAGCTGCAGGGGGCGCAGGCGCAGCACGCTCGGCGGCAGAAGGGGCACGCGTCCCGATCGCTCGATCGCGTTCTGGTGACGCCACATCGCCACGAGGGCCACGGCGGCGAGCGCGAGCACCGCCCACACCGGCCACGACCAGCCCCACGCGGGGCCGAAGGTGAGGGCGACGGATGCCGCGAGGATGCCGACAGCGAGCACCGCCGATCCCACGAGGTCGATCGCGACCACCTCGTGGGCGCGGGAACGCGGTGCCAGCGGAGCGCAGACGATCGCCGCGACCGCGATGAGCGCCACGACGACGAACACCGCGCGCCAGCCCTCGACCGGGCCGAACGAGGTCGCCGCGAGAGCGCCGCCCGCTACCTGACCGACGGCCGCGCCGATGCCGCCGCTCGCACCGAAGGCGGCGATCGCCCTCGTGCGTGCGGGGCCCTGCGAGGTCGCCTGGATCGTCGCGAGCACCTGCGGCGTGCACAGCGCCGCCCCGAGTCCCTGCGCCACGCGCGCCGCGATGAGCGTCTCGATCGAGGGGGCGACCGCGCACGCGATGGCCGAGGCGAGGAAGAGCCCCATGCCGATGACGAACAGGCGGTGACGACCGAAGCGGTCGCCGAGTCGGCCGCCCAGGATGAGGAACACCGCGAACGGGATGCCGTATCCCGCCACGACCAGTTCGAGCGCCACGTCGCCCGCGCCGAAGCGGTCGCGCAGTGCCGGCAGGGTGACCGTGACGGCGTTGAACGCGAACGTGCCGGCGAAGGGTCCGAGGAGGAACCCGACATAGCGCCACGTCGGAACATCGAACGCTCCGGGACGGAGAGGTATCGGGGCCGACCCGGTTTGAGGGTGCGCGGTACTGGTCATGGTGCCAGGATGAACCGGATGCCATCCTGGTACCAGGAGTCTGCTCATCCTGGTACTGAGAGCACTCCCCACCGTGCGAGCGTCCGCCGCGCACGGCTCTAGGCTCGCCGGAGGACAGGAGTGTTCATGCCCCGCTCGGACGAGACCCGCGCCGCCTTCGCGGCCTTCCTGCGCAGTCGCCGCGCGCGCCTGAGTCCCGCCGACGTCGGGCTCCCCGAGGGCGTGCGCCGACGAGTCGTCGGACTCCGCCGCGAAGAGGTCGCCCAGCTCGCCGGGGTCGGACTCACCTGGTACACCTGGCTCGAGCAGGGCCGCCCCATCGCGGCATCCGCCCAGGTCGTCTCGGCGATCGCCCGCGCCCTGC
Source organism: Microbacterium algihabitans (assembly GCF_032464975.1). Classification (NCBI taxonomy): domain Bacteria; kingdom Bacillati; phylum Actinomycetota; class Actinomycetes; order Micrococcales; family Microbacteriaceae; genus Microbacterium; species Microbacterium algihabitans. The sequence continues at coordinate 484,691 of NZ_JAWDIU010000002.1, forward strand.
GCCTCAGCGACGACGAGCGTGATCACCTGTTCGCCCTCGCCGACCTCCCCGTGCCCGATCGCGACAGCCGCCCCTGCGTCGGCGCCGCACACCTCGACCTGCTCGAGAAGCTGCTGCCCTACCCCGCCGCGGTGCAGACCGCGCGCTTCGACATCCGCGCCTACAACCGGTCGTACCGCCACCTCTTCGGCGACCTCGACCAGATGCCCGCCGAGCGTCGCAACTGCGCCGTGCTCCTGTTCACCGACACCGAGTGGCAGCGCGCTCACGTCGACCTCGACCACGCGCAGCGCCGCATCGCCGCCCGGCTCCGCGCCGCCTTCGGGCGTCACCACGACGAGCCCGCGTGGCAGCGGTTCATCGCCGAGCTCGAGGAGCAGTCCCCGCGATTCGCCGAGCTCTGGCGGCTGGGCGATGTCGGGGGCGAGCGCGCCGCGACGAAGCACCTGGTGCACGCCCGGGTCGGAGAGCTCAACCTCGAGATGTCGAGTCTCTGGCTCGACGACGCGCTCGGCTCCCGGGTGGTGTGGTTCTCGCCGCGCGATGCCGCCACCGCCGACCGTCTCGAACGCCTCGCGGCCGAGCGCCCCGACGAGGCGCTGATCAGCGCCGTCGCCTGAGGCGCTCTCCGCCACCTCGGTTCGGAGGTCCCTGAGCCCGTCGAGGGGAGGTCCCTGAGCCTGTCGAAGGGAGGTCCCTGAGCCTGTCGAAGGGAGGTCCCTGAGCCTGTCGAAGGGAGGTCCCTGAGCCTGTCGAAGGGCCCGAGACCCACACCCCGCCCGTCGGCTTCGACAAGCTCAGCCACCTCGGTCCAGGGATCCCTGAGCCTGTCGAAGGGAGGTCCCTGAGCCTGTCGAAGGGCCCGAGACCCACACCCCGCCCGTCGGCTTCGACAAGCTCAGCCACCTCGGTACGGAGGTCCCTGAGCCTGTCGAAGGGCCCGGGACCCACGCCCCGCCCGTCGGCTTCGACAAGCTCAGCCACCTCGGTACGGAGGTCCCTGAGCCTGTCGAAGGGCCCGGCACCCACGCGCGGCCGGTGGCTCCGACAAGCTCAGCCACCTCGTCACCCGAGGGACCGGCACCGCGCTCAGCCCAGGGGCTTGAGCTCCAGGTGGTCGACGTCGCTGCCGGTGGTCACCGTCGCGAACGAGGTGTAGCCGTCGGCGGCGGAGCGCTCGAGCAGCGCTTTCATGTTCTTCGCGCGCTGCTCCACGCGCACGCGCGCGCCCTGCGCGACCAGCGCGGTCTTGATGGACAGCAGCTGGGCGAACGGCACGTCGCGATCGTGCACGAGAACGACCGAACGCTCGCCGTCGGCGTCGGTGGCCGGCAGCAGGTCGACGATCCGCTCGAAGCCGATCGAGAAGCCGACGGCCGGAACCTGCTGTCCGAGGAAGCGGCCGATCATGCCGTCGTAACGTCCCCCGCCGCCGAGCGAGTAGTCGACGCTCGGGTGTGCGAGCTCGAAGATCGTGCCCGTGTAGTACCCCATGCCGCGCACGAGGAACGGGTCGAAGACGAGCGGTACCGCTCCCCCGCGGGCGGCGGCCACCGTGTCGCCGAGGTCGACGAGGTGCGCGACGACCTCGTCGGGGATGCCGTCGGGTAGCGCCGCGCGGATACCGGCCTCATCGAACGACGACTCGACCGCGGGGCGCTCGAGGTACGCGGCGAAGGCATCCACCGCCGCGGCGTCCACTCCGCGTCCGCGCAGCTCTTCCACGACCCCCGAGGGGCCGACCTTGTCGAGCTTGTCGATCGTGATGAGCACGCCCGGGCGCTCCTCGGGGGCGAAGCCGAAGACGTCGAGCATCGCATCGAGGGCGCGCCGGTCGTTGACCCGGATCGTGCCGCCCTCGAGCCCGAGCGCATCGAGCACGTCGAGGCTCGCGACCATGAGCTCGGCCTCGGCGCGCGCCGACGCGTCGCCGATGACGTCGATGTCGCACTGCATGAACTGGCGGTAGCGGCCCTTCTGCGGGCGCTCGGCACGCCAGACCGGGGCGATCTGGATGGAGCGGAACACCGTCGGCAGCGACGCGCGGTGCGTGGCGTAGAACCGGGCGAGCGGAACAGTCAGGTCGTAGCGCAGACCCAGGTCGGCCAGCGCGGCAGGGTCGTCGGCAGCGGCGCGGATGCCATCGGCATCCATCCCCCGCTTGAGGATGCTGAACGACAGCTTCTCGTTGTCGCCACCGATCCCGGCGTGCAGGCGGTCGTAGTCCTCCATGACCGGGGTCTCTATCTCGTCGAACCCGTGCGCGCGGTAACGCTCGCGGATGACGGCGAGCACGCGCTCGCGACGGGCCTTGTCAGCGGGGAGGAAGTCGCGCATGCCGCGCGGCGGGTTCACGGATGCCACGGCGCCATTCTTCCAGAGCGACTCGGGCGGTCCCGCCGCCCGCGCGCAAGCCGAGCGTGTCAGCTCGCGCCGGCCTCCGCTTCGCGCACCTCGGCGCGCAGACCGCGCACGCGCTCGCGCAGGGCGCGCTCGGCGTCCCACCCCCGAGCCCGGGCGAGGTGCACGAGCGTGAGCAGCGCGTCGCCGAGCTCTGCCTCGGTCTCGGGATCGGCCAGGTGATGCGTGGGGGCGCAGACGCCGACCTGCACCGCCTTGCCCATCACCTTCTGCGCCAGGGCGAGCGAGGGCATGTGGTCGCTGACCCCGTCGAGCACGCTCGTGCGCTCGCGCTTCTCGGCCGCCTTGGCCGCATTCCAGTGCACGAGGACCTCTTCGGGCGTGGTGGCCACGGCATCCGCGAACACGTGCGGGTGCCGGCGCACCATCTTCTCGGTCAGCCCCCGGGCGACGTCGTCGATGTCGAAGGGGTCGTCGGGGTCTCCCGCGGCGATCTCCGCATGGAACAGCACCTGCCACAGCAGGTCGCCGAGCTCCTCGCGCAGATCGGCGCGCGTGCCCGCCTCGACCGCGTCGATGACCTCCGCGCTCTCCTCGACGAGGTAGGGCACGAGGTCGCGGTGGTCGATTCGCTGCGTCCACACGCAGCGCTCGCGCACCGCCCGCATGGTCTCGGCTGCTTCCCGCAGGGCGTCGTCGCTCACGGCCTCTCCCTCCGCGGGCCCGGCGGCTCCGCTGACTGCGAGTATCCCCCGGCTGAGCGGCGCCGGGCGGTGGCACGTGCCGAACTCCGGATCTTTCCGGATGCCGCGCCCCCGCCACCTCGAAACCCTGCGGATTCCCCCGATCATCCCCGGAGAAAATCCGGAGTTCGGCCCCGGCGACCGTCGCACGACGTCACGTGTGATTTGTCGGCAACGGGACGCCGATAATCTGGGGCGTGTGCGTGAACTGACCCCGACCGAGGCCATCGACCTCGTGGGCCGCTTCGAAGCCGGCCAGGAGCTCCCCGAACAGATGCGTGCCGATGTGCGCCTGCTCGGATCCCTCCTGGGCCGCGTCCTTCAGGAGAGCGGCACCCCCGGCCTGTACGACGACGTCGAACGCCTGCGAACGGCGACGATCCAGGCCTACACCGACGAGACACCCGAGGCGTTCGAGCGCGCGGCGGCCATCGCCGACGGGTTCTCGATCGAGCGCGCCGACGAGGTCGCCCGCGCCTTCACGGCGTACTTCCACCTCGTCAACCTCGTCGAGGAGCACCAGCGCGTGCGCGTGCTGCGCGAGCGCGGCGATCGTCCCGCGCGCGGAGGCAGCCCCGACACCATCGCGACCGCTTACGAACGCCTCGCGAGCGAGGTCGGCGAAGAGACGGCCCTCAGCCGTCTCCAGGCGCTGCGCTTCCACCCCGTCTTCACCGCGCACCCCACCGAGGCGCGGCGTCGCGCGATCTCGACGAGCATCCGTCGCCTGTCCGAGCTGCTCGTCGAGCACGACGATGCGGGCGACAACGACTCCGAGGGCCGTCGCGCCGAGCGTCGCATGCTCGAAGAGATCGACACCCTCTGGCGCACCGCCCCGCTGCGACGCGAGAAGCCGTCGCCGGTCGACGAAGTGCGCTCGGTCATGGCCGTCTTCGACGAGACGCTCTACACGGCCGTCCCGCGGGTCTACCGCCGCATCGACGACATCCTGCAGGGCGAGAACGCCGGGGCCCGCGCCCCGATCGTCAAGCCGTTCGTCCGCGTCGGCTCCTGGGTCGGCGGCGACCGCGACGGCAACCCGTTCGTCACCGCATCCGTCACGCGCAAGGCCGCCGCGATCGCGAGCGAGCACGTGCTCCTGGGGCTCGAGCGCACCACGCAGCGCGTGGGCCGGGGATTGACCCTGGATGCCGAGACCACCCCGCCCAGCGACGCTCTGGTCGCGCTGTGGCACCGTCTGCGCGCCGCCGACGAAGACGCCGCGGCCGAGATCGCCGAGCGCTCCCCTGCCGAGCCGCACCGCCGCATCCTGCTGCTGCTCGCGCGCAAGATCGCCGCGACCCGCACGCGCAACGCCGACCTCGCCTACCGCGATCCCGAGCACCTGCTCACCGATCTGCGCGTCGTGCAGGACTCGCTGGTGGCGGCCGGTGCCTCGCGTCAGGCATACGGCGCGCTGCAGCGTCTGGTGTGGCAGGTGGAGACCTACGGCTTCCACCTCACCGAGCTCGAGGTGCGCCAGCACTCGGCGGTGCACCGCAAGGTGCTCGACGAGCTGCGTTCGGGCGGCGCCCGCAGCGAGCAGACCGAAGAGGTGCTCGAGGTCTTCCGCTCGGTCGCCTACGTGCAGGAGCGCTTCGGCCCTCGCGCCGCCGGCCGCTACATCGTGTCGTTCACGCAGTCGGCCGACGACCTCGCCAACGTGCACGAGCTCGCCTCGTACGCCATGGGTCCGGGTGAAGACCTCCCGGTCCTCGACGTCATCCCGCTGTTCGAGACCTTCGCCGACCTGCAGGCGGCTCCCGGCATCCTGGCCGAGATCGTCTCGCACCCCTCGTTCGCCGATCGCCTCGCGGCGACCGGACGCCGCCTCGAGGTCATGCTCGGCTACTCCGACTCCTCGAAGGACGTCGGACCCGTCGCGGCCAACCTCGCGCTGTACGAGGCGCAGGCGAAGATCTCGACGTGGGCGCAGGCCGAGGGCATCGAGCTGACGCTCTTCCACGGCCGCGGCGGTGCCCTCGGTCGCGGTGGCGGACCCGCCAACTCCGCGATCCTCGCGCAGCCGCCGCATTCGGTGGACGGCCGGTTCAAGCTCACCGAGCAGGGCGAGGTCATCTTCGCGCGTTACGGAGACCCCGACATCGCGATGCGTCACATCGATCAGGTCGCGGCGGCGGTGCTCACCGCCTCCTCCCCCTCGATCGAGCGCCGCAACCGCGGGGCGGCGGAGGCCTTCGCCGACGTCGCCGCGACGATGGACGTCGCCTCGCGCGAACGGTTCTTCGCGCTGGTCAAGGCTCCGGGCTTCGCCCCCTGGTTCGCGACGGTCACCCCCATGGAGGAGATCGGGCACCTCGCCCTCGGCTCGCGTCCCGCCCGCCGTGGTCTCTCCGTCGAGTCCCTCGAAGACCTGCGTGCCATTCCGTGGGTGTTCTCGTGGACGCAGGCCCGCATCAACCTCGCCGGCTGGTTCGGACTCGGCACGGCCCTCGACGCCGTGGGTGACGAGCACCGTCTGCGCGACGCGTACGAGCAGTGGCCGCTGTTCCGCGCGATGATCGACAACGTGGCGATGAGCCTTGCGAAGGCCGACGAGCGCATTGCCCGTCGCTACCTCGCCCTCGGGGACCGCGACGATCTGGCGCAGCTCGTGATGGACGAGATGCTCCTCACCCGCTCGTGGGTCGAGCGCATCACGGGAGGGGAGCTGCTCGGCAACAAGCCGGTGCTCCAGCGTGCCGTCAAGATGCGCAGCCCCTACGTCGACGCCCTCTCCCTCCTGCAGCTGCGTGCCCTGCGCGCGCTTCGCGACACCAACGCCGACAATCCGACTCCGGATGCCGAGCACCAGCGCCTTCTGCTGCTGTCGGTCAGCGGCGTGGCGGCGGGCCTGCAGAACACCGGCTGAGAACCGTCCCCGATGCGGCGGAGTGACGCGCGAGACTGCGGCCATACCGCTCCGTCAGCTGCACCATCAGATCGGGCGTCTCGCGGTCGAGACCGAAGACGTAACCCGGGAAGTCGAGCTCTTTCTGCGCGGCCCAGATCTCCTCGTGCATGTCAGGAGGCAGGATCTGCGCCGGATCACCGACCGCCACCCAGGAGATCGGCACGATGGTGTCGGCCGGTAGGACGGTGCGCACGTGGACGACGGCGTTGATGCGCACTTCACTGCGGTCGCCGATCTCCGCACCGTTGAACACCCGTGTGCCGGTGGCGAGGAACACCTCCTCTCCGATGTCGGCGCCGGCGACGCTCGCCATCGGTCCGATGAGGGTGTGCGCTCCCACGTGCACGGCGTGCGTCGAGCTGGCGCGAACGAGGGCGTTCTCCATGACGATCGCGTTCTCACCCAGCACGACGCGGCTGCCCTCAGCGGTGATGACCGCCCCGTGCAACACTTGGCATCCCGCGGCGATCGTCACATCGCCACTGATCACGGCGGTGGGAGCGATGACGGCATCGGGATGGATCCGGGGCTCAGCCCCCAGGTGTGAGTAGAGCATGACGTGTCCCTTCTCCGGTGCCGTCAGCGTAGTCGTGTGGGCTTCTGCACTCGAGTGCTCCGGATACGACGAAGCGCCGGTGCGCACTCCCCGGAGGAAGTGTGCACCGGCGCTGAAGCCGTCGAGGCGTCGATCTCGCGATCGAGCCCGTAAATGCGAAATGGCCACCCAGCTTTGGGTGGCCATTTCGACTTAAAGGAAGTCCGGCGGTGTCCTACTCTCCCACAGGGTCCCCCCTGCAGTACCATCGGCGCTGAGAGGCTTAGCTTCCG
>NZ_JAWDIU010000003.1:0-428378 GCF_032464975.1 Microbacterium algihabitans
GTCGCGTCGCCTGCGGGCCGGCGGGCGCCGGGCCGGCCGGTCCGCGCGGAGCGCCGCCCTGGCCGCCGGGGCCACCGCCCGACCCACCGGGGCCACCGGGCTGGTCGCCCTCGAGGCGGGCGAGGTACTTCACTCGGACCCCGAGCACGGCCTGGATCGCCTGCCGCAGGTCTTCGCTCGGGCCGCCCTCGGGCGTGCGGGTCTTGAACGCCGACAGATCGTTCGTCGTGCGGAACGCGAGGGTGAGCACGTCGTCGTCGTACGCGACGACAGTCGAGGTCGACACGATCAGCCATGAGGCACGGCTCGCCACCTCGAGCTGACCCAGCACCTCGGGCCACGCGTCTCGTACGTGCGCCAGGTCGATCGGGCCGACCGGGGTCGCCGGCGGCGTCGGGGCGGACGGCTCGAGCGGGAAGGCCTCGTCGGATGCGGGAGCTTCGCCGGGCGCGGGAGCCGCGTCGGCGGGCTCCGCCGCAGCGGCACTCTCGGCTGCCGCGTCGTTCTGGGCTGCCGCGTCGGGCGCGGGGGTCGCGTCGGGCGCGGGGGTCGCGTCGGGCGCGGGGGTCGCGTCGGGCGCGGGGGTCGCCGTCGGCTCAGCCGCCGCAGCGGGCTCGACGCGTTCCGAGGGCTCGGCTGTGCCGGTCGCCTCAGCGGGCGGGGCCGTGGACGCCGACTCGGGCTCCGACGCCGGCGCGGCTTTCGTCGTGGACTCGGGCTTCGCGACCGGTTCGGGCTTCGCGTCCGGCTCGGCCTCCGCGACGGAATCTGTTGCTGAAGTGCCTCCCGACGTCGAGACGGATGCCGCCGAGGGCGCTCTGTCGAAGGGGTGCGCCTCGTCGTCGTCGGGCATGGCGAGAGCCGGTTCGACGGCCGTCGCGGGCGAGGCCGCGCGGGTCGGTGCGGGTTCGTCGAACACGGAAGCGTCGCCGTCGTCGAACGGCGGCGGAGCGTCGTCGTCGGTGAAGGGCGGCGGGGCGTCATCGTCGGAGGGGGCGCTGCCGGCCGTCGCGGGGGCGGCGACGCGGTTCGTCGCGGGCGCGGGCGCGGGCCTCTCGGCATCCGCCGGCGTCGGCTCGGGGCGACCGGGAGCCGCGATCCGCGGGGCGGCGACGCCCGGAGACGCCACCGCGGGGGCTGCCCCGCCCGGCGACGCGATGCGGGGGGCGGCGACCCCAGGAGAGGCGATGCCGGGGGAAGCGACGGCCGGCGAGGCCACGGTCGGTGAGGCCACCGCCGGTGAAGCGATCTTCGGGGAGGCCACGGCCGGCGACGAGGCGCCGCCCGATGAGGTACCGGGCGACGCGATGCGCGGGGCCGCCGCGGGAGCGGACGACACCGCCGGCTGGGTCGACGGGGCGGCGATGTCGGCCGCGGGTGACGCGGGACGCCCCGTCGCGGGGGCGACCTGCGCGGGGGCTGCGACATGACCGCGCCCGGCTTCGATGTCGTGCGCCGTGGCGGGCGATCCGCCCTGAGCGACACCCGCGTGCGTGAGCACGCGCGCCACCAGCAACTCGAGCTGAAGACGGGGCGAGGTGGCGCCGGTCATCTCGTCGAGCGCGGCCACCACGAGGTCGGCCGTGCGGGACAGACGAGTGGTTCCGAAGGCGGTGGCCTGCCGCGACATGCGCTCGAGCTCGTCGTCGGGGACACCGCGCAGGACCGCGGAGGCGCCCGCACCCGTGGCCGCCACGATGATCAGGTCGCGCAGGCGCTCGAGCAGGTCGTCGACGAATCGGCGGGGATCTTGGCCGGTCTGCACGACACGGTCGACGGCGGCGAAGGCTCCTCCGCCGTCGTTCGCGGCGAAGGCGTCGACGACCTCGTCGAGCAGCTCGGAGTGCGTGTAGCCCAACAGCGAGACCGCGCGCTCGTAGCGCACGAGCACGTGGCCCGCGGGTTCGGTCGCCGAGCCTGTCGACGGGTCGCTGCCGGCGATGAGCTGGTCGAGCAGCGAGAGGGTGTCGCGGGGCGACCCGCCACCGGCGCGAACGACGAGGGGCAGCACGCCGGCTTCGACGCTCACGCCCTCGGTCTCGCAGAGCTCTTGGACGTACTCGAGCATCGCGGCGGGCGGAACCAGCCGGAACGGGTAGTGGTGCGTGCGCGAGCGGATGGTGCCGAGCACCTTCTCGGGCTCGGTGGTGGCGAAGATGAACTTCACGTGGGCCGGAGGCTCTTCGACCAGCTTGAGCAGGGCGTTGAAGCCCTGCTGCGTCACCATGTGCGCCTCATCGAGGATGAAGATCTTGAAGCGGTCGCGCGCGGGGGCGAAGATCGCGCGCTCGCGCAGGTCGCGGGCGTCGTCGACACCGTTGTGGCTCGCCGCGTCGATCTCGACCACGTCGAGCGACCCGCCGCCGCCGCGCCCCAGCTCGACGCAGCTGTCGCACGTGCCGCAGGGGGTGTCGGTGGGACCCGCCGCGCAGTTGAGGCAGCGCGCCAGAATGCGGGCCGAGGTGGTCTTTCCGCAGCCGCGCGGACCCGAGAACAAATACGCGTGACCCACGCGGTCGCTGCGCAGGGCGGTCATGAGCGGCTCGGTCACCTGCGACTGCCCGATCATCTCGCCGAACGCCTCGGGGCGGTATCGGCGGTACAGGGCTGTCGTCACTCCACCAGCCTACGGCGTACCTCCGACATCGCCTCCGCGCCCCCGACGATCGACCCTCGGACCGCGGGGAACGGCGGAGATTCCGGCGACGGAGGACGCGATCGCCCCCTGGCGTCCTCCCCTCCCCGATCCTCCTCCCGCGGGCGGAGAAGGCGCCCGCGAACGCCGAACGCGGCGACCCCCGCGGGGTGCCGCCGCGTTCGAGGAGCTCAGAAACCGCCGTCGAGTCCGACCGCGATGGGTGCCTCGTCGTCGCCGACGACCGGGATGGTCGCGGTGACGATCGGCACCGACGCCGACAGCAGCGTGCCGTCCTCGCGCACGGAGCCCTCGAGCTGGCGGATCGAGGGACGACCGGGCCGCACCGGCCCCTGTCCGTGCAGGGCCACGCGCACCGTCTCACCCGGCGCGACGGTGTAGTCCACCCCGCGCACGGCGAAGGTGACGGGGCCGCCCTCTCCCCCGGCGCGAAGGGCCAGCGCCGACGCGGTGAGGGTGATGTCGAGGCGCGTGCCGTGCCAGTGCAGCACGTACGACAGCTCGGGCCAGTCGGCGGGCAGACGCGGGTCGAAGGTCAGCAGACCGAAGTGGTCGCGCATGCCGCCGAAACCGCTGACGAGGGCCGTCCACACCCCACCGGCCGAGGCCACGTGCACGCCGTCAGAGGCGTTGTGATGCAGGTCGCCGAGGTCGACGAACGCGGCCTGACGGAAGTACTCCAAGGCGAGGTCCTGGTAGCCGACCTCCGCCGCGAGGATCGACTGCACGACCGCCGACAGCGTCGAGTCGCCCGTGGTCAGCGGGTCGTAGTACTCGAAGTCGGCGAGCTTCTCGGCATCCGTGAAGTGATTGCCCTGCAGGAACAGCGCGAGCACCACGTCGGCCTGCTTGAGCACCTGGTACCGGTAGATCACCAGTGGGTGGAAGTGCAGCAGCAGCGGACGCTGATCGGGCGGGGTGTTCTCGAGGTCCCAGATCTCGCGCTCGAGGAACACGGCGTCTTGGGGGTGGATGCCGAGGGCCTCGCTGAACGGGATGTGCATGGCCTCGGCGGCCTTGTCCCACCGCTCGGGCTCCGACGGGTCGAGGTTCATGCGATCGGCCATGTGCGCGTACGCGTCGGGATCACGGTCGGCGAGATCGCGGACCGTGCGCGCGGCGAAGCGCAGGTTGAACCGCGCCATGACGTTGGTGAACAGGTTGTCGTTGACGACGGTGGTGTACTCGTCGGGCCCGGTGACGCCGTGGATGTGGAAGGAGTCGCGCTCCCCGTCGTCGGAGCCGTCGCTCGAGCGCCAGAACCCCAGCGTCGCCCACAGGCGGGCCGTGTCGACGGCGATGTCGACGCCCTCACGGGCGAGGAACTCCTCGTCGCCGGTCGCCCGCACGTACTTCGCCAGCGCGTAGGCCACGTCGGCGTTGATGTGGTACTGCGCGGTGCCCGCGGCGTAGTAGGCCGAGGCCTCTTCGCCGTTGATGGTGCGCCACGGGAACAACGCCCCGGCCTCATTCAGCTGGTGCGCGCGTTTGCGGCCCGCGGGAAGCATGAGGTAGCGCATGCGCAGCGCGTTGCGGGCCCACAGCGGCGACGTGTACGCCAGGAACGGCAGCACGTAGACCTCGGTGTCCCAGAAGTAGTGCCCGCTGTAGCCGGAGCCCGTGACGCCCTTGGCCGGCACGCCCTGCCCGTCGGCGCGGGCGGCAGCCTGCGCGAGCTGGAAGAGGCACCAGCGCGTGGCCTGCTGCAGGTCGCCGTGACCGCCGATGCGCACGTCGGAGCGATCCCAGAAGTCGGCGTACCAGGCGATCTGCTTCTCGACGAGCCGGTCGACGCCCGTCTCGACCGCGCGATCGAGCGTGCGGCGGCAGCGGTCGAGCAGCTCACCCGTGGGAACGCCACGCGAGGTGTGGTAGCTCACGAGCTTGGTGATCGTGGTGGGGACGCCGGCACGGGCGTGCACCCGATAGACGTTCTTGGCGATGTCGGGCTCGATGAGCTGGCGCGAGGTGTACTCGTTCTCGGTCTCGACGAGGTGGTCGGCGATGACGGCGAGCGTCATGGCCGACTCGCTGACCTCGTAGCTGAGGGCCGAGCGGTCGCCGTCCTGCCAGTACTCGCGCGGCTGCAGCACGCGGTCGCTGAGCTTCTCGGTCTTGCGCGGGTCGAAACCGGACTGCTTCGATGCCATGGGCGAACCGCCGTAGATGCCCTCGCCGTCCTGACGGTTCAGCAGCTGGCTGCTCACGGTGACGGGGGCGTCGGCATCGAGCACGGTGACGGTCAGGCGCAGCACCGCGAGGTGCTTCTCGTCGAACGACACGAAGCGCTCGTCCTCGATGCGCACGCGCTTGCCCGAGGGCGTGACCCACAGGAGGTTGCGGCGCAGGATCCCCTGACGCATGTCGAGCACGCGCTCGTACTCCCGCACGTCGGCGACGTCGAGCGACAGCGGCTCGTCGTCGACGTAGACGCGCATGACCTTGGCATCCGGAGCGTTGATGATCGTCTGACCGACCTCGGCGAAACCGTAGGCCTGCTCGGCGTGACGGATCGGGAACGTCTCGTGGAACCCGTTGATGAACGTGCCCTGTTCGAGCGCGAACCGCCCCTCGATGGAGTTGCCGCGCAGTCCGAGGTAGCCGTTGCCGACCGCGAAGAGGGTCTCGGTGACCCCCACGTCGTCGAGCGAGAACTCGGTTTCTACGAGACGCCATTCGTCGATGGGGAAACGATCGCGATCGATCATCACGTGCCTTCCAGGGCGAGGGGGCATCCCGCGCGCCCGCGGTGAGTCGGGTGGGTCGCGTGCAGGCGACGGCTCAGTCTACGAAGGCCGCGAGGTCGTCGACGACCACGGTGGCCCCGGCGGAGGCGAGGTCGTCGGCCCCGACGCCGCGATCGACGCCGACCACGACCGCGTATCCGGCCGCGACGGCCGACTTCACGCCGCTCAGTGCGTCTTCGACGGCGACGGATCGGGCCGGGTCGACGCCCAGCATGCGCGCCGCCTCGGCGAACACGTCGGGTGCGGGCTTCGACGACAGGTGGTCGCGCTCGGCGACGACGCCGTTCATGACGACGGGGAAGCGATCGCGGATGCCGGCGGCGTCGAGCACCTCGACGGCGTTCTTCGAGCTCGACACGACAGCGATGGGGACCCCGGCCTTCTGGAGCACGTCGAGAAGGGCCACCGACCCCGGGTACGGCGCGATGCCCTCGCGGCGGAGGATCTCGGAGAAGACCACGTTCTTGCGGTTGCCGACTCCGCACACGGTGTCTTCGGAGGGGTCGTCGGAGGGATCGCCCCACGGCACCTCGACGTCGCGGCTGCGCAGCAGGCTCGCCACGCCGTCGTAGCGCTTCTTGCCGTCGACGTACTCGAAGTAGTCGCGGTCGGTGTAGGCCGGCTCGATCTTCCACGCGGCGAACAGCTCGTCGAACATCGTCTTCCACGCCCGCATGTGCACCTCGGCGGTGGGGGTCAGCACGCCGTCGAGATCGAACAGCACCCCGTCGAAGGTCGTCAGGTCGGGCAGATCGGCGGTGGGGGTCATGGGGAACTCCGGGTCGAAGAAGACGATCGCCCCAGCAGGGCGGGGTCAGCGTAGCGGGACGAGGTGTCTCAGCGGGTGACCGACAGGGTCTGCCGCGCGATCTCGAGCTCTTCGTCGGTGGGCACGACGAGCACCTCGACGCGCGAGGCGTCGGTGGAGATGCGCCGGATGCCGCGTCCGCGCGTCGCATTGCGCTCGGCGTCGATCTCGACCCCGGCGAACCCGAGAGTCGCCATGGCCTCGGCGCGCACGGCGGCGGCGTTCTCGCCCACCCCCGCGGTGAACGAGATGACGTCGACCCCGTCCAACTGCGCGAGGTACGCGCCCGCGTACGCGCGCAGGCGATGGATGTAGACGTCGAAGGCCAGGCGCGCCGCCGGGTCTCCCGCCTCGCGTCGCTGCTGGATGTCGCGCATGTCGGACACTCCCGCGATGCCGAGCAGGCCCGAGCGCTTGTTGAGCAGCGTGTCGAGATCGGCGGTCGACATCTCGGCGCGGCGCGCGAGCTGCAGCAGCACCGCCGGGTCGAGGTCGCCCGAGCGCGTGCCCATGACGAGCCCCTCGAGAGGCGTGAGGCCCATCGAGGTGTCGACCGAACGCCCGCCCTCGATCGCGGCGACCGAGGCGCCGTTGCCGAGGTGGAACACGATCTGCTTCAACTCGGTGAGCGGGCGACCCACGAAGGCGGCGGCTGCCTCGCTGACGAACTTGTGGCTCGTGCCGTGGAACCCGTAGCGGCGGATGCGGTGGGCCTCGGCGACCTCGCGGTCGATCGCGTACGTGTACGCCTCGGGAGCGAGCGACTGGTGGAAGGCCGTGTCGAACACGGCCACGTGCGGAACGTCGGGGAACGCCTTCTTCGCCGCGACGATCCCCGCGAGGTTCGCGGGATTGTGGAGAGGCGCCAGGACCGACAGCTCGTCGATGTTGATCTCGACGAGCGGCGTCACGACCGTGGGCGCGAAGAAGCGCGCACCGCCGTGCACGACACGGTGACCGACCGCGACCGGGGCGCGCTCGTCGAGCGAGGGCCCGTGCGCGGCGAAGGCGTCGAGCATGACGGCGAAGCCCGCGGTGTGGTCGGGGATCTCGCGCTCGATCGTGTAGGTGGCATCCGTCACCGTGGGCGCCGGAGCGTCGGGAGCGGAGAGGGCCGCGGCGGTGATGGTGTGGGTCGCCGTTCCCCCGGTCCCTGAGCCTGTCGAAGGGTCGCCGATGCGTTCGACGAGACCGGATGCCAGCACCCGCTCGTGCGCCATGTCGAGCAACTGGTACTTGAACGACGACGAACCGCTGTTGACGACGAGGACGACGCTCACTGGGTGCCCCCCTGGGCCTGGATCGCGGTGATCGCGATGGTGTTGACGATGTCGTCGACGAGGGCGCCGCGCGAGAGGTCGTTGATGGGCTTGTTCAGACCCTGCAGCACGGGGCCGATCGCGACGGCCCCGGCCGAGCGCTGCACGGCCTTGTAGGTGTTGTTGCCCGTGTTGAGGTCGGGGAAGACGAACACCGTCGCGCGACCGGCGACCTCGGAGTCGGGCATCTTGGCCCGGGCGACGGCCGCGTCGGCCGCGGCGTCGTACTGGATGGGTCCTTCGACGAGCAACTCGGGCGCGCGCTCGCGCACGAGGGCGGTCGCGGTGCGCACCTTCTCGACGTCGGCGCCCGTGCCGGACTCGCCCGTCGAGTACGACAGCATGGCCACGCGCGGCGCGATGCCGAACTGCTCTGCGGTGGCGGCCGACGACACGGCGATGTCGGCGAGCTGCTCGCTCGTGGGGTCGGGGATGACGGCGCAGTCGCCGTAGACGAGCACGCGGTCGGCGAGGGCCATGAGGAAGACGCTCGAGACGACCGAGACGCCGGGGGCGGTCTTGATGATCTCGAACGCGGGGCGGATCGTGTGCGCCGTGGTGTGAGCGGCGCCGGAGACCATTCCGTCGGCGAGGCCGAGGTGCACCATGAGCGTGCCGAAGTACGACACGTCGGTCACGGTGTCGGCGGCCTGCGCGAAGGTGACGCCCTTGTGCGCACGGAGCCGGGCGTACTCGGTCGCGAACTTGTCGACGTGCACGGCGTCGAAGGGGCTGAGCACCTCGGCGTCGCGGATGTCGATGCCGAGCTCGATCGCGCGCCCACGCACCTCGATCGGCTCGCCGAGGATCGTGAGGTCGGCGATGCCTCGCGAGAGCACGGTGGCCGCCGCCCGCAGCACGCGGTCGTCGTTGCCCTCGGGCAGCACGATGCGGCGCTTGTCGCTGCGGGCGCGGTCGACCAGGCCGTACTCGAACATGAGCGGGGTGACCACGCTCGGGCGGGCGACACCCAGCTCGCGCGTGAGGAGTTCGGTGTCGACGTGGCGCTCGAACAGGGCGAGGGCGGTGTCGTAGCGGTGCTGCGAGTCGGCGGCGAGGCGACCGCGCGTGTTCATGATGCGCACCGCGGTGTCGTAGGTGCCGAGGTCGGTCGCGATGATCGGCAGGGGCGAGCCGAGGCCGTCGATGAGGCGCACGATCGCATCGGGCAGCTCGAACCCGCCGTTCAGCACGATGCCGGCGAGAGAGGGGAAGGTGCCGGAGGCGTTGGCCAGCAGGGCGGCGATGAGCACCTCGCTGCGATCGGCGGGGATGACGACGACCGCGGACTCTTTGAGCCGTGGCAGGACGTTGACCATCGACATTCCCGCGACGACCACGTCGAGCACCTCGCGGGTCAGCAGCGCCGGGTCGCCCTTGATGAGCTCACCCTCGACGGAGCGCAGCACGCCGCGCACCGAGGGGGCGATGAGGAAGCGGTCTTCGGGGAGAGCCCAGACGGGCACGCTGCGGCGTTCGGCCGCGGTGCCGACGGGAAGAGCGTCGACGACCTGACGCACGGATGCCGTGATCTCGTCGAGGTGGTCGGGATCGGCGCGGTTGGCGATCACGGCGAACAGCGCCGCCCGCTCGTGCTGCAGTTCGGAGACGGCGAGCGAGGCGATCTGCCCGACCTCGTGCGGGGTGCGCGGGACCGACATGCCCAGCGTCTCGCTGTGGCCCTGCTGCGCACGACCGCCGAGCACGAGCAGCACGGGGGCGCCCAGGTTCGCCGCGATGCGGGCGTTGTAGGCCAGCTCGGCGGGGCTGCCGACGTCGGTGTAGTCGCTGCCGATGATGACGACCGCGTCGCACTGGGCCTCGACGGCCTTGTACCGCTCGACGATGCGGGCCAGAGCGGCGTCGGCGTCGTCGCGCACGTCGTCGTAGGTCACGCCCACGCAGTCGTCGTAGGCGAGGTCGACGCTGTCGTGATCGAGCAGCATCTCGAGCACGTAGTCGCGCTCGGCCGTCGATCGCGCGATGGGACGGAACACCCCCGCGCGCGGCGTGACGCGGCTGAGGGCGTCGAGGACGCCCAGAGCCACCGAGGATTTACCCGAATGACCTTCGGCCGACGTGATGTAGATGCTCTGCGTCACGGAGCCAGCCTATTGCGGGCCTCCGACACCGCTGCGGGGTTGCTTCGGCGTCGAGTGATCAGGAGGGGTCCACCGGCACGAGCCGGGCGCCGACCCTCCGGAGATCCGCGGCGAGCGCCGTGTCGGGGTCGAGGTCGAGGTCGGCGATGATCCCCGCGACCCCGTCGAGCGGCAGGATGCCGAAGCGCGAGGCCGCACCGAGCTTCTCCTCGCTCGCGAGGACGAACGTCTCCGACGCGCGGGCCGCGAGAGCGCGCTTCATGGCCGCCTCCTCGGCATCCCCCGTCGACAGCCCCGTTTCGGGGTGAACCCCCGTCACGCCTAGGAAGAAGAGGTCGGCGCTGACGTTCTGCGCCGCTTCCATCGCCGCGGCCCCGCAGGCCACCGCGGAGTGCTTGAAGAGGCGCCCGCCGAGGATGATGACCTCGGCGTCGTGGTCGAGGAGCGCGGCGGCGATCGTCGGCGAGTGGGTGATGATCGTGCCGCCGAACGAGCGCGGCAGCAGATCGACCATCGCCAGGGTCGTCGTGCCGCCGTCGAGCAGCACGGTGGAGTCGGGCTCGATGAGGGCGACCGCGGCGGCGGCCACGCGCTCTTTACTCCCCCGCGCGACCTCGCGACGAGCGGCGTAGTCGGCGACGGCGGGCGAGGCCGGGAGCGCCCCGCCGTAGACGCGGACGGCGAGGCCCGCGGCATCCAATTCTCGGAGGTCCCGGCGGATGCTGTCTTCGGAGAGACCCAGCTCGACGGCGATGTCCTTCACGACGAGACGGCCGTCGCGCCGGAGCCGGTCGAGCAGGGCGTCTTTCCGGGCGGCAGCGAGCATGGTCCACAGTGTTGCACGTTTCTGCACTATTGTTCCGAGTCATGACCGACCCTCGCCCCGGCACCACCGTCGCCGATCACCGCGGCCGCACCGGCCTGCACCTCACCGGCCGCGACCTCGACCGCAACCCGCGGGTGGAGGTCACCGACGTCGACCTCCTCGCGGCCGGCTGGCACGTGCTGCGGGCGACGACGTTCCGCTACCGCGGCGACGACGGCGAGTGGACGACCCTCACACGCGAGACCTACGACCGCGGCAACGGTGCGACGATCCTGCTGTACGACCCCGACCGGCGGACCGTGCTGCTCACCCGGCAGTTCCGCTACCCCGTCTACGTCAACGACCACCCCGACGGCATGCTCATCGAGACCGCCGCGGGCCTGCTCGACGACGACGACCCGGTCACCGCGATCCGTCGCGAGGCCGAGGAGGAGACGCGGGTGCGCGTCGATGAAATACAGCACGTGTTCGACGTCTACATGAGCCCGGGATCGGTCACCGAGCGCCTGCACTTCTTCGCCGCGGCCTACGACGGCGCCGACCGCGAGGGCGATCGCGGGGGCCTGGCCGAGGAGGACGAGGAGATCGAGATCCTCGAATACGACATCGATCTGGCGATGCAGATGATCCGGGACGGATCGATCCATGATGCCAAGACCATCATGCTGCTGCAGTGGGCGGTGCTCGACGGGCCCTTCGCCCGGCATTAAGGCGCGGTGTCGAGCCACAGAGTCGGGCATCGGGGAAAAGAAAAGACCCTCCGCGCACCCGGTAGAGCCTGGTTACCCTTGCTACGTTTCCGTCCTGGGGGAGTTGGCCGGGATACCGCCACGCGGAGAGCCGTCGACTAGCCTACCCGACTCATCGGCGTCTCCCCGCCGCGATCCAGCCGCGCGCATCCGTCGCCGGGATTCACCGCCGAAACCGGCCCCGCGACGACGGCACGCGGCGCCTCACGCCTGCAGCGCCAGCGCGGCCGCGCCCAGCAGCGGTCCGTCGCCGTCGAGTCCCGACCCCACGATGCGGCAGCGGCGCGCGTAGGCGTGCAGAGAGGCGGCCTGGGCCGCCGCGCGCACCTGATCGATGTAGTCGGGCGCGACCTGCGAGAACCCGCCGGCGATGGCCACGGCCTCGAGGTCGCACAGCGTGGCCGCGGCCGCGATCGCCTGCCCGACGGCGGTGGCCGAGCGGCGCACCGCGCGGACGGCGATGTCGTCACCCGCCGCGTGCGAGGCGGCGAGATCGAGCCCCGTCAGGCCCTCCCACCCCTGGGCGCGTGCCCACGCGACAGTGCCGGGTCCGGCCGCGACGGCTTCAAGGGTCGAGGCGACGACCTCGCCGTCGTCGATGGTGCGCACGAAGATCTGGCCGAGGTGTCCGGCATTGCCGCTGGCGCCCCGCACCGGCTCGCCGGCCAGGACGAAGCCGCCGCCCACGCCCGTCGACACCACGATGGCCATCGCGTCGTGGCAGCCGACCAGGGCTCCGCGCCAGTGCTCGGCGAGGGCGATGCAGGTGCCGTCCAGGGCCAGGTGGATCGGACCGTCGACGAGTCCGTCGAGCACCTCGTCGATCTGCAGGCCCGCGGCCAGGGGAAGGTTCAGCGGCGACACCGACCGCGACGGGAGGTCGACGGGACCGGCACTGCCCACCCCGATCGCTCCCACGCGGGCACCGGGCACCGCGGCGAGCGCGGCGACGGCGGCCTCGCGGACGTAGCGGGCGATCTGCGCACGGTCGGCCTCGCGCCCCGTCGGGCGCCGGGCCACGCTCGCACGCTCGACCTCTCCCTCGACGGACACGAGGGCCGCGTCGACCTTGGTCCCGCCGATGTCGACGGCGAGCACGTGAGTGAACGGGAGGGTGGTCGCGGTGTCGGGCATGGGGCTCCTCGGGCGGATCGACGCCCCCGATCCTAGGGGTGCAGCCGTGCGCCCCCTGTGCACCCGGCTCTTTCCGACCCGCCGCACCATGACGCGGGTTACGATCAGGTCACGGCGGCGAGGATGCGCCGCCGCCCTCCACGACATAAGGGATGCCATGGACGAGACGGTCACGCCCGAGGCGACCACGCGGACACGCCGCACCGACACGAGCCCGCGCCCGGGCGTCGACACCGGCCTGGACGCCGCGTCGTTCGCCCAGCTGACCGGCGACATCGTGGCATCCGTCTCCCGCGTGATCGACGGCAAGCCCGATGCCGTGCGCAGCGCCCTGATCGCGCTGCTCGCCGAGGGACACCTGCTGATCGAAGACGTTCCCGGCGTCGGCAAGACCATGCTCGCGCGGGCCCTGGCCGCCACGGTCGACGCCGACGTGCGGCGCATCCAGTTCACTCCCGACCTCCTTCCCGGTGACATCACGGGCGTGTCGGTGTTCAACCCGGTGCAGCGGCAGTTCGAGTTCACCCCCGGTGCCGTGTTCGCGAACATCGTGATCGCCGACGAGATCAACCGCTCCTCCCCCAAGACGCAGTCGTCGCTGCTGGAGGCGATGGAGGAGCGCCAGGTCACCGTCGACGGTCGGACCCACGTGCTCCCCTCGCCGTTCCTCGTCGTCGCGACGCAGAACCCCCTCGAGATGGAGGGCACCTACGCGCTGCCCGAGGCGCAGCGCGATCGCTTCCTGCTGCGCATCTCGATGGGGTATCCGGATGCCGCGGCCGAGGCGCTCATGCTGCGCCAGCGCGACAGCGTGAACCCGCTCGACGGACTGACCCCCGTGGTGACCGCGCGTCAGGTGACGGCGATGATCGCCTGGGCGCGCGGCGTGCACGTGGCGCCCGCTCTCGAGGAGTACGTCGTCGCCCTCGCTCAGGCGACCCGCAGCCATCCCGACATCCGCCTGGGGGCGAGCCCCCGCGCGACCCTGCAGCTCGTGCGCGCGGCGAAGGTGCGCGCGGCCCTCGACGGTCGCGCCTACGTCATCCCCGACGACATCACGGCGCTGCTGTCGCCGGTGTTCGCCCACCGTCTGATCGCCAACCGGTCGGCGGCCGGCGGTCGCGCCGGGGCCGCCGTGGTCGCCGACGCGCTCGATCGGATCGCCACGAGCGTCCGCGTGCCGCTCGCGCCGCGACCGTGAGGCCGGCCGTGCGGCGCTGGTGGCCGTTCACCGTCCGCGGCACCGGCGCGGTGCTGCTGGCCGTGGCCTCGTTCGTGATCGCCCAGCGCGCCGGCATCCCGGAACTGTTGTACTTCGCCTCGCTGCTGGCGGCGCTTCTCGCGGCCTCCGGCATCGCCCTGCTGCTCACGCGGGGCGCGGGCTCGGTGACGCGCACGATCACCCCGGAGGTGCCCGAGGTCGGCGCCCGCGCGAGCGTGCTCGTGCGCGCGGGTCTGCAGAGCGCGCTGCCGACGGGCCCCGGACGCTGGCGTGACGCGCTGCCGTCGGGTCTCTCGGGTCGGGCGGAGGGCGCTTCTCCCGGCCTCTCATCGACGCTCGCGGGCGCGGGCGGAGCGATCGAGGTGCGTTACGAGGTCGTCGGCACGTCGCGCGGCATCCATTCCCTCGGTCCGTTCGAGGTCACCACGACCGATCCCTTCGGCCTGGTCCGGCGGCGGCTCGCCCTCGGGCGCCCCACCCCCGTGACCGTGGGTCCGGCCGTGGTCGACCTCGCTCCCCTGCCCACCGCGTCGGGCGAGGCCGGCGGGTCGCGCCAGACGACGACGATGCAGTTGGGCCAGGGCGCCGACAACCTCGTCGCCCGGCCCTACGCCCCGGGCGATTCGATGCGGCGCATCCACTGGCGGGCGACGGCCCACCGCGACACCCTCATGGTGCGTCAGGAGGAGCAGGAGTCGTCTCCGGCCGCGACGGTCGTGCTCGACCGCGCGCTGTCGCGCTGGTCGCCGCTCGCCGCGCACGCGCCGGGCGCCGATGCGGCGTTCGAGACGGCAGTCAGCGCGTGCGTGTCGGTCATCGCACGTCTCGTGCACGAGGGCTACACCGTCGACGTCGTCGACAGCGACGGGGCCCTGCTCACGGATCCCGTCGAGGGCGGTGACGACGTCGACGCCCGCCGGACCGCGGCCGGTTTCGCAAGCCTGCGTGCGCGCCCCGACGACCCCTCGCACCGCATCGTGCCCGCCTCGGCCGGCGCGCTGCTGGGCCCGGTCGTGGTGGTCACCGGACGACTGGGGGCCGACGATCGTGCTTCGCTGGGGACCGTGGCGCGACATTCGGCGATGCCGGTGCTGATCGTCGTCGCGGACGAGGGTTTCGACACCGACCTCGACGGCCTGCGCGCCGGCGGATGGCGTGCGTCCCTCGTGCGGTCGGGCGGCGAGGTCGCCGCAGCGTGGGACGACGCCATGGAACAGGGGTACTCCCGTGTCGGCTGACCTCACGGTGCTGCGCACCCCGCGTCGACGTCGCGATGCGACGATGCTCACCCTGGGGCTGTTCGCGGCCATCGTCTCGGCGATGCTGCCGGTGTTCTCGGTCATCGCGCCGGGCCCGTGGGTCGCGGGCGCCGTCGTCGTGACGGCCGGGGTGCTGGGCGCGGGCCTGCTGGTGCGCATCGCCCGCCTGCCCGCGATCCTCGCCAGCGCCATCGAGCTCGGTGTGTGGGTCGTGCTGCTGACGGCGATCTTCGGTCGCACCACGGCGCTCCTCGGGCTCATCCCCACCCCCGCCACCTTCGCGAGCGTCCCGGGTCTGCTCTCGGGGGCGTCGGAGGAGATCCGCCTCGGTGTGGCCCCCGTCGAACCGGCCGTCGGCCTGGCGTTCCTGCTCGTGGGAGCGATCGGCGGACTCGCCCTGGTGCTGGATCACGTCGTGCTCACGGCCCGGATGCCGTTGCTCGCCGGCGTCGGTCTCGTCGCGGTCTCGTTGATCCCGACCATCGCGATCCCCTCCGACGTCGACATCGTCGCCTTCGTGCTGCTGGCGGCCTCTCTGCTGTTCCTCTTGCGCGTCGACACACGCGCTCGGGCGATCGCGGTGTCCGACCGCGACCCGGCCCCGCGTCGCCTGGGCGCCTCGTCGACCGCGCTCGGCGTGGCCGCCGTCGCCGTGATCGTCGCCGTGGTCGCCACCCCGCTGCTGCCCCAGCCGGGCCTGCGTTTCGCGACCGGCGGGACCGGCGGTATCGGGACGACCATCAACCCCAACCTCGAACTCGGCAACGACCTGCGCCAGCCGCGCGAGGTCGACGTGCTGACCGTGCGCACGACCGGGCCGACCGCCCCGTACCTGCGTGCCGTCACGCTCTCGCGCTTCGACGGCGCCGTGTGGGAACCCGACAGCTCCGACACGGTGCCCGTGCCCTCCGACGGGCCCGTGTTCGACCGCGTGGGCGTCGACCAGGACATCGCCCTGGCCGATTGGTCGACCACCGTCACCGTCGATCAGCTCGACAGCCCGTGGCTGCCCGTGCCCTACCCCGCCTCGACCGTCACGGGACTGTCGGGCGACTGGCTGGGCATGCCGCAGAACCGCACCGTCGTCACCCGCGCCGGCTCGACGCGCGACCAGGTGTACGAGGTGCAGGCGAACGTGCCCCGGCCGACCCTCGAGCAGATCCGCGCCCGTCAGGTCGGCAGCCCCGACCTCGACCCGGCGCTCACCTCGCTGCCCCCCGACGTCCCCGCCATCATCGGCGACACGGCTCGACAGGTGACGGCCGGCGCGAGCACGTCGTACGACGCGCTGATCGACCTGCAGACGTGGTTCCGCAGCAGCGCGTTCCGCTACTCCCTCGATGCGCCCGTCGAGGCGGGCTTCGACGGGGCGGGGATGGATGCCGTCGCCGACTTCCTGCAGGTGCGCGCGGGCTACTGCGTGCACTACGCCTCGGCGTTCGCGGTCATGGCGCGCTCGCTGGGCATGCCCTCGCGCATCGTGATCGGGTACCTGCCCGGCACGGCCTCGAGCATCCCGCAGCAGGGGGGCATCGAGTACACGGTCACCTCCAGCCAGCTGCACGCGTGGCCCGAGGTGTACTTCCAGGGCATCGGCTGGGTGCCCTTCGAGCCGACCAACAGCCTCGGCGTGCCCACGAACTTCGCCTCCAGCTCCACGACAGGGGGAGCCGCCCCCACGACCCCCGAAGAAGACGCGGCCGTTCCCTCGACGGCTCCGTCGCCGGCGGCGTCGTCGGCGGATCGCGGAGACACCGGGGCGGTGGAGGCCGGAGGCGCGGGCGTGGCCGCCCGCACCGGCACGGCGTGGATCCCCTCCGTCGTGATCGCACTCGCACTGCTGCTGCTGGCTGCCGCACCGTCGGTCGTGCGCACCGTCGTCCGGCGCCGTCGACTCGCCGCCGCACGGGCGGGAGACCCGGTGGCCGCGTGGACGGCGATGCGCGAAGACGCCGTCGATCTCGGCATCCCCTCCCCCGCGAGCGTGTCGCCGCGCGCCTACGCCACCCAACTCGTCGACGAGCACGGCGTGGACGCCGACGACGTCGATCTGCTCCGCGCAGCGCTCGAAGAGGTCAGCTACGCCGGAACGGAGCCGGATGCCGCGGCGGGACCCGCGCTCGCCGACGCGGTCGAGCGCATCCGCACGCAGTTGGCGTCGGGCGCCTCCCGCACGCGACGCCTCGTGGCACGGATCGCGCCGCGCTCCCTCCTCGTGCGACCGGGGGCCGAGGCCCCGGAGCGCGAGACCACCCCCGTCTGACGAGCGAAGAGCGCCACCCCCTGAGGGGTGACGCTCTTCGTGTGGCGGAAGTGACAGGATTTGAACCTGCGAGGCGAGTTACCCCGCCTACATGGATTCCAGCCATGCTCCTTAGGCCGCTCGGACACACTTCCAAGGGACGATCTTACACGGCGCTCCGGCCCCGCTCGAACCGCCACCGCGTCCGGGCCACCCCCCGGTCAGAGTACGCTCTTGGGCAGGCGGTGCAGCGTCACCGCCCCCACGGCGCGGAACGGATGCAGCGGATCGGGCGCTTCCGACCCCGTCGGTCCGCCCAGCTCGCTGTGCACGAGGGCGCTCATGACCGCGTACGCGTCCATCCGGTCCCAGCCGCGCTCGTCGACGAGGTGGTCGAAGACGTCTTCGTAGCCGCGCCGGACGCTCTCCTGCACGGGGTCGCCCAGGCCGACGAAGATCCACTCCTCGTCGGTCTCGACGCGGGGCGCGCGCAGAGCGGCATCCGGGATCAGATCGATCGAGACCACGGCCACGCCCGCCGCCTCGATCGCGACGAACGACGACTCGCCGCGGGCCATCACGGCGTGGATGTCGCCGATCGACAGCAGCGCCCCCTCGACCTCGACGGGCAGGTACACCGTGGCGCCCGGGGCGACGTCGGTGAGGTCCATGTTGCCGCCGAGCGCGGTCGTGGGCATGACGGTGGAGTTCTGCCCCGTCGCCGGCGCCGTGCCGATGCACCCGATCATCGGACGCGCGGGCACCACGTGCCGCCCGGTGAGGTGGACTCCCTCCGCGTCGATCGGGATGCGCCGGCTGACGACGTGGTCGGGCATGCGGTGCTGCAGCGCTCCGGCGCCGGGGAGGCTCTGCGACCAGCCGTAGTCTCCCAGGCGGATCTCGTGCACGTGCACCGCCAGGGCGTCGCCCGGCTTCGCCCCCTCGACGTACACGGGGCCCGTCACCGGGTTGATCGGCGCCTGGAGGGCAGCGAGATCGCCGTGGTCGTGTAGCTCGGCGTACACCGCGTCGTCGGTCTCGAACGCGATCCTCTCGCCGGTGCCGGGGCGGATGCGCAGCACCGGGGGCACCGAGGCGTCGTACCCCGGGCGACCGTGCTCCTTACCGAGCCGGTGCTCGACGGTCATCGGGACGCCACCTCTCCGCCGCCCTCGCCGGCGGTCGCCGTGGCGTGCTCGGGCAGGGGGCCGGTGGCCCCGCCGCTCTTGCGGGCGAAGATCACGTAGACGATCGCGCCGACGACCAGCCACAGGATGCCGCCGATCTTGGCGGTCATATCGGCGTTGAGCAGCACGTAGCCGATGATCAGGAAGCCGACCAGCGGCACCACGAGGTGGAGCAGGTAGTTCTTCGACTTCTTCTTGCCGAGGTAGTACGCCGCGACCGACACGTGCAGCAGCATGAAGCCGAGCAGGGCGCCGAAGTTCACCAGCGACGAGATGACGGCGATCTGACCGACGAAGAACAGCACCAGCACGAGCGAGATCGCGCTCACCAGCAGGATCGCCGCCATCGGCACCTGGCGCGAGGTGACCTTCGACAGGAAGGCGGGAAGGCGCCGGTCGCGGCTCATCGAATAGAGCAGGCGCGAGGTCGCCGCCTGGGCCGCGACCGCGTTGGCGATGCCGACCGCGATGACGTTGACCGCGAGGAAGGCGGTCGCCCACCCGCTGCCGGCGGCCTTGGCCACGAGCAGGAAGAAGGCGTTGTTGACCTCGTCGTCGCCGAAGGCGATCGTGCCGTTGGCGAGGGCGCTGGCGAACCAGGTCTGCGCGATGAAGAGCACCGCGACCACGAGCAGGGCGATGATCATGGCGCGACCGCCGGACTTCCGGTCACCCGTGGACTCCTCGGCCATCGTGGAGATGCCGTCGAAGCCGAGGAAGCTCAGCACCGCGATCGAGAGGGCGGTGGCGATGAGCGCGGGGTTGACCTTCTCGGCATCCCACAGCGGAGCCATGGTGAACTCCGCGCCGGGGATCGTGCCGGACGACAGGGCGACCATCGCGATCACGACGAAGATCACCACGAAGGCGAGCTGGATCGCGAGCATGACCCGGTTCGCGATCTTGATCGAGCCGATGCCGAGCACGTTGATGACGGTGTTGATGATGACGAACGAGACGGCCCAGATCCACTGCGGGACGTCGGGGAAGATGCCCGCCATCGACGAGGCCGCGAACACGTACAGCAGCGTCGGCACGAGCAGGTAGTCGAGCAGGATCGCCCAGCCCGCGAAGAAGCCCACCGTGGGGTGCAGACCGCGACCGACGTACGAGAAGACGGAGCCGGCGATCGGGAACGCCTTCGACATCTGCGCGTAGGCGAGGGCGGTGAAGATCATCGCGATCACGCCGGTGAGGTAGACCAGCGGCACCATGCCGCTCGCGGCGTTGAACACCACTCCGAAGATCGCCCACGGCGCGATGGGCACCATGAAGACGAGACCGTAGACCACGAGGTCGAAGGTGGACATGGAGCGCTTGAGCTCCTGCTTGTAGCCGAACGACTCCAGCGACTGCTGGGCCTCGGGGGCGGGGTGCGACATCGGGTCTCCTGGTTCGGGTGGGGTGGGGCGGGTGTCAGGGAAGGGGCGCGAGGAAGTCGGCGATGACCGTGCGGAAGGCGTCGGGCATCTCGAGGTGGGTGCAGTGGCTCGCTCCGGCGAACACGTGTGAGCGGGCGCCGGGGATGTGCGCGACGAAGGGCTCCCACGTCTCGGGGGTGGCCTCGTCGAACTCGCCGGCGACCACCAGCGTGGGCACGGCGACCTGGGGCAGGCGGTCGATGATCGTCCAGTCACGACCCGTGCCGACGACGTGGAACTCGTTCGGCCCGTTCATCGTGAAGTAGACCGTGGGGTCGGCGAGCATCTGCTGCTCGCTGTCGACGAAGTCCTGCGGCATCGGCGTGACGCGGCACACGTGGCGCTCGTAGAACACGCGGGTGGCCTCGGCGTACTCGGGGTCGTCGAGGGTGCCGGCGGCCTCGTGCCGGTCGAGGGCGTCGCGGGCGTCTTCGGGGAGTTCGGCGCGCAGTCGCGCCGCTCCCGCGAGCCAGAGGGCCATGGATGCCGGGGAGTTGCAGATCTCCAGGCTTCGCAGCCCCGCGGGCTGACGCACGGCGATCTCGGCGCCGAGCATGCCGCCCCACGACTGACCGAGCACGTGGTACTCGTCGAAGCCGAGCGCTTCGCGCAGGTTGTGGAACTCGTCGACGAACAGCTGCGGCACCCACTGGGAGGCCGGGGCGTCGGGGTGGTGGGAGCTCTTGCCGCACCCGATCTGGTCGTAGTGCACGACGGTGCGACCGGTCAGCTCCGCGAGGGCGTCGAGGTTCGAGACGTAGTTGTGCGCCATCCCGGGGCCCCCGTGGAGCACGAACAGCGGCGCGGCGCCGGTGGGCTCGGTCGGTTCGGTGAGGCGGGCCCAGGTGAAGCCGTCGCGGAAGGGAACGGTGATCTCGCGTTGCGTGGAGCGGTGCATGCAGTCATGGTGGACCCGTTAAAGGTGCGTTGGCAAACCTTTTCTGCGGAATTAACATGGGAGAAACGACGGGAGCCCATGGCCGACACCGACGACGCCTCCCTGGTGGAGCGCGTGACCGATCGATTGATCACCGCCGTGGCGGTGGGCGAGTTCCTCCCGGGCACCCGTCTTCCCGCCGAGCGCGACCTCTCTCCCCTCCTGGGCGTCGGACGCACCACGGTGCGCGCGGCCCTCGACGATCTGTCGACACGCGGCCTGATCGAACGGCGTCGCGGACGGAGCGGGGGCACGTTCGTCGCCGAAGACTGGCCCGCCTCGATCGTGGTCGGCGTCGACCGGTGGTTCGAGGAGCGATGGAGCGACCTCGTCGACGCGTGCACGGCGAGCTCGATGCTGCACTCCTCGCTCGCGCGCCTGGCCGCCGAACGGCGCACCGACGCCGACATCACCGCGATGCGGGGCCGCCTCGACGACTTCCACGCGGCGGAGTCGGGCGACCCGAAGCAGCGCGCCGACAGCCTGCTGCACCTCGCCATCATCGACGCCGCGCACAACACCGCGCTGCGCGACATCCTGCTCGAGCACGAGCGACACCTCTCGCTGTCGGCCCCGGCGCACCCGTGGGGCGACCGCGGAAGCCATCGCCGCATGGAGACGCGCGCCGCCCGCGAGCACGACGCGATCGTCGACGCGATCGTGCAGGCCACCCCCGACGAGGCCGCCGAGCTCGCGCGCCGACACGTGCAGATCGACCTCGAGCTGTTCACCGAGGCGCGGGAGTTCGCCCGTCGTCGCGCCGCCGAGGCCGCCGCCGGCTGAGCCCGCGCCCACACGCGTCCGCCTCACGCCACGATCACCGCGAGACTGCATCTCGCTGACACGTCCGTTGCAGACTGCGGCCGTTTCGTCGGCGAGATGCAGTTTCGGCGCGATCAGGCCTCGCGCAGACGCTCCTCGAGACCGGCGCGCACCGCGGGCCACTCGTCGCGCAGGATCGAGAAGTACAGCGTGTCGGCCACGCTGCCGTCGGGAGCGATGCGGTGCTGTCGCAGGCGCCCCTCGCGGGTGGCCCCGAGACGCTCGATGGCGCGCGCGCTGCGCTCGTTGTGGGCGTCGCACCGGAGCGCCACGCGATTGACCTCCCACGCCTCGAACGCGTGGGTGAGAAGCAGCATCTTCGCGGCGGGGTTGGTGCGACCGCCCTGGAACGCGCGGCCGTACCAGGTCGTCCCGATCTCGACCCGCCCCTGCGCGGGCACGTACTCGTAGAACGTCGTGGCGCCGCGGACCTCACCGGTCTCGGCATCCCGCACCGTGAAGGCGTACAGCCCCGGCGTCGCGCG
This sequence comes from Microbacterium algihabitans, assembly GCF_032464975.1. Taxonomy (NCBI): domain Bacteria; kingdom Bacillati; phylum Actinomycetota; class Actinomycetes; order Micrococcales; family Microbacteriaceae; genus Microbacterium; species Microbacterium algihabitans. Next base: position 21,917 of record NZ_JAWDIU010000003.1, read on the forward strand.
CTGCTGCTCGACGCGCGCGGCGTAGGCCTCGACCGAGTCCGCCCAGGGCGTGGTCATGCGGCTCCACAGCTCCGGGTCGGTCAGCGGCCACGCCTCGCCCGCGTCGTCGGCTCGAGCGGGAGACAGGCGGATGCCGTGACCCTCGAGGACGATGTCGTGCGCGGTCATCGTGCCTCCAGTTGAGCGATGAATTCGTCGGCCGCGGCGACCTTGCGGCGGAGGTCCTCCCGCCGCTGGTGCGCCTCGTCGCGGATGTCGGCGAGCCGCGCGCGCAGCGCCTCGTCGGAAGGATCGACCTCGAGGCCGTCGACCACCGAGAGCAGCTCCCCCATCTGCTCGAGGGAGTAGCCGAGCGGCTTCATGCGGCGAATGAGGAGCAGGCGCGACTCGTCGTCGGCGGTGTAGAGACGGAAGCCACCCTCGGTGCGGGCCGAGGGACGCAGCAGACCGATCTCGTCGTAGTGACGGAGCGTGCGGATCGACAGCCCCGTCCGCTCGGCGAGCTCGCCGATCTGCATCGGTCGCACCTCGGTCATCGCATCCCCGATCCCGCAACCCTCTCGTTACGGTAGAGTCTAGTTCGTCGCGATCGCGACCCCCCCTATTCTTCCCCGCGCCGACGCGGGTCCCCTCCCCTACCTCCTGGAGACTCTCCATGACCTCTGCCCTCGCGCGCCCGCGCACCGAGCCCACCGTCCTGCAGGCCCTGCGCTCCCCCCGCCTGCTCACCCGCGAGGTGCTCGCCGGCCTCGTCGTCGCCATCGCCCTCATCCCCGAGGCGATCGCGTTCTCCATCATCGCCGGCGTCGACCCGCGCCTGGGCCTGTTCTCGTCGTTCGTCATGGCGGTCGCCATCTCGTTCCTTGGCGGACGCCCCGCGATGATCTCGGCCGCCACCGGGGCGATCGCCCTCGTCATCGCCCCCGTCGCCCGCGAGCACGGTGTCGACTACCTGCTCGCGACGGTAATCCTCGGCGGCCTCCTGCAGGTGATCCTCGGCCTGCTCGGGGTGGCCAAGCTCATGCGCTACATCCCGCGCAGCGTCATGGTCGGCTTCGTCAACGCGCTCGCGATCCTCATCTTCACGGCGCAGGTGCCCCAGCTGATCGGCGTGCCGTGGGCGGTCTATCCGATCGCCGCGGCGGGCCTTGCGATCATGTACCTGCTTCCGCGCCTGACCAAGGTCGTGCCCGCCCCGCTCGTGGCGATCGTGCTGCTGACCGGCGCCGTCGTCGTGTTCGGCATCTCGGTGCCGACCGTCGGCGACCAGGGCGCCCTTCCCGAGAGCCTTCCCGCGCTGCTCGTGCCCAACGTCCCGCTGACGGGCGAGACGCTGGCGATCATCTTCCCGTTCGCGATCGCCATGGCCATCGTCGGACTGCTCGAGTCGCTCATGACCGCGGCCCTGGTCGACGACATCACCGACACCCCCTCGTCGAAGACGCGCGAATCGCTCGGGCAGGGCGCCGCCAACGTGCTGTCGGGCCTGTTCGGCGGAATGGGCGGGTGCGCGATGATCGGCCAGACGATGATCAACGTCAAGGCGTCGGGGGCCCGCACGCGCATCTCGACCTTCCTCGCGGGCGTCTTCCTGCTGGTCCTCGTTCTGGCATTCGGCGATGTCGTCGCGATCATCCCGATGGCGGTGCTCGTGGCCGTCATGATCGTCGTCTCGGTCGCCACCTTCGACTGGCACAGCATCCGCCCCGCGACTCTGCGGCGGATGCCGGTGAGCGAGACCATCGTCATGGTGCTCACCGTCGCCGTGACGGTGTGGACGCACAACCTCGCCATCGGCGTCGGTGTCGGCGTGATCGCCGCCGCCGTGCTCTTCGCCCGCCGCGTCGCGAGCCTCACCCGCGTCACGCGTGAAGTCGGCGCCGACGTCGCCCGCTACACCGTGGAGGGCGAGCTGTTCTTCGCCTCGAGCAACGACCTCACCACGAAGTTCGCGTACCACGACGACCCCTCGCGAGTGGTCATCGACCTGTCGCGCTCGCACGTGTGGGACGCCTCGACGGTCGCCGCCCTCGACGCCGTGCGCACGAAGTACGCGCACGTGGGCACCACGGTCGAGCTGGTGGGCATGAACGACCACGCCTCGCGCTTCCACGACCGCCTCAGCGGAGAGCTCGGCGCGGGCCACTGACCCGGCGCGGGTGACCGCTTCGTGTCAGGAGCGCAACGTCGTGGAGGGCGTCTCTCCGAACTCGCCGCGGTACATCGCCGCGAACCGGCCGAGGTTCGAGAAACCCCAGCGCGCCGCGATCGCGGCCACGGTGTCGACCGACGGATCGGCGCTGCGCAGCTCGGCGCGCGCGGCGTCGAGACGCACCCGGCGCAGGTACTGCATGGGCGTGCGCCCCGTCGCGGCGCGGAAGGCGTACTGCAGCCCGCGGGGCGACAGGCGCGCCGCCTGGGCGATGTCGGCGAGCACCACGGGCTCCGCGGCGTGCGCTTCGACGTACGCCTTGGCGCGGCGCACGGGCGCGGGCAGCGGTCGCGAGGGTCGACCCGCCGCGAGGGCGTCGGTGAAGGTGGTCGGGAAGGCCAGGAGCGACGCCTCGAGCATGAGCGTGCGCGCCTGCTGCTCGATGAGCGGGGTGCGCTCGGGCGAGCGCAGCAGCACGTCGCGCGTGTACTCCCACGTGCGCGACCAGTAGCGCATGCGCTGTTCGCTCACCGGGGCGTAGCCCGTGGCGCGCACGCGCAGGGTTTCGTCACCCGAGAGACGGCGCGCGGCCTCGTCGAAGTCGGTGCGCGAGAACGAGACGGCGGTGCCGGCGATCCTCCCCGTGAAGGCGATCTCGAGAGGACGATCGACCACCATGAACGGCACGGCCGCGTCGATGCGCTCGCGACGATAAGTGGCCGAGACCCGCGGGCCGGCGATACGGCCGACGACGACCTGGTCGAGCGGGTCGGATTCGACCAGCATGGTGGAGCCGATCGTGTAGTCGCAGAACGCGAACCCCGGCTCGGATGCCGCGTGCCAGGTGAGCGCCGGCTGGATCGCCTCGGCTCGCGAGATGCGTGCACCGGGGACGACCGTCTGCCACAGGTGCTCGACGGTCTCGGCGTCTCGCGTCTCGATGTTCGTATGCTCCACGAAGTGTCCTCATTCGTCCGGGATCGACGGCGATAACCGGCGCGATAGCGCAGGTGAATGCGGGAACGCTCCCACGCAGTCGATACGACGAATGCGAATTCGCGGATGCCCCCCATCCGTCTTTCCACCGTATCTTTCCCGCGCGCATTCATGCGCATTTCGACTTGATCAGCCATAAAATGAAGCGCTCAATACAGAATGCGCATTCGCGTGAGTAGTCCTCGGCCAGCGGAGACGGGCCGCGCGCGAGGCCATAATGGGAGGGTGACGCCGCCCGGCGCCCCGCCCGCCGAAGGGACCCGCATGCCGTTCCGCACCATGACGACCCTGCAGACCTGGGTCGACGACTTCCGCGCAATGGGGTACGACCACGCGGAGATCCTGCGGGTGATCCCGCAAGACGGCGACGACGGCTCCGACACGGGTCTGATCGCCGCGCAGCTGCGCAGCGTGTCGACGACGTTCTTCATCTCCCCCGGCCCCGAACAGGGATCCACCGAGTGGGCCGTCACCTTCGAGCCGCGCGAAGACGCCGCACCGCTGCCCGCCGGACGCGTCATGGCGCTGTCTGGCGAACTCGCGACGCTCAGCGCTCTGTGCTCGTTCCTGCAGGCGCGCTCCGAAGCGTTCGTCGCACGCTCCTGACCCGACGCCTCGTCGGCGACGTGATCCGCGGGCGATCCGGACGGTCGCCGATGCTCAGCTGTCGGTGGCCCCGATGAGCTGATCGATAACGCTGGCCGCGATGGCGGCGTGGGCGGGGTCGAGATCGGCGACGGCCTTCTCGATGCCCGCGTCGAACGCGCGCAGGTGACGCCAGGGCTCGGCGTCGAGATCGACGGTCGCGGTGATGTGGTTGACGCGGCGATCCTCGTCGTCGAGGTCGCGGCGCACAGCGCCGCGCTGCACGAGGCGGTCGATGAGGGTCGTGACGCCCGCGGAGGTGATGCCCAGGTGGTCGCGCACGTGCGAGGGACGCGCTCCCGGGTTCTCGGCGACGAACATGAGGGCGCGCGCGTCGAGCTCGTTGAGCGAGAGGACGCGCCGCGCTTCCGCGGCCGCCGTGCGGCGGGCCTCGCCGTAAGCGAGCAGCGCGCGACTCAGGTCCGACCCCGGCGAGGGGGGCGTCGAAGCACCGGTAGACGTCTGCACGAGGCACGATCGTACTCACTGCAACCCAGAGCGCCGCCCGCTTGCGCCCGCGCGCCGTCATCGTGACACTCCGAGCCGACGCACACGCCACCCTTTCGCGAACGCCCCGCGGGTCGGCCCGGCGGCGAAGTACGCGGTTCCCGGCCGGGCATGCTCACCGTGTCACCGCTGTCAAGGGCGCGTCTCGCCGCGCATCGCGGGGTTAGGACTGAGGTCACGACCCCGTCGGGAGACGGGCATCCCCGTCGGGAGACGGGAGCGAGGAGAACGACCATGATCTACGGACAGCAGAGCGGACGGCAGACGGGCTCGGTGTGGAGCATCGCGATGACCGCCGCCATGGGCAACGGCATCGGCCCGCGCTCGATCGATGAGGCCCCCCAGCCGTCGGCGACGGCGCCCGCGACGAAGCGGTGGCCCTGGTCGCGCACGCACGAGGTCGGCGAGGCGAAGAAGGTCGCGCCCCCGGCGTGATCGACCGCCCCTTCACCCGACGCGTCGGTTCCTTCCCCCGGGAGCCGGCGCGTCGGCTCGTTCACGGGGGCGAACCGGGTCGTGTCCCGGCGTTCATGCGATGGTCTCGTGGACGTAACCCACCACTCGGGGTCGAGCCTTCAGCATGGGACGACCGCGTCCGCGGTGCCCCACCCCCGGCCCCGAAGGCGACTGACGATGACTCGACCCATCCGTGTGCTCTCGCTCTACGAGGGCTTCTTCGCCGGCGGGGCGCGCATCCTCCACTCCGACGTGGTCGCCGGCCTGTCGCAGGGCGGGGCGCAGCAGCACCGCGTGCTCTCGCTCACCTCCGCCGCGCGTCGCGACGCCTCGATGCAGTTCGCCCGCGACGACACGCGCTTCCGCCGCCTGCAGCAGGCGGGGGTCGTCATCGACACCTTCGACCGCATCGCGGGCGATCGTCCCCTCGCCCCCGAGGAGTTCACCGCGACCGAGCTCGCCCGGGCCGCCGCCCTGTTCACCGAGGCCGACGTCGTGCTCTCTCTGAAGGAGCAGCCGCTCAGCCTCGTCGTCGCGCTGGAGCGTGCAGGTCTGCTCCCCGGCCGCCCGATCGCCGCGTGCCTGCACCGCTCCGACCCGACGCACTCCGGCCCCGCTCTCGAGTGGTTGACGGATGCCGCGGGCAGCGGCGCCGTGACCGCCACGATCTCGTGCGCCGAATCGACCTCGCTCGCCTACGCGAACGCCGGTGTCGTCGCCCGCGAGGCGCGGGTGATCGACAACGGCATCGACACGCGACGCTTCCGCCCCGGCACGCGCGTGCAGCGCCGGCGCATCCGCGCGGGCCTCGGCATCCCCGACTCCGCCCCCGTCGTGCTGCTCGCCGCGCGGTTCGACGCGATGAAGGACCCCGGGCTCTTCCTCCGCGCGGTCGCCACGCACGCGCGTCGCGCGCCCGGAGCGCACTACGTCATGTGCGGCTCGGGCATGACGGCCGACAACCCCGCGTTCCGCGCCCTGCGGGCTGAGAGCGGAGTGGGCGAGTCGGTGAACCTGCACGCGCTCGGGCTGCGCGAGGACATGCCCGAGCTGTACCGGATCGCCGACATCGTCGCCCTCACGAGTGCCTTCGGCGAGGCCTCGCCCCTCTGTCTCGTCGAGGGGGCGGCATCCGGAGCCGTTCCCGTCACCACCGACGTCGGCGACGCCGCGCGCATGATCGACGGGTTCGGCCTCGTGACCGCCCGCGACGAGTCGTCGATCGTGGCGGCCTGGACCCACGCCCTCGCCCACCGGCCCGCCCTGCGCGCCGCGGCCGTCGCCGCCCGCGGGCGCCTCGACCGACGGCGCATGATCGACGACTACCGTGGAGCCATCGCGGGGTTGCTGTTGCCGGATCTGGTCGCCGCCTGAGGCGCTGGCACGAGAAGCCGCGCACGACAACCGGTCCCCGATCCGCGCCCGGTCGGGTGAAACCGTGTCAAGGTGAGGCATGACCGCCCGCATCGTGTCGATCGGCACGGCCCTGCCCGATACCCGTGTCTCCCAGACGACATTGCGCGACCTGTTCGCCGCGCAACCCGGGTTCGACCGCAAGAGTCAACGCCTCGTGGGCGCGGCGTTCGACGCGGCCGCCATCGACACCCGCCACGTCGTGCTGCCGCAGCTGGCGGGCACCGAGGTCGAGGGGCTCCCGGTGCGCGACGGCGACACCCTGCTCATGCCCCCGACCGGAGCGCGCAATGACGAGTACCGCCGCCGCGCGCCCGACCTCTTCGCCGCGGCCGCAGGTCGAGCGCTGTCGGGGTCGGGGTACGGGGCAAACGAGGTGACCCACGTCGTGACGGTGTCGTGCACCGGCATGTTCGCCCCCGGGCCCGACTACCACCTCGTGCGCGACCTCGGACTCTCGCCCACGGTCGAGCGCTACCACCTCGGCTTCATCGGCTGCGCGGCGGCGATCCCCGCCCTCCGCCTCGCCGCCCGCATCGTCGGCGACGACCCCGCGGCGGTCGTGCTCGTCGCGTGCTGCGAGCTGTGCTCCCTGCACTGGCAGACCTCCTCGCACCCCGACCAGATCGTCGCCGCCTCGGTGTTCGCCGACGGTGCGGGAGCGGCGGTCGTGGCATCCGGGAACTCCTCTCGAGACGGCCTCGACCTCGACGGATTCGCCACCCACGTGACCGACGACGGCGAGAAGGACATGGCCTGGACCGTCGGCGACTCGGGGTTCGAGATGACCCTGACCCCCGAGGTGCCCCGGATCATCGGGCGCGAGATCTCGGCCATCGCCGACGACGTACTGGGCGATCTCTCCGCCGTCGACGCGTGGGCCGTGCACCCGGGCGGGCGCAGCATCCTCGACCGCGTCGAGAACGCCCTGGGTCTGGATGCCGCCGCCCTCGCCCCCTCGCGCGAGGTGCTGCGCCGACACGGCAACATGTCGAGCGCGACGCTGCTGTTCATCCTGCGCGACCTGCTGGCCGATGCGGAGCGCGTCGAAGGCGACAGGGTGGCCGCCCTCGCGTTCGGGCCGGGGCTCACGGTGGAGGCGGCGCGGCTGACCATGCGCCGCACCGGCGCGTGAGCACGCTCGCCCGGCGCGACACCGCGCTGACCGAGTTGATGGACGACCCCGACTGCGACCCCCGGGCCCTCGCCGCGACGTATCGGCGGTTCGACGTGGTGAACCGTCTCGTCTCGGCGTGGGGGCACGTGTACCGCACGCGGGTGCGCCCCGAGCTGCGGGCCCTGGGCCGGCCGGCGCGCGTGCTCGATCTCGGATGCGGGGGCGGCGACGTCGTGGTGCGGCTCGCGGGGCTGGCCGCGCGAGACGGACTCGAGGTGGAGTGGGTCGGAGCCGACCCCGATCCGCGCGCCCTCGAGGCCGCGCGCGAGCGCGAACGATCCGGCGTGCGGTTCGTCGCGCAGGGGTCGGACGACCTGCTGGCCGCGGGCGAGAGGTTCGACCTCGTGATCTCGAACCACGTGCTGCACCATCTCGACGCCGACGGGCTGCGGCGCTTCGCCGACGACTCGCTCGCCCTCTCGCGCGGACGCGTGCTGCACGCCGACATCGCCCGCGGACGCCTCGCCTACGCCCTGTACGCCGCGGGGATCGCCCCTCTGGCCGCCGGCACCTTCCTGCGGGTCGACGGGCTGCGCTCGATCCGTCGGAGCTATCGCGCGCCCGAGCTGGCCGCGGCCCTCGGCTCGCCCTGGCAGGTGGAGACCCCCGCGCCGTTCCGGGTGCTCGCCGCGGCTCGAGGGCGGGCGGATGCCGATGACTGAGGTGCTCGTGGTCGGCGCCGGCCCCGTCGGGCTGGCGTTGGCCGCCGACCTGCGCGCGCGGGGCGTCGACGTGGCCCTCGTCGAACGTCGCACCGAAGTCGGAGCGGGCACGCGGGCGATCGGCATCCACTCCCCCGCCCTCGCCCTGCTCGAGGCCTCGGGGGCCACCCACGGGATCCTCGAGCGAGCGGTGCGGATCGCGCGCGGAGAGGCCCGAGCCGACGGACGGCTGCTCGCCGCGATCCGCTTCGATCGCCTGCGGGCGCGGCACCCGTACGTGGCGGCGCTGCCGCAATCCGACACGATCGAGGTGCTGACCGCCCTCGCCCCGCCCGTGCGGCGCGGGGTGACCGTGGAGTCGCTGCGGCAAGAGGCGGACGGCGTGCGGATCGGCATCGCGGGGGCCGACGACCTGCGCGCCAAGGTCGTGGTCGTGGCATCCGGATGGGCGGGACGCTCGCTCGTCTACCGCGACGGCGCCGTGCGCACCCACCACTACCCCGATCGCTACGTCATGGCCGACGTCACCGCGCCGGGCGGCCCGGTCGCCCGCGTGCACCTCGAGCGCGACGGCGTGGTCGAGTCGTTCCCCCTCCCCGACGGACGCAGGAGGCTCGTCGCGTGGGCCGGGCGGGAAGAGGTTCCGGATGCCGCGGCCTTCCTGCACCAGGCGGTGGCGCGCCGCACGGGGGTCGAGGTCGACACCACCGGGGCGTCGAGCTTCGGCGTGCGCCGCGCGGTGGCTCCCGCACTCCGTCGCGGCCGGGTGATCGTCGTCGGCGACGCCGCGCACGAGGTGAGCCCGATCGGCGGTCAGGGCATGAACCTCGGACTGCTCGACGCCCTGACGCTCGCCCCGCTGCTCGCCCCGTGGGCGCGCGGGGGCGACGGCGAAGGCGTCGACCGCTGGGAGCGCGACCGCCTCGCGTCGGCCCGGCACGCCGCGCGCCTCGCCTTCCTCAACACCCTGCTGGGCCGCGCCTCCGGTCCGCGGGCGCACGCGGCCCGTTCCGCAGCGCTCCGCACCGCCCTGCGCGGACCGGGTGGCGCGCTGTTCACCCGGGCCTACGCGATGCGCCTCGACCGGGCGGCATCCGGAACCTGAGGACCGGCTCCTAGGAGACGACGAGCTGCGCGGCCAGCAGCAGCGCCGCGAGCATCGTCAGCTGGAACACCGCGCGGCCCGGAGGCCGCACCAGCACGAGTACCGCGGTGACGACCGCGACCACCACGACGGCCGTGAAGAACACCGTCCCGACGGCATTCGCCCCGCCCGAAGGCCCGAGCAGCACCGCGAGTGCTCCGACCACGATCCCGGCCGCGGCGATCAGCACCGACGCGCGGGCACCGAGGCGGTGCGGCAGCCCGCGCACGCCGGTGCGGCGGTCGTCGTCGAGGTCGCGCACGACGTTGGTGAGGTGCACGGCGGCGCCCAGCGCGGCTCCCGCGAGCGCCGCCCACGGCGCAGCGAGCTCCGGGTCGGGGCCGGCGAGGGTCGCGAACGAGGGGAAGAGACCGAAGCTCAGCACGAACGGCACGATCGAGACCGGGGTCGACTTCAGCCCGGCGTTGTACGCCCAGGCCGAGGCGAGGGCGATCGCGTGCGCCGCGACGAGGGCAGCCCCCAGCGGCGCGGACAGCAGCACGGCGAGCACGAGGGCTCCGACGGCCACGGCCAGGGCGCGCTCGGGCGTGAGGGCTCCCCCCGCGATCGGCTTGTCGGTGCGCCCGACCGTGGCATCGCGAGCGCCGTCGATCGCGTCGTTCGACAGTCCGACCGAGACCTGCCCCGCGAACACCGCCACGACCAGCAGACCCAGGCGCCACGGCTCGAGCCCCGCGGCGATGCCCAGCGCGAGAGAGAGGACGGTCACGACGAGCGTCGGCCCGGGGTGGGTCGCGCCCCACAGGGCCCGCAGGGGCGACCTCGTGGTCGCGGCATCCGTCACGGGTCCGACGCTACCGCGCTGCGGCGGTCCGGTGGCCCGCGGCGGGGTCGCCGGGCACAACGGCGGGGATCCGGCGCGACGCGCCGCGGATCGGCATCCGGGAACGGCGTGTCCACCGGGCGGCCCGCCGGTGCGCACGGGCGTCGGCCGTCGGTACGTCAACCCCCGCGGCATCCGATCCCCTCCCGCCTACCGTCGCGAGCGCCGGGGCAGCAGCGTTCCGCAGAAGCCTCGAAGGAGACCCCGATGCCCCAGGTCGTCGTCATCACCGGAGGATCCCGCGGGATCGGCCGTGCCACCGCCCTGCGCTTCGCCCGCCAGGGGGCGCGTCTCGTGCTGGTGGCCCGAGACGAGGAGGCGCTCGCGTCCGCCGCCGCGGAATGCCGCGCTCGCGGGGCCGAGGTGCAGACCGCGTCGATCGACCTCGCTCTCGCCGACGGCCCGCAGCGCGCCGCCGACATCGCCCTCCTCCGGTTCGGACGCATCGACGTGTGGGTGGCCTCGGCATCCGTCTTCTCGTACGGGTCGATCGCCGACACCCCCGATGCCGTGCGCGACCGGGTCATCGAGACCAACCTCACCGGCCACATGCGCGCGGCGCGGGCGGTGCTCCCCCACTTCCTCGCCCGCGGCACCGGGACGATCGTCTTCGTCGGCTCGCTGTACGCGCAGGTGGCGGGCCCGTACGTCTCGTCGTACGTCGCCGCGAAGCACGGCCTGCTCGGATTCACGCGGTCGCTGCGGCAGGAGATGCTCGCGCACCGCGGCATCCGGGTGAAGATCGTGCTCCCGGCGAGCATCGACACCCCCATCTACCAGCGCGCCTCCAACTCGACGGGGCGCACGCCCTTCCCTCTGCCGCCGGTGGTGTCGGCCGACCGCGTCGCCCGGGCCGTCGTGCGGGTGACGCGCGGGCCCCGTCACGAGGTCGGCGTGGGAGCGGCGCAGTTCGTGACCCGCCCCCTGCAGTTCTTCGCGCCGCGCGTGTACGACCGTTTCATCCGCACGCTGCAGCACGCGCTGGGACTGCGGCGTCGCCCCGCGCCGACGACCACCGGAGCCGTCCTCGCTCCCCAGCACGATCCCGGTGCCGTGAGCGGGGGCTGGTCGCGGATCCCGCTGCGTCGCCCGCGCTGACCGTGTCGGGAAGGGCCACGAATGCCGACGCGCACGGGGCTCGCGTCAGGGCCGATGGGCTCGGCGAGGTGCGCCAATTTCGCATGCAGGGTCTTGGCACTCTCCTGTGCCGAGTGCTAATCTGATCGCAGTTGAGCCACATGGACTCAACTTCACAGAACATCGGGGATCCGAGTCCCGACCGATCGAAAAGGAGAACGACCATGGCCACCTACGACCCCTTCCGCGACCTCGACCGCCTCGCGTCGACGCTCCTCGACGCTCGCCGCGGCGGTGGTCCGCGACGGATGCCGATGGACCTCTACCGCGACGGCGACCACTACGTGCTCGCGGCGGACCTCCCCGGTGTCGACCCCGGCTCGGTCGACATCGACGTCGACGGCCAGCTGCTCACGATCCGCGCCGAGCGCACCCTCGGCTCGGGCGAGGGCGTCAAGTGGATCACGCGCGAGCGCGAGACGGCGTCGTTCGTCCGCCAGCTCAACCTCGGGCAGGGCATCGACACCGACGGCATCAGCGCGTCGTACCGCAACGGGGTGCTGAGCGTGACGATCCCGGTCAGCGAGAAGGCGAAGCCGCGCCGCATCGCCGTCTCGACCGACGAGCACGACGGTGTCATCGAGGCACACGAGAGCACGCCTCAGCTGATCGAGCAGTAGTCCGCACGCGACGATGCCCCGGCCCCCTCATCGAGGGTCGGGGCATCGTGCGGTGTTCGCGAGACGTCTCAGAGGTCTTCGGGAGCGAGGTCGCCCTGTCCCTCTTCGCCCAGCTCGACAACGCCCGGGTCCATACCCTGCGAGTCGGTGCCGGTGGACTCGGGGTGAATGTCCTCGAGCGGGATGTCGCTGTCGTCGGCGGGAATCTCGGCCGGGTCGGCACCCGTCGCGGTGGCAGGGTTGATGTCGTCGGGGTCGGCGCCCCCGTCGATGGCGGTCGTGGCGTCCCACTCCGCCTGGGCGGGGTCGAGCGTGGGATCGGGCTCGATGGAGGTGTCGCCGTCGCGCAGCGGCTGCACGCCCGCCATAGCCGCGTCGGAGGGGGTGGGGTCGATCGAGGCGTCGCTCATGAGAGGGTCCTTTCGTCGCAGACGCGAAGCCGCGGGTGGCGCGGCTCTCTCATCAAACGGGGCCGCGGTCATCGGCCGGTGCCCCTTGACAGGTCCCTGCGACCGTCGTCGCCGTCGTGAGCGGCACCTGTCAAGGTGCTGGCGGCGTCTACGCCGATGACGCACGGTGGGACGAACGAGAGGATCCCCCATGCCCGACCCCCGTTCCGCCGTGCCCGCCCGCGCGACCCCGCGCATCGTCGTGATCGGCGGCGGCAACGCCGGACTGTCGATCGCCGGGCGCCTGCACCGCGCCCGTCTCGGCGACATCACCGTGATCGAGCCGCGGGAACAGCACGTGTTCGCTCCCCTGCAGTCCCACATCGCCGGCGGCGCCGCCCGCGCCTCGGAGGCCGTCCGCCCCCAGGCCGACGTCATCCCGCCGGGGGTGAGGTGGCTGCGCGACGAGGCGTTCACGGTCGACCCCGACGCCCGACGCGTGCACCTGGTGTCGGGCGGTCGCATCGACTACGACCAACTCGTCGTGTGCGCGGGCCTCCGCATGGCGTGGGAGCAGGTTCCGGGCCTTCCCGAGGCGATGGCGGATGCCACGGGCATCTCGAACTACGACTACGACCTGGCGGCCAAGGCCTCGCCCGCGCTCCGTGACTTCCGCTCCGGCACCGTGGTCTTCACGCAGCCACCCGAGCCCGCGTCGTGCGGAGCCGCGGCGCAGAAGCCGATGTACCTCGCCTGCGACTGGTGGCGCTCGATCGGCGTGCGCGACGGCATCCGCGTCGTCTTCGTGTGCCCCGACCCCGTACCCTTCGGCATCCCCGCCATCGACCGCGAACTTCAGCGCAAACTCGACGAGTACGGCATCGAGGTGCACTACAGCCGGGAGCTTCGAGCGGTGGATGCCGCGGCACGGACGGTGACGATCGGCCACGGCGACGCCGAGGAGACGATCGCCTACGACCTGCTGCACGCCGTCCCTCCGCAGCGGGCGCCCGAGTGGATCGCCGGTAGCGGCCTGGCGGCCCCGGACGACCCGCACGGCTTCGTCGACGTCGACCCCGAGAAGTTCCAGCACACCCGGCATCCGGAGATCTGGGCCCTCGGCGATGCCGCGACCGTCGCCACGCGCCGCTCGGGCGGAGCGATCCGCCGCCAGGCCCAGGCGCTGGTGCAGAACATGACGGCCGTGCTGGCCGGGCGCGCGCCCACGGCGACCTACAACGGGTACAGCGTGGTGCCGTTCACGGTGTCGCGCGGCACCGTCGTGTTCGCGGAGTTCGACCGCCAGGGCCGGCTGCAGCCGAGCGTCCCGTTCTGGCGCTCGCTGTATCGCGAGCGCCGGCTCTCGTGGATCGCCGACCGCCGCGTGCTTCCGTGGGTCTACTGGCACCTGATCCTGCGCGGCCGCGCCTGACGCGTCTCCCCCGCGTATAGGCCACGAGGACCGATCCCTCAACCCCCGGGGTGCGGGCGGGTGGGCGCACGGAGACTGGGGGCAGCCCCGGAAGACACACAGGAAGAGGACACCATGGCCCAGGTCATCGAAACCATCGACGTCGACGTTCCCGTTCGCGTCGCCTACAACCAGTGGACGCAGTTCGAGGAGTTCCCCCACTTCATGAGCTTCGTGGAGTCCATCACGCAGAAGTCCGAGACCCTCACGCACTGGAAGGTCAAGATCGCCGGAGCCGAGCGCGAGTTCGACGCCGAGATCACCGAGCAGCACCCCGACGAGCGCGTCGCGTGGAACAGCGTGGGCGGCGACGAGAACCACGCCGGCGTCGTGACCTTCCACCGCCTGTCCGACACCGAGACGCGTGTCACGGTGCAGATCGACTGGGCCCCCACCGGCGTCCTCGAGAAGCTCGGTGCCGCCTTCGGCGCCGACGACCACTCGGTCAAGAAGGACCTCGACAACTTCAAGAAGTACATCGAATCGCGCGGCACCGAATCGGGCGCCTGGCGCGGCGACGTCAGCTGACGTCACCTTCCGAACGAAAGCCGGGCTCGTCCATACGGACGGGCCCGGCTTTCGTCATGTCGGTCTCACCACTGCGGGTGAATCTCCGCCCGCAGACGCCGGTCGTACACGTCGCGCACGAGGGTGTCGAAGGCCGCGAGGTCGAAGCCGCCGTCGATCAGGTCGGCCGCGGCGGCGTTCGCGGTGGCCTGCTGCACCGAGCGGGCCCCCGGGATCACCGAGGTGATGCCTTCGCGCGACGCGATCCAGGCCAGCGTCGCCGCGGGCAGCGTCACGCCCTCGGGCAGGGCGTTCTTGAGCTCGTCGGCGGCCGCCACTCCCTCGTCGAACGGCACGCCCGAGAAGGTCTCGCCCTTGTCGAACGCCTCGCCGTTGCGGTTGTACGTGCGGTGGTCGTCCTTGTCGAACGTGGTGTCGCGCGTGTACTTGCCCGACAGCAGACCGCTCGCCAGGGGCACGCGCGCGAGTACGGCCACGTTCTTCTCGGCCGCGAGCGGCAGCACCTCGTCGAGCGGCTTGAGGCGGAACGGGTTGAAGATGATCTGCAGGTTGGTCAGGTTCGGCCGCTGGAGGGCCGACAGGGCCTGGTCCATCGTCTCGACCGAGGCGCCGTACGCGGCGATGACGCCATCGCTCACGAGCTGGTCGAGGGCGTCCCAGGTCGCGTCGTCGTCGATGACCGCGGACGGCGGGCAGTGCAGCTGGACGAGGTCGAGGGTGTCGGTGCCGAGCAGGCGCCGCGAGCGGTCGAGCCAGCCGCGGAAGTTCTCGATCGTGTAGTTCTCGGGCACCTGGTCTTCACGGCGGCCCATCTTCGTCGCGACGGTGATGCCCGTGGCATCCGTGCTCCGAAGGAAGGTGCCGATGATCTCTTCGCTGCGGCCGTCGCCGTAGACGTCGGCGGTGTCGAAGAGCGTGACGCCGGCGTCGGCCGAGGCCGCGAGCACCGACAGGGCCTCGTCTTCGCTCACCCCGCCCCAGTCGGGGCCGAGCTGCCAGGTGCCGAGGCCGATCGCCGAGACCTCGCGGCCGGTACGAGAGAGGGGACGCTGCTGCATTGCGGTTCCTTTCGAAGCTGTTCCGAGCCTACCCACGGGCTCCGACATCGTCGGCCGCAGGCTCCGGATGCCGCGACCCGATGACGCGCAACCCCGGTCCACCCCGATGGATCGGCGCCTAGCGTGGCGGCACACCCACGGAAGGAACACCATGGACAACCCCGCCGACCACCTGCCCGGAACCGACGAGGAGAACCTCGTGCCCGAATCCGACGGTCTCGCCGCCGACGTGCCCGCCGGCGCCGCCGGTGCCGACACGGGGGCCGTGGGAGCCGCGCGCATCGACCCCGACGACGAAGCGCGTGTGCAGGGCGTCTCGAGCCAGAACGACCTGCCGGGGGTCGGCACGCGCAACGCCGACGGAGAGCGCGAACACGGCGGCGACGGGGGCTCGACCTCGCGTCACACCGAAGACATCGACAGCGCAAACGCGGACGCCGACCACACGGCCGACGAGTCGGCCGAGAAGACGCCGGCCTCGCCCGCGCCCGCCGATGACGGCCCCGAGCCGCACGTCGACGGCGACGACCCGATCGCGAAGTTCCAGCCGGGGGTCGGTCGCGATTCGGCGGCCTCGAGCCGCATCGCGCAGACGCTGCCCGACCCCGACCGGGCCTGACGAGCGCGGCGGGGGCGGCCGGGAGAGCCGGTCGCCCCGCCGCGCTCGGGGCGGCCCTTCGACAGGCTCAGGGACCTTCCACCGGCTCGGGGACCTTGCGGGTTCGGGGTCGCTTCGACAGGCTCAGGGACCCTCTGCGGGGTCAGGGACCTTCTGTGGGTTCGGGGCCCTTCGACAGGCTCAGGGACCTCAGACAGGATCGCGCTCAGTGCGCGAGGCGCAGGGCGTCTTCGGCGAGGTGGAAGAAGTCCCGCGTCGCGCCGGTGACCACCGCGGCATCCGTCGACGACATCATCAGCACCACGATCGCCTCGCCGTCGTCGTCGCGCACGAACCAGCTGCCGGTCACGACGCCCCGACTCGAACCGCCCTTGAAGGCCACGTAGGGCCAGGTGCCCACGTCGAGGCCCTGCCCGGGGTTCTCGCTCAGGATGCCGAGCACCTCGGCGTCGCCCGTCTGCTGCAGCGTTCGGTGCACCCCGGCGACATCAGCGGCCGAGGCGAACCAGTCGAAGCCGTCCTCCCACGCCGGCGCGACGACCGCCGCACCGTCGACCGCGAGCGGTGCCGCATCGATGCGGTCGAGCAGAGCACGCTTGCCCGCGACATCGGCGGCGGCCCACTCCTCGCGGAGCGCCGGATCCCCCCAGCCGAGGGTGAACAGCTCCTTCGTCGAGACGAACGGCACCAGCACCGCGGGGTCGGCATGTCCGCTGCGCGCGACCGCAGCCTCGACCCTCTCGCGGCCCAGTCGGCCGATCAACAGGTCGGTCGCGGTGTTGTCGCTGATGCGGATCATCGCCGAGGCGGCCTCGCGCACCGTCACCTCGGTGCCGGTCGGTTCGTCCTGCAACTCGCCGGAGGGGAGGCTGCGGTCGGCGTCGCCGAGCACGAGCACCTCGTCCCACGACAGGTCGCCGGATGCCACGGCATCCGCCACCGCGAGCAGCACGTACAGCTTGAACACCGACGCGAGCGGGGCCGATCGCGCGCTGTCGATGTCGAGCATCTCGTGGTCGCCGCGGAGCACCAGCGCGCTGACGTCGCCCGGCAGGGCGCGCAGGCGTTCCTCGACCTGGTCGAGCGAGGTCGAGGGCTCCCAGGGCGTGGCGGCCGGCCCGAAGATCATGCCGGTGATGCGGTCGTCCGCGTCGATCGAGAGGGTCAGGTCGAAGGGATCGCCCAGGCTCCCGGCGACGGTGGCGAGCGCCTGGGTGTCGGTGCCCTGGTAGGCGGTGACGGTGAAGGGAGCCGCGGGCCGGATCTGCCGATTGAGCAGCTCGGCGACCTGCTCCGCCGACACCTGCTTCTGGAAGTCCTCGTGGAGCACGCGGGCCCAGGTTCCGGGCGTCGCGTCCTCCTCGGCTTCGAGCTGGTCGAGAACCCACGTCATCCGCTCCCCCACCGCGGTGGAGGGGATGTCGACGGATGCCGCGCGACTCGCACGCGACTCGGGGGCCGCGCTCGTGCACGCGGCGAGCGCGGCGACGGCGAGGACGGACAGGGCGGCGGCGAAGCGACGGGCGAGAGTCACGGTGGTCCTTCCGGGGGGGGGGTGGGGATGCCTCCACGCTACGGATCTCTCACGCCCCGTCGCCTCCCCCTGTCGAGGGAGATCAGCCGCGCCCGATCACCGCCTCACGAACAGGAAGGCGGTCGCCGCCAGCACCACGAAGACGCCTCCGGCGATGCCGTAGGAGGTCCCGTTGGTCGTGCGCGTGACATCGGCCGAGCGCCCGACCTCGGGCAGAGCGGGCAGCGGGGTCTCGGCCCGAGCGCGCGTGGTTTCGACGATGAGCGCGGGCGCGGCGGAGGGCAGGCGCACGGCGGCGTACCCCCACTCGACGCTGAACTGGTTGAGGTTGACCGTGAACGAGGAGGCGTTGTTGCCGACCTCGAGGGCGGCTGCGAAGGCCGACACCGCCTGGGCGTCGGGCTTGAGCTTCGGGTCGCGATAGGGCGGCTCGACCAGGGCGTCGTACGCGACGGGGGCGGGAAGGGTGATCCAGCTGTCCTGCTCGTGGGCATTCACCGTTTCATCATGCCCATCGCATGGCACCTCTCGGTCGCGATGACGCGCACGGTCACGGCCTCACTAGCATCGACCCGGCGAGAGGATGCGGGAAACCATGATCGAAGCAGACGGTGCCGACGCTGAGACCGCGGCGCATGCGCACCGCGTGATGCCGGGCGAGGCGCCCGACCGGCCCCGCGTCGTGATCGCCGGGGCGGGCGGATTCGTGGGCGGAGCGCTCCGCGCGGCGTTCGCGGACGACGGCTACGAGGTGGTCACGGTCGGTCGGTCGGGGCCGATCGTCTGGGGCGACACCGCGGCCATCGCCCGCGCGGTCGACGGCGCCGCCGTGCTCGTGAACCTCGCCGGAAAGATCGTGTCGTGCCGGTACACCGACGCGAACCGCGACGAGATCCTGCGCTCGCGCGTCGACACGACGAGATCGTTGCACCGCGCCGTGAGCGCCGCCCGGCGACCACCCCGCGTGTGGATGAACGCCTCCACCGCGACGATCTACCGGCACGAGACCGAGAGCGGCAACGACGAGGTCGACGGCATCATCGGCGAGGGGTTCTCGGTGGATGTCGCCACGAGCTGGGAACGCGCGTTCTTCGACGGCGACCTCCCCGGCACCCGGAGGGTCGCCCTGCGCATGGCGATCGTGCTCGGCGACGGCCCCGCCACCCGCATGCTGTTCGCCCTGGCCCGCCTCGGACTCGGCGGGCCGCAGATCGACAGCTGGTGGTTCCCGCATCGCCGCTATCGCGGGATCGGCGCGCACCCCACGGGCCCGACCCTTTCGGGATGGCACCGGACCTCGGGCCGCCAGCGGTTCAGCTGGATCCACATCGACGACGTCGTGGGGTCGGTGCGGTTCCTCCGCGATCGCGAGGATCTCGCCGGTCCTGTCAACCTGTCGGCCCCGGAAGCGAGCGACAACCGCACGCTGATGCGCGAGCTGCGGCGCATCGCGCGTGCGCCGTTCGGTCTGCCCGCCTTCCGCTGGATGCTCGATCCCGCCATGGCCGTGCTGCGCAACGAGCCGGAGCTCGTGCTCAAGAGCCGCTGGGCCGTGCCGCGCGTCCTGCAGGAGGCCGGCTTCGCGTTCCGCCACGACAAGCTCGGACCCGCGCTCGAGGCCGTCGCGGCGCAGCACCCGCCGCGGGCGCGCGATCTCTTCACCGCCTGAACGAACGAACGCCGCCCGCCGCGACGAGTGTCGCGAGGGGCGGCGTGGTAGACGCGGAGCGTCAGGCCTTGCGGCGGATGAAGCGCATGAGGGCGGCGATCACACCGATGATCAGGATGATGATGCCGATCCACAGCAGGAACTTGACCGCCTCGACGAAGACGCCGAGGAACAGCAGCACGAGACCGACGATGACGAGGATGATGGCGAGAGCTGGCATGTCTCCACCCTGCCCGGCGTCCGCGATCCGGCCCACGCCCTTGACACCGTCGACGGCGCACGGCAGAACGCGTGTCAAGAGTCTCGGGCACGCGGCATCCGGGGACTACCGTCGATTCCACCACGACCCCGAGGAGGCGGCTATGGCTGATCACCACGTTCCCGGCCACGACGGCGACCACGCCGACGGACATGCGGGAGCACACGGCACCGGACCCGGCGAGGGCGAGTACACCGACGTGCAGTTGCCCGACGGCACCGCGGATCGCGGCAGCGCCGACCAGCCCGGCGAGTACGTCGACCGCGAGAACGCCGACGGCAGCGCCTCTCGTCCGCGTGCCGACGAGGCGGGCGCCTACACCGACGTGCAGCTGCCCAGCGGCGACCGAGACGACGAAGACGTGAGCGACCCCGGCGAGTACACCGACCGCGATCGCTGAGCGGTCAGCGTTCGAGCGTCGTGCGCGGCGAGACGCCGTAAGCCGCTCGGTACGCGGTGGCGAACACGGCGGGATCGCCGAAGCCCCATCGCGCCGCGACCTGCTCGGTGCTCGTCTCGTCGGCGTGCGCATCGAGCAGGTCGGCGTGCGCGGCGCTGAGGCGGGCGAGTTCGAGGTAGCCCTCGGGCGACTCGACGACCTGCCCGTTGGCGGCGAACGCGCGACGAAGCCCGTCGACCGAGGTGCCCGCGGCGCGAGCGGCGTCGTCGACCGTGACCGGCAGCGAGGCGTGATCGTCGATCCACGCGGCGGCGGCGTTGTAGATCGACGCCTGGGCCGCGGCCGACGCGCGACGCTCGCGCGGATCGCCGACCAACGCGAAGCTCTCGAGCGCCGCGACCGACAACGCGCGGTACACGTGCGCCCGCACGAGCGGTTCCGCGAGGACCGGCAGCTGCGTCAGGGCCCATCGCTGGGTCGCCAGCCAGTAGTCGCGCAGGCGCGGCGAGACGGGGTCGGTCCCGGCGAAGCGCACGGTGAGCTCGTCGTCACCGTAGATGGTGCACGCGGTCTGCGTCAGTCGTTCGGCATCGAACGAGACGACGTCGAGACGGCAGTGGTCGGCGAGGGCGCGCAACTCGTCGCCGGGTTGGATGACACCCGGAGCGACGCTGAACTCCCCGTCCCAGCGACCGATCCGCCAGGCGTACCCGGGCGTCGAGCTGCACACGTAGAAGCGGTCGGATTCGTAGGCCAGATCGACGCGGGAATCCCACTCGAGTCGTCGCAGTGCGAACGCGCCGTCGCCGACGAGACGCTCGGCGTAGACGGCGTCGTCGGCCTGCAGGTCGACGTGACCGTACTGTGCGCGCAGCCACGCATACGTCGCGGCGATGTCGTCCGTGCGGACCGAGGTGTCGTAGAAGTCATTCATGGTGCGAGATACCGTTCACCCGAATGACGCGGCACCGAAGCCCATGATAGTTAACCCGCAGCCTCACACCCCTCAGAAGGACACGACCATGGCCGACGCGCCCACCATCCGTCCGATCACCACTGACGACGCGGGAGAGGTGCTGACCATTCAACGCGCCGCCTTCGCGAGCGAGGCGCTCATCTACGGCGACCCCGACATGCCGCCGCTCACCCAGACGCTCGAAGAGCTGCGGGCGGAGCTCGTCGAGAACCTCGGGTGCGTCGCGGTCGACGCACACCGCATCGTCGGAGCCGTCCGCGCGCGCCGCGACGGGGAGCTGCTGCTGATCGGCCGCCTCGCGATCGCGCCCGACCAGCAGGGCGCGGGGCTCGGTTCGGCGCTGCTGGCGGCCGTCGAGCAGCGCGGCCGCGATGAAGGGGCGACGACCGCGGAACTCTTCACCGGCGGCCTCAGCGAGGCCAACCAGCGCCTGTACGAGCGCGAGGGCTATCACCGCACCGAAGAGACCGCCGACGGCGAGATCTTCTACCGCAAGCCGCTCACCGACTGACCTGCCGTAGCGAGATCCCTGAGCCCGTCGAAGGGACCGGAGGCTTCGAC
This sequence comes from Microbacterium algihabitans, assembly GCF_032464975.1. Taxonomy (NCBI): domain Bacteria; kingdom Bacillati; phylum Actinomycetota; class Actinomycetes; order Micrococcales; family Microbacteriaceae; genus Microbacterium; species Microbacterium algihabitans. The sequence goes on from NZ_JAWDIU010000003.1 coordinate 43,134, forward strand.
AGGCTCAGCCACCTACGCCCCGCCCCGCACCACCTGCCGGAGCGAGATCCCTGAGCCCGTCGAAGGGACCGGAGGCTTCGACGAGCTCAGCCACCTGCGCCCCGCCCCGCACCATCTGCCGGAGCGAGGTCCCTGAGCCTGTCGAAGGGACCGGAGGCTTCGACAGGCTCAGCCACCTGCGCCCCGCCCCGCACCACCTGCCGGAGCGAGGTCCCTGAGCCTGTCGAAGGGACTGGAGGCTTCGACAGGCTCAGCCACCAGCGCCCCGCTTCGCACCATCTGCCGGAGCGAGGTCCCTGAGCCTGTCGAAGGGACCGGAGGCTTCGACAGGCTCAGCCACCTGCGCCCCGCCCCGCACCACCTGCCGGAGCGAGGTCCCTGAGCCTGTCGAAGGGACCGGAGGCTTCGACAGGCTCAGCCACCTACGCCCCGCTTCGCACCATCTGCCGGAGCGAGGTCCCTGAGCCCGTCGAAGGGACCGGAGGCTTCGACAGGCTCAGCCACCTGCGCGCCGCGAACGACGGAGGGCCGCCGTCCGAACCCCGGACGACGGCCCTCTCTGCGCGCGACGCTTACGGCGTGGGCATGCCGCCGTTGACGTTGAGTGTTTCGCCGATCACGTAGCTCGACTCCGCCGAAGCGAGGTAGACGTACGCCGGGGCGAGCTCGGCCGGCTGGCCCATGCGACCGAGAGGGGTCTCCTCGCCGAACTCGTCGACCTTTTCGTCGGGCTGACCGTCGGTGACCTGGAGCGGGGTCCAGATGGGGCCGGGAGCCACGGCGTTGACGCGGATGCCCTTGGGGGCGAGCTGCTGACCGAGCGCCTTGGTGAAGGTGTTGATGGTCGCCTTGGTCGAGGCGTAGTCCACGAGGATCGGCGCCGGCGAGTAGGCCTGGATCGAGGTCGTGTTGATGATCGTCGAACCGGGCTTCAGGTGCGGCACGGCCTCTTTGCAGATCCAGAACATCGCGTAGACGTTGGTCTTGAACGTGTCGTCGAACTGCTCGTCGGTCAGGGTGGTGACGTCTTCGTTGAAGATCTGCTTGCCGCCGTTGTTGACGACGATGTCGAGGCCGCCGAGGCCCTCGACCGCTTCCTTCACGAGCGTGCGGGCGTACTCGCGCTCGCGCAGGTCGCCGGGGATCTGCACGACCGTGGCACCGGCTTCGCGGAGGATCCCGGCGATGCGGTCGGCATCCTCCTTCTCCTGCGGCAGGTACGACATCGCGACCGAGGCGCCCTCGCGGGCGAAGGCGATCGCGGTGGCGGCACCGATGCCCGAGTCGGCGCCCGTGATCAGGGCCTTGCGGCCCTTGAGGCGCTCGGTGCCGACGTAGGTGTCCTCACCCAACTTGGCCTTGGGCGTCAGCTCGGCGTCGAGGCCGGGCTCCTTCTGGTCCTGCGACTGCGGGTCGATGTCGGCGTACAGCTTCGACGGGTCGGTGAACGTGTACTGCGTGCTCATGGCGAGTCCTTTCAGGGGGGGTGGATGCCGGGACCGGAGGCCCCGGTGGAGGATCAGTGACCGCCGAGGTCGGCGGGGTCGACCACCTCGCGGATGACGAGGGCGGCGTTGATGAGGGCGAGATGGCTGAGTGCCTGCGGGAGGTTGCCCCAGAAGGCGCCGTCGTCTTCGGCGATCATCTCGGAGTACATCCCGACGTCGTTGCCCTGGGCGACGAGGGAATCCATGGCCTCGATCGCCTCGGCGTGCCGGCCGACGCAGGCCAGGGCGGTCGCCCGCCAGAAGGCGCACGCGACGAAGGTGTGCTCCTCCTGGTCCATGCCGGTGTAGCGGTAGACGAGGTGGTTCTCGGTCGTGAGGCGCTCGGTGATGGCATCCACCGTCATCGACATGCGCTCGCCCCGGTCGAAGCCCGTCGGAGCGTGCAGCAGCACCGAGGCGTCGAGGTCTTCGCTGCCGGGGGCGAGCGTGTAGGTCTGCAGGTCTTCCGACCAGCAGTGCTCCCCGACCCAGTGATGGATGCGGTCACGCTCGGCGCGCCAGCGGTCGCCGTTGTCGGGGATGTGGCCGCCGGTGGCGAGCCACTGCGCATCGTCGAGCGCCTTCCAGCAGCCCATCTTCGACGAGGTGTAATGCCGCAGCTCGGGGAGCTCCCACATGCCCGAATCCTCGAGACGCCACAGGTCGCACGTGCGGTCGGCGACGTCGGCGAGCAGACGCCCGGTCTGGATGTCGAGGCGGTTGCCGGCCTCGACGTAGGTGCGACAGAGGGCGATGAGGTCGCCGTAGACGCCGAGCTGCAGCTGCCCCTGCGCGGGGTTGCCGGTGACGACGGGCTGGTTGCCGTTCCATCCCGGCACCTGGTGCTTCTCGAGCCCGATCTCGGCGTCGCCGTCGAGGGTGTACATCACCTGTACTTCGGGGCCGTTCTTGCGGATCGTGCGCAGCAGCCACGAGATCGCGGCGTGCGTCTCTTCGCGCAGGCCGAAACCGACCCAGGCGTGCGCGGTGTAGGCGAGGTCGCGCACCCAGGCGTAGCGGTAGTCCCAGTTCTTCCCCCCACGCGGGTTCTCGGGCAGCGACGTCGTCGCCGCGGCCGCGATCGCACCGGTCGGGCTGAACAGCAGGAGCTTGAGGGCGAGGGCGCTGCGCTGCACGTCGTCGGCCCAGGGACCGTCGTACGAGAACTCGTCCGACCACATCTCCCAGCCGCCGATGGTGCGGTCGATCCCGCGGTCGACGTTCTGTGCGTCGGGGACGCGCAAGGGCTCCCCCTCGGTCGCGGCGATCACCAGCAGGTGACGCGACCCCTTCTCGGTCGTGAAACCGCCGTCGATGCTCTCGTTCCCGGCATCCGGATCGCCGTGAAGACCGTGCTCGTGACCCGTCACTGCGAGCGACACGTGGCCGATGCGCATGATCGAAAAGCCGTCGATGCGCTCTGTCCAGGGGGCGGCGGAGCGCAGCATGGTGCCGGGCTGCACGCACCAAGCGAACTCGACCTCGCCCTTCACGCCGTCGACGCGGCGGGCGAGTTCCGCCCACGGCAGGCGACCGGCGATGCCGGTGACCATCGCGTCGGTGACCGTGGCGACCCCGGTGTCGGTCGTGAACGTCGTCTCGAGCACGTTCGTGCGCGGGATGTAACGACGGGTGACGGTGTACTCCCCGACCGGGGCGAGCTCGATGCAGCCGCCGGACGACTCGTCGACGAGGCGCGCGAACACGGGCCGCGAGTGGATGTTGGGCAGCGGCAACCAGTCGACCGAGCCGTCGAGGCCGATCAGGGCGACCGTGCGGCCATCGCCGATCGCGGCGTAGTCGCGAAGGGGGCGAGAGGGCGAGGGCGGATGCAATGGCACGACTCTCACGCTAGGAACGCGGCGGCGGCACGGAGCCGGGGTTGTCGATCCCCGGGTGAACGGCTAGAGGCGATCGGCGGTACCCCGGCTTCGCAACCCCCGCAACCCCCGCTGCGAGTGCGTGCGTCGCGCCTAGCGTCGATATCGACCGTGAGTGAAAGGAACGCGCATGTCCACTACCACCAAGGACGCCCCCACCAAGAACCGTCGTCGCCCCGCGCGCGGAGGCAGCGGTCCCGAGACTACCGACGAGCAGAACGCCGAGAAGGGCTTCCAGGCGTCGGAGAAGCTGACCGACTCGCTGCAGGCCGTGCTCGTCGACCTGATCGAGCTGTCGATCCAGGGAAAGCAGGCCCACTGGAACGTCGTCGGCAAGAACTTCCGCGACACGCACCTGCAGCTCGATGAGATCATCGACGCCGCGCGTGAGTTCAGCGACGAGGTCGCCGAGCGCATGCGCGCTCTGCACGCCCTGCCCGACGGCCGCAGCGACACCATCGCCGAGACCACCACCCTGCCGGAGTTCCCCCAGGGCGAGGTCGACACGTCGGAGGTCATCGACCTCATCACCCAGCGTCTCGACGCGACGGTCGGCACCGTCCGCGAGGTGCACGACGACGTCGACGACGAAGACCCCACGAGCGCCGACATCCTGCACGGTGTGCTCGAGCGCCTCGAGCAGCTGTCGTGGATGGTCAGCGCCGAGAACCGCGTCGCCCGCAAGTCGTAACACACGCAGAAGACACCGGATGCCGGGGCCTCGGGGCCTCGGCATCCGTCGTTCGTGCGCGGGTTCCCGCGGCTTCGCCGCTCACCCGCGCGCGATGAGGAACGGCGGGTGGGGGCCCTCGAGGCGGGCCACCGTCGTTCGGATCTCGGCGAGGGATTCACTCACGGCGATGAAGCGCGCGCCCACGGCGACGAAGCGCTCGTCCGTGCGCGCTTCGAAGCGCGCGAGGTCGAGCTTGAGGCCGACGAGGGATTCGTCATGGATTGCGGAACGGGCATCGGCCCGGTCCATGCGCTCGTCCATCCGATCGAAGCGCGCGTCCATCCGGTCGAAGCGCGCGTCCATCTGGTCGAAGCGTGCGCCGACTTCGGCGAAGCGCGCGTCGGTGCGGTGTTCGACACGACCGAGCATCCACTTCGTGCCCCCGAGGATGGTCGCCGAACCGGTGACGAGCAATCCGATCGCTGTCGACAGTAGGGGGATCGTCTCCATGGCCCGGTCCTTTCACGATGAGATGCCCCGACTGTAGATCACGGTGCGGGCTGCCCGCGGGCAGCTGTCGTGAGACTGTGCACGAATTCACCCGATCGCCCACTGTGGAGAAGGCCGCCGCCGCGCGTGCCAGGTGGCGGCGACGGCTCGGCGACACGATGCGCCCGCGTCGCTCCGATAGCGTCGGAGCATCGACCGAGACGGGGGCCTCATGGACGACGACACCGACCTGCGCCGACGAACGGGCACTGCGTGGTTCGTGCTGCTGGGGGCGGCGGGCGGCGTGGCGGGTCTGCTGCCCTGGTTGCTGACCGGGCCGTTCCTGCCGCTGCAGAACCTGGGCGAGGGGCAGGATCCCGCGAAGGTCGGGCCCTTCGTGATGCTGCCCTACAGTCAGTACGCGATCACGACGATCATCGTGCTGCTCGTCGTCGGGGGCGTCTTCGCCGGGATCATCGCCCGCGCGCGCCGGTCGCGTCCGGGCCTGGCCCGATCATTCGCCGCGCTGGGCGGGCTCGTGATCGTTCAGGTCGTCGCGATCGTGCAGACGGCGGCGACCACCCGCTCGGTACTGCAGCAACGCGACGAGTCGGTGCTCTACCTGGTGCTGCTGACGGCCGTGGCCGTGCTGGCCGCGCTCACGGCGTGGGTCGCCTGCGTCCTCCTCGCCGCCGCGCCGCGCGCCGGCGCGGGTCTCGGCCTGGTGGTCGGGGCCGCGGCGGGGGGATCGTGGCTCGCGACGTTCCTCTTCCCGTTGTTCTCGTACACCTCTCCGTTCGAGGCCCTGCTGCCGGTGCTGCCGTACGTCTCCCCGGTTCTCGTCGGCCTTGCGATCGTCTGGACGGGTGTCTCGACCATCGGGCGGGTGCTGACGGGCCTCGTGGGACTCGTGCTGGTGTGGCTGGTCCCGGCTCTGACGACGGCGCTGTCCTCGGCCGCGGGGACGCGAGTGCTCGCCCGTGATCTGCCGGGTATGGCCGATTTCGGTGCGCGCGTCTTCGTCTCGGCATCCACCATGCCGGAGATCATCGTGCCGCCACTGGTGACGACCGTGGTGGTCGCCGTGGTCGGTCTGGTGCTCCGCCGCGTCGTCGGTCGGCGCCCCACCGGGGGAACCGCGGGTTAGAGGCGGATCACCTCGGTGACGCGTACGATCGCCGTGCCCTCCTCCTCGGAGGCGGCGAGGTCGACCTCGGCGCGGATGCGCCAGTCGTGGTCGCCGGCGGGGTCGTCGATGATCTGCTCGACGCGCCAGACGCCGTCCGCAGCCGACGACTCGTCGATGACGACGAGGGCCGAGGAGCGCGCCGCTCCCCCGGTGCCGATCTCGTCGTGCTCGTCGAAGTAGGCGTCGAGTGATGCGGGCCAGTCGACGTCGGGGTCGAGTTCGACGAGCTCGTCGTCGCGTTGGAGAGCGGCCAGCTGCACGCGGCGGAACATCTCGTTGCGCACGAGCACGCCGAACGCGCGCCGGTTGGTGAGGATCGACGGCGGAGCGGGCGGAACCACCGGAGCCGTGGGATCGTCGGCCGGGTTGATCAGCTGCTCCCACTCGTCGACGAGACTCGAGTCGACCTGACGCACGACCTCGCCGAGCCACGCGATGAGATCGAGCAGGTCGGGGGTCTGCGCATCGACCGGAACCGTCTGGCGGATCGCGCGGAACGCGTCGCTCAGGTACCGCAGCACGAGACCCTCGCTGCGGGCGAGCTGATACAGCGAGACGTACTCGCCGAACGAGCAGGCGCGTTCGTACATGTCGCGCACGACCGACTTGGGCGACAGCTCGAAGTCGCGGATCCACGGCTGGCTCGAGGCGAACACCTCGTACGCCTGCGCGAGCAGCTCGTCGAGGGGCTTCGGCCAGGTGATCTCCTCGAGCAGCTCCATGCGCTCGTCGTACTCGATGCCCTCGCGCTTCATCGCCGCCACGGCTTCGCCGCGCGCGCGGAACTGCTGCTGCGACAGGATCGGGCGCGGGTCGTCGAGGGTCGACTCGATGACGCTGACGACGTCGAGCGCGTAGTGCCCCGTGCCCACCGACGACGCCGCCGGCACGGCATCCGGACCCCTCCCGAGCTCGACCTCGGGGTCAAGCATCTCGATCGCGGCGAGCGCGAACGGCGAGAGGGGTTGGTTGAGCGCGAAGTTCGGCTGCAGATCGACGGTGAGGTGGATGCCGTCGGCATCTGCCTCGACGACACCGGCCTGCACGAGGGTGCGGAAGATCGCGAGGGCTCGACGCGCGAGTTCGTACTGGCGGGCGCGCGACTCGTGGTTGTCGAAGACGAGCGAGCGGACGTTGCCGAACACGTCGCCCCCGCGGGCGATGACGTTGATGAGCATCGCGGCGCTCAGCTTCATCTGCGGCTGCAGCGGCTCGGGCTCGGCGGCGACGAGGCGGTCGTAGCTCTGCTCGGTCCAGTTGACGAAGCCCTGCGGCGCCTTCTTGCGCACGATCTTCTTCTGTTTCTTGAGGTCGTCGCCGGCCTTGAGGATCTGCGCGGCGTTCTCGATCTCGTGGTCGGGCGCCATGACGACGACGGTTCCGGCGGTGTCGTAGCCCGCGCGGCCCGCGCGACCGGCGATCTGGTGGAACTCGCGCGCCGAGAGCTGGCGCATGCGCGTGCCGTCGTACTTGGTCAGCGCGGTCATGAGCACGGTGCGGATCGGCACGTTGATGCCGACGCCCAGGGTGTCGGTGCCGCAGATCACGCGCAGAAGACCGCGCTGGGCGAGTGTCTCGACCAGGCGGCGGTAGCGCGGCAGCATGCCGGCGTGGTGCACGCCGATGCCCGCGCGCACGTAGCGCGAGAGCGTCTTGCCGAAGCCGGTCGTGAAGCGGAAGCCGCCGATCGCCTCGGCGATCTCGTCGCGCTGCTCGCGACCGATGATGCGGATCGACGACAGCGCCTGGGCGCGCTCCATCGCCGCGGCCTGCGAGAAGTGCACGACGTAGATCGGCGCCTGCTTCGTGTCGAGCAGCTCCTGCACCGTCTCGTGCACGGGCGTGCGCGCGTACTCGAAGTGCAGCGGCACGGGGCGCTCGACGCCTGTCACCCGCGCGGTGGGCCGGCCGGTGCGACGCGAGAGGTCGTCGGCGATCTCGGTGACATCTCCCAGGGTGGCCGACATGAGGATGAACTGCGCGCGGGTCAGCAGCAGCAGCGGCACCTGCCAGGCCCAGCCGCGGTCGGCCTCGCCGTAGTAGTGGAACTCGTCCATCACGACCTGGTCGACGTTCGCGTCGGCCCCTTGCCGCAGGGCGAGATTCGCGAGGATCTCCGCGGTGCAGCAGATGATCGGAGCGTCGGAGTTGACCGACGAATCGCCCGTGACCATGCCGACGTTCTCGGCGCCGAAGATGTCGACGAGGGCGAAGAACTTCTCGCTCACGAGGGCCTTGATCGGCGCGGTGTAATACGTGCGCCCGCCGCGGGAGAGGGCGGCGGCGTGCGCGGCGACCGCCACCAGCGACTTGCCCGTGCCGGTCGGGGTCGACAGGATCACGTTCGCGCCCGAGACGATCTCGATGATCGCCTCGTCCTGCGCGGGGTAAAGCGTGAGCCCTCGCGAGCCCGCCCACTCGACGAAGCCCAGGTACGCGGCATCCGCATCGGCGCCGACGGGAACGTGCTCGAGAAGGGGGGTCACTCCCCCAGCCTCTCATCCGCGCCCTTCGACAGGCTCAGGGACCACCCTTCGACAGGCTCAGGGACCGCCCTTCGACAGGCTCAGGGACCACTGCGCACGAGGTGGCTGAGCCTGTCGAAGCCACCGGAACCACGCGAGGCGACTGAGCTTGCCGAAGCCTCAAGGACCGCCCTTCGACAGGCTCAAGGACCGCCCTTCGACAGGCTCAGGGACCGCCCTTCGACAGGCTCAGGGACCGCCCTTCGACAGGCTCAGGGACCGCCCTGGATGCCGCCTGCCGCGACCGCGGGTCGGTCCTCTCCGTCGCGGTCCGCGAAGACCCCGACGTTCTCTCCGTCGAAGACGAACTGCACGCTCGTGCCGAGGGGGAACCGCTCGACGAAGGCCTCGGGCATGCCGTCGGCGACGACGAACTGCACGGTCGCGGGGAACACTCCCGCGCCGCACCCGCCGTAGACGAAGTTGCCGCGGAAGCCGCGCGAACCACCCTGGTCGACCTCGTCGGTGTCGAGGAGGTACAGGCAGGGGCTGCGGTTCTCGCTCGCGTCGATCTGCACGTACCCGGCGAAGGCGGTCACGCCGAAGTAGTCGCGGTAGCCGCGGGAGTCGAGTCCGCGGTCGCCGAAGATCGAGGGGACCGTGGCCGCGGGATCGGGCACGAGCACGTCGACCTGCGACGCCCCCGTCGCCGTCGACACCGGAACGAGCGCCACCCCCGACGCTGTGGCGGCGCTCGCGAGGGCGGTGACCGCCGCCAGAGAGATCGCCCACGCCCAGAAGCTGCGCTTCGACCGCACGAGCGGGCGGCGCTCGCGGGGCGTCTCGTCGTCGCGACCTGCGTCATCGTCGGACGGCGTCTCGTCGGTGCTCGCGACCTCGAGGGGGCGGGAGGTTCCGGATGCCGCGGCGGCGGCGTCGACGGCAGGCCGGGGCGGCAGCGGGGGCGGGTCGACCGGGGTCGGAGCCGAGGTCGCGCGAGCCCGTCGCTCCTGCTCCTCGAGCTGTGCGAGCCGCTGCTGGGCTGCGGGGTCATCGGCGATGTCGGCGTCGGGTCCGTACGCCCGTGCGCGCAGGAGCTGCAACTCCTGGAGCACGTCATCGTCCATGCTCTGAATGGTTCCACACCTGGACGCCCTCGGGGCCGATCGCGGTATATGCGCGGGAATAGACCGAGGAGTGTGATGTTGTATCCGACATGCGCTCCTTCGGCACACTCTCCTTCGGCCACTACGGGCCCCTCGGCGGTGGGCGTCAACTGACCGCCGGCGACTCGATGCTCCAGGCGATCGATCTCGCCCAGGGCATGGACGACCTCGGGGTCAACGGCGTCTCGTTCCGCGTTCACCACTTCGCCCGCCAGCAGGCCGCCCCCATGCCCCTGCTTGCCGCGATCGCCGCCCGCACCTCGCGCATCGAGGTCGGCACCGGCGTGATCGACATGCGGTACGAGAACCCGCTCATGCTCGCCGAGGAGGCGGCATCCGTCGACCTCATCAGCGGCAATCGACTCGCCCTCGGCGTGAGCCGTGGCTCACCCGAGTCGGTCGTGCGCGGCTACGAGGCGTTCGGCTACACGGGCTCGCAAGACCCGCGCGGCGGCGACATCGCCCGCGAGCACTTCGACCTGTTCCTGCGCGCGATCGACGGCGAGGGTCTCGCCGAGCGCGACCCGCACAGCCCCTTCGGCGGCGGCACCGGCCTGCAGCGCATCGAGCCGCACTCCCCCGGTCTGCGTCAGCGCATCTGGTGGGGTGCCGGCACCACCGCGACCGCCGAGTGGGCGGGACGCCTGGGCGTCAACCTCATGTCGTCGACGCTGCTCACCGAGGCCGACGGCACGCCGTTCGACATCCTGCAGGCGCAGCAGCTCGACGCCTTCCGCGCCGCGTGGCGCGAGGCCGGACACCCGGGTGAGCCCCGCACCTCGGTCAGTCGCAGCATCTTCCCGATCGTCACGGCCGAAGACGAGATGTACTTCGGCGGTTCGGCCGGCAGCGACCAGATCGGCGTGATCGACGGCATGCGCTCGACGTTCGGCAAGACCTACGCCGCACCTCCCGAGGTGCTCGTGGAGCAGCTGCAGAACGACGCCGCCGTCATGAGCGCCGACACGCTCATGCTCACGATCCCTTCGCAGATGGGCGTCGACTTCAACCTGCGCCTGGTGGAGAACTTCGCGAAGCACGTCGCCCCTGCCCTCGGCTGGCAGTCGACTCTCGCCACCGCCTGATTCGCGAGTGCCCGAACGGGCCCCGATGCCGATTCCCCGGCATCCGGGCCCGTTCCGTCTACGGTGGGGCGGTGAGCGTCCTCATCCGCACCGCCCGGTTCCCGCGCGACGGTGAGTCCGTCTCGATGCTCGTCGGCGACTACCTCCGGCGCACCGAGTCCGAGAAGGCCGAGCACGGACTCGTCGACGCGGATGCCGCGATGCCCGCCCGCTACGCGCGCGAGATCGACGATCCGGCCGACGTCTTCACCGACCGTCGCGTGCTCATCGCCGCGGTCGACGATGAGGACTGCGGCGTCGTGGTGATCGCGCGCTCAGCCGAGGGAGGCGAGATCTCCCGCTTCTGGACGACCCCGGCCGCCCGCGGTCGCGGCGTCGGTTCAGCGCTGCTGGCCGCCGCCGTCGACGGTGCGCCGCGACCGGTGCGGCTGTCCGTGTGGAGATGGCGCGAGCCCGCGCTGTCGCTGTACGCGCGCGCCGGGTTCGAGGTCGTGCCCTCGTGGGACGAGCGGCCCGACCTGGTCTGCCTCGAGCTGCGGTGATCCGAGCGGCGCCGATCAACGCGCCGCGGCGGGGATTACCGGTAGCCCGTCAGCCCGTGCGAACGCGCGATGGTCTGCGACACGAGGTACTCACCCCACGCCACGGCATACGCGCCGAGCGAGGCCCACACCCACCCCGAGGGCAGGGCGCCCGCGAGACCGAGCAGAGCCGCCACCGTGAGGGCGACCACGACGACGAGCACCGGCACCGTGGCACGGGCACCGACCGTGGCCCCGTCGCTCCGCCAGATGACGAGCAGCGCCCCGGCCGTGGCGACCAGCAGGATCACCGGCGTGAACCAGGGCCCCAGGGCGCCCATGGTGATCGCGGCGCCGATCCCGGCGATCGCGAGGGAGGCGGTGCGCAGGGCGCGGATCCTCGTCGAGGAGGGCGAAGCGGCGATGGGGGTCTCCTTCGGGTGCGCGCGAGTCGGTGACGCGACTCGGCGGTTCCAGGGTACCGACGCCGCGATACGACTCTGCTGGGCGTTCCTGCCTACGGTGGGCTCGTGGGCATTTCCCTGACGCGCCTCGACGCGGCCGATCCCGACGACCGCTCTCCTTCGCGCGGGCCTGAAGTCACGCTCTCCGGCGAGCTGCGCTGCGCCGACGCGGCCGAGGCGGAACGCGTGCGCGCCCACCTCGACGAGCACGTCGCGCTGACTCGCGCCGAGCCCGGATGCCTGTCGTTCGAGGTCACTCCCACCGCTGACGAGCTGGTGTGGCGGGTGGCGGAGCGCTTCGTCGACGAGGCCTCATTCGACGCCCACCAGCGTCGGGTCGCCGCGAGCACCTGGGGGCGGGAGACCGCCGGGATCGAGCGGTCGTACGTGATCCGCGGGCGGGTTCGGGATGACGAGGCCCTCGTCGCCGCGGCCTGGGCAGCCGAGCAGCACCTGCTGGATCCGTCTGTGCGCTCCGACCCGCAGGAGGCGGGCCGACTGCTCGATCCCTCGTTCATGGAGTTCGGTCAGTCCGGCCGCCGCTGGACGCGCGACGAGATCGTGGCCGCGCTGCAGAACGAGCCGGGCACCGACCCCGCCCCCTCGCTGAGCGAGAGGGAGCACCGAGTGCTCGGACCCGACACGGTGCTGCTGACGTACCTGCTGCGGTTCGAAGATCGCGTCAGCCGCCGGTCGTCCCTCTGGCGGTGCGACCCCGCACCGCGGTGCCTGTTCCACCAGGGGACGCCGGTCGGCTGAGCTCACCCCATCGTCGGGTAGGTCGTGTGCTCCTTCGGCGCGGGCTCGGGGTGCACGGAGCGGAATGCGGCGAGGTCGCGCACGTTCTTCTGCACGGCAACGACGGCGAACAGGCTCATCGCGAATCCGATGCCGTAGAAGCCCTTCTCCGACAGCAGCAGCTCGGCGTTCCACAAGCCGACGGCCATGAGCGTGAGCGCGACGAGCAGCATGCTCCACGCGACGCCGAGGTATGCGCCGGTGACCGGGATCTCTTCCGCACGGTCGCGCACGGCCTTCTGCACCGAGATCGCGGCGAACAGCCCGAGCAGGAAGACCGAGAGGTAGAAGCCCTTCTCGGCCAGCGTCATGTGCGCGTTGTACAGGCCGATGAAATACACCGAGGCGCCGAGCCCGAGTGCCACCCAGGAGGCCCCCACGAAGGCTCCGGTCGGCCGACCGAGCACCTGCGGTGTGTGCGTGTCCGTCATCTTTCCCACCCCTTCGTCGATCCCCGTGCGGGGATATATGCCGTGGCGGAGAAACTAGCGGAGGTCGTATGTCGAAAGTGAGATACGCGGCTCGGATGTGGACGATCTACGGATGCCGAGGCCTGGGGAGAAGCCTCGTCAGGGGTGGCCGACGGGCTTCTGCCTGCCCGCGTCGCGGCCGTGCTCGCGCTCGAAGGCGACGATGGCACCTCTCGCCCTGACCAGCATGACGATGCTTCCGGCCAGCAGGACCGCCCAGAGGACGACAACGATCCACCGCCAGCCGGCGGTGCCATCGGACTCGACGAGGGGCACGATCTGGAACATCAGATTGAGCGCCGATACCGCGATGGCGGCGATCGGGTACGCCAGACCGCGCGAGAGGGTCATGCGTCGCTGGATGAGGGACGGGGCCTGCGGCTGGTCGGGCACGTCTCTTCCGATCGTGCTGATCGGTTCGCGCGGAAGCCCTTGCCGACGTCCCGAGCCGATGTCGGAGGTCGGTGGGAGCATGTTTACATGAACAGCCGCCCCGTCACCGACGACGCGGACGAGCTCGCGCTCGACGAGATCGTCGAGGCGTTGGTGCGGGTCGACGCGTCGATCGCGAAGCTCGAGGCGGAGCGAGCGCGGCTGCTCGGCCGGGCGTTCGCCATCGCTACGGCGCGGACCGCGCACTCGCCCGCGGCCGTGCAGGAGCGCGAGCTCGCGCTGCGGTCGGTGGCGGCCGAGATCGGCGCAGCACTCCGGTGGCACGACCGCACGGCGCAGCGCCGCCTGTCCGAGGCGGCGAGCCTGGTCGACGACTTCCCCGCCACCGTGGAGGCACTGGCCGAGGCGCGCATCACGGCGCGGCACACCGAGGTCGTCCGCGAGAGCGGTGCGTGCCTCGTCGACGAGCCGAGCCGACGGCAGTACGAGCGTCGAGTGCTCGCACGGGCCGAACGCGACACCGTCGCCGGCACTCGCGCGTTCGCCCGCGCCGTGGTCGAGGAGCTGCAGCCCCGCTCGATCGACGAGCGCCACGACGAGGCCGTCCAGCGGCGCCGTGTGTGGGTCGAAGACGACGTCGACGGCATGGCGCAGCTCGGGGTGATCGACAGCGCCGCCAAGATCCGGGCGATGTTCGACCGCCTCACGCGCCAGGCCCGCGCGGTGCGCCAGGTCGCGCACCTCGCGGGCGACGACGGTGGGGTCGACGACACGAGATCGATCGATCAGACCCGCGCCGACCTGCTGTGCGACCTCGTCCTGGGCGGCCGGCCCGTCGTCGATCCGACCCAGGCGCACCTCCCCGGGGGGCTCGGGGCGATCCGTGCCGAGGTCTCGGTCGTCATTCCGGTGCTCACCGCCGTCGGCGCGAGCGAGCGGGCGGCGGTGCTCGACGGATGCACTCCCGTCGACGCCGACACGGCGCGCGAGCTCATGGCCGGGGCACCCGGGTGGGAACGCCTGCTCACCGATCCCGTGACCGGTGTCGCCCTCGCCGTCGACCGCTACCGGCCGACGCCCGCGATGCGTCGCTTCGTGCGCATCCGCGACGTGCACTGTCGATTCCCCGGATGCCGCCAGCCCGCCCGACGCTGCGAGATCGACCACAACCTGGACCACGCGAAGGGCGGCGCGACGCACCTTTGCAACCTCGCCTGCCTGTGCAAGCGCCATCACGTGCTCAAGACCGAGACCGCGTGGACAGCCGAGCAGCAGCCCGACGGGAGCATCGTGTGGACCAGCCCGTTGGGTCGTCGCACCACTGACCCGCCGGAGCGGCGAGTCACCTTCGCGCCCGACCCCGACCCGCCGCCGTTCTGACGTGCGACGGCCCCTCCGGCTGGCCCGTTTCTGCCCGACTCAGCGGCCCCCTCACGCGGCGGCGCATCCGCGCGAACACCCGCTCGCCAGCACCCTCGCCTCCGCCACGCGCGAACACCCTCGCGTCCGCCACGCGACGGTGGTTGGCTGGCCGGCATGCGACGCGTCCTCATCCTCGGCGGAACAGCGTGGCTGGGCCGTGCCATCGCCGCTCATGCCCTCGCGCACGGCGCCGAGGTCACGTGCCTCGCCCGCGGCGACTCCGGCGACCCCGCGCCGGGTGCGCGGCTCGTGCGCGCCGACCGCGACGAGCCCCACGCTTACGCCGACGTGCGGCACGACTGGGACGAGGTCGTCGAGCTCTCGTGGGACGCCGGGTTCGTGGCATCCGCCCTCGATGCCCTGGCCGACCGCGCCGCGCACTGGACGCTCGTGTCGAGCGTCTCGGTGTACGCCCACTCCGACGTCCCCTTCGCCGACGAAAGCGCCGATCTCGTCGAGCCGCGGGATCTGACGGCGTATCCGGATGCCAAGGTGCACGCCGAACGGCTCACCGCGGCGCGACTGCCCGATCGGGCTCTGCTCGCCCGGGCTGGACTGATCGTCGGTCCGGGCGACCCGAGCGACCGCTACGGTTACTGGCCGGCTCGGTTCGCCCGCGGAGGCCGCGTGCTCGTGCCCGCGCCCGCCGGTCGGCACGTGCAGGGCATCGACGTCGACGACCTCGCCGCGTGGATCGAGCTCGCCGGGCGCACGGGGGTGACGGGGCCGATCAACGCGGTCGGCGAAGAGCTGCCGCTCGCCGCGGTGCTCGCCGCCGCTCGCGACGCCGCCGGGGGCGACACCGCCCGGGGGCACGCCGATGCGCCGGTCAGCGAGAGCGTGCCGCTCGACGACGACACCCTCTCGGCGCGCGGGGTGCAGTACTGGGCCGGGCCGCGGTCGCTGCCGTTGTGGCTCCCCGCCGAGGCGCGGGGCTTCTCGCGGCGCAGCGACGCCGCCTTCGTGGCATCCGGGGGTCGTCGACGACCGCTCGCCGAGACGATGCGTCGCACGCTCGACGACGAACGCGCGCGCGGAATCGATCGCCCGAGACGCGCCGGACTGACCCCCGCAGAAGAGGCCGAGGTGCTCGCGGGCTAGCGCTGCGCGCGGGTCAGCGACCGTTGCGATCCGCTGCCGACCGCGGCGGGGCCGAGGCCACCTCGAGTCGGTCGAGGCCGCGCAACGACGTCCAGATCAGTTCTTCGCCCTTCGCGGCGTGCTGCGAGGCCCGCACCGCGCGCTCGTCGGCCCACGAGTTCAGCACGTGGCCGGAGTGTCCGCGCACGTGCTCGAGCACCACGTCGGGGAGCCCCGCGGCCCGACGGGCGTCGCGCGCGGCGATGAGCGCCTCGAGGATGCCCTGGTTGGCGACCGGCTTCTTCGCACTCGTGACCCAGCCGCGGCGGCGGTGGCCGTCCATCCACTTCGAGTACGTGTCGATGGCGTACTTCGAGTCGGCCTGCACGACGAGTTCGCGCACGTCGGGGTGGTCGGTGATCGCATGCAGGAGACCCAGCAGTTCGCCGATGTTGTTCGTGCCCTCGGGGATCGAGCCCGCGGCCCAGTGCCCGTCTTCGCCGACCCACGCCCAGCCCGCCGGCCCCGGATTGCCCTTGCAGGCGCCGTCGGTGGCGACGACGTAGCGGTCGGAGGGCGCGGTCGCGGAGGAACTGCTCATCCCTCTAGTCTCCCCTGCCCGAGGGAGCGCCTTCACCCGTGGGATCCGGCCCGCATGGTGAGCACCCCATCACACGCGTGCGAAACGGCGGGTGAACGCGAGAGGGGCTCGCCGGGACGACGGGCGACGGCGCGCTCTGTGCGCCGCGCGCCCGTGTGAATCTGGCGCGACCCGCTCTCGCGTCTTGCGCACCCCTCGAGAAAGCGTCCCGCCATGTCGACGTCGTCCCCCGCCCCGACCCGCGCCCGCCTCCACCCCGCCGCGGTCGTCGCGCTCGCGACGGGTGGGGTGATCATCCTCGGCGCCATCGCGTTCCTCGTGTGGCTGCTGACGGCAGGACAGACGACGCCCAACGCCGCCGCGACCGACAAGCTCGTGCAATGGGAGCAGGTCTTCGAGACCTACCGCGACGCGAACAGCGGCCTGCCCGACGTCGCCGCCGGCGGTTACTGCCTCGGCACCGGCTTCCCGGTCGGCGCGGGAGGCACCCCCAACTGCCGCGACTACGACGGCAACACCTTCTACACCGAAGAGGCCAGCGCCCCGCTGATGCAGGCGCTGGCGACGACCGGTCCCCTCCCCGAGGGGGTTTCGGCGCCCGTGCGCGGCACGGTCGGGCCCTACGCGATCGTCGACGACGCCGGCATCCACCTGCTCACCGCCGAAGACGGCACGTGCGAGGCCCCCGCCGTCGAGGTGTGGAACGACGGCGGGGGCCTCTTCATCTGTCAGATCCTGCTCGAGCGCTGACGCCGCCCCGACCCGCGCCGGGGCCGCTCGTCAGTCGCGACCGCTCTCGGCCTTCTTCTGGCCGGCTTCGAGCACGTCGCCCGCGGGCAGCTCCTGGTGGCCGCCGAACTGCAGACGCATCGCCGAGAGCACCTGGTTGGCGAAGTGGTCCTCACCGCGCGAGGCGAAACGCTCGAACAGCGACGCCGCCAGCACGGGCACGGGCACGCCGGTGTCGACGGCGGCCTTCACCGTCCATCGGCCCTCACCCGAGTCCGACACGCGACCGGCGAGGCCGTCGAGCGTGGGGTTCTGCGAGAGGGCGGCGGCGGTGAGGTCGAGCAGCCACGACGAGATGACCGACCCGCGGCGCCAGAGCTCCGTGACCCGCGCGGTGTCGATGTCGAACTGGTAGAACTCGGGCTCCTCCAGCGGGGCGACCTCGGCGGAGTGCTCGCCCTGGTGCAGGCCCGCGTCGGCGCTGTTGAGCACGTTCAGTCCCTCGGCGAGCGCGGCCATGATGCCGTACTCGATGCCGTTGTGCACCATCTTCACGAAGTGTCCCGAGCCCGACGGACCGCAGTGCAGGTAGCCGCGCTCCTCGGTCGAGTAGTCGCCGGTGCGGCCGGGTGTGCGCTCGACCTCGCCGGGGCCCGGGGCGATCGTGCGCAGCACCGGCTCGAGGTGGGCGACGGCTTCGTCGTGGCCGCCGACCATGAGGCAGTAGCCGCGCTCGAGACCGAAGACCCCGCCGCTGGTGCCGACGTCGACGTAGTGGAGGCCGCTGTCGTCGAGCTTCTTCGCGCGGCGCACGTCGTCGCGGTAGTTGGAGTTGCCGCCGTCGATGATGATGTCGCCCGGCTCGAGCACCGTGGCCACCTCGTCGACGACTGTGCCGGTGAGGCCGGCGGGGATCATGAGCCAGATCGCGCGCGGCTTCTCGAGCTTCGAGGCCAGGTCGGCGATGCTGGTCGCTCCCGTGGCCCCTTCGGCCACGAGGGCCTGCACGGCGTCCTGGTTCACGTCGAACACGACGCAGTCGTGACCGTCTCTCATGAGCCTGCGGACGATGTTGGCGCCCATTCGTCCGAGTCCGACCATGGCGAGTTGCATTGGTACCCCGTTCGTCGTGGATCACGGCCGCCGCGAGCGGCCCCTCCGCGAGTCTAGGAGCGCCCGAGGGCCCCGGGCATCGGTGCTAGCCCTGGAAATCCTCGGGATCGACGTCGTCGAGGAAGCGACGGAACTCCTCGACCCGGTCCTCGTCGGCCGCGGCCTCGAGCTCGACCGCCTCGTCGGGAACCCCGGCCTCGGCGAAGACCGCCTCGGCCACGAGGATCGCCGCATCGGCGCGGGCGGCAAGGGCGATGGCATCCGAGGGTCGCGCGTCGAAGGTGCGGGGGCCGACCGGGGTGTTCAGCACGACCCGCGCGTGGAACGTGCCCTCGTCGAGGTGCGTCACCTCGACCCGGTCGACCGAGGCCGACAGCTCGCCGAGCATCGCGGTCATCAGGTCGTGCGCGAGCGGCCGCGGCGACCCCGAGCCCTCGATCGCGACCAGGATCGACATCGCCTCCTGCGGACCGATCCACACCGGCAGGACGCGGTCGCCGTGGCTCTCGACGTCGACGGGCTTGAGCAGGATCACGTGCTGCTGGGCGGGATCGAGCGCCACCCCGACCACGCGCACCCGGATCATGGGGCCCATCGTACGGGCACGCGGTGGTCGGTCGTCAGCGCAGGATGCCGAGCGATCGGGCCGCCGACACCGCCGCGGTGCGGGAGGTCACGCCGAGCTTGGAGAAGACGTGCGCGAGGTGCGACTTCACCGTGGCGTCGGTGATGTGCAGGCGCCGCGCGACGTCGGCGTTCGACGCCCCGCGCGACACGAGGCGCAGCACCTCGATCTCGCGGACCGACAGCGTCACCCGCGGTTCGCGCAGGCGCGCGAGCAGGCGCCCCGCGATGGCCGGGGCCAGGGCGCTCTGCCCGGCAGCGGCGGCGCGCACGCCGGCGAGCAGCTCGTGCGGCGGCGCGTCTTTGAGCAGGTATCCGCTGGCGCCCGCCTCGACCGCGCCCAGGATGTCGCCGTCGGTGTCGTAGTTGGTCAGCACCAGCACGTAGGGCGGGGCGGCGAGCGCACGCACGCGGCGGGTGGCGTCGGCTCCCGCGGCCCGGTCGCCGAACTGCAGGTCCATCAACACGAGTTCCGGGGCGAGGTCGGCGGCGAGCGCGACCGCCTCGTCGGGGGTCGAGGCCTCGCCCACCACGGCGATGTCGGGCTCGGCGTCGAGCAGGGCCCGGACCCCGGCGCGCACGACGGGGTGATCGTCGGCGATGACGACGCGGATCACGACGCCCCCACCGGCAGGGTCACGGTGAGAGTCGTGCCAGCGCGAGGGGCACTGTCGACCTGGATGCGCCCGTCGAGCTGGTCGACCCGCTCGCGCATGGCGCGCAGCCCGAAGGAATCGGTGGCGGATGCCGTGGACTCCGCCCGCTCGATATCGAACCCCATGCCGTCGTCGGTCACGGTCAGCCGTACGCCCTCTTGGACGGACGCCAGCAGGATGCCGACGCGGTGGGCCCGCGCGTGCTGTCCGACGTTCGCGAGCGCCCCCTGCGCGATGCGCAGCAGAGCGGTCTGCGCGTCCATCGGCAGCGACACCTCCGCATCGAGGTCGAGGTCGACCTCCACGCCCTCTCGGCTCCCCCACCCGGCGGCGAGGCGTTCGAGCGCCGACGCGAGCCCGCGATCGAGGCTCGGGGGCGCCAGCTCCCGGATGAACCGACGGGTCTCGGCCAGGCCGTCGGCCGCGGTCTGGCGCGCGAGGCGCACGTGGACGATGCCGGGGCCCGTGGCATCCGCCCGCTCCGCCGCGTGCAGCAGCATCTGGATGCTCGACAGCCCCTGCGCGACGGTGTCGTGCAGTTCGCGGGCGAGGCGCGAACGCTCGGCGAGGGTGCCCTGCTCGCGTTCGGCGGCGGCGAGGCGGTCGCGGGTGGCCAACAGCTCGGCCATCAGGGCCTCGCGCTCGGCCGCCCGCTTCTCGAGCGCCGAGTAGCCCAGTCCGATCAGCAGGGCCACCCCGGCGCCCACGATCGGTCCCACGACGCCCCCGACGCTCAGACCGCCGTGCACCGCGAACGCCACGATGGTCAGCGCCGTAATCAGCACCACGGCGATCGGTCCCACCCCTCGCGGCAACAGGTGCAGGTACAGGAAGAACAGCGGGAAGACGAGATAGGCCGCCTCGGGCACCAGCCACACCAGCGCCGCCCACACGAGCGTCAGCGCCACGATCCACACGATGCCCCACGCGCGGCGTCGCGTCCGGGCGACGACGAGGCCCGAGAGATAGACGAGACCGAGGACAACGGCGAGCACCAGCGCCACGAGGGAGCCGTTCGTCACGAGCACTCGCACCACGACCAGCGCGAGCAGCCCGCAGAACAGAACGTGCAGGCCGACGCGCAGGCCCGCGAAGACGGGGGCGAGGGTGCGGTGCGGCATGTCGGTGTCCAGGCTACGGAAGCCGCGCCCCCGACGGATCATCCGAAAGGTGGAGAGCGGGTTCGCCCGTTGCCCCGATGACGCGGACGCGTCCGCTGACCACGCTGGAGGGGTACCGGTGAGATCCGCCGGCGGAAGGAGGCGACGTGTACGTCGCATGGCGCGATCTGCGGTTCGCCCGCGGGCGGTTCGCCCTCATCGGGGCGGTCGTCGCCCTCATCACCCTCTTGGTCGGCTTTCTCTCCGGCCTGACCGGCGGTCTCGCCGCGCAGAACGTCTCGGCGGTGCTCGCTCTGCCCGGCGACCGGCTCGTGCTGCAGCCCACCGCCGACGCCGCGGCCACGTTCGCCGAGTCGGCGATCGACGACTCCACCGTCGCCGCGTGGCGGGCGGCACCGGGCGTTGAGAGCGTCACCGCGGTCGGCATCTCGCAGGCGCGAGCGGAGGGCCCCGGCGGCTCGGCGGGAGTCGCCCTGTTCGGGCTCGACTCCCCCGCGTTCGGCGTGAGCGCGGCGGGCGTCGACGAGGTGGGCCTGTCCTCTGCCGCGGCAACGGCCCTCGGAGCCGGGGTCGGCGACACCGTCACCCTCGCCGGAGCCGCCTTCCGCGTGTCGTCAATCGGCGCCGACCTGTCGTACAGCCACACCCCGGTACTCGCCCTGACTCCCGGGGCGTGGCGCGCCCTCGACGAGCGGCTCGGCGGCACGGGCGCGGCGACCGTGCTGGCCGTCACCGGCACCCCCGCGTGGGATGAGGTCGCCGGCGAGACCGGCACCACGGCATCCGCCCCGTTCTCGAGCCTCACGGCGCTGCCCACGTTCCGCTCCGAGATCGGCTCGCTCGCGCTCATGATCGCGATGCTGTTCGGCGTCTCGGCACTGGTGGTGGGGGCGTTCTTCACCGTGTGGAGCATGCAGCGCGCCGGCGACGTCGCCGTGCTGAAGGCGCTCGGTGCCAGCACCCCGGCCCTCGTGCGCGACGCCCTGGGGCAGGCCCTGGTCGTGCTGGTGCTCGGCGTCGGCGTCGGGATCGGCTTGACCGCCCTGCTCGGAGCGCTGGCCGGGGGCGCGTTGCCGTTCGTGCTGAACCCCCTGACCACCCTCGCGCCCGCCGCCATCATGATCGCGCTCGGCCTCGCCGGCGCGGCCGTGTCGCTGCGCACCGTCACCTCGTCCGACCCTCTCACTGCTCTGGGGAGCACCCGATGATCCTGCTCGACGACGTCACCCTCACCTACCCCGACGGCGACGCCCGCGTCACCGCGGTCGACCGCGTCACCCTCGAGGGGCGGTCCGGGGTGCTCACCGGCATCACCGGCCCGTCGGGCTCGGGCAAATCGAGCCTGCTCGCGCTGGCGGCGACCCTCGTGCGGCCCGACTCCGGCCGCGTGATGATCGCGGGAACGGATGCCACGCGGCTAAGTCGCTCGCAGGCCACGACGCTGCGCCGCGAGAGCATCGGCATCGTGTTCCAGCAGCCGCAGTTGCTCCCCGCCCTCACCGCGCGGGAGCAGCTGCGGGTGATGGCAGAGCTCGGCGGCTCCGGTCGGCGCGAGCGTCGCGCCCTCGTCCGCGGTCGCGTCGACGAGCTGCTGGATGCCGTGGGGCTCGCCGCCGTCGCCGATCGCCGCCCGGCGCAGCTATCGGGCGGGCAACGTCAACGCGTGGCGATCGCCCGTGCCCTCGTGCACGAGCCCTCGGTGCTGCTGGTCGACGAACCCACCAGCGCCCTCGACACCGCACGCGGAGCCGAGATCATGGGCCTGCTTGCGCGGCTGACGCACGAGCGGCAGACGGCCACCCTGCTCGTCACGCACGACCTCGTGCACCGCGAGGTGCTCGACGAGACCGTGGAGGTGGTCGACGGGCGCGCGGCGCTGGTCACCACCCGAACGCGTTGAACCAGTCGCGTCGGTGATCCGCTTCGGCGCGCGACTCGTCGCCTCGCCACGAGTCGTGCGCCGACAGCGTGCCCTCAACGGTCAGTTCGACGAACGCCCAGCAGACGGGGCAGACAGCCCGACCGTCGGGGAAGCCGTCGTCGAGTGTCGGCGCGGGTTCAGCCTCGGTCCCCGCTCCGCTACACGCGGGCGGGTCGGCCTGGAGGTCGTTCCACAGCAGGCGTCCGCCTTTGCGGTGGTGCAGCCCGCGGTGGCCATTCTCACGGGTGCAGATCTCGCCGTTTCTTCGACTGAGGCAGAGTCTCCGGGCGGCGCCCGGGAGTGCCGCCAGCGTTCTCGTCATCCTTCGATTGTCTCCGCTGCGAGCGCAGCGGGGGCATCGCCGGGATGCGAACGGGGCGATGGGGGCCGGTGGGGAAGGGCTCGGTGGTCATCGCAGACCACCACCGGTACGACGAGCGAACATGTCGACCTCCTGATGATTCGACGATCCGTCAGGAGACGCCTCCGGCCGAGGGGGTTGACAGGACGGGAGACGGTGCTAGTCATACCCCTCGGGGGTATGCTGGGACCATGCACGGATACGAGGGCCACAAGGACGACCTGCTCAAGCGCCTCCGCCGCGCCGAGGGCCAGGTGCGCGGCATCGCCCGCATGGTCGACGACGACAAGTACTGCATCGACATCCTCACCCAGGTGTCGGCCGTGACCAAGGCCCTCGAGAACGTCGCCCTCTCACTGCTCGACGACCACCTCTCGCACTGCGTCGCCGAAGCGGCCGCTCAGAGCGGACCCGTCGCCGAAGAGAAGCTCAAAGAAGCCAACCAGGCGATCGCCCGCCTGGTCCGATCGTAAGGAGTCCCCCATGACAGAGCAGCGCATCGAACTCGGCCTCAGCGCCTCCACCCCGACCTCGGGCGGCTGCGGCGACGCGTGCGGCTGCGGCCATGGCGCCGCGGCATCCGCACCCTCTTCCCGCCCCGCGACCGACGAACTCCGCGTCGAGGGCATGACCTGCGACCACTGCGTGCGCGCGGTGACCGAGGAGCTCAGCGCCCTCGACGGCGTCGAGGTCCTCGACGTCGAGCTGCACGTCGGAGGCGCCTCGATCGTGCGCATCGCCTCCACCGGTGCGGCCGACGAGACCGCCCTCGCGGGTGCGATCGACGAGGCGGGCTACACGCTCGCCCGGTGAGACCGGCTCGGCGAACCGCGGTCAGGCGCCGCGGCGCACGAGCACGTCGACGGCCGCGTGGAACGTGAGGTGCTGCGACACCTCCACCGCGCGGTCGTAGCGCGTACCGCCAAGGGCGACGAAGACCGCCCCGACCACTTCGACGTATCCGACGATGTATCCGCCGCGGGCGACCTCGTACAGATCGAGGTCGATGCGCGTCCACGGGATCTCGGTGATCGTCTCGAGCGCGGACGACGCGACCGGCGACGGGGAGATCACGGTCGGGGTCGTCGGTGCGGAGAGAGCGGCGAGCTTCGCGGCGGCGCGAGCGGCGGCTTTCAGAGAACCCGAGCGACTGAGCGGTGCTTCCATGACCATGTGAGAACTCCTTGGGTCGTTCGGGTTCTCTCACAGTGCGCCGCAGACCCCGGGCCCGCGCCGGGGTTGACGGATCCGACGATCAGCGTTACCCGCGATCAGACCGCGGAACGGGCCGGTCGACCGCGCCGCGGACGCTCCTCCGACAACCCGAACGGCTCGGCTCCGACCGTGAGCTGCTCCACCTCGTCGAGCCAGCGCAGGTCGGCCTCGAGCCGCGCCCGCCGCGCCGCGCGCACGATGGCCGCCGGCACGGCATCCGCCCCCTCCTCGTCGACCCGCGCGAGCGCCGCGCGCACGGCCGCACGCTGAGCCGACAGGATGCCGTCGACGTCGGCGCCCGGCAGAGTGACGGCGAGGGCGATCTTCAGCGCCACCTCGTCGCGCCCCTCGGCCAGCGACGCACCGGCGAGCCAGGACCGCGCGTCGTCGCGACCGGCGGCGGTGGGCTGCCAGAGCACGTGGGCCTCGTCGTCGACGCCGATGCTCTCGATCAGCCCGTCGCGCTCGAGGCGCTCGAGCGTCGTGTACACCTGGCCGACGTTCACGCGGACCCCCGTGCGCCGCTCGTACTCGGCCCGCAGCTGCGAGCCGTAGCAGGCGCCGCGATCGAGGATCGCGAGCAGGCTCTGACGCACCGACATGCGGCCTCCGGACGGGTTCGGGAAAAGACTTGCTCGGTAAGCCCCAATCTAGACCGGCGGAGGTGGTTCGACGCCGAATCACCGCCCTTCGGCGCTCCGACGGCGCGGCGTATCATGTGGTCTGACCACATAATACGGTTCGATCGGAGGCTCCTGATGGAGTGGCTCGACCCCCTCGCCCTCGCCCGCTGGCAGTTCGGGTTGACGACGCTGTACCACTTCCTCTTCGTGCCCCTGACGCTGGGGATGTCGCTCATCGTGGCGATCTTCCAGACCGTCTGGTACCGCACGGGAGACGTGCGGTGGCTGCACATCACGCGCTTCTTCGGGAAGATCTTCCTGATCAACTTCGCGATGGGCGTGGTCACCGGCATCGTGCAGGAGTTCCAGTTCGGCATGAACTGGTCGGCCTACTCCCGCTTCGTCGGCGACGTCTTCGGCGCCCCGCTCGCCTTCGAGGGCCTGCTCGCGTTCTTCCTCGAGGCGACCTTCATCGGCCTGTGGATCTTCGGGTGGGACAAACTCCCCCGCCTCGCGCACCTCGCGAGCATCTGGATGGCCGGTATCGGCGCCACCCTCTCGGCGTACTTCATCATCGCCGCGAACGCGTTCATGCAGAACCCGGTGGGTTATCAGATGTCGGCCGACGGCCACCGCGCCGAGCTCGTCGACTTCTGGGCGATGCTCACCAACCCCGTGGCCCTCGCCGCCTTCCCGCACACGATCTTCGCCGGCTGGATGTTCGCGGCCATGGTCGTCGTCGCCGTCTCGGCCTGGCACATGGCGCGCGGACGCAACACCGACATGATGCGCAAGACGCTGCGCTTCGGACTGTGGGGCACGCTCGTGTCGTTCGTGCTCGTCGCGATCGTCGGCGACCAGCTGAGCCTGGTGATGGTCGCGACCCAGCCCATGAAGATGGCGGCGGCCGAAGCGACCTTCAACACCGTCTGCGGGCAGGACGCCTCGTTCTCGATCTTCACGCTCGGCACCCCCGACGGAACCAGCGAGCTGTTCAGCATCCGCGTGCCGTTCCTGCTCAGCATCCTGTCGACGCACTCGCTCGACGGCTGCGTCGAGGGCATCAACGACCTCAACACCCTCTACAGCCAGCAGATGTTCCCGCAGTTCGCCGACCAGGTCGACGGCAACTTCGCCCCCGTGCTGTGGGTCACCTACTGGGCGTTCCGCTGGATGATCGCCCTCGGCGGCATCGCGGCGCTCGTCAGCGTCGTGGGCCTGTGGGTCACCCGCAAGAACGCCAAGCGCCCCGTCGCCGGCTGGATGTGGCGCATCGCGATCTGGGCCGCTCCCCTGCCCATGCTCGCGAGCCTCGTCGGATGGGTGTTCACCGAGATGGGCCGTCAGCCCTGGATCGTGTTCGGCCTCATGCTCACGCAGGACGGCGTCTCGCCGAGCGTGCCGGGCTGGAGCGTGCTGATCTCTCTCGTCGCCTTCACCCTCGTCTACCTCACTCTCGCGATCGTCGAGTTCGGTCTCATCGTCAAGTTCGCGCAGAAGGGCCCCGAGCCCCTGCCGGATCCGGATGCCGTGCACGACGACTCCATCGAGAACACCCCCACCACGGTCTACTAGGAGCAGGAAATGGATCTCGCGCAGCTCTGGTTCTGGATCGTCGCCTTCCTCTTCGTCGGCTACTTCGTGCTCGACGGGTTCGACTTCGGCGTCGGCATGTCGCTCCCCTTCCTCGGCAAGGACGACATCGCCCGTCGGCAGATCATCAACACCATCGGTCCCGTGTGGGACCTCAACGAGACGTGGGTCATCGTGGCCGGAGCCGCGCTGTTCGCGTCGTTCCCCGAGTGGTACGCGACGCTGTTCAGCGGGTTCTACCTGCCGCTGCTGGCGATCCTGCTGGCTCTGATCGCCCGCGGCGTCTCCTTCGAATACCGCCACCAGCGCGATTCGCTCAAATGGAAGCGCTCGTTCGACCGCATGATCGTCATCGGCTCGGCCGTGCCCGCGTTCCTCTGGGGAGTCGCGTTCGCGAACATCGTGCAGGGCGTGCCGCTGGATGCCGACCACGAGTACGCCGGCACCGTGCTGACGCTGCTCAACCCGTACGGCATCCTGGGCGGTCTCACCACCCTGAGCCTGTTCTTCCTGCACGGCGTCTACTTCGTGGCCCTCAAGACCGACGGGCAGGTGCGCGCCGACGCACGGGCGCTCGCGAAGAAGGCGGGCCTGCTGACGATCGCGCTGGCCGCACTCTTCCTCGTCTGGACGATCATCAACGCCGCGAACGCCGAGGCGCCCCTGCTGCTCGGTGTCGTCGCCCTCGCCGGGGTCGCCGCCCTCACCCTCATCGGGTCGTGGGTCGCGAACCTGCGCGATCGGGAGGGAACCGCCTTCACCCTCGGGGCCGTCACGATCGTCGCCGCCGTCGCCGCGCTCTTCTTCGCGCTGTTCCCCAACGTCATGCCCTCGACCCTCGCGGGGGGCGCGAGCCTGACGATCGACAACGCCTCGAGCACCGACTACACGCTCACGATCATGAGCTGGGCGGCACTGATCTTCCTGCCGCTGATCCTGGCCTACCAGGGGTGGACCTACTGGGTGTTCCGCAAGCGCGTGACCCGCGCCCGCATCGAGAAGGCCGCGCTCGTCGCGCACTGAGACCCCCGCCATGAAACCCGTCGACCCCCGCCTGCTGCGGTACGCGACCGCGTCGCGGAGCTTCTTCGCCGTGACCGCGGCGATCGTGCTCGCGCAGGCGGGGGTCATCGTGGGCTTCGCCTGGGCGCTCACGAGCGCGCTCGTCGGGGTGATCGAGGGGCGCACGCTGAGCGAGGTGTGGGGTTTCGTGGGAATGGCGGCCGCACTCGTGGTGCTGCGCGGAGCGCTGATCGCCGCCTCCGAGCGGGTGTCGGCCCGCGGCGCCGCGGCCGCCTCGCTGCAGCTGCGCGACGCCCTCGTCTCGGCCGTGACGCGCCTCGGCCCGCGGTGGCTCGGCGCCCGCAATGCCGCCGGCCTCGCCGTGACCGCGGGGCACGGTCTCGAGGCGCTGGACGCGTACTTCGGCCGCTACCTGCCGCAGCTGGTGGCCACCGCGATCACCATGCCGATCCTCATCGGCACCATGACCCTCGCCGACCCGCTGTCGGGGCTCATCGTCGTGCTGACGATCCCCCTCATCCCGGTGTTCATGGTGCTCATCGGCCTCGCCACCCGCGGCGTGCAGCAGAGGCAGTACCGCACGCTCGGCCGCCTCGCCGCGCGCTTCGCCGACACCGTCGAGGGGCTCGGCACGCTGAAGGCCTTCGGACGCCAGCACCGCGCGGCCGACTCCATCGAGACCATCACGCGCGACTACAAGCGCGAGACGATGACGGTGCTGCGCGTGTCGTTCCTGTCGGGGTTCGCGCTGGAGTTCCTGGCCTCGATCTCGGTCGCGATCGTCGCGGTGACCATCGGCTTCCGCCTGCTCGCCGGCGATCTCTCGCTGCTCGTGGGGCTGTTCGTGCTGCTGCTGGCCCCCGAGGCCTACCTGCCGCTGCGTCAGGTGGGCGTGCAGTTCCACGCAGCCTCCGAGGGAGTCGCCGCGACCGAGGAGATCTTCGACGCCCTCGACGCCGCGCGCTCCGCGCGGGAAGGACAGACACCGGATGCCGCGCCCTCGACGCTCGGATCGACGGTGGCCCTCGACGGCGTGCGGGTGCATCGCGAGGGTCACGCCCTGCCGACGGTCTCGCTCTCGGCGGGTCCGGGCGAGGTGGTGCTGATCGCGGGACCGAGCGGCGTGGGCAAGTCGTCGCTGATCGCCGCTCTGCTCGGCTACGCGGAGCACGACGGCCGGGTGCTCGTCGACGGGGTCGCCGTGCCGCACGCCCGCGCCGTCGTCGCCTGGGCGGGCCAGCGTCCGGGACTCGTGTCGGGCACCGTCGCCGAGAACGTCGCGCTCGGCTCCCCCGCCGATCCCGCCGAGATCGCTGCCGCCCTGGCCGACGCGAGGGCGGCCGACATCGCTCCCGGTACGCCGCTCGGCGCGGGCGGCGCGGGTCTGTCGGGCGGCGAGGCGCAGCGCGTCGCCGTCGCGCGCGCCCTGTACCGCAGCCGGGTCGTCGGAGCAGCGGTGCTCGTGCTCGACGAGCCCTCGAGCGCTCTGGATGCCGACACCGAGGCGCACCTGTGGGCCACGCTGCGCCGCGAAGCCGATGCCGGCCGGGGCGTGCTCCTGGTCTCGCACCGCCGGTCCGCCCGCGCGATCGCGGATCGGGTGATCGAGCTCTCGCCCCCGCGCGACGCAGCCCGACAGGTCCCTGAGCCGCCCCCCGAGGTCCCTGAGCCTGTCGAAGGGACCGGAAACCCGCGCCCCCAGCCGACCACCGCGGTCCCCGAGCCGCCCCCCGAGGTCCCTGAGCCGCCCCCCGAGGTCCCTGAGCCGACCCCCGAGGTCCCTGAGCCTGTCGAAGGGACCGGGACCGTCCACAAACTCACCTCGCTCCATCCGGAGGTGCGCTCATGAACGACCGCGTCCGCGGCATCCTGCGCTCGGCCCTGCCGACCCCGCGCCGCCTCGCACCCGCCCTCCTGTCGGGCTTCGGTTCGGCGGCGAGCGCCGTCGCGCTGATCGCGGCGAGCGCGTGGCTCATCACGCGGGCGGCCGAGCAGCCCCTCGTGATGTACCTCTCGGTCGCCGTCGTCGGGGTGCGCGCGTTCGCGCTGTCGCGCGGGGTGTTCCGCTATCTCGAGCGCCTCACCGGTCACGACGCGGCGCTGCACCAGCTCGCCGGGGTCCGCGCCGACCTCGTGCGCGATCTCGTGGCCCTCGCCCCCGACGGACTCGCCCGCTCGCGCCGCGGCGGTCTGCTTTCGAGCGTGGTCGACGATGTCGAAGAACTGCAGAACCTTCCCCTGCGCGTGGTGCTGCCGCTGGTGACCGCGGGAGTCACGGCCCTCGCCGCCGTCGTCTTCACCGCGTTCGTGTCGTGGCCGGCCGCTCTCGTGCTGCTGCTGTGCCTCGCGCTGGCCTTCGCGGTCGCCGTCGCCGTGGGCTGGGCCGCCGGAGCCCGGGCGGAACGCTCGATCGCCCCCTTGCGCGCCGCCGTCGCCGACGCGGTGCACGACCTGCTCGCGAACCTCGACGTGCTCACGGCCTACGAGGCTCTCGATTCCGCGCGCGAGCGCGTCCGGCACGCCGATGCGGCGCTACGCCGGGCGATCGTGCGGCGCGGCGGCGCGCAGGGCCTCACCGCGGGGGCGGTGTCGGTGCTGGCGGGTGTCGCCTCGCTCCTCGTTCTGATCGTCGCGGCGTCGGGGGTCACCGCCGGCACGCTCTCCGGCCCCGGCCTGGCGGTCGTCGTGCTGCTGCCGATGGCCGTGTTCGACGTGTTCGGCCCGGTGCCCCTCGCCCTCGCGTCGTGGCGGCAGGTGCGCGCCGCGGTCGAACGCCTCGCCGAGGCCGTGCCCGACACCGTTCCCGCGGGCCTGCCGCGCGACGAGTCGACCCCGACCGGCGTGGCCCCGGCGCTCGGCGCGGGCCTCGAGCTGCACGGCATCCGCGCGCACTGGCCCGCAAGGGCCGAGACCGACGGCGACGCCGGCCGGCTCACCAACGTCTCGCTGCGCGTGGCACCCGGCGAGACCGTGCTCGTGACGGGTCCCAGCGGCGCGGGCAAGACGACCCTCGCGCACGTGCTCGCGCGCTTCCTCGATTACGAGGGGTCGTTCCGCCTCGGCGGCGTCGAGGCGCGGGAGCTGTCGGGCGACGACCTGCGACAGACGATCGGCCTGATCGACCAGGCGCCGTACCTGTTCGACGAGTCGGTCCGCCAGAACCTCCTGTTCGCGCGCGACACCGCGACCGACGACGATCTGTGGGATGTGCTCGCCCGGGTCGGTCTGGCCGAGTGGGCTCGCGAGCGCGGCGGTCTCGACGCCCGCGTGGGCGACCGTGGCGGCCTCGTCTCCGGCGGGCAGGCGCAGCGCCTCGCCCTCGCCCGTGCGCTGCTGCGCGACTTCCCGGTGCTCGTGCTCGACGAGCCGACCGCGGGCGTCGACCCCGCGGCATCCGATGCCCTTCTTCTCGATCTGCTCGGTGCGGTCGGGCGCGAACGCGCCGTGGTGCTGGTCTCGCACGTCGAGGTGCCCGAGGGCCTGGTCGACCGCGAGGTGCGGCTCGAGGGCGGGCGGGTCGTCGGCGTCTGAGTCAGGATGCCGGCGCGAATCGCACCCGCGCGGGATCGATGCTCCAGCGCACCACGTCGCCCGGGCGCAGGCCCGCCGCCTCGGCCGGTGAGACCTCGGCCACGACCTCGTCGGTGAGCACGCGCACGCCCGACGGCGTCGGTTCGAGGGCGACCACCGTCGCCGCCCGCCCCTCGCCGAGGCGCACGTCGCTCGCGCGGAAGAGCGCGGCCAGGGCCGTCCCGTCGACGGGCGCAGCATCCGCCGACTCGAGCCGCAGGTCGCCCCGCTGCCAGGCGCCGCCCCGCGCCTCGCCGATGAGCCGCTCGAGACCGGCGATCTTCGCCGCCACCTCCGTCGCCGGTGCCGACAGCACCTCGCGCACCGACCCCTGCTGCGTGATGCGGCCCCGCTCGACGATCACGAGCCGATCCGCCAGGGCCGCCGCGTCGACCGCGTCGTGCGTCACGGCCACCGTCGTCACCCCGGCGAGGCGCTCGCGCAGCATCGCGCGGATCTCCGATGCCGTGACGGCGTCGAGGGCGACCAGGGGCTCGTCGAGCAGCACGACCCGGGGCTCGGCGGCGAGCGCGCGGGCCACCGCGACGCGCTGCTGCTCTCCGCCCGACAGCTCGTCGGGGCGGCGATCCCCGGCGCCGGGGAGCCCCACGCGCGCGATCCACTCGTCGGCGGCGGCACGGGCGACGGATGCCGCGACCCCGGCCGAGCGCGGACCGAAGGCGACGTTCTCGCGTGCGGTGAGATGCGGGAACAGCCGGGCGTCCTGACCGAGCAGCACGATCCCGCGCTGCATCGGAGCCGTCCGCAGGCGCGGCGCACGGTCGAGGACGCGCCCGTCGACCGAGATCTCCCCGTCGTCGAGCGGGGTGAGACCCGCGAGCGCGCCGAGCAGCGTCGACTTGCCTGCTCCGCTGCGCCCCATCACGGCGACGGTCTCGCCGGGGGCGACGTCAAGGGCGATGTCGACGGCGAAGTCGCGTCGGCGCACGACGACGCGAGCGCTGAGCGCGGCGGCATCCGGGATCGTCATCGCCCCACCCCCGGGCGCCATCCGCGCACGAGCAGCAGCACGGCGACCGCCGTGACGAGCAGCAGCAGCGACAGCGCCACTGCGGTGCCCTGCGACACCCCCGCGCCGTTGAACGCGGTGTAGATCGCGAGCGGCATCGTCTGCGTGACGCCCGGGCGGTTGCCGGCGAACAGGGCCGTCGCGCCGAACTCGCCGATCGCGCGGGCGAAGCACAGCACGACCCCCGCCACGATTCCGGGCGCCGCCAACGGCAGGGTGATGCGCCGCAGGATCGTGGCGCGCGACGCCCCGAGAGACGCGGCGGTGCGCTCGAACCCCACCCCGGTGCTGCGCAGGGCGCCCTCGACGGCGAGCACCAGGAAGGGCAGGGCGACGAACACCTGCGCGAGCACGACGGCGGGCGTCGTGAACGGCAATCCCAGCGCGCCGAGGGGGCCGGTACGCCCGAACAGGTACAGCAGCGCCACGCCGCCGACCATGGGCGGCAGCACGAGCGGCACGGTCACGAGGGCCCGCAGCACCGCGGCCGTGCGCGCGGGACTGCGCGCGATCAGCAGAGCCAGAGGGATGCCGACGACCGCGCACACCGCGGTCGCCACCACCCCCGTTCCGAGCGACAGGCCGAGGGCAGACAGCGCGGCGGGCGAGGTGACGTCGCTCCACAGCGTCGCCCACTGCACGCGTGCGACGAGGGCGGTCAGCGGAACGAGCAGGAACAGCAGTCCGATCCCGGCGGGCACGACCAGCCAGCGAGGAACGAAGCCGCCGCCGGTCACGGAGCCCGGAATCCCGCGTCGGAGAGGATCTTCTGCCCGTCGTCCGACAGCACGAAGGCGGTGAAGGCCGCGGCCGCCTCGGGGTTCGGTGCGTCGGTGAGAGTGGCGATCGGGTAGGTGTTGACCACCGTGTCGGCGCCGTCGGGCACGATCGCCTCGACGTCGCCGTTGCCCTTCGCGTCGGTCGCGTACACGAGTCCCGCGTCGGCCTCGCCGGCGGCGACCTTGGTCAGCACGGCGGTGACGTTCTGCTCGCTGCTCGCCGGAGTGACCGCGACCCCGGCGTTCGACAGCAGCGTCTGCGAGGCGGCACCGCACGGCACCTCGGCGGCGCACAGCACCGTCGTGACCCGCGCGAGGTCGGCGAGCGTCGCGACCTTTCCGGGGTTGCCCGCCGGCACGGCGATCACGAGCGTGTTGCCCGCGAACGGCTGCGGGTCGGAAGCCAGGTCGGCGACCTTGGCCATGTTCTTCTCGTCGGCCGAGGCGAACACGTCGGCGGGGGCACCTTCGCCGATCTGCGTCGCGAGCGTGCTCGACCCGTCGTAGACCGCGCTCACCGTGATTCCGGGGTGGGCGGCCTCGAACGCCGTCGCGATCTCGTCGAACGAACGCTGCAGCGAGGCGGCCGCGTACACCTCGACCGTTCCGGTGAGGGAATCGGCGGATGCGGAGGGGGCCGGGTCCGCGGCCGGACTCGCGGACGCGCAGCCCGAGGCGAGAACGGCGACCGCGCCGAGGATGGTCAGAAGGCGGAGGGAGCGACGCATGGGGTCCTTTCGGCGACCCGGCGGCTCGCTTGTCTACGATTATTCCGCATTCGCGGAGTTCGACGGCCATTCCCTCCCGATTATGCCGCGAAACTGCATCCCGCTGACAACTGCGCGTCAGCCTGACGTTGACTTGTCAGCCAGATGCAGTCTCGCGTGCGGCAAGCGGCCGAGCGGGCGCGGCAAGCGGCCGAGCGGGCGCGGCGAGCGGCCGAGCGGGTCAAGAGCGGGCCGAGCTGCGCGCGTCAGCTGCGCGGCTTCTCGACCGTGACGACCGTCGCCTTCACCGACGCGACGGCCAGCGACCCCGGCTCGAGCGCCAGCTCGCACGCCGCCTCGGCCGACATCAGCGACACCACCCGGTGCGGCCCGCACTGCAGGTCGACCTGCGCCATCACGCCGTCGACCTGCACGCGCGTGACGAGCCCGACGAAGCGATTGCGCGCGCTCGAGGCAACCTTGGTGGGGTCATCGGGCTCGGCGGCGAGCGCCACGGCCCGCTCCGCGAGAGCGGCCCCGGGGATCTCCACCGGCGTCGCGCCCGTGGTCGGCAGCAGCCCCAGGTCGATCCAGCGGCGCACGGTGTCGTCGCTGACGCCCAGCAGGCCCGCCGCCTGCGCGATGCGGAAGGTGTTCGTCATGCGACGACCGTACCGCCCGCGGTGGCCGGGACGCCCGGCGAGAGCGGCCCGCCGTGGCGGCATCCCGGCTCACCGCCCGACCCCACCGGGACTGACCTAGGCTCGACCCATGGATGCCGAGCACGCGACCCCGACGCGACGGCCGGTGGCCGTGGCCCTCGGCGCGACCGTGACGTCATCGGGGGCCACCGCGCTCCCCTCGACCGGCGCCGCCTCTCCGGCATCGGGCGCAACCGCCCTCCCGGCGACCGGCGCCCCCTCTCCGGCATGGGGCGCAACCGCCCTCGCCGCGACCGGAGCCCCGCAGGACGGCGGCCTGCTCGACCGCTTCGGCCGCGTCGCGACCGACCTGCGCGTTTCGGTCATCGACAAGTGCAACCTGCGCTGCACCTACTGCATGCCGGCCGACGGGATGCCGTGGCTCCCCCAGACGCAGCTGATGTCGACCGACGAGATCCGCCGCATCGTGCGCGTCGCGGTGCAGTCCCTCGGCGCGGAGGAACTGCGGATCACGGGCGGCGAGCCCCTGGTGCGCAAAGACCTCGAGTTCATCATCGCCGGCATCCGCGAAGACAACCCCGACCTGCCGATCTCGATGACCACGAACGCCGTGGGCCTCGATCGCCGCGCCCAGGCTCTGAAGGACGCGGGCCTCACCCGCCTCAACGTCTCGCTCGACACCCTGCACCCCGAGACCTTCGCCGAGCTCACGCGCCGCCCGCACCTCGACAAGGTGCTCGCGGGGCTCCAGGCCGCGCGCGCCGCCGGCCTCGGCCCCATCAAGATCAACGCGGTGCTCTTGCGCGGCGTCAACGACACCGAGATCGTCTCGCTCGTCGACTGGGCCGTGACGAACGGCTTCGAGATGCGCTTCATCGAAGACATGCCCCTCGACGGAGACCGGTCGTGGATGGCGACGAACGTCATCGCCGCGCGCGACATCCGCGCCGAGATCGAGACGGCGTTCTCGCTCACCCCCGATCCGCGCGGTCGCGGCGCCGCCCCCGCCGAGCGGTGGGAGGTCCGCCGCCCCGGGGAAACGGCCGTCGCCGGACACATCGGCATCATCTCCTCGGTCACCGAACCCTTCTGCGCTGCCTGCACGCGTACCCGCGTCACCGCCGACGGCAAGGTGCGCTCGTGCCTCTTCTCGCACGAAGAGACCGACCTCCTCTCGACCCTTCGTGCGGGCGCCGACGACGCCGGCATCGCGCAGGTCTGGCGGGAGGCCATGTGGGCCAAGCCCCGCGCCCACGGCTCCGACCGCGTGGGACTCGCGCGCCCCGACTTCGTGCAGCCCGAGCGCACGATGAGCGCGATCGGCGGATGAAGCCGCTGGTCGAGCCGGTGGCCTCGCTCGCCCCGGAAGAACTCATCCGCACCGCTCGTCACGCCGTGCTCGCCGCGATCGGCGAGGAGGGCCAGCGCCGCCTCGCGGCAGCGCGCATCGCCGTCGTCGGAGCCGGCGGTCTCGGCTCCCCCGTGCTGCTCGCACTGGCCGCGGCCGGAGTCGGCGAGCTCGTCATCATCGACGACGACACCGTCGAGCGCACCAACCTGCAGCGCCAGCTCGCGCACCGCATCACCGACATCGGCACCGCCAAGACGGCCTCCGCCGCGCGCGCCGTGCGTGACCTGTCGCCCCTCACCGTCGTCCATGAACGAACGGTACGACTGACCTCCGACAATGCCTCCGAGCTCTTCGCGGGCGCGCATCTCGTCATCGACGGCAGCGACACCTTCGACACGCGCGAGGCCGTCGCCGCCGCGACCGAGGGCCTCGGCATCCCCCTCGTCTGGGGCGCCGTGCAGGAGTGGGCCGCGCAGGTGACCGTGTTCTGGTCGGCCCCGCCCGAGGGGCACGCGCCCGTCGTGCTCGACGACCTCTTCCCGACGGGCTCGGCGGGCGAACCACCCACGTGTGCCCAGGTCGGCGTGCTCGGATCGCTGTGCGTGCAGGTCGGCGGGATGTTGGCCACCGAGGCGATCAAGCTCGTCACCGGCGCGGGCGACCCCCTGCTCGGCCGGCTCGTCGTGATCGATGCGCTGCGCGCCCGCCACGACGTGATCCCGCTCTCCCCCGCCGCCCGCCCCGCCGTTTCGTCCTGACCCCGGAGGCCCCGATGACCCCGCTGCTCACCGTCGAGGAGCACCGCGTCCGCGTGCTCGACGCCGTCTCGGTCCTGCCCGTCGAGACCGTGCGCCTCGCCGATGCGGCCGGCCGCACACTGGCCGCCCCCGTGCGCGCCGCTCACGACCTGCCCGGCTTCGACAACTCCTCCATGGATGGTTTCGCGGTCCGCTTCGCCGACGTCGAGGGGGCGGATGCCGCGAACCCGGTGACCCTGCGCGTCGTCGCCGATCTGCCCGCCGGGTCGTCCGACGACCCGTCGTTCGGCGCGGGCGAGGCGGTGCGCATCATGACGGGCGCGCCGGTCCCCGCCGACGCCGACGCGATCGTTCCGTTCGAAGACACCGCGGGAGGCCTCGCCGACTCCCTGGGCACCGTCGAGGTGCGGCGCGCGCCCGCGGCATCCGGAGCCTTCATCCGCCGCCGCGGCGGCGACACCCGCGCGGGCGACATCGTCCTGTCGGCCGGGGAGCGCCTGGGACCGTTCGCGCTGGCCGCGGCCGCCGCGGCGGGGGTGGCCGAGCTCGAGGTACACCGCCGCCCGCGGGTCGCCGTCGTGTCGACCGGCAGCGAGCTCGTCGCCCCCGGCGTGGTGCCGGGGCGCGGCCAGACCCCCGACTCCAACTCGACGCTCCTGACCGGCCTGGTCGCCGACGCCGACGCCGACGTGACGGTCATCTCGTCGCTGCGAGACGACGCGAACGCGATCCACGCCCTGCTCGAGCACGCGGGCGACGTCGACGTGATCGTCTTCAGCGGGGGCGTGAGCGCGGGAGCCTACGAGCCCGTGCGCCAGGCCCTCGAGGGGCGCATCGCCTTCGAGAAGGTCGCGATGCAGCCCGGCAAGCCGCAGGCCTTCGGCGCGCTCGACGACGGTCGGCTCGTCTTCGGCCTGCCCGGCAACCCGGTGAGCGTCGCGGTGTCGTTCGAGGTGTTCGTGCGCCCCGCCCTTCTGGCCCTGCAGGGCCGCACCGTGATCGGTCGGCGGATCGCCCGGCTCACGGCATCCGAGTCCTGGACCACCCCGCCCGGCCGCCGCCAGTACCTCCCCGCGGTGATCGACCTCGTCGTCGGCACCGTGCGCCCCGCCACGGCGGGCGGATCGGGCTCGCACCTCGCCGCCTCTCTCGCGCGCGCCGAGGCGTTCGCGATCGTCCCCGCCGAGGTGTCCACCGTGTCGGTGGGCGACCCGCTCGATGTCATGCTGATTCCATGACCTTCACCCATCTGGACGCCGCGGGCCACGCCCGCATGGTCGACGTCACCCTCAAGCAGCCCACCGTCCGCACCGCCACGGCGCGTGGCTTCGTGCGCTGCGCCCCCGAGGTGGTCGCCGCCCTCCGCGACGGCACGGCCCCCAAGGGCGATGTGCTCGCGGTGGCCCGCATCGCCGGCATCCAGGCCGCGAAGTCCACTCCCGCCCTCCTCCCCCTCGCGCACGTGATCGGGGTGCACCGCGCCTCGGTCGACCTCGCGATCACCGACCAGGGCGTCGAGATCGAAGCCACCGTCGGCACCGCCGACCGCACCGGCGTCGAGATGGAGGCCCTCACGAGCGTCTCGGTCGCCGCCCTCGCGATCGTCGACATGGTGAAGGGCATGGACAAGGGCATGGTCATCGAGAACGTGCGCATCGTGTCGAAGACCGGCGGCAAGTCGGGCGACTGGATGCGTCCCGGAGAAGACGCATGAGCGTCCGCGTGCGCTACTTCGCCGCTGCGGCGGAGGCGGCGGGAACGGATGCCGAGGACCGCGCCGAACCGTCTCTGACGGCCCTGCGCGAGGCCGTCGTCGCCGACCACCCGGCTCTGGGCGAGATCCTGGATCGTTGCGCCGTGCTCGTCGACGGCACCCGTCACGACGACGACGTCCCGCTCGCGGGGGTCACGCACGTCGACGTGCTTCCGCCCTTCGCCGGCGGCTGAGCCCGGGCTCGCGCACTCCCTCACCCGCCCGCCGCCACCCTTCCTCGCAGGGAAGCGGCATCGCACCCTGTTTTACTGGCCGCATGTCGACCGCCCGCCGCACGGCCTTCTTCGTCACGCTCGTCCTCGGCTCGGCCCTCGCCGTGCTCGCGGTCTGGCCGCAGCTCGTCGGCGCGCAACGGCTGCAGGTGTTCGCGCAGCTGATCCCGTTCCGTGGACCTGTCGCGCTGGCCTTCGCCGTGCTCGCAGCCGTCGCCGCGCTCGTCGCCGTGCTCCGACGTCGGTGGGCCGTGTCCGCGGCGCTCGCGATCGTTCTCGCGGCAGCAGCCGTCGGCAACGGCGCGGTGCTGCTGAGTCGCGGCTTCGGCGGCTCGATCGCCGACGGCGAGGTCGTCGTGGCCGCGTGGAACACCTACGGGGGCGGTGCCTCACCCGACGGCATCGCGCGGCTGGTGCGCGAGACGGGCGCCGACGTGGTCGTCCTCCCCGAGACCGATGCCGTGGCGGCGGCGACCGTCGTCGACCTCCTGGCCGGCGACGGCATCGGCATGACCGCAACCACCCGAGAAGCCGACCCGGGCGACGACCCCATTCCGACCTCGCTCCTGCTCTCCACGTCGATGGGGCCGTACGCCCTCGACGCGTCGGCGGGCTCGACGCCGGGAGTGCCGAGCGGCGTGTACCGCCCCGTCGGCGGTGACGGGCCGACGATCGTCGCCGCGCATCCGCTGCCGCCGTTGCCGCTGATCATGACGGAGTGGACGGAGGGGATGGACTGGGTCGCGGCGCAGTGCACGGGCCCCGATGTCATCCTCGCCGGCGACCTCAACTCGACTCTCGACCACCTCGCGGGCCTCGGCGAGGGTGAGGCGACGGTCGGCGGATGCCGGGATGCCGCCGCCGACGCGGGAGCGGCCGCGCTCGGCACGTGGCCCGTGCGCCTGCCGACGGGTCTCGCCGCGCCGATCGACCACGTGCTGGTCGGGTCGGCGTGGGAGGTGCGCTCCTTCGAGGTCCGCACCGGTTTCGACGACGCCGGGAGCGACCACCGCCCGATCGTGGCGACGCTGTCGCGCCGGTGAGCGGCGCGGAGCGAACCTAGCCGCCCAGGCCCTTCCACTCCGTCGTCCCGTCGGCCTCGACCTGTCGTTTCCACACGGGCAGGTCGGTCTTGATCGTCTCGATCACGGTGCGGCACACCTCGAACGCCTCGGCGCGATGACCGGATGCCACGGCGATGACGACGGCGGCCTCCCCCACGCCCAACCGGCCCACGCGGTGGCTGACCGCGACGATCGCGTCGGTGCCGGCGGTCGCGCTCTCGGCGATGCGCTGCAGCGCCTGCTCGGCGTCGGGGTGCGCGCTGTACTCGAGCGCGACGACCTGACCCGTGGCGTCGGGGTCGATGTCGCGCACGCGCCCGACGAAGGCTGTGACGGCGCCCGACGAGGAGTCCTCGACGGCGTCGAGGTGCGCGTCGAGATCGAGAGGCGTCTCGGACAGGCGGGCGATGCGGACGGCGCTCATGCGTGGTCTCCTCCGGAGAGCTGGTCGAGCACGTGAGGGGCGAGCTCGGCGATGACGGCGATCCCGGATGCCACGGCGCGGGTCGACCCGGGCAGGTTGACGATCAGGGCGCCGGGGTCGGCGATCCCCGCGAGGCCCCGCGAGATGACGGCCATCGGGGTGTCCGCGAGGCCCCGCCGACGCAACTCCTCGGCGATGCCGGGGATCTCGCGGTCGAGGACGCGTGCCGTGCCCTCGGGCGTGCGGTCGGTGGGGGCGATGCCCGTGCCGCCGGTCGTGACGATGAGCCCCGGTCCCGCCGCGACGAGTGCGCGCAGCGCCGTCTCGACGCTGTCGGCGCCATCGGGCACGACGACCGCGTCGTCGCAGGCGAACCCCGCCTCGCGCAGCAGTGACACCGCGAGGGGTCCTCCGCGGTCTTCGCGCAGCCCTGCGGCCGAGCGGTCGGAGACGGTGAGGACGCGAGCGTGATGAGGCACGCGGCTCAGCCTACGGGCGCGACACGAGAGCGGGGCAGGCCTGCGGCCAGGCGAAGCTCACGACGAGGGGGCCGCGGTCGTCTCGACCTCGGCGATCTCGGGCGCGATGCGCCCCGCCTTCGCCTTCGGCTCGAGGTCTTCGCGCTGCACGTGTTCGGCGGCGGCGGTGATGCGCCGGGCCATGCCGCTGAAGATCAGGCCGTGGAACGGCAGCACCGACAGCCAGTAGAGCCGCCCGGCGAGCCCGGTCGGGAAGAACAGGGCGCGCTGGTCGAACCGCGCCCCCTCGCCCTCGGGGGTGGCCCGCAGCTCGAGCCAGGCCCCGCCCGGCACCTTCATCTCGGCGCGCAGACGGAGCAGGTGACCGGGCTCGATCGCTTCGACGCGCCAGAAGTCGAGGGCATCGCCCACGGTGACCACCGAGCGGCTGCGCCGGCCGCGGGCGAGGCCCACGCCACCGACGAGGCGGTCCATCCAGCCGCGGATCGCCCACAGCAGCGGCGAGGAGTACCAGCCGTTCTCGCCGCCGATCCCCTCGATCACCGACCACAGCTGCGCCGAGCTCGCCGTCGTCGTCATGGTGCGGATGTCGGTGTACACCAGGCGCCCCGACCACTCCGGGTCGCTGGGCAGCGGGTCGCTCGGGGCACCCGACACCTCGGAATCCTGCCAGCTGGTCTCGATCGCGTCGTCGTTCACGCGTCCCAGCGCGCGGCGCACGGCCTCGCGGTACGGCATGAGCCCGCCCTCGGGGCGCGGCACGAGATCGTCGATCGCGCGGTCCTTGACCACGCAGTCGTTCTGCAGCGACTCGACGAGAGGGCGCGCGATCGCCTTGGGGATCGGGGTGACGAGGTTGACCCAGTGCGAGGCGAGGCGCGGGGTGAGCACCGGCAGCGATGCGATCGCGCGCTGCGGCAGCCCCGCCTCCATGGCGTAACCGTTCATCATCTGGCCGTAGCGCAGCACGTCGGGGCCGCCGATGTCGGCCGCGCGGTTGACGTTGGGGGCGACGCGGGCAGCGCCGAGGAGGTAGTGCAGTACGTCGCGCACGGCGATCGGCTGGATGTGGTTGCGCACCCACTTGGGCGCGGGCATGTAGGGCAGCACGTCGGTGAGGTGGCGCACCATCTCGAACGAGGCCGAGCCCGAGCCGATCACGACGCCCGCCTGCAGCACGAGGGTGGGCACGCCGCTGCGCAGCAGGATCTGCCCCACCTCGACGCGCGAGCGCAGGTGGGCCGAGAGCGTGGCGTCATCGGGGTGGAGCCCCCCGAGATACACGATGCGCGAGACCGATGCCGCCGAGGCCGCGTCGGCGACGGTCTGGGCCGCGACCCGGTCGGTGGCCTCGAAGTCGCGGGCGCTGCCCATGGAGTGGATGAGGTAGTAGAGCACGTCGACGCCGTCGACCGCGGCGCGCACGGCGTCGACGTCGGTCGCGTCGCCCGCGGCGGTCTCGACGTCGTCTCCCCACGGGAAGGCGCCGACACGTCGCGGATCGCGCGCGAGCACCCTGACCCGGTAGCCCGCCGAGAGCAGCCGCGGCACGAGCCGCCCGCCCAGATAGCCCGTGGCCCCGAGGACCAGCGCGAGGGGTGCAGACCCGTCGGATCGCGGCTGCGCGACCAGGGCTGGTTCGCGGCCGGTGGGGGCGGAGAGCTCGCTCATGCCGGTCACGGTACGCCGCCCCTCCGACATCGCCGGGGGCTTGACCTCCGGCGGAGAAGTCTGCGGATCCGTGGACTAGCAAACCGCCGGGCGCAACGCCTGGACTGGAAACGCGAGCGCGATGGGGGTAACGGTAGAAGGATGAACGAGAAATCCCCCTCGGCATCCGGAGCCCCCCGGCTCGAGGTCGACGACGTCATCGTCGTCGACACCAAGCGCGTCCGCACCGCCATCGGCGGCACCGTCGTCGGCAACTTCATGGAGTGGTTCGACTTCGGCATCTACGGCTACCTCGCCGTGACGCTGACCGCGGTCTTCGCCTCCGACGTCCCCGCCCCGTGGGGCCTGCTGGTCACCCTCCTCGGTTTCGCGATCTCGTTCCTGGTCCGCCCGTTCGGCGGGTTCGTGCTCGGCCCCCTCGGCGATCGCATCGGCCGGCAGAAGGTGCTGTTCCTGACGATGGCCATGATGGCCTCGGCGACCGCGCTGATCGGCCTCCTGCCCACCTCCGCCCAGATCGGGCTCTGGGCGATCATCCCGCTCTACCTGCTGAAGATGATCCAGGGCTTCTCCACCGGCGGCGAGTACGCCGGAGCCACGACCTACGTGTCGGAGTTCTCCCCCGACAAGCGCCGCGGCTTCTGGTCGTCATGGCTCGACGTCGGTTCGTACGTCGGCTTCGCCGCGGGCGCCTCGGCCGTCGCGATCACCACCGCGATCACCACGTCGATCTCGGGCGAGAACGCGATGATCGACTACGGCTGGCGCATCCCGTTCCTGCTCGCCATCCCGCTCGGCATCGTGGCGATCTACTTCCGCCTGCGCATCCCCGAGACGCCCGCCTTCGAGCAGGGCGGATCGACCGAGATCGACGCGAGCGACCCGATGGCCCGGCAGGGCCTCGTCGGCATCGTCCGCCACCACTGGAAGGCGCTGCTGATCGGCATCGCTCTCGTGGCAGCGACCAATACCGCCGGCTACGCCCTCACGAGCTACATGCCGACCTACCTCGAGAAGGAGGTCGGCGTCTCGAACATCACGGCGGCGGTGGCGACGGTTCCCGTGCTGCTGGTGATGTCGGCCGCGCTCCCCCTCATCGGGCGGTTGAGCGACCGCATCGGCCGCAAGCCCGTGTATGCGATCGCCGCGGGCTCGGCCCTGGTGCTGCTGGTGCCGGCGTTCCTCATCATGCAGATCGGCGAGCTGTGGGCCGTCATGATCGCGCTGTGCCTCGCGGCCGTGCCGGTGGCGTTCTACGTCGCGATCTCGGCATCCGCTCTTCCGGCGCTCTTCCCCACGGCCTCGCGCTTCGGAG
The DNA here is from genome assembly GCF_032464975.1 of Microbacterium algihabitans. Classification (NCBI taxonomy): domain Bacteria; kingdom Bacillati; phylum Actinomycetota; class Actinomycetes; order Micrococcales; family Microbacteriaceae; genus Microbacterium; species Microbacterium algihabitans. Next base: position 86,092 of record NZ_JAWDIU010000003.1, read on the forward strand.
CGATGGCCGTGGCTTACAACATCGCCGTCTCGCTCTTCGGCGGCACGACCCCGTTGTTCAGTCAGGCGCTGATCGACCTCACCGGCAACACCCTGATGCCGGCGTTCTACATCATGTTCTTCGCCGCGCTCGGACTCGTCGCGCTCCTGGCGATGAGCGAGACCGCCAAGCGTCCGCTCCTCGGGTCGCTGCCCACGGTCGAAACGCCGGCCGAGGCCGAGGCCCTCGTCGAGGGGCAGGACGAAGACCCCTTCCTCGACACCTCGACCATGCCGCTGGCGATCCGCCGCTCGTAGCGGTGACGTGAAGGGGGCGGATGCCGAACACCTCGGCATCCGCCCCCTTCCACGTTCTCGGGGTCAGCGCCGTCGGCTGTTGCCGAACAGGCCGCGGATGACGCCGTTCACGATGCTCTTCGTGGCCCCGCGACCCAGCAGGCCGTCGAGCCCCGAGGCGGGTGTGCTCGTGCGGCTGCGCGGAGCGGCCGTCGACTTCAGGATGCGGTCGTACTCCCGCTGGGCCTTCTTCTGCGCCTCGGCGTTGGCTTTGTCGATCGCGGCCTTCTGCTTGGCGTATTCGGCGGCGTCGGCGGCCTCCTTCTTCGCCCGCTCGTCCGCTTCGCGCGCCTCGGTCGCCGCCTGCATGCGCGCACCGAGGATCTCGCGCGCCGACTCGCGGTCGATGGGCGTGCCGTAGGTCGAGAAGAGGGCGGATGCCGTCACGGTCGCGGCCATCGTCTCGGCGGCGATCGGCGACATCGAGGCGCGGGGCGCGAAGATGCGCGTCCACGCGACAGGGGTGGGTGCCCCCCGCTCGCTCATCACCGTGATGATGGCCTCACCCGTGCCGAGCTCCTGCAGCACCCGCTCGAGGTCGTAGCCCGAGTCGGGGTAGGTGCGCACGGAGGCGCGCAGCGCGGTGGCGTCGTCGGGGGTGAAGGCGCGTAGCGCGTGCTGCACCCGCGAGCCGAGCTGGGCGAGCACGTCTCCCGGCACGTCCTTCGGGGTCTGCGTGACGAAGAAGACGCCCACGCCCTTCGAGCGGATGAGCCGCACGGTCTGCGTGATCGCCTCGAGGAACGCCTTCGACGCGTCACGGAACAGCAGGTGCGCCTCGTCGAAGAAGAACACGAGCTTCGGTTTGTCGACATCGCCCACCTCGGGCAGCACCTCGTAGAGCTCCGCCAACAGGTACATGAGGAACGTCGAGTACAGCTCGGGGCGGGCGGCGACGTTCGGCACCTCGAGCAGGCTCACGATGCCCGCGCCCGAGGCGTCGGTGCGCAGGAAGATCGAGACGTCGAGCTCGGGCTCGCCGAAGAAGGTCTCGGCCCCGGCGGCCGAGAACGCGACGAGCTCGCGCAGGATCACGCCCGCGGTCGCCGCCGACAAGCCGCCGATGCCCTTCAGCTCGGCCTTGCCCTCGTCTCCGGTGAGGAAGGTGAGCACCGCCCGCAGGTCGGACAGGTCGACGAGGGCGAGCCCCTTCTGATCGGCGTAGTGGAACACGAGCCCCAGGCTCGACTCCTGCGTCGCGTTGAGTCCGAGCACGCGGCTGAGCAGCAGCGGACCGAAGCCCGACACCGTGGCGCGCACGGGGATGCCCGAACCCACATCGTCACCGAGCGCGAAGAACTCCACGGGGAACGCCCGCGCCGACCAGTTCTGGCCCAGGGCGGCGGTGCGCGCGGAGAGCTTCTCGCTGGGCGTCCCCGCGGCGGCCAGGCCCGACAGGTCACCCTTGATGTCGGCGGCGAACACCGGAACGCCGTTCTCCGAGAGCTGTTCGGCGAGCAGCTGCAGGGTGCGCGTCTTGCCCGTGCCGGTGGCGCCGGCGACGAGGCCGTGGCGGTTCGTCATGGCCAGCGGAATGCGCACGGGCACGGCGGGCACCGGTCCCCCGTTCACGAGCACGCCGAGATCGAGCGCTGCGCCGGTTCCGGCGTACCCGGCGGCGATGCCCGCGACCTGCGCTTCGGTGAGAGGCGCGTCGGGGGCGGGGGTTCCGGATGCCGCGGGGTGTGCGGGAGCGGCGGGGGTTGCGGGAGCGGCGGGGGTTGCGGGAGCGGCGGGGGCTGCGGGGGTCGCGGACTCGACCTCACCGCCGGGCGCCGGCGTCTGTTCGGCGGCCGGGGTCGCGGCATCCGGCGACGGCGTCCCCGACGCGGATCGGGCCCGTGCGGCGGCGGCTTCGGCCGCGGCGAGTTCCGCCCGCGCCCGCGCGAGCCTCACTTCTGCTTCGGCGGCCTCCGCCTCGGCGCGAAGACGCGCCAGCTCGGCATCGGCTGAGGTCGGATCGGAGGGCACGGCACCGGGCTCGCTCATGCGCGTCAGCCTACGACGAGGTCGCGGCCTCGGCATCCGCCTTGCGCGCGCGTCTGATGGCCAGTCGGTCCTCGTCGCGGGCACGCAGGCGGGAGAACGCCGCGGCCAGGATCAGCGCGGCCCCGGCGCCGACCAGGGCGCCGCCCACGGTGTCGGAGAGCCAGTGCGCGTGCAGGTACGTGCGGCTGAACGCCATGAGCACGACCCACGCGACGCCGACGATGCGCACCCAGACCTTCGGGAAGAGCACCGCCGCCACCACGGCGATCGTCGCGGCGTTGGCCGCGTGCCCCGAGGGGAACGAGCCGAAGTCGCTGAGGATGAGGATGTCTTCCGGGCGCGCGCGCCCGAACGTGTGCTTGAGCGCCTGCACGAGCAGCGCACTGCCGACCGAGGCGCTCAAGAAGTACAGCGCCGACCATCGTCGTCGCGAGAAGAACAGCGCGGCCGCGCCCAGCACCGGCACGATCAGCACCGCGGTGAGGTGGCCGCCGACGGTGTCCATGAAGATCGCGAAGACGTACACCGGCTGCGACGGAGCCGAGGCGAAGAGCTGGTTCCACCACGTGTCGATCGCGAAGGGGCTGGGGCCGCGGAAGAACACCCACGCGCCCAGACCGCACGCCAGAGCGACGAGCACGATGCCGACGGTGGCGCGGAAGCGCTGCGGGCGCGTGTCGAGCACGTCCTGAGTCGCTGTGGCATCCATCGCCTCATGATGCCGGGTCGGCGCCACCGAGGGAATGGCCCCCGTCAGCGCGGGGCGTGCAGGGGCCGTTCTGCTACTGTGTGCGCTCCCACGGGTGCGAGGGTCACGGCGCGAGACGCTCGACGGTGCGCGGGCGCACCAGCAGCCACAGCGAGAGCACGCCGATGACCGCGCAGCCCAGCATGACCGAGGCCATGGTCGTGGCGGTGATGCCCGAGCCGACCGACAGCAGTCCGACCAGCGGCGAGATGACGCCGGCGATGCCGAAGTTCGCCGCACCGATGATCGACTGCGCCGTGCCGGCGGCCTTGCCGTGACGATCGAGGGCCAGCACCTGGGCGCAGGGGAAGGTGAACCCGCACGCGGTCATGAAGAAGAACAGCGGGATGATCGTGCCCCAGAGTCCGAGCCCGAGCTGGTCGGTCAGCACGATAGCCCCACCGGCGACCACGAGCACCGCCGTCGAGACGGCCAGCACCCACTGCGGCCCGAAGCGCGCCGCCAGACGCGAGGCGATCTGCACGCCCACGACGACGCCGATCGAGTTGGCCGCGAACAGCACGCCGTACTGCTGGGCGTTGAAGCCGTACGACACCTGGAACAGGAACGACGACGCCGACAGGTACGAGAACAGGCCCGAGAAGGTCATCGCGCCGATGACGAGCACGCCGATGAAGACGCGGTCGCGGAAGACGCTGCCGTAGCGCTGCCACACGGTGGTCGAGCCGGGGCCCCCACGACGGGCGGCCGGAAGCGTCTCGGGGATGAACAGGATGGCCGAGACCAGCATGACCGCACCGTAGACGGCGAGCACCACGAAGATGCCGCGCCACGGCATGACCAGCAGCAGAGCGGAGCCGGCGAGCGGGGCGAGCACCGGGGCGACGCCCGACACCATCGCCATACGCGAGAGCATCACGACGAGGCGCTTGCCGCCGAACAGGTCGCGGATGATCGCCGCGGCGACGACGCCGCCCGCAGCGGCTCCGGCACCCATGAGCACGCGCGCGATCGAGAGGGTCTCGAGCGTCGGGGCGAGAGCGGCGAACACGCTCGCGACGACGTGCAGGGCGGTCACCGACAGCAGCGGCACGCGGCGGCCGACCTTGTCGCTGAGGGGCCCGACGATCAGCTGACCGAGCGCGAAGCCGATCATCGTGCCGGTCAGCGTGAGCTGGATCGCGGCCGCGGTGGTCTGGAAGTCGGCCTCGAGGGTGGGGAACGCCGGCAGGTACAGGTCGATCGTGAAGGGCCCGAGGGCCGTCAGCGCACCGAGAACGATGATGTAGAGCAGGCGGCGCGACGACGGGATCGCGTCTCCCGGGTGCAGCACGATCGGCGCGGTGGCGGGGTTCTTGCCGAGCGCGCGGATGGCGCCGGTGTGCGTCTGCGCGGAGCGGGAGTCGGAGGAGACGACGGGAACGGAAGCAGTATCGAGCACGGGGGTTCGTTTCGCAGCATGGACAGCCCGAACGGGTCGGGCTGAGAAAGTTTGGGGGGAATATCGAACCTCGAATCGATTCGACTTCGTTCATACTAGCGCGCAGACCCCCTGCGCCACCATCCGGGCTCGCGGGTTCCTCCCAGGCCGTCAGCTCATTCACCCGAATAAAATGGACCCGTCGGCGGCTGCCGATGCGTCCCGCCCACCAGAGAGACGAACACAGCGCATGACCTCTTCCTCCGACAAACGTGCCAGCGGAAACCCGGCCAAACAGGCGCAGATCGACCTCACCGTGAAGCAGCAGCGCGAGCAGAAGCGCCAGGAGAAGCTCGCGGAGTACCAGAAGCAGGTCGCGAAGCGGAAGCGCGGGAAGCTCGTGTGGTGGGTCGTCGGTTCGACCGCGGCCCTCGTGGTGATCGGCCTGGTCGTCGCCTCGTTCGCGTTCGCCCCCGCTCCCCCCACCAGCTACCAGGCGGGCAACAGCACCGGCCGCGAGATCGACGGCGTGCAGACGTTCGAGAACCGCTCCGATCACGTGCAGGGCACCGTCACCTACGAGCAGACCCCGCCCGCGGGTGGCCCCCACAACCCGATCTGGCTGAACTGCGGTGTCTACACCGAGCCCCAGCAGAACGAGAACGCGGTGCACTCCATGGAGCACGGCGCCGTCTGGATCACCTACGACCCCGAGCGGGTCGACGCAGCCGGCATCGACGCCCTCAAGGCCGTCATGCCCTCGAGCTACGCCCTGCTCTCGCCCTACCCCGGCATGGACACCCCCGTCGCGGTCAGCGCGTGGAACCACCAGCTGAAGGTCGACGACCCGTCCGACCCGCGCATCTCGGAATTCTTCACGGAGTTCTGGCGCAGCCAGAACGCCCCCGAGCCGAACGCCGCGTGCTCCGGTGGAGTGAACGGCCCGGGCCGGGCCTGATGACCGACGACACCCCGGTCGCGCGCCCCGCCGTCCGGTGGGCCGTCGTCGCACTGGTCGTCGTGGCGATCGTGGCCGTGGCGTTCGCGATCGGACGCTTCACCGCGTTCGGCGCGACCGCCGCGCCCGCGCATCCCTCCGACACGTCGGCGGATGCCGGCTTCGCACGCGACATGCAGGTGCACCACACGCAGGCGGTGCTCATGGCGATGGAGATCTACCGCAAGACCTCCGACGACGAGCTGCGCAGCCTCTCGTACGACATCGCCACCGCCCAGTCGGGCCAGCGCGGCGAGATGTACGGGTGGCTCGTCGAATGGGGGCTCCCCCAGTCGTCGTCGCAGCCGCTCATGACGTGGATGGAGAAGTCGGGCGAGCACAGCCACGGCGACACCGCCACGCTCACCGAGCAGCAGCTGCTCGATGAGATGGGCATGGCGACCGACGCGCAGCTCGACGAGCTCCGCAGCGCCGAAGGTCAGCCCGCCGACTGCCTGTTCCTGCAGCTCATGATCCGCCACCACGAGGGCGCGATCCCCATGGCGCAGGCCGTCATCGAGCTCGGCAGCGATCCCCGCGTCAAAGAGGTCGCCGGCGCGATCGTCACCGGCCAGTCGGCCGAGCTCGACGCGATGCGCGACATCCAGTCGCGCCTGGGCTGCAGCGCCTGACCGCCCGGCGCGACGCGCGCCGCGATCCGGACCGCCCGCGCCCCGCGGCATCCGCCCCACCCCACCCGTGAACGCGATCCGCTCGCGTCGACGGTCTCTCCTCGCGTCTTTGCGGGCGGATGCCGTTCATGCACGCGCCCCCGGCCGATATCCCCCGCCACCCGGGCACCTCGCCACCCGGCGCACCTCGCCAGCCGGCGCACCCCGCCACCCGGCGCACCTCGCCACCCACCGACCGCCGGGAACGACGAAGGGGCGCGACACCCGTGCGGATGCCGCGCCCCTTCGGTCGTGACGGGCTCAGCCCTTCGTCGCTCCGGCCAGCAGGCCGCGCACGAAGAAGCGCTGCAGCAGGAAGAACACGATCAGCGGCACGAGGATCGAGATGAACGTGCCCGCGGACTGCAGGAACCACTGGTCGCCCCAGGTGCCCGACAGCGAGTTGAGCGATTGCGTCAACGGCAGAGACGACGATGGCGCGAAGATCGTCGCCACCAGCAGGTCGTTCCACACCCAGATGAACTCCAGCACCGCGAACGACGCGAGCGCGGGGGCCGCGAGCGGGAGGATCAGGCGGAAGAAGATCTGCCCGTGACCGGCCCCGTCGACGCGCGCGGCCTCGATGACCTCGGCCGGGATCTCGGCGATGAAGTTGTGCAGCAGGAAGATCGCCAGCGGCATCGCGAAGATCACGTGCGCGATCCACACGGTGGCGAAGCTGTGCTCCACCCCGCGCAGGTCGAAGCCCGGGAAGATCGTGACCTCGTTGATCGTCAGCCCGCGCGAGAACAGGCTCAGCAGCGGCACGAGGGCCATCTGCAGCGGCACGATCTGCAGCGCGAAGATGAAGATGAAGAAGAAGTTGCGGCCCTTGAAGTCGATCCAGGCGAAGGCGTACGCGATGAGCGAGGCGACCGCGAGGGCGAAGAGCACGACCGGGATCGTGATCGCCAGCGAGTTCAGGAACGACTGCGCCAGCGTCAGGGCGGTTCCGCCCGAGGTCAGCGCGAGCCGGTAGTTGTCCAGCGTGAACGCCGGGTCGACGAACACGGTCCACCAACCGGTGGACTGCGTGTCGGAACCCGGACGGAACGACGTGATGAACAGGCCGAACGTCGGGATCGTCCAGAAGAAGGCGATCACGATCGCCGCGATCGTCGCGCCCTTCGAGGTGAGGCGCTTGCGCGCCATCGCCTCGTGCTTGCGCGTGTCGCGGGCGACCTGGCGGGCCGAGCGGTTGTCGGTGGTGGGCTCGATCACCACGGTGGAGGTGGTCATCGCACTTCCCTCTGCTTCCGGATCTGGCGCACGTTGAAGATGATCAGCGGCAACACGAAGATGAACAGCACCACGGCCAGCGCAGCGGAGTGCCCGTAGCTCTGGAATCGCTGCTGCTGGTTGACCATCTCGAAGGCGAGGACGGTCGAGTCGTTACGTCCACCGGTCATGACGGCGACGATGTCGTAGATCTTCAGCGCACCGATCGCGATGGTGGTCAGCACGACGATGAGCGACGAGCGGATGCCGGGGACGGTGACGTTGATGAAGCGCTCCCAGGCGCTCGCGCCGTCGAGCTCGGCGGCCTCGTTCTGCTCTGGCGGAACGGCCTTGATGGCCGCGGACAGGATCACCATGGCCAGACCCGTCTGGCTCCAGATGAAGACCACGACCAGCAGAAGGGTGTTCACCAGCGGCGCCGCCGACAGCCACGAGATCGGCTGACCGCCGAAGGCCGTGACGATCGCGTTCAAGACGCCGAGCTGGTCGCCCTGGCGGAAGTCGTAGACGAACTTCCAGATGATTCCGGCGCCGACGAACGAGATCGCGAACGGCATGAAGATGAGGACCTTGAGGTACTTCTCGCCCGCGGCCCGGTCGATGAAGACGGCGTACGCGAGACCGATCGCGGTGGCGATGGTCGGGGCCAGCAGCACCCAGATGAGGGTGTTGATGACCGACCAGAAGCCCTCGGGGTTCGTGAAGGTCCAGATGTAGTTCTCGAAGCCGACGAAGTTGTCGCCCGTCTTGTCGAAGAACGACTGGAAGAACGTGGTGATGGCCGGGTAGACCAGGCCGATCAGCAGGAGGATCGCCGCGGGTGCGGCGAAGAGGATGAGCTGGAACAGGTAGCCGGCGCCCTGGCGTGAGCGGTAGTCGGCGTAGAAGAGGATCGCGCCCAGGATGACAGCGATGCCGAGCACGTAGACGACGGCGTTCTGGTAGGGCCGCAGCAGCATGAAGGCCAGCACCGGGATCGCGAAGCACGCGATGAGGCGGAGCCAGAAGTATCCCTTGCCCGCGCGCGGCGCGTACTCGATGAGCAGCAGCAGGAGGGCGACCACCACGCCGAACACGACGATGACGAGCGGGATCTGCACGAGGGGGCTCAGGCCGCCCAGCCAGATGAAGAAGCTGTTGAGGGAGAAGCCGAGGGTGGTCGGCTTGGTGTCGGCGGGAGCGCGCGTCACCATGAACAGGAAGAGCGCCACCGCGAGGATGAGGCCCACGAGGACCACGATCGTCGTGGTCCGTCTCGTGGCGGCGGTGCCGCGCGATGCACGGGCCTCTCTGCCACGCGGCGGTGGCGACGCCGCCGGCGTCGTCTCCGCGTTCTTGATGTCGGTCATGACGTCCCTCCCGAACACGCCTTCGTGCTCATCGATGAGTGCCCGTTAGCAACAGGGCGGATGAGAAGTATGGACCCGGTGGGCCGCCCGCGTCGCGGACGGCCCACCGGTTGATCTTCCAGGGTCAGTTGTCGTAACCGGCCTGAATGTCGCTCAGCACCTGGTCGGTGGGCGTGCCGTCGATCCAGCTGACCATGCCCTTCCAGAACGAGCCCGAGCCGACGGTGGCCGGCATGAGGTCGGACGCGTCGAAGCGGAGCGTGGTGTTCGGGTCCTGCAGCGTCTTCATCGCCTCGGTGAGGAACTCGCTGGAGGCGAGCGACGGGTCGGCGCCCTTGTTCGCGGAGATGACGCCGCCGAGCTTCACGCGAGCGTTGGCGAAGTCGGGGGTCGACATGAACTCGGCGACCTTCTGGACGGCCTCGTTGTCGGAGAACGTCGCGACGAACTCGCCGCCACCCTCGACGGCCAGCTCGCCCTCCTTGACGCCCGGGAGCAGGAACGCGTAGACGTCGCCGTCGGGGGCGATCGTCGGGGTCGCGCCGGCCGCGGTCTTCACCGTGAGGAAGTTGGCCGAGAGGAACGACGCCTGGTGCGTCATCGGGCAGCTGCCGTCGGCGACCTTCGCGGCCACGTCGGCGAACGCCGTCGAGTTGATGCTCTTGACGTCACCGAAACCGGCGTTGACGTACGACGGGTTGAGCAGGATGTTGCCGACCGCGTCGAAGGCTTCCTTGATCTGGGGGTCGGTGAACTTGACCTCGTTGGCGACCCACTGGTCGTAGACGTCGGGGCCGGACTGGCGCAGGACCATGTCCTCGATCCAGTCGGTGCCCGGCCAGCCCGACGCGGCGTCGGAGGCGAAGCCGGCGCACCACGGGGCGGCGCCGGTCTTCTGCTGGATGGTCTGCGTCAGGGTCATGAGCTCGTCGAACGTCTTGGGAACCTCGACGCCCCACTCCTTGAACTTCGCCGGCGAGTACCAGACGTAGCCCTTGAGGTTGGCGAGCATCGGGGCGGCGTAGAACTCGCCGTCCTGGGTGCCGTAAGACTTCCAGTCCTCGCCCCAGTACTCGTCGACGTTCTTCGACACGGTGTCGGACGCCTTCTGGACGTCTCCGGTGCCGATGAGGGTCTTGAGCAGACCGGGCTGCGGGACGATCGCGATGTCGGGGGCGTCGCCACCGGACACCTTCGTGACGATGTTGCCCTCGAAGCTCTTGTCGCCGGTGTAGACGACCTTGATGCCGGTGTCCTTGGTGAACTGCTCGAAGCTCTGGTTCAGCGCGTCGGCCTCGGTACCGGTGATGCCGCCGGAGATGCGGACGGTCGTGTCGCCTCCCGAGCCGCTGCCGGTGCCGCCGCTGCTGTCACCTTCGGCGCAGCCTGCGAGGGCGATCGCTCCGACCGCCAGCAGCCCGACGGGAGCCAGCAGGCGATACCGCTGTGACATACCCATGTGATCTCTCCTCTTTGAGTTCAGTGGTGCATCGGAACCTGTCAGGAACCGATTCCAGGCAACCGTAGATGCAATCCCGAAGAGTTGCAACCGGTCCCACATCACGAACCGATAACTCCCGAAAACACGCGGGATCTCGGCCTGGATCCGACGCGAAACCGGTTCCAGTTCGGGTCGATCTCGGATACGCTACTTCGACGTCGACACGGACGTCGACCACGGGAAGAAAGATCACGCATGAGCGGAATCGCCGATGTGGCACGCCTCGCCGGGGTGTCGAAATCGACCGCGAGCCGTGCTCTCACGGGCGGCGGCTACGTCTCCGACAGCACGCGCCGACGCGTCGCGGACGCCGCGGAATCCCTCGGCTACGTGCCCTCGACGAGCGCGGTGAGCCTAGCCACCGGGCGCACGCGCACCATCGCCCTGATCGTGCCGAAGGTCAACCGCTGGTACTTCGGATCCATCGTCGAGGGCGTCGAACGCACCCTCATCCCCCTCGGCTACGACGTGACCCTGTACGTCGCGGAGCCCGGGTCGGACGACCGCGAGACGCTGTACTCGACCTATCTCGCGAGAAAGCGCTTCGACGGCATCATCGCCGCGGCCCTCGAGCCCGACGACGCCGATCTCGAGCGTCTCGCCAACATCGGCAAACCCGTCGTCAGCATCGGCAACCCGCTGACGGGCGTCCCCACCCTCGGCCTCGACAACGTCGCGATCACGCGCAACATCACCGAGCACCTGATCGCGCTCGGCCACACCGACATCGCCTTCGTCGGCAGCACCCCCTCGACCGACGCACCCGCGAAAGACGTCGACGAACGCTCGATCGGCTACCGCAACACCATGAACGATCACGGCCTGGCCGTGCGCATCCGCAGCGTGCCGGCGACGCTCACCATCACCGACGCGTACGCGGCGGCGGTGTCGTTCCTCGCCGACACGGCGACGCGTCCCACCGGGGTGGTCGCCGCGTGCGACGAGGTCGCGATCGGCGTCATCATCGCCGCGCGCAGGATGGGCATCTCGGTACCGACCGAATTGAGCGTGGTCGGCATCGACGGTCACGACTACGCCGAGATGTTCTCGCTCACCACCGTTGAGCAGTTCCCCGAGGCCCAGGGCGTCGAGGCCACCCGCCTGCTGCTGTCGATGATCGAGGGCACCAGCCAGCCGCCGTGGCGCACGCCCGCCGAGACCCGTCTCGTGGTGCGCGCCTCCACCGCTCCCCCGCGACCGGCCTGAGCCACCCCGGCCGCGCGACCGGCCGGGAACGACGAAGACCCCGGATGCCGCGGCATCCGGGGTCTTCGTGCGACTCGAGGTCAGTCGGCGTTGCGCGTCGCGCGTCGGCGGACGACGAGGCCGAGACCCAGCAGAGCGAGCGCGGCGAGCACGCCGGCACCCATCCAGGCGGTGTCGGTACCGGTGAGTGGCAGCGCGCCGGGCTGTCCCGGGGTTCCCGGACCGGCGGGCTGCCCCGGCTCGCCGGGTGTGCCGGGCTGTACCGGAGTGCCCGGGTCGACCGCGGCGTCCGTCACCCGCACGGGCACCGTCGCCGTCGTGCCCGTCGCGGTGGTGAGGACCACCTCGAGGGACTCGCGGGCGTCGGCCGGCACGGTCACCGACACCTGAGCCGCGCCGTCGACCACGGGCACCGTGACCGGGGCCGCGGAGCCGACGGTCACCGTGAGCTCCGTGGTGAGGGGGCTGCCCAGCGAGGTCAGGTCGAGCTTCGAGACGCCGAAGCTGATCTGGCCCCCGCGCTGCACCTCGGCCGGAGCCCCCGTCACCTGCACCGCGCGAGCGGCGAAGTCGGGCGTGAGCCCCGGGTTGGCCTGCAGGTAGGCGATCCAGCCATCGCGGTCGATGAGACCCGAGTCGCGCGTGTCGGCACCCTCGGTGAAGACCGAGAAGGCGTCACCGCCCTGCAGCAGGAAGCTGAACGTGCCCACCCGGTACTCGGCCTCGGGAGTGACGGCTGCCCCGTCGATCCAGATGCCCGTGATGCGCTCGCCCGCGGGGAGCGACGCGTCGTAGGTGTAGCGGACGTTCTCGGACACCCCGAGCGCGAGCGTCGCGGCGCGGCCGGCCTCGTCGCCCCACTGCTGCTCGAGCAGGCGGCGCAACTGGTCGCCGGTCAGCGTCGTCGTGCCGAGGTTGTTCACGAACGGCAGGACCGCGTTGGCCTCGGCGAACGTGATCACTCCGTCGTCGCCCCGCAGCAGCTCGGCGCGCAGCCCACCCGGGTTCACCAGGGCGATGTCGGCACCGCCGCGGTCGGGGTCGGCCAGCGTCGTGCGCAGCGCATCGGCGACCAGGCCGCCCAACGCCGAGGCGCTCGAGCGGTCGTCGCGCGTGCCACCGGTGTAGACGCCGTCGACGTAGGCGCCGCCGGTGAACGCGGTGGTGATGTCGGCCGTCACCGAACCGACCGGCTGCGAACCGACGCGGTCGGCCTCGGCCAGGGCGGCGTCGACGATGGCGTCGACCTCGGCGACCCGCGGATAGGTCGCGATCAGCTCGGCGTCCAGCGCCGCGCTGTTCTCGGCGGTCTTCTCGGGGTCGTCCTCGACGGCCTCGGCCGCCAGACGGGGGACGTTGCGGGCGGTGTGACCGACGACCTCGCCGCTCTCGCGGTCGACGTCCAGGACCACCTGGCCGATGTTCGCGCCGTAGCTGCCGGTCTGGAGGATCGGACGCGTGCCCTCACCACCGGGGATCGGTGCCTCCCACACGTACTCCTCGTGGGTGTGACCGGTGAAGATCGCATCCACATCGGCATCCGTCTCCGTCACGATCCGCGCGAAGGCGCCGCCCTCGGCGACGGCCTTCTCGAGGGTCTCGCCCGCCGACGCGCTCGCGCTGGCACCCTCGTGGTACTCGGCGACGATGACGTCGACCTGGTCGCGGATCTCGCCGACCACGCGGTTGACCTCGGCCACCGGTTCGCGGAACTCGACGCCTTCGATGCCGCTCGGGGTGACGAGCGACGCCGTCTCCTCGGTGACGGCGCCGATCACGCCGACGCGCAGACCGTCGACCTCGAGGATCTCGTAGCCGGGGAGCATCGGCTGACCGTCGCGGTAGACGTTCGCGCCGAGGTACTCGAAGTCGGCGAGGTCGGAGACGCGCCCGAGCAGGTCGTCGGCGCCCTTGTCGAACTCGTGGTTTCCGACTCCGGATGCCGCGAGATCGAGCGCGTTCAGCACGTCGATCGTCGGCTTGTCACCGGCGTTCGACGACGCGAACAGCGAGGCGCCGATGTTGTCACCGTTGGAGAGGAACAGCGTCTTGTCGTCGCCGCCCTCCGCGCGCAGCTGCTCGATCGTGCCCGCGAACTTCACGGTGTTGGCGTCGATGCGCCCGTGGAAGTCGTTGATGTTGAGCAGGTTGAGCTCGGTGGTCGACGACAGGTCGACCCCCACGACGACGGGGTCATGGTCGCTGGAGCGGTAGGGCGAGGCGTCGTAGAAGTTCAGCGCGTTGTAGTTGTAGCGGCTGTACTCCAGGGCGAGGGCCTCGACGGCGTTGATGTTCCACACGTCGACGCCGGTCACGAGGTCGCGCGCCGAGGGCGACGCGAGCACGTGGTCGAGCGACCCGGACTGCCCGCTGAACGAGTACGAGTACTTGCCCGTGCCCGCCTCCAGCGGCTCGTAGCCGAACGAGCGCAGCGTCTCGATCGGGTCCTCCTGCGTGTAGGAGTTGAAGTCTCCGAGCAGGAACACCTCGTCGGTGCCGACCTGCGCGGAGCGCTCCTGCGCGAAGGCGCCGAGCGCTTCGGCCTGACGCACGCGGTCGCCGTTGAACGCGCCCTGCACGCCGTTGGCGTTGTCGCCGGTGGCGGCGGGGCGGCTGTCGCCCTTCGACTTGAAGTGGTTGACGATCGCGAGCATCTTCGCGCCCTCGTCGTCGACCGGCGCGAAGGCCTGGGCGAGCGGCTGGCGGGCGTTGGCGAACGCCGGGTCGTCGAGGATGACGCTGTCGCCCACCGTGGTCACGACGGCCTTCTTGTAGATGAAGGCCGTGCGGATGACGTCCTCCGACGCAGGCACGGCGGCGGGCGAGGGCACGAAGGCCCACTCCTCGGCTCCGAGGGCGTCGTTGAGGGCGTCGACCAGCGTCGACAGTGCGTCGTCGCGGTCCTTGCCGAACTGGGCCGAGTTCTCGATCTCCTCGAGCGAGACGACGTCGGCGCCCAGACCGTTGATCGCAGCGACGATCTTCGCCTGCTGACGCTCGAGGTTCTCGGCGTTCGCGGCACCGCGAGGACCGGGCGCGGGGCACGTGTCGGCCGTGACGGGGTTGCCGTCGCGGTCGTCGTAGGTCGAGGTGCACCCGACGCTCTCGGCGGTGGTGGTGAAGTAGTTCAGCACGTTGAAGCTCGAGATCTTCACGCTGCCGCCGACCGGCTCGGGAGCCGAGGTGCGGGTGTTCGCGAAGGTCGCGGGCTGCACCGTCGAGGCGTTGTCGACCGTGAGCTGCTGGGTCGGCTGGAACTTCCACGCGTTGTTGCGGTAATCGAGGATGACCGGCTGCGTGAACGTCACCGGAGCACCCACGCGCACCGGGTCGGTGAGCGAGACGTAGGGCAGCGGAATGCCCTTGTTCGCATCGTTCAGGAAGTTGATCGACGCCCCGTCGTCGAGCACCACGGCCCGAGCGTTGTTGTCGGCGACCGCCGCCACGTACTCGGGGGTCGCGGGACGAGCGACGTCGGTGGGGGTGCGCAGCGGCGTGGTCCCGGCGGCGAGACCGACCTCGGCGTACTGGTTGGTGCTGTACGAGTTGGTGACGGTGAAGTCGCCCTGAGGCGCCAGCAGCATCCCCTCGAAGCGCTCGCGCTCCTCGTCGGTCTGGGGCCAGCCGATCTCGGCCGGCGACACGGCGTCGGCGTCCTCGGTCAGGATGCTGACCGCAGCGGCATCCGCGGTGATCTGGGTCTGGCCGGAGAACTCGCCCGCCGTCCCGGTCACCTCGACGTAGTCGCCCTGCGCGACGAGCGCCGTCGCGGCCGAGCCGTAGACGAAGATCGCGTCGGATGCCGTGTGGGTCGCGGCGTCGACCGCTCCGCCGGTCCCCGGGGTCTGCAGGAAGAAACCGTTGTACCCGCCCGTGGGGTATGCGGCGGTGACGATGCCGCGGGTCGTGACGGTCGTGCCGTCGAGTGGGGTCGTGGCGCCCGTGCCCTGGATCTCGCGGATGGGCGTGACGACGTCGGGAGCCGGAGCCGAGGGCTCTTCGGTCGGCTCGGGGTCAGGCTCGGGTTCGGGGGCGGGGGTTCCGCCGGCGGAACCCTGGGGCGTGACCGTCGTGGCGTTGGTGAAGTCGGCGGAGTTGTCGTCGGTGTCGACGAAACCCGAACGCACGAGCGAGTTGGGCACGGAGTTGCCCCCGTCGACCGTCGCCGCCGCCGTCTCGAAGCCGACCGCCGAGCCGTAGCCGACGAAGTCGACCACGCGGTCGTCGTCGACCGAGCCGGCGGGAAGGGCGAGCGACTCCGCCACATCGGCGAGGAACAGCTGGCCGTTCGTCCCCGAGGGGTTCAGGCCCGTGCTCGTGAGGTCGACGGCGGGCAGGGCCGCGCCAGTGGCGCCGTTGCCGGGGAGGGCGATGAGGTAGTAGCCGCCAGCGGCGATCGAGCCGGTCAGGCTCTGCGTGTTCGCACCGGTCGGGGCGCTCTCGCTGGAGGCCGAGCGGTACTGCAGCGACCACCCGCTCAGGTCTTGCGCGGTGTCGCCGGCGTTGTAGAGCTCGACGAACTTCTGCGAGAACGGAGCGTTCGCGCTCCCGCCCTTCAGGTAGGCCTCGTTAATCACCACCCGGGGGCCGTCGGCCGCGAAGGCGGGGAGCGGGACGAGGGCGGAACCGAGCAGAGCCGCGCCGAGGGCGGCACTCAGGACGGTCGTGAAACGGCGTGCGGGCACGCGCGACACATCGGAAAGCATGGGTCTCCAGATAACGACGAACGTGGGAACGACGTCGCGTGGGGGGATCGACGGGGGTTCTCAACGACCGTAAACGATCCGCATACCCTTTTCCCAGACTCACAGGTTTCGTTTGCGTGAACTCCGTCCGAGGCTCCGACCGGGAACGACGAAGCCCCGGATGCCGTGGCATCCGGGGCTTCGTGTGAATCGCGTTACCGCGACCGTGAAGCGTTATTACTTCAGGGTCACCGTGGCGCCGGCGGCCTCGAGAGCCTCCTTGGCCTTGTCGGCGGTCTCCTTGTTCGCGCCCTCGAGCACGGCCTTGGGAGCACCATCGACGACGGCCTTGGCCTCGCCGAGGCCGAGCGAGGTGAGCTCGCGGACGACCTTGATGACCTGGATCTTCTTGTCACCGGCGGCCTCGAGGACGACGTCGAACGAGTCCTTCTCCTCGACCTCTTCGGCGGGGGCAGCGCCACCGGCGGCGGGGCCGGCAACGGCCACGGGGGCGGCAGCGGTGACGTCGAAGGTCTCCTCGAACGCCTTGACGAACTCGGAGAGCTCGATGAGGGTGAGCTCCTTGAACGCGTCGAGCAGCTCTTCGGTGCTGAGCTTAGCCATGTTGTATCTCCTTGATCGGGTTAATCATCCGGGGCCGGGTCAGGCCGCGGTGTCCTGCTTCTCGCGCAGCGCGTCGACCGTGCGAACGGCCTTCGACGGAAGCGCCTGGAAGACGTATGCCGCCTTGGTCATCGTCGCCTTCATCGCGCCGGCGAGCTTCGCCAGCAGGACTTCACGGCTTTCGAGATCGGCGAGCTTGTTGACCTCATCCGCGGTCAGAGCGGCGCCATCGAAGTAGCCGCCCTTCACCACGAGCTGAGGGTTAGCCTTGGCGAAGGCACGCAGGCTCTTCGCGACGGCGACAGGGTCACCGTGCACGAACGCGATGGCAGACGGGCCCTTGAGCTCGTCGTCCAGTCCCGTGACCCCCGCGTTAGCCGCGGCGATCTTGGTCAGCGTGTTCTTCACCACGGCGTAATCCGCGTCCTGACGGATGTCGTTGCGCAGCTGCTTGAGCTGGGCAACCGTCAGACCGCGGTACTCGGTCAGCAGAACGGCGGTCGAGCTCTCGAAGTTCTTCGTGAGCTCGGCGACCGATGCATCCTTCTGCGCCATGGCCACTCCTTGTGTGAACGAGGCGCTCCGCGATGGCGGGGCGCCGGCCGAAGACACCGGGGTCCGGACAAAAAAGAAGAGCTCCGGCGCAAGGCACGGAGCTCGATTCCCGAAGGAGAGTTCGTACACCTGCGTTGGTCCCCTGCTTTTCAGCAGACGCTTCGATCGGAATGCGAGCACTCCGATAACCGACGGTCTTTGGCTTGCCCCCACTGTACCCGATCCCCCGGGCCTGCGCCAATCCGCCTGCGTCAGGAGACGCGGGGTTCGGGCAGCAGAGCGCGGGTCATGCGCACGATGCGCGACGGAGTGCGCGCACCGAGCCACACGGTGCACATCGGCGCGTCGCCGCACGCCCACTCCGCGCACCACGCGTGGATCGCCTGCGCGAGCCGCTCGCCGCGCGGACGCAGTTCGCCGTCGATCGTGCGGTCGAGCCAGCTGACACGCCCGTCCCCCGCGTCGACGACGCCGACCTCGGCGGCGCCGCACACCTCGACGACGACGGTCAGGTGCACGGCGGGCGAGAGCGCGGCCGCGATCCGACGCATCTCGGCGACGTTCTGCGCGTCTCCCCCGAGCAGCACGGCGCCCTCGATGTCGCACCAGCGCCCGCCGTCGGGGCGCTTCGCGGCGTGATCTTCGGCGGGCATGCAGACAACTTAGGGCACCCTTACCTGCGGCACAAGACCCCGGATGCCGACGCGCCGCGCCTCGCATGCGCTCCACGGGCGAGCGGGGTTAGGGTCGAACGCATGTCCCCCGAGCTCGTCGCATCGCGCAGCGCCGACCTCGACGCCCGGATCGTCGCGGACTCGCGTGATCGCGTCGCCTGGATCCGCGCGCGCAGCCGGGGCATCACCGCGACCGACGTCGCGACGCTGACGAGCCACAACGCCATCGCGCGAGCGGCGGATGCCAAGCTCATGGGCTCGAACTTCTCGGGCAACGCCTTCACGGCGCACGGTCGTCGTCGCGAGCCCGAGATCGCCGCGTGGGTGGCGGCGACCCACGGCATCCGCCCCTCCTCCGCGCTCTACCACGCGGTCGTCGAGAAGCGTCACCTCGCCACCCCCGACGGCGTGGTCGTCGACGGCGAGGGCCGCATCGTGCTCGCCGAGATCAAGACGACCAACAAGGCGTGGCGCTCGATCCCCAAGACCTACATGCGTCAGATCTGGTGGCAGCAGCACGTGCTCGGCGCCGAGCGCACCCTCGTCGCCTGGGAGCAGCACGACGGCTTCGTCCCCCTGCACGACGAACCGCGGTGCCAGTGGATCGACCGCGACGAGCGCGAGATCTCCAAACTGGTGGGTCTCGCCACCTCCCTCATCGACGAGCTCTACCGCCGCACGATGGAGGCGCGTCAGCCGCGTCCCGAGCCGGTCCGCCCCGAGCCCACGGAGAGGTACCGCGCTCTCGCGCTCCTCGATTAATAGTTGACGGAAGTCAAGCAATAGGCGTATCGTTGACATCAGTCAACTAATCGCGCCATCGTCGTCGCGGCATCCGTCCCCCCTTTCGTGGAGCTCCCGCATGACAACCTCTTCCCCCGAGGCGCCCGCACAGCGGCGCGTCCTCCCGGCCCTCATCGGCCTGCTGCTCGGCACGTTCGTGTCGATGCTCGCCTCGACCGTCGTCTCGACGTCGCTGCCGGTCATCGTCCACGACCTGTCGGGCGACCAGAACGCCTACACCTGGGTCATCACCGCGACCCTGCTCACCACCGCGATCTCGACCCCGATCTGGGGCAAGCTCGCCGACCTGTTCAACCGCAAGGTGCTCATCCAGATCGCGATCGCGATCTTCGTGCTCGCCACCGCGGCCGCCGGGTTCTCGCAGAACACCGACATGCTGATCGGCTTCCGCGCGGTGCAGGGCCTCGGTGCCGGCGGTCTCGCCGCCCTCAGCCAGGTGATCATGGCCGACATCATCAGCCCGCGCGAGCGCGGCCGGTACATGGGCCTCTTCGGCGCCGTGATGGCCGTCGCCACCGTCGGCGGCCCCCTGCTCGGCGGTGTCATCACCGACGCCTTCGGATGGCGCTGGAACTTCTTCGTCGCCCTCCCCTTCGCCGTCGCCGCCCTGCTGATCCAGCAGCGCACGCTGCACCTCCCCGCCCGCCCGACGCGCAAGGTCAAGATCGACTACCTCGGCATCGTGCTGCTCTCGGCCGCCGTCTCGCTGCTGCTCGTCTGGGTGACCAACGCCGGCAGCACTTTCGAGTGGGCCAGCACCGAGACCTTCCTGATGGTCGGCGGCGCGGTGCTCGCGGCGATCCTGTTCGTCGTCGTCGAGCTGCGCTCGTCGGAGCCCCTCGTGCCGCTGACGCTGTTCCGCGACGCCACCTTCACCCTCGCCACGATCGCCTCGATCGCGACCGGCCTGGCGATGTTCGGCACCTCGGTGTTCCTCAGCCAGTACATGCAGATGGCCCGTGGCGCCACGCCCACCGAGGCCGGCGTCATGACCATCCCGATGATCGGCGGCCTGCTGGTCTCGTCGATCGTCGTCGGTGCGCTCATCTCGCGCTTCGGTCACTGGAAGCCGTTCCTCATCACCGGCGGCGTGCTGCTGATCGCGGGGACGTTCCTGCTGTCGACGATCCACTACGACACCAACTTCGCGCTCGTGTCGCTGTACATGGCCCTGCTCGGTGCCGGTGTCGGCATGACGATGCAGAACCTCGTGCTCGTCGTGCAGAACACCGCCAACCCCAGCCAGATGGGTGCGGCCAGCTCGGGAGTCACGTTCTTCCGCAGCCTCGGCGGCACGATCGGCGTCTCGGTCATGGGTGCGGCCCTGGCGAGCATGGCGACGAGCCTGTTCACCGACCGCGCGGCCGACCTGCAGGCCGCGATCATGGGCCTGGGCGAGAAGGGCGCCGCCGTCGCCCAGACGCTGCAGTCGGGAGCCATCCCCCAGGTGTCGACCCTGCCCGAGAGCGTGCGCGTGATCGTCGAGGACATCTACGCCCAGTCGATCGCCCACTCGTTCCTCATCGCGGTGCCCGTGGCGATCGTGAGCCTCATCGCGATCGTGTTCCTGCCGAACCGTCCCCTCACCCGCATGACGACGACGGAGCGCGTCGCCGCGAGCGAAGCCGACCTCGCCACGGTCTCGGTCCCCGAGGCGATGGCGACGCTCTCGGCCACGGGAACGATCCCGACTCAGGATGCCGCCTCCCCGCGCCGCGCACGTCGTGACGCCGGGATGGGAGAGGATGTCTGACGTGAAGAGCGAAACGGACGACGAGCGCCGCGAGGCCGTACAGGCCCTGGAATCGTCGTTCTCGGAGCTCATGACCGTGTTCCGCCGCTTCGTCTCCGAAGCGGCGGAACGCGTGAGCCCGGGGATGCTGCCGGCGACGTTCAAGGCCCTCTCGGTCGTCAGCCGCTTCGGACCGCTCACCCTCTCGGCCCTGGCCGAGCGCCTCGCCGCCGACAAGGGATTCCTCAGTCGCGGGATCAGCGAGCTCGAGGATCTCGGACTCGTCACCCGCACGCCCGACCCGAACGATCGTCGTTCGCGCCTGATCGCCGTCACCGAGCTCGGGCACACCCGCTTGGCCGATGCCCGCGCCCCGCACGAGAGCCGCCTCTACGACGCCATCGCCGATTGGACCATCGGCGACATCCGTCACCTCTCGACGCTGCTGCACGCCCTCGCCGTCGGCGAAGTCCCCTCGCGCGACTGACCGGCAGCGGGGGCCGACCGCGGAGGGCATCGGGCGATCCCGGATGCCGTGGATCCCGGCCCTCGACGGGCTTCGCGACACGGTGACCGACGCGTAACACCGGCGAGACAATGGCGCGATTGACTGGGCGGACCGCAGCGAAGTCGCTGCGTAGCGACGTCACGAGAGAGAGCGCCCGATGAGATTCCGATCGACGCGTCCCGAGGCCGCCCTCCAGCCCGCCCCCGCGCTGCCCGAGACGATGCGAGCGGTGGTGTTCGATGCCCCCGGTTCCGCCGAGGTGCTCCGGGTCGCCGACGTCGCGGTCCCCACTCCGGTGCTCAGCGAGGTCCTCGTGCGGGTGATCGCCGCTGGCGTCAACCCGATCGACGCGAAGACCCGCGCGGGACGCGGCATGTCGGCTGCCATCGACGCGTGGCCGGCCGTGCCGGGGTTCGACGTGAGCGGCGTGGTGGTGCGCACCCCCTTCGACGCGCACCCGTTCCCCGTCGGCACCGAGGTGTACGGCATGGCCGCCTTCCCCCGCACCCCCGGGACCTCGGCCGAGTACGCCGTCGTTCCCACGCTTTCGCTCGCCCGCAAGCCCGCCTCGCTCTCGCACGTCGAGGCCGCCGCCGTCCCCCTGGCCGCGCTGACCGCCTGGGGACTCGTCGTCGAGACGGCCCTCGCGCACCAGGGGCAGCGCATCCTCATCCACGCCGGCAGTGGCGGGGTGGGGCACTTCGCCGTGCAGTTCGCCGCCTACTTCGGCGCGCACGTCATCGCGACCGGCTCGACGCGCAACCTCGAATGGCTCCGCGAGCTCGGAGCCGCCGAGGTCGTCGACTACACCGCGACGCGCTTCGAAGACGTCGTCCACGACGTCGACGTGGTCATCGACCTCATCGGCGACGTCTCCGACGACACCGGCACGCGCTCCCTCGAGGTGCTGCGCCCCGGGGGCCTGCTCATCGAGGTGCCGACCGGCGCATGGCCGGGCTTCCGCGAGGCGGCCGCGGCCCGCGGCATCCGTTCGACGGACTACAAGACGATCCCCGACGGCGGCGCCCTGGCGACCATCGCCCGCCTGCTCGATTCGGGTGCGGTGCGGGTCTACGTCGAGCACGTGTTCGACCTCGCCGATGCCGCCGACGCGCACGTCGAACTCGAGCGCGGGCACACGCGCGGCAAGATCGTCCTCTGCGTCAGCGACGACTGACCGGCGGATGCCGCGGAGCCGGGGGTCACCCGGCTGCGAGCATCCGCCGCCCCTCGCCGACGATCTCGTCGGCCACCTCGTCGAGCAAGGGAGAGGTGAGGTTCCACTGCTGCCAGAACAGGGGCACGTCGACCGGATCGGCACCGAGCCGCACCAGGCGACCCTGGGCGAGCCCCTCGGCGGACTGGAATCCGGGGAGAAGCCCCCACCCGAGCCCGAGCCCGACCGCTGCGGCGAAGTCCTGCGAGGCGGGCACGCGGTGCCGCGGAGGATCCGCCGGCGAGACCCCGCGCCGCAGGAGCCACTGCGTCTGCAGGTCGTCTCGTCGGTCGAAGTCGACGATCGGCGCCACCGCGAGCGCGTCGGCGTCGACCCCCCGAGCGAACCACCGCTCGGCGAACCCCACGGTCGCCACCGCTTCGTAGCGCAGCACCCCGAGTGAGCGCACCCGGCACCCGGCCACCGGGGTCTCGCGCGAGGTGACGGCGGCCATGACCGTGCCGCTCTCGAGAAGCCCGGCCGTGAAGTCCTGGTCGTCGCGGTGCAGGTCGAACACCACCGCGCGGCGCGCCGCCACGCGCGCCAGCGGGGGCAGGAACCACGTCGCGAGCGAGTCCGCGTTGACGGCGAGGGCGACGGATGCCACCGAGCCCTCCTCCGCGCCCAGGGCGGCCAGGGCGTCGTGTTCGAGCAGGGCGAGCTGGCGGGCGAGGCGCACCACGGCGTCGCCGGCCTCGGTCGTGCGTACGGGCTTGGACCGCACGAGCACGACGCGTCCGAGTTGGTCCTCAAGCGCGCGCAGCCGCTGGCTCACCGCCGACGGGGTGATGTGCAGGCGTCGGGCGGCGGCGTCAAGGGTGCCCTCGTCGACGACGGCGGCGAGGGTGCGAGCGAGATCGAGCGGGACCGGCATGAAGCGATGCTAATGGTTCATCAGAATAATGAGTTGTTCTTTTCTTCTGGGCGACCGTAGCGTCGTCGTCGTGCTCCCCTCCGTCTTCGCCGGTCTCGGCCTCGGCCTGTCGCTCATCGTCGCCATCGGCGCCCAGAACCTCTTCGTGCTGCGCCAGGGCATCCGGCGCGAGCACCTGCTCGCCGTGGTCGCGGTGTGCGCTCTGTCCGATGCGATCCTCATCGTGCTCGGCGTCTCGGGCGTCGGGCTCGTGCTGCAGGCCGTGCCGTGGCTGCTCATTGTCGTGCGCTGGGCGGGGGCGGCGTTCCTCGTGGGGTACGGCGTGCTGGCCGCGCGGCGCGCCCTACGGCCGAGCGGCGAAACCCTGCGGGTCGACGGGGGCGCGGCATCCGCCCCCTCCCCCCGCGCCGGAGACGCCGGCGGTACCGCCGTGCGCACGCGCCCGGCCCGGACCACGCTGGCCGCCGCCCTCGCGACGTGCCTCGCCCTGACGTGGCTGAACCCGCACGTGTACCTCGACACGGTGTTCCTGTTGGGCTCGGTCGCCTCGACCCACGGCGACGATCGATGGGCCTTCGCTCTGGGCGCCTGTGTGGCGAGCGTGCTGTGGTTCACCTCGCTCGGCTTCGGCGCCCGCTGGCTCGGGCGGTGGCTCGACACCCCGCGCGCGTGGCGCATCCTCGACGCGGTGATCGCCGTGGTGATGTTCGCGATCGCGATCTCGCTCGTCCTGCCGCACTGAGCGGCGATTCGCCGGCCGCGGGGCATCCGCGGCCCACGAGACGACGAGAATGGACCCATGCGCACGGCGACGATCACGGTGAACGGACGCGTGCAGGGTGTGGGGTTCCGCTACGCACTGCACGACGAGGCGCAACGGCTCGGGCTGCGCGGATGGGTGCGCAACCGCCGCGACGGCTCGGTCGAGGCGCAGGTGGCGGGCGATCCCGACGCCGTCGAAGCCCTCATCGCCTGGGCGCACGAGGGTCCGTCGACGGCCCGCGTCGACGACGTCGATGTGATCGAGGGCACCACCGATCCCGGCGACGGGTTCGAGATCCGCGCGACCGCCTAGAGCGGAAGACCCGCCCGCAGCTCGGCGAGAACGTCGGCGGCATCATCCAGACGCGCGAGGCCCGCAGCCTGGCCCAGCCACAGCGACAGCAACTCGGCGTCGCCGCTCGCCGCGGCGGCCTGACGGAACACTCCCGTGAGCCAGTTCTGCGCCGGGAAGGGCGCGATCTCGCCGGACTCCTCGAACGCCCGCACCGCGTCGTTGGGCACTCCGCGCGCGAGCCGACCGCTCATCGCCGTCGTCAGAACGGTGGTGGTGTCGGATGCCGAGGCGATCGCCTCACGATGCGCCCGCGTCGCCGCCGACTGCCTCGTGCGCAGGAACGCGGTGCCGACCTGCACGCCCTCGGCCCCCAGGGCGAAGGCCGCGGCGACACCCCGACGATCGGCGATGCCCCCCGCCGCGATCACCGGCACCCCCACGGCGTCGACGACCTGGGGCACGAGGGCGAACGTGCCGACGAGCGAAGCCGAGGCGTCGCGCAGGAACGAGACCCGGTGACCACCCGCCTCCATTCCGGTCGCCACGATCGCGTCGACACCCGCGGCATCGAGCGCGCGGGCCTCGTCCACCGACGTGGCCGTTCCGATCACGCGGATGCCGAGCTCTCGTGCGGTCGCGAGGGTCGCGGCATCCGGAACGCCGAACACGACGCTCAGCACGTCGGGGCGCGCGTCGAAGACGGCCTCGAGCTGCTCGGCCACGGGCGGGATGAAGGCGCGCGGCGCCTCGGGGCGGGAGATGCCTGCGCGCGCGAAGAGGTCGCCCGCGGCGTCGACGTAGCGCTGCAGGTCGACGTCGTCGGGGGTGACCTCGTCGCCCCGCGGCATCCACAGGTTGACGGCGATCGTCTTGTCGGTCGCCGCGCGCAGAGCAGGGACGGTGTCGCGGATGCGCTCGGCCGCGTAGCCGTAGAGGCCGAACGATCCGAGCCCGCCCGCCTCGCTGACCGCGGCCGTCAGCCCCACCGACGACAGGCCGCCGAACGGGCCGAGTACGATCGGCACCTCGACGCCGAGCACCTCCCGCAGACGCGACATGATCAGTCCATCGGTCGCAGGAGTCGGTCGAGGAAGCGCTTGGTGCGCTCCATCTTGGGCTGACGCAGGATCTCGGACGGAGTGCCGCGCTCGACGATCACTCCCCCGTCGAAGAAGAGCACCTCGTCGGCGACTTCACGGGCGAAACCGAGCTCGTGCGTCACGATGACCATCGTCCAGCCCTCGGCCGCGAGTTCGCGGAGTACCGTCAGCACCTCGCCCACGAGTTCGGGGTCGAGGGCACTGGTGGGCTCGTCGAAGAGCAGCAGCTGCGGCTGCAGCGCGAGGGCGCGCACGATGCCGACGCGCTGCTGCTGTCCGCCGGAAAGCTCGGAGGGATACGCGTCGCGCTTCTCGGCGAGGCCGAAGCGGGTCAGCAGAGTGTCGGCGCGGGCGATGGCCTCGGCCTTCGCGACGCCGTGCGCCTGCGTCGGCCCCTCGATGACGTTCTGCAGCACCGTCAGGTGCGGGAACAGGTTGTGGTGCTGGAAGACCATCGCCGACTTGTCGCGCAGCGCCGTGCGGTCGGCCTTCGACACCTTGCCACCGAACTCGACCACCGGACCCTGATCGAACGCCACGACGCCGGCATCCGGGGTCTCGAGTCCGTTCAGGCAGCGCAGCACCGTCGTCTTGCCCGACCCCGACGGACCGATCAGCACGAGCACGTCACCGCGGCGCACCTCGAGATCGACGCCGTCGAGCACGCGGTTCGTTCCGAAACTCTTCTGCAGCCCGGTCGCTGCGAGCAGCGGGGCGGACGGTTCAGTGGGCGACATGGCGGTCCAGCCTCTTCTCGAGGGCGTTCTGCCCGAACGACAGCACTAGGCAGAACAGCCAGTAGATCAACGCCGCCTCGAGGTAGACGGCCATGAATTCGTACGAGAACGCCGCGATGTTCTGCGCCTGGCGGAAGAGCTCCGTGACGAGGATCAGCGACGCGAGCGAACTGTCCTTCACCAGCGAGATGAAGGTGTTCGACAGCGGCGGCACCGACACCCGGGCCGCCTGCGGGAGGATGATGCGGGTCAGCGTCTTGGTCGGCGACAGGCCGACGGTGTGCGCGGCCTCCCACTGCCCGCGGGGGACGGAGAGGATCGCGGCGCGGATGATCTCGGCCGCGTAGCCGCCGACGTTCAGCGAGAAGGCGATGACCGCCGCCGGGAACGGATCGATCGTGAGCCCCAGCGACGGCAGGCCGAAGAAGATCACGAACAGCTGCACGAGCAACGGCGTCCCGCGGATGACCGAGATGTAGAACCGGGCGATGCCCGACAGCACGAGGTTGCGAGACAGGCGCATGAGCGCCATCAGCAGGGCGAGCACGAGACCGATCGCGAACGAGGCCAGCGACAGCGGAACGGTGCCGGTGAACCCGGCCAGCAGCATTGGCCAGAACGATTCGACCAGGAGCGACCAGACGTCGTTCATGGGCTTCCTTCCTCGCGCGGGCGCGGATCACCCGCGGCGGACGCCGCAGCGGATCATCCGCCGTCCACGCTACGGGTGGGTGGCGGATGATCCGCGGGGCTTTACATCGGGCTTACTGGGTGACGTCTGCGCCGAAGTACTTCTCGCTGATCTGCGCGAGAGTGCCGTCGGTACGAAGCTCGTCGAGGGCGCCGTCCACGGCATCCGCCAGCTTGTCCTGACCCTTCTTGAACGCGAACGCGCTCTCGGAGGTGTCGTCGGTCTGCGCGGCGATCTTCAGGCCCGTGGGGCTGTTCGTCTTCTCGTAGTCGAGGTAGGTGAGCTGGTCGTTGACCGTGGCGTCGACCCGGCCCTGCTTGAGCAGCGCGACGGCCTGCGCCCAGCCCTCGACGGCTTCGACCTGGGCACCGCTCGAGGTCGCGAGCTCGTACCAGTTGCTGGTGAGCGACTGCGCGGTGGTCTTGCCCGACAGGTCGGCGAAGCTCGAGATGCCGTTCTCGTCTTCGGTGGTGACGATCACGCCACGCGACACCGTGTACGGCGAGCTGAAGTCGTACTTCGCCTGACGGTCGGGGTTGATCGAGACCTGGTTGGCGATGACGTCGAAGCGACCCGCATCGAGGCCCGCGAAGATCGCGTCCCACTGGGTCTCCTGGAACTTCACCTGCAGGCCGAGCTTGTCGGCGACGGCCTTGGCGATCTCGACGTCGAAGCCCGTGAGCTCGCCGGCGCCCTCGTGGTACGAGAACGGGCGGTAGGTGCCCTCGGTGGCGACGGTCAGCGTGCCGCCCGAGACCAGACCGAGGTCGGCGCCCGCGGCGGGATCGGTCGTGGAGGAGCCGCCGCTGCAGGCGGTCAGCGCGAGGGCGCTCAGGCCCAGGGTGGCGGCGAGGACGGTCAGACGGCGACGGGGCATAGCTGTTCCAGACATGTGTGATGTGGGGGGGGTGGCGCGGTGCGGCGCCGGACGTGGTCGGTGCGCGAGCGCACCCTCCAGCAGAACACGCCGCGGCAGCGGAGTCTTCCCGGATGACGCTGTATTGCACGATCGTGCACGCGCCGGCAACGCAGAAGCCCCGCCGCGCAAGGCGCGACGGGGCTTCCGAAGTGACGGATGTCACATGATGGAGTTGACGTCCAGCGGGATGCCGGGGCCGAACGTGGTCGACACGGCGCCCTTCTGGATGTAACGGCCCTTCGAGCTCGACGGCTTGAGGCGGACGATCTCCTCGAGAGCGGCGGCGAGGTTCTCGTCGAGCTGCTCAGCGGTGAACGATGCCTTGCCCACGACGAAGTGCACGTTGGCGTGCTTGTCGACGCGGAACTCGATCTTTCCGCCCTTGATCTCCTCGACGGCCTTGGCCGGGTTGGGGGTCACGGTGCCGGTCTTGGGGTTCGGCATGAGGCCGCGGGGTCCGAGGACCTTACCGAGGCGACCGACCTGGCCCATGAGCTCGGGCGTGGCGACGGCCGCGTCGAACGCGGTGTAACCGCCGGCGACCTTCTCGATGAGCTCGGTGCCACCGACCTCGTCGGCGCCGGCGGCGAGAGCCGCCTCGGCCGCGGGGCCGTTGGCGAAGACGATGACGCGCGCGGTCTTACCCGTGCCGTGGGGCAGGATGACCGTGCCGCGAACCATCTGGTCGGCCTTACGGGGGTCGACCGCGAGCTTCAGCGCGACCTCGACGGTCGAGTCGAACTTCTTCGAGCCGGTCTCCTTCGCGAGGGCGACGGCCTCGGTCGGGGTGTAGAACGTGTCGGCCGCGATCTTCTCAGCAGCGGCGCGGAATGCCTTGGACTTGGTAGCCATTGTTATCTCCCTCAGTCCTCGACCGTGATGCCCATGGAACGGGCGGTGCCGGCGATGATCTTCGAGGCGGCCTCGATGTCGTTCGCGTTCAGGTCGGGCTGCTTCGTGGTGGCGATCTCGCGGACCTGGTCCTTGGTGAGCTTGCCCACCTTGACCGTGTGGGGCGTCGACGAGCCCTTGGCGAGACCGGCGGCCTTCTTGATGAGCTCTGCGGCGGGGGGCGTCTTCAGGATGAACGTGAAGCTGCGGTCCTCGTAGACGGTGATCTCGACGGGGATGACGTTGCCGCGCTGGGCCTCGGTCGCCGCGTTGTACGCCTTGCAGAACTCCATGATGTTGACGCCGTGCTGACCGAGCGCCGGACCGATGGGGGGCGCGGGGTTGGCCGCACCCGCCTTGATCTGGAGCTTGATCAGGCCGGTCACCTTCTTCTTGGGTGCCATATCCTTTTCCTCTCTCGAGCGGGGCCGTGGCGGCTCCCTCTCTCCCGCACACCCGGCGGATTCCGGGCAGCGGTCGTCGCGCGCTGACGCACGCAACCTGCCCATCATACGCGACGTGACGCCCGTCGGCATCCCACCCTCCCGACGCAAGGAGAGCGGCGCCCGCCGGGAACGGCGAACGCCCCGCCGGACGAGCCGGGCGGGGCGTTCGCGAAGACGCGGGTGGGCGTCAGACCATCTTGGTGACCTGGTCGAACGACAGCTCGACCGGGGTCTCGCGCTCGAAGAGCGACACCAGCACCGTGAGCTTGCCGCTCTCGGGCTTGATCTCGCTGATCGTGCCGGGAAGACCCGCGAACGAGCCCTCCTTGATCGTGATCGTCTCGCCGGTCTCGAAGTCGACCTCGGCGGGGATGACGCGCTGCGCGGTCGGAGCACCCTTGACGGCGCCGCCCTTCGCGGGAGCGGACTCCTTGACCTCGACGAGGCTCTTCAGCATGTTGAAGGCCTCTTCGAAGCGCAGCGGCGTGGGGTTGTGGGCGTTGCCCACGAAGCCCGTGACACCGGGGGTGTGACGCACGACCGACCAGGTGTCTTCATTGAGGTCCATGCGCACCAGCACGTAGCCGGGGATGCGCACGCGGTTGACCATCTTGCGCTGGCCGTTCTTGATCTCGACGACGTCCTCCATGGGGACCTCGACCTGGTAGATGTCGTCCTCGACCTCGAGCGTCGACTTGCGCTGCTCGATGTTGGCCTTCACCTTGCGCTCGAAACCGGCGTAGGAGTGGATGACGAACCACTTGCCGGGGAGCGACCGCAGCTCGGCGCGGAACGCCTCGTACGGGTCGGCGTCTTCGTCGGTCTCTTCGGCGTCGACATCGGTCGCGGCGTCGGCCGGCGACTCGGACGCCTCGGCCTCGTCGACGACGGATGCCGCGGCGGAGACCTCGTCGACGAAGTCCTCGTCGAGCACGGGCGCGTCGGGCTCGCCGTTGATGTCGGGACCGTCGTAGGGGGTGACCTCGTCGGCGGCCTCGGCGGCCTCTTCGGCCTGTTCCTCGGCGAGGGCGTCGGTGAGCACCTCGGCGGCGGCCTCGGCCTCGCTGGTCTCGTCGATCTCGAGAGCGTCGTTCACGATCGCGTCCGCCTCCGGGTCGGTGATGTCGATGTCGCCGAGGTCGGCGTCGTCGGTGTCGGTCTCGTCGTCGACGACGTGCACGGCGGAGTGCTCGGCCGAGTCGGAGGCGCGCTCCTGCGATTCGAGCACGTTGCCTTCTTGGGCCTCGTCGTCCTCGCTGGACTGCTCGGCTGCCGTCGCCCAGTCGGCGTCGTCGACATATCTTTCAGACACTGTGATCTCTTCCGTTCAGAGGCGGCCGCTCCAGGCGCCGCGCGTCCGTCCAGACGCGGTCAGGCGCCGGCGGTACCGGGGACGCCGAAGACGGCGGTGGTGATCCACACGAACAGCACGTCGAGGCCGTAGACGATCGCCATCATGACGACGACGAACCCGAGGACGACGGCGGTGAACTTCAGGAGCTCCTGCCGCGTCGGCGTGACGACCTTGCGCAGTTCTGCGAAGACCTGACGAATGAAGAGAGCGATCCGCGCGAAGAAGTTCAGCTTCTTCTCGCGGGGCGCGCCGCGGTCTGCGACGATCTCGCCCTTCGCCTCTTCCTGCGTCATCGAACCACCTAGGTCTGTCTGTGTGCCAGCGTGCGCTGTGCGCAGGGCGGACAGGAATCGAACCTGCAACCTGCGGTTTTGGAGACCGCTGCTCTGCCAATTGAGCTACCGCCCTAAGATCCCGACGGGATCCAGGATTCGAAACCGACATGCGTTCCGCCTGGAATCTCTCGGGGAGGGATGCCGCGTGCCCGGGGGCACGGCGAAAGAATGCAGATTTCGACTGCACTCCCCAGTCTATGTCATGAGGTCGGACCTGGCGAACCGAGCCGGCCCCACCGGGCATGTCGCGGAGCGCGCCGCACCCCTCGGTCGGAGCGCATGAGAGCGCGCGGACCGAGGGGTGCGGTGGGGGGTCACGCCGAGCGGATGAGCTTCTTGTTGACGAACTCGTCGGCCGCCAGCAGGCCCATCTCTCGCGAGGTGCCGCTGCGCTTGACGCCGCCGAAGGGCAGCTCCGGCGAGTCGGCGAGCACGAGGTTGACGTAGACCATGCCGGCCTCGATCTTGTCGGCGATGCGCTGGGCCTGCTCGGCATCCGTGGTGAACACGTACGAGCCCAGGCCGTAGCCCGTGTCGTTGGCCAGGGCCACCGCCTCGTCTTCACCCGAGACCCGGTAGACCACGCCCACGGGGCCGAAGAACTCCTCGCCGTAGGCGTCCATGTCCTTGGTCACCCCGGTGAGGACGGTGCCGGGGTAGAACGCCCCGTCGCGCTTTCCGCCGACCTCGACGGTGGCGCCCTGCGCCTGCGCGCGCTGCACCTGCTCGTCGAGCCGCTCGGCCGCGGTCAGCGACGAGAGGGGCCCGAGCACCGTGTCGTCGGCGAACGGGTCGCCCACCTTGGCCTCGCCGAGGGCGGCGGTGAACTTCGACAGGAAGCCCTCGTACAGGTCGTCGGCGACGATGAAGCGCTTGGCCGCGTTGCACGACTGTCCGTTGTTGTCGAGGCGCGCGTCGACGGCCGCCTGCACCGCGGCGTCGAGGTCGTCGGTGGACAGCAGGATGAACGGGTCGGACCCGCCGAGCTCGAGCGCGACCTTCTTGAGGTTGCGGCCGGCGATCTCGGCGACCGCGGCACCCGCGCGCTCCGAGCCGGTGACCGAGACGCCCTGCACGCGACGATCGGCGATGATGGTCGCCGCCTGGTCGTTGGTGGCGCGGATGTTGACGTAGGCACCCTCGGGGAGCCCGGCGTCGCGGTAGATCGCCTCAAGCGCCTCGGCCGACTCGGGGCACTGCGGCGCGTGCTTGAGGAGGATCGTGTTGCCCACCGCCAGGTTCGGCGCCGCGAAACGGGCGACCTGGTAGTACGGGAAGTTCCACGGCATGATGCCCAGCAGCACGCCCAGCGGGGAGCGGCGGATCACGGCGGTGCCCTCGGCCAGGATGTCGAGCGGGGTGTCGCCGGTGATCTTGTCGATGTTGTCGGCGTAGTACTCGGTGATGTCGGCCGCGAAGTCGACCTCGCCCAGGGCGGCCTCGAGGGGCTTGCCCATCTCGCGCACGATGATGGCCGCGAGCTCGTCGCGGCGCTCGCGGTGCAGCTCGGCGACGCGGCGGATGGCCGTGGCGCGCTCGGCCGGGGCGGTCGCCGCCCACACGCGGTAGCCCTCGTGGGCGGAGGCGATGGCCTCTCCGACCCCGGAGTCGCTCAGCGTGTCGTACTCGGCGAGGGTCTCGCCGGTGGCGGGATTGACGACGGCGTAGTCGCTCATGGTGCTCCTTTTCGTTTCGTTGTCAGGTCGTGCGGCGACGGCGGGCGCTGGCGGGCGCCTCGCGTCCCAGGGTCTCACCGCGGAAGAAGCCGGGGCTTTTCACGCGCTGGGCGATCATGAGGACGATCCCCACCACGATGATGACCACCGTGATGACGAAGACCAGGCCCACTCCCCCGATCTCGGAGCCCGAGCCGTAGTCGGGGCTCGCGCTGTCGATCAGCGTGGTGACGAAGAGCACCGCGAGGATCACTCCGCCCACGAGCGGGGCGAGCAGCGTCAGCAGCACGTTGCGCACCGAGTCGAACCACTGCTTGCGGAAGTACCAGACGCACGCGAAGGCCGTGAGGCCGTAGTAGAAGCAGATCATCGCGCCGAGGGCCGTGATGGTGTCGGTGAGCACGTTCTCGCTGAGCACGCGCATGACGGCGTAGAACACGGATGCCACGATGGCCGACACGATGGTGGCGTAGCCGGGCGTGAAGAAGCGCGGGCTGACCTTCGCGAACTTCGCCGGCAGGGCGTCGTAGTGCGCCATCGCGAGCAGCGTGCGGGCGGGTCCGACGAAGGTCGCCTGCAGCGACGACGCGGAGCTGGTGAGCACCGCGAGCGAGACGAGGAAGGCGAGGGGGCCGAGGATCGGTCCCGACAGGTGGAAGAAGACGTTCTCCTGGATGTCTTCGTTGCCCAGTCCCAGTTCGCCCGTGCCGTTGCCGGCGAACATCAGCAGCGCGACGGCGATGAAGAGGTACAGCGCCACGATCAGGAACACCGTGACGGTGGCCGCGCGACCGGGGGTCTTGTCGGGATCCTTCGTCTCCTCGTTCATCGTGAGGATGACGTCCCACCCCCAGAAGATGAAGATCGACAGCGAGAGCCCGGCGGCGAACGCGCTGAACGAGTCGACCTCGAACGGGTTGAACCACGACAGCTGCACGGGGCTCGCGTCGAAGGCGTTGCCGTTCGTCATCTCGACGACCGCCGCCCCGGCGAACACCAGCAGCACGAGGATCTGGAAGCCGACGAGGCCGTACTGCAGACGCTGGGTGGTCTGCAGGTCGCGGTACGACACGATCGTGGCCAGCAGCATGAACAGCAGGCACACCGCGATGTTGATCGGCACGACCCGCGTGAGCTCGGCGATCTCGGCGTTGCCGCTGATCTGCGCGAGCAGAAGGAACAGGAAGTCCACCGCGATGCCGGCGAGGTTCGACAGCACGATCACGGTCGCAGCGATCAGACCCCACCCGGCCATCCAGCCGACCCAGGGCCCGAAGGCGCGGGCCGCCCAGGTGAACGAGGTGCCGGCATCCGGCAGCCGGGAATTCAATTCGCGATAGCCGAGGGCCACCAGCAGCATCGGGATGAACCCGACGAGGATGATCGCGGGCACCTGGAACCCGACGGCCGAGACCGTCGGACCGAGGGCCCCGGTGAGGGTGTAGGCGGGGGCGATGGTCGAGATGCCGATGACGACGGCGCCGACCATGCCGATCGAGCCGACCCGGAGTCCCTTGTTGGAGATGCCGGTGGTGACGGCGCTGTCGGGTGCGGGGCTCGCCTCGTTGCGAGAAGTGGTCATGAGGAGGTCTCCGAGGTGCGGGGCACCACGATCATGGGAACGGGCAGGGCGCGGAGGATCCGCCCTGCGGTGGAGCCGAGGAACAGCCGGCGCGGCTGGGCCAGGCGGCTGGACCCCACGAGGGCGACTTCGCCCGGCATCCAGTCGATGCGCGACACGGCGTCTTCGATATCGGAGCCCGCGCCGACGACGGCCTCGGCCTCGATCTCGGCCGGGAGGGCCGTACGGACCGACTCGAGCACGCTCTCGGCGTGCGCCTGACCGGTCAGCCGGGTCAGCGACGCGTCGACGCGCCCCGGCAGGTCGACCCCCGCGAGCGAGAGGAGTCGCAGCGGAGCGTTCGCCCGACGGGAGACGGATGCCGCGGTGTCGAGCAGCACGTCGGCTCCGGGGCGGGTGCCGATCGCGGCGGTGATGCGCGGGAGCCCCACGGCGGGATTGACGTCGCGCGCACCCTCGGGCGCCAGGGCGACGGGGACGGGAGCGGAATGCACGAGCTCTTCGGCCGTCGTGCCGAGGCGGTGCCGGCCGCGCGGCCCTCCCCCGCCGGTGCCGACGACGATCACGGCCGCCCCGAACTCCTCCGCCGCCGAGACCAGTCCGTCGGAGACGGACGACGCGAAACGCACGTGCCCCCGGATGCCGGGATACGGCGCCAGCGCCTCGCGCAGCCAGCCGCGCGCGGTGTCCTGCACGAGACGCTCGTAACCGGCATCCGTCGGGATCGAGACGTTGTTCTCGGCCGAGGGCAGCACGACCACGACGTGGACGGAGGTGTCGAGCGCGGCACCCAGCCGCGCCCCGAGGGCGAGGGCGTCGGCGCCCGCATCGGTCGCCGTGTAGCCGACGACGACGCGGTCGCCGCTCATCCGCGCGTCCGCTCGAGGATCTCGTCGGCGGCGCGATGACCCTGACGGATCGCTCCGTCGACGTGCTGGTAGCCCGCGCCGGCCATGTCGCTGCAGGCGAGGTGGATCGCGCCGACGGGCTCGCGCAGGTCGGCGCCGTAGCGGTGCAGACCGCCCATGTCGAAGCTCGCGGCGTAGGCGCCGCGCGTCCACTCCTCGGTGCCCCAGTCGCTCTCGTAGTAGACGACGGGGTTCTTCGCCTCGGTGCCGTAGTAGTGCGACAGCGACTCGAGGATGCGCTCGCGGCGCTCCTCGGCGCTGAGACGGAAGACGTCGTCGGCGTTCTGGTCGGACACGAAGCCGACCAGGGTGCCGCGCTCGTCGCCGTGGTTGGTGTTGTCGTAGGCCTCGTGCACGAGCTCGTAGGGGCTGAACGCGGTGCCCGACAGGCCCTTGTCACGCCAGAACGGCGTCTCGTAGACGGCGTGCACCTTGATGACGAAGCCCATCGAGATGTGCTGGTGCATCTGGTGCTGCACGCGCGGTAGCGGGGGCTCGAACGAGATGCGCGAGTAGAGCACGGGCGCGAGCGCCAGCACGGCGAAGCGGGCACGCACCGTGACGCCGTCGGCGATCACCGTGACCCCGTCGGTCGAGGACTTCGCCGCATCGACGCGGGCGGTCAGCGCGCGCAGGTCGGCGACGCGCTGCCCCGTGGCCGCGTCGGCGGGGCTCGCGGGGGTCGCCGATGCGGCACCCCAGACGATGCGGCGCACGGGCTGGTTGAGGATCACGTCGTCGCCGAGGCGCTCGGCGAGCAGCTCGGGAACCTGCTGGAGGCCACCGGCGACGCGCTTGTCGAGGATGAAGTCGGCGTCGACGAGGTTCGAGTACGAGCCGGCGGAGGCCGCCATGAGCAGCGACTGCAACAGCGAGAAGGTGTGCGTGGGCTTGGTGAGCATCGCCGAACCGGTCGCGAAGGCCAGGTTGCGCACGGCCTCGTCGTCGTCGGTCTGCTCGCGCAGCCACGCGTCCCACGAGATCTTGTCCCACTCGGCGGCGTTCGGGTGCTCCCACGGCTTGTCGGGGTCGATCTCGGCGACCATCCCGTCGAGACGGGCGGTGATGTCGTCGATCACCTTCTCGGTCTCGGGCGCGACGGGGAACATCTCGCCTGTGAAACGCTTGGCGTCGCCGTCGGGACCGACGTAGACGCTGTCGCCCTCGCGGTAGCGGCTGTAGGTCTCGAGCCCCAGGTCGGCGACGGTGTCGATGAGCGCCGTCTGGTCGGGCGAGACCCACTGGCCGCCGAGCTCGAGCATCGCGCCGTCGACCACGTCGGTCCACAGGCGCCCGCCGACGCGGTCGCGCGCCTCGAGCACGACGACCGACAGTCCGGCCGTGCGCAGGTCGTTGGCGGCGGTCAGGCCGGCGGCGCCGGCTCCGATGACGACCACGTCTCGGGTGATCTCGTCCATGAAAGCGTCCTTAGGTTTGTCGTTCGAAGTCGGAGAGTGTGGCCCCGACGGCGGCGGGCTCTCGGGTCTTCCGCCGCCGTCGGGACGCCTGTCAGCTGCGCGCGAGGGCCGCGGCGACGACGTCGAGGCCCTCGGTGAGCAGGTCGTCGCCGATCGACAGCGGGGGCAGGAACCGGATGACGTTGCCGTACGTACCGCAGGTGAGCACGATCACGCCTTCGGCGATCGCCGCCTTGGCGACGGCCGAGGTGAGGGCGGCGTCGGGGGCGCCGGTGGCGGGGTCGACGAACTCGGCGGCGATCATCGCGCCGTGGCCGCGGACGTCGCCGATGCGCGGGTCGCTCTGCTGCATCTCGCGGAGGCGGCCGAGCAGCAGCTCGCCGATCTCGCGGGCGCGCCCGACGAACCCTTCGTTCTCGAAGGCGTCGATCGAGGCCAGGGCGGCGGCGCAGGCGATGGGGTTTCCGCCGTAGGTGCCGCCGAGGCCGCCGGTGTGCGTGGCGTCCATGATCTCGGCGCGGCCCGTGACCGCCGCCAGCGGCAGACCGCCGGCGATGCCCTTGGCCGTGGTGACGAGGTCGGGGACGATGCCGAAGTGCTCGCTGGCGAACATTGCGCCGGTGCGGGCGAAGCCCGACTGCACCTCGTCGGCGATGAAGACCACGCCGTTGTCGCGGCACCAGTCGACGATCGCGTTGAGGAAGCCGTCGGCGGGGACGATGAACCCGCCCTCGCCCTGGATGGGCTCGATGATGACCGCGGCGAGGTTCTCGGCGCCGACCTGCTTCTCGATGAGCGAGATGGCCTTGGCCGCGGCATCCGGTCCCGAGAGCCCGTCACGGAACGGGTACGACAGCGGAGCGCGGTAGACCTCGGCGGCGAAGGGGCCGAAGCCGCTCTTGTACGGCATGTTCTTCGCCGTCAGCGCCATCGTGAGGTTGGTGCGGCCGTGGTACGCGTGGTCGAAGGCGACGACCGCCTGACGACCGGTGAACTTGCGGGCGATCTTGACGGCGTTCTCGACCGCCTCGGCGCCCGAGTTGAACAGCGCGCTCTTCTTCGCGTGGTCGCCGGGGGTGAGGCGGTTCAGCGCCTCGGCGACGGACACGTACGAGTCGTAGGGCGAGATCATGAAGCACGTGTGCGTGAAGGCGGCCACCTGCTCCTGCACGGCCTTCACGACCGCGGGGTGGGCGTTGCCGACGCTGGTGACGGCGATGCCCGAGCCGAGGTCGATGAGCGAGTTGCCGTCGGCGTCGACGACGACTCCCCCGCCGGCCGCGACGGCCTGGATGGGCACGGTGTGGCCGACTCCGGATGCCACGGCGGCGGCCTTGCGCTCGAGGAGCTCCTGCGAGCGCGGGCCGGGGATGGCGGTGACGAGGCGGCGCTCCTGCGGAAGGGTCGGACCGCCGACGAGGGGAAGGGTGTCGAGGCTCATGGCGGCGATGCTACGGACGCCGCCACGGAGCCCGCACTCTCCTGCCTGTACAGTCGCAAGCGCCCTCATATACGTCTCGTACAGGAGAATCCATGGCCGACAGCGCCGTCGCCCCGCCGAGCCTGCGCGCCCTGCTCGCCCGCACCGACCTGCACCTGCGCCTGGTCGTCGACGAAGCCGAGCTGCCCGCCGGCAGCATCGACCGGGCCGTGCGGTGGGTGCACTCCAGCGACCTCGCCGATCCGACGCCGTTCCTCAGCGAGGGGCTCGTGCTGCTGACCACGGGCACGCAGTTCGCCGACGCCGCCCCGACCGACTACGACTCCTACGTCGGACGCCTGCTGGCGCGCGGGGTGCGCGGACTGGGCTTCGGCACTGAGGTCGTGCGCGAGGGCATTCCGGCGGGACTGTCGGCGGCGTGCCTGGCCGGCGGGATGCCGCTGTTCGAGGTGCCCTACCGCACCCCCTTCATCGCGGTGGCCCGCGCCGGCGCCGAGGCCATCGCCGCGGAGTCGTACGCGCGGCGCAGCTGGTCGCTGTCGGCCCAGCGCGCCGTCTCGCTCGCGGCCCTCCGCCCCGACGGCCTGTCGGCGACCCTCGCCGAACTGTCGCGGCAGCTGGACTGCTGGGTCGGCCTGTTCGACGCGGCCGGCACGCTCAGCACCGAGCACCCTCCGGCGCGACTCTCCTCCCCCGCCCTCGACGCCGTCGGAGCCGAGGTCACCACGATGCTCCGCCGGGGAACGCGCGCCGCGTCGACCGTGCGCCCGGACGACACCTCGGTGAGCCTGCAGACCCTCGGCCGCGGCGGGCACCTGCGCGGAGTGCTCGCGCTCGCGGCCGACGACCTCGACCACGAGGCGCGCAGCGTCGTGACCGCCGTTGTCGCGATGGCCGCCCTCGCCCTCGAGCAGCAGGACGGCCTCGGCCGGGCCATCGGCACCTTCCGGGCCGGGCTCGTGCAGTCGCTCGCGACCGACGATCCCGCGCTGGCCCGGCGCGCGGGCCGCGACCTGTTCGGCCCGCTGCCGGCCGCGCCGGTCGTGGTGGCGCTGACGCCCGCGGCATCCGCCCGCTCCACCGCCCTCGCCGAGTGGCTCGAGCTGCGCGCACAGGAGCGCCGCGGCGAGGTGTTCTTCGGCCGCGGCGACGACGGCCTCGTCATCGTCGTGCCCGCCGGCGCGCGCGACACGCTGGCCGAGGTCGCCGACCGGTTCGAGATCGTCGTCGGGTGCTCGGCACCCACCGGCTACGACGCCTTCTCGGCCGCCCTGACCCAGGCGCGCACCGCGCGCGACCGGCTGGCCACGCCCGGCGTCGCCGACTTCGCCGACACCGCGCGGGCGGGTCTTCTCGCCGCCCTCGGCTCCGAGGCCGCGCGCACCGTCGCCGCCGGCGCACTGGTTCCGCTGCGGACCTACGACGAGGCGCAGGGCTCGGCGCTGCTCGAGACCCTGGATGCCTGGCTCGCCCACGACTGCTCGCACGAGGCGACCGCTCAGGCCCTCGGCATCCACCGTCACACCGTGCGCGCCCGCGTCGCCCAGGCCGAGCGCGTGCTCGACCGCGACCTGTCGTCGTTCGGCGCGCGCGCCGAGCTGTGGGCGGCACTGCGGCTGGCGGAGTAGGCCGGGCCGCGGGCGCCGTCGTGCGGACGGGACGCCCGACACGCGCTGCCGCGGGCGCCGTCGTGCGGAGGTGACGCCCGACACGCGCTGCCGCGGGCGCCGTCGTGCGGACGGGACGCCCGACACGCCGGATGCCGGTGCCCCTGGCCCGGCGCGTCGCCCGCCGGATCCGCACGACGGCGCAGCCCCCGCGCCCGCTCAGCACCCGCAGCTGCGGCGCACCACGACCCTGGCCTCGAAGACGACGTCGAACGCGCCACCGGACGGAGCGGCACCCGCGGTTCCGGCGAGGATGCGGGCCGCCGCGCGCCCCATCGCCTCCATCGGCTGACGCACGGTGGTCAGGGCCGGAGTCGTCAGGCGCGAGCCGAGGGTGCCGTCGAAGCCGGTGACCACCACGTCGTCGGGCACGCGCAAGCCCTCGGCCTCGAGGGCGTCGAGCAAGGCGAACGCGTGCTGATCCGACGCGCAGACGAAGGCCTGCGGCATCCGCCCCGCCGCGATCAGCGCGCGCACCTGCGGCACGAGGTCGTCGGCGCCCCGGACGGTGGCATCCACGACGCCCGGGCGAGACCGGATGCCGCGATCCTGCAGTTCCGCGAGCATCGCGTCGTGACGCTCGACCACGTCGGCCGCCTCCGGCCGCCCCACGAACGCGAGATCGGTCGCGGCATGCTCGTCGATGAGATGCGACACGAGGGCGCGCATGCCGCCGGCATTGTCGACGCGCACACGGTGATGCGCGTCATCGGCGGGAGCCGTGCTGAACAGCACGATGGGGATCGACGGCGAGTGCCGGGCGAGCGTCGGAGCGGTCTGCGGCGACGGGAAGATGGCGAGCCCGTCGACGCGCCCCACGGTGTCGGCGACCGACACGTCGGTGTCGGACCCGCTGCTGAGCATCACGGGCCGCCCAAGCGCCCAGCACTCGAGCTCGAAGCCGCGCTGCACCTCGTCGACGTACAGGGGGAAGGCTCGAGGGTCGCTCAGCACCTCGTCGTCGGTGTCGTCCCAGCCGATGGGCGACCCGGTGTCGAGCCGCGGCGACTTCAAGCCGCTGAGCGGCCGTGCGAGCGGATCAGGGCGCTCCAGCAACAGGTCGAACGCGTGCAGGCCGAGAATCCCCGTGCGACCGCGCGCGAGGCCGCGGGCGGCCGCACTGGGGGCGTACCCGAGACGTCGCGCGGCATCGAGCACGCGTTCGCGCGTCGCGTCGCTGAGCTTGTCGGGTCGGCGGAACGCGAACGACACCGACGCGATCGAGACGTTCGCCTCTTGCGCGACGTCGTACACGGTCGGTCGACGCGTCGCCTGTCCCTCCGCCATCGGCCGCTTTACCCCCTCTGCCCCGCAGTCACCAGCGCGTCCGTGAGCTCCAGCCCATGGTGCACGGGGAAGACGGGATCGCCGGTGTCCGACGGTACATCCTCGCGGGAGGAACGCACGGCATCCATCGATCGGGGGATCTCGATAGGCAGGCGACCGCGCGGCAGCACGCGCCCGGTCAGCGCATCGAGCACGGCGCGCGCCGAGCTGCCGTAGTCGGCCACGATCGCCGCCGCGTGGCCCACGAACGGGGTGAGGATCGCCGGGCGGTCGAGGTTCACGACGATGACCAGCGGGCAGGATGCCGCGATCTGATTCAGGCGGTAGACCAGGCCGGGCGCGAACTCGAGCGAGCCCTGGTGGAACCACGCCTCGAGGAACAGGTCGTCGCGCGGGTCGAACGGCGCCCCGATGCGCACGATCGCCAGATCGGCCTGCGACGGGTCGGTGACGACCTCGCCCAGTTCCGCCACGTCGTCGGCCCGGAACCCCTCGGCGTACACGGCACCGACCGAGCGCAGCGGAAGAACGGGGCGGCCGTCGCGCTCCTCGTTGACGAGCACCGTCAGCGAGCGCGCCTGCGCCTCCTCGCCGAGGGCGCGGAATTCCGGGTTGCCGACGATGCGCTCGGCGGCATCGACGTCGACGTAGGGGTCGTCGAAGAGGCCGAGCTCGAACTTCACGCGCAGCAGGCGGCGCACCGATTCGTCGATGCGCTGCTCGGACACCCGGCCCGCGCGGACGAGCTCGAGGAGCATCTCGACGCACTCCTCCCCTCCGAACTGGTCGGAGCCGGCATCGAGGATCTTCTCCATACGCTCGACGGCGGTGAGGTGCTCGACACCCCAGGCGCGGGCAGGCAGCACCTGATCGCCCACGTGGTTGTCGTTGACGAGCTCCCAGTCGGTGACGACGACACCGTCGTAGCCGAGCTGCTCGCGCAGCAGGCCCGTCACGATCTGCCGGTTGTAGCCGAAGCCGACCTCCTCGATCGCTTCGCCGTCGACCTCGAGGCCGATCGGCATGCCGTAGTACGGCATCATCGCGGCGGTGCCGCGGCGGATCGCCTCGCGGAACGGCTCGAGGTGGTAGTCGAACATCCCGCCCGGGTACACCTGCTCGCGGCCGTAGGGGAAGTGCGCGTCCTCACCATCCTGCTGCGGCCCTCCGCCGGGGAAGTGCTTGGTCGTGCAGGCGACGCTGTCGGGCCCCAGCTTCTCGCCCTGGAACCCCCGCAGGTACGCCGCGGTGAACTCCGTCACGCGCGCGGCATCCTGCCCCAGGGTCTGCGCCTGCCGCCCCCACCGGGGCTCGGTGGCCAGATCGATCTGCGGGTGCAAGGCTGCCCGGATCCCCACGGCGACGTACTCCCGGCGCGCCACCTCGGCGAACCGGCGCACCGTCTCGACGTCGTCGAGGGCGGCGAGTCCCAGCCCCTCCGGCCACTGCGAGAAGGGACCCGCCGAGAACGCGACACCCGTGTTCTCGACGAAGGCGTGCCGCGGGTCGGTGCTGATGGTGACCGGGATGCCGTGCGGCGTCGACTCGGCCAGCGCCTGCAGGTTGTTGTTCCAGGTCGCCGCCTGACGGGCCGTGCGGATCGCGTGCACGTTGAAGTGGTTCATGTTCTTGTGCACGACCACCGTGGTCGTGGGCGACTTCGAGATCTTGCCCGGCGCCTCGAGCACCTCGCCGTCGTCGCCGACCTCGATGACGGTCTGGAACATCAGACCGACCTTCTCTTCGAGGCTCAGACGCCCCACGAGATCTTCGGTGCGTTCGTCGGCGCTCCGGCGCGGGTCTTCATAGGGGTCCATCACGCCGTTGCCGTTCAGGTCGCGGAAACGCGTCCCGTCGGGGGCGGTGGAGAAGCGGGGGGAGGTCATGGGGTCCTTTCGAGGGCTCGGGTCTCGTGCGGGGCGCGTGGCCGTCGCGTCACTTGAGACCGGTCGAGGCGATGCCCTGGATGAAGTAGCGCTGCAGGAAGACGAACAGCAGGATGATGGGCGCGATCACCAGCACCGACCCCGCCAGCAGCAGGCCGTAGTCCGTCGCGTTCTGGCCCGTCGAATACAACGACAGCGCCACGGGCAAGGTGTACTTCGCCTCGGTCTGGGCCGCCACCAACGGCCAGAGGAAGTTGTTCCACGAAGCGAGGAAGGTCAGGATGCCGAGGGTCGCCAGCGGCGGGCCGCAGAGGGGCATCACGATGCGGGCGAAGATGCGCAGCTCCCCCGCCCCGTCGATGCGCGCGGCCTCGAGCAGCGGGTCGGGGATGCCGAGCATGAACTGCCGCATGAGGAAGACACCCAGCGGCGTCGTCACGAACGGCAGGATCAGCGCCGCGTAGCTGTCGACGAGACCGAGCGACGACACCATCACGAACAGCGGCACGAAGGTGACCACGCCGGGCACCATCAGCGTCACCATCACGACGATGAACAGCGCCTTCTTGCCCGGGAAGTCCATCTTCGCGAGCGCGTAGCCGACCATCGAGCAGAAGACGAGATTGCCCGCCACCGTCAGCACCGCGACGAGGAAGCTGTTGCCGAAGAACTGCCCGAAGTTCAGTTGCCCGAACCAGGCGGCGAAGTTCTCCCAGGTGAACTGCTGGGGCCACCAGGTCGGCGGGCGCTGCAGGATCTCGCGCTGGGTCTTCACCGAGCCCAGCAGCATCCACGCGAACGGCAGCACCCAGACGAGCAGGCCGACCACCAAGACGACGGAGGTGAGCAGACGACCGGGGGTCATCCGGTCGGCCGGACGACGTCGACGACGGGGCGCCTCGGTCGTCTCGACGACGGCGGCCGGAGCCGCGGGAGTGGTGAGGGTCATGACGGCTCCTGACGTCAGTCCTGCGAGCGCAGCAGGCGGAACTGCACGAGGCTGAGCAGCGCGATGGCCAGGAACAGCAGGTAGCTGGCCGCGGAGGCCGTGCCGTACTGCCCGAAGCCGAACTGCTTGAACGTGTAATAGGCCACCGAGAGGGTGGAATTGAGCGGACCGCCCTGCGTCATCACGAAGGCCTCCTCGAAGAACTGGAGGAACCCGACCGAGATGAGCACCGCGCCCAGCAGCAGGGTGGGGCGCAGCAGCGGAAGCGTCACCGAGGTCAGACGCCGCCACGACGAGGCGCCGTCCATGAGGGCGGCCTCCTTGACGTCGGTGGGGATCGCCTGGAGTCCGGCGAGGAAGATCACCATCAGCGTGCCGACGTTTCGCCACACCGCCATCGCGA
The DNA here is from genome assembly GCF_032464975.1 of Microbacterium algihabitans. Classification (NCBI taxonomy): domain Bacteria; kingdom Bacillati; phylum Actinomycetota; class Actinomycetes; order Micrococcales; family Microbacteriaceae; genus Microbacterium; species Microbacterium algihabitans. The sequence continues at coordinate 129,927 of NZ_JAWDIU010000003.1, forward strand.
TGAGCGACGGCAAGGCCGTCGAGGTGTCGTTGAGCCAATCGGGCCCCTGGATGCCGATGATCGCCAGAGCTGAATTGAGAAGCCCCTCGGGCTGCAGGATGTAGCGCCAGACGACGGCCACGGCCACGATGCTCGTCACGACGGGGGCGTAGAAGCCCACGCGGAGCACCGAGACGATCCGGCCCTTGCTGGCGTTCAGGGCGAGCGCAAGAGCCAGGGCGAGCGCCATCGTGACCGGGATGCCGACGATCACGAACGTCGCCGTCACCCCGAGGGAGGTGAGGAAGACGGGGTCGGAGAGGACGCCGGCGTACTGCTCGAGCCCGACGAAGTTCACCGCGAAGGGCGAACGGATGTCCCGCGAACGGAAGTCGGTGAACGACATGGCGAAGGACCCGACGATCGGCACCACCATGAACACCGCGAAGACCGCGACGAACGGCAGGGCGAAGCCCCACGCGACCCATCCCTGGCGCCGGCGGCGGTTCGACACCCCGCCGGCGCGGGCGCGACCGGGGGCCGGAGCCCGCCCGGTCGCACCCACGACTGCCTGCGTCATGATCTCAGCCCAGACCCAGCTGGTCGGCGGTGGCCTGGAGTTCCTTCAGACCATCGGCCGGGGACTGCTGACCGAGACGGATCTTCTCGAGCATGGCGTCACCGGCGGCGGCCACCTGCACCCAGGTCGTCGTCGCGGGCACCGACTTGGCCGTCTCGAGCTGCGTGCCGAAGGCGGCGAGGGTCGACGACGACGCCAGCGCATCGTCCTTCCACGCGTCCTGCACGGCGGGCAGGTCTCCGGTCGCGGCGTACCACGACGCCTGCGTTTCGGGCTCGGTCAGCCACTGCACGAGCTTCCACGCAGTGGCCGCATTGTCGGAATCGTCGAAGACCGCGAGGTTCGCGCCGCCGCTGAACGAGGTCGACGACTCCTTCGTGGGCAGGACCGCGGTGGTGAACTTGTCGCTGAAGCCCTCGCCGCCCAGTTCTTCGAGCTGTCCGATCAGGAACGGTCCGTCGATGAGCATCGGGGTCGAGCCCGCCACGAAGTCCGCCTCCTGCGCGCCGGCCGAGCGATCGGCGGCGGGGTTCGCGACGCCGTCGGTGTAGAACGACTGGTAGTACTCGTAGGCCTCGACGGCCTCCGGGGTGTCCAAGGTCCACTCCGACCCGTTCTCGAGCGCGACGCCGTTCGACCACGGCATCCAGAGATTGCCCTGGAAAGAGTCGTTGCCCGCCGGGAGCCGCATGCCGTATTGCGCGCCGCCCTTCGACTGCATGTCGGCGGCCATCTGCTTCAGCTCGTCCCACGTGGTGGGGGCCTGGTTCCAGCCGGCCTGGGCGGCGATGTCGGTGCGGTAGTACAACACGCGGGTGTCGACGTACCAGGGAACACCGGTCGCGCGGTCGTCGATCATGGTCGAGTCGAGCGCACCGGGGAAGATGCCGTCGGTCGACAGGTCGGTCGGAACGGTCTGGAGCGCGTCGCCGAAGTCGGCCATCCACGTCGAGCCGACCATCGCGAGGTCGGGGGTGTTGCCGCCCGCGATCGCCGTCTGGAACTTGCTGTACGCGGCATCCCACGGCACGGGAGTGACGTCGACGGTCACACCGGGGTTGGCTTCTTCGAACTGCTTCACGAACTCGGGCAGGGCCTCGCCCTCAGCACCCATCGCCCACATCGTGAGCGTGCCCTCGGCCTTCGCGTCGCCGATCGTCGAGGCCTCAGCGGCACCGGAACCGGTGTCAGAGGCGCGTCCGCAGCCCGTCAAGGCGATCGCGGCGACCGCGACGACGGCCACGGCGCTCCATCGGGTGATCTTCATCGTGTTCCTCCTCGAACCTGGGCGACCGTCGTCGGTCGCCTCCTGCACGTCGTGGTCAGTTTATGCGCATAACCTGGATAACCGCAAGGCGCGAGTCCCGCGGCTGTGGACGCCCGGCTGTGCGTGCGGAGGTCACTCCGGGCGTGCCGTCGTGCGGATGCGAGCCTCGACGCGCCGCGGGTGCGCGGATCCCTCCGCGCGTGCCGTCCTGCGGATGCGAGCCTCGACGCGCCGTGTGCCCGCCCCTCCCGCCCGGCGTGTCTCTCGCGGCATCCGCAGGACGGCGAGGCGCCGCGGCGCCCGGACAATCCGGCCCGCGTCAGCCGGTAGGCCCGACCGCGGCATCCGTCGGGCCCGACCGCGGCATCGCCCGCCGGCGACTCGCACGTCGCGGGCGCGCCGTCCTGCGGACGAGAACCCCGACACGCCGGATCGCGCGATCCTCGGACGGCGTGTCTCCGCCGCGGTCCGCACGACGGCATCCCCTGACCACATCCCCTGACCACATCGACACCGGACGAGCCGCGTAGGTGCGGCTGATCCACAGGACAAGATCCTCGGAGTTCGTCCACAGACAGCGGCATCCACCCCGCGCGCTCTCGCCGCCTCGCGACACAGTGGCCGCATGTGTTCCGCTGGCAGCCGCATCCGTCGCCGTCTCGACCTCTACCGCGATGGATGGTCGCGCGCCCGAGTGGACCGCGCGGTGGCGTCCGGAACTCTGGTGCGCCTCCGGCGTGGGATCTACGCGGATGCCGACACCTGCACGCCCCGTCGGACCGCGGCGCAGCACGGAGGGGCACTCGCCTGCGTGACAGCGGCGCGGCACCTCGGTCTCTGGGTGCTCACCCCCTCCGGCGACCAGCACGTCGGACTGACCCACGACGGTCACGGACTCGCCCACGCGGCGTGCGCGTGCGTCGAGCACTGGGATCAGGACCGAACCGACCGGTTCGCGACACCCGGCGTCATCCGCATCCTGCGCCAGATCCTGCTGTGCCGCGGTGTCGAGGAGTTCTTCGTCGCCGTCGAATCCGCGTTGCACCTGCGAGCGATTGCGGCAACCGATATCCCCCGGCTCGCCTCAGGCCTGTCGGCTGACGCGCGGCGTGCACTGCAGTTCGCCCGTGACGACGCGGAGAGCGGACTCGAGTCGCTTCTGCGTTGGCGGCTCCGCCATCTGAACCTCGACGTGCGCACACAGGTGTCGGTCTACTCGGTGGGCAGAGTCGATCTCCTCGTCGGAGACGCCCTCATCATCGAGGTGGACGGGGTCGAAAATCACGGCGGAGCCGACCACCGCCACAAGGATCTGCGTCGCGACGCTCGAGCCGCCGCGTGGGGATTCGTCACCCTCCGTTTCGACTACGCCCTCGTGGTTCACGACTGGCCGACCGTCGAGGCCGCCATCCTCGGCCTCCTGACGAGAGGCCTCCACCGGCGCTGAGGCCTCCGCCCCACCCGGGTTTCCCTGTCATTCCTTCCGCCGTCCTGCGGACCACACCCCCGACACGCCGTCCGGCCACCCCACCCACACGGCGTGTCACGTCTCTAATCCGCACGACGGCGAACCACCCCCGACACACCCACACACCACCGTCCTGCGGACCACACCCCCGACACGCCGTCCGGCCACCCCACCCACACGGCGTGTCACGTCTCTAATCCGCACGACGGCGGACCGAATCGGGCGGATGCCGCGAGCGCGGCGACCCGAGGGCGTCAGCCGCGCGGCTCGAGGTAGCCCCGCACGAACTCGGAGAACAGGGCCGACATGTCGACCGATTCGTCGAGGAGCCACTGCTGCTGCAGGCCGTCCATGACCGCGCTCAACAGGCGCGCCGCGCGCTCGGGATCGACGTCGGCGCGCACCTCGCCCGCTGCCTGGCCGGCGCGCAGCAGGTCGGCCGCGGTCTCGGCGCTGCGGCGGTAGCGCTCGGCGAACGCCGCGTGCGAGGGGTGCCCCGGGTCGCTCGCCTCGGCGACCACCAGCGTGTACAGCGAGGTCAGGCCGCGGGTCGTGGCGTTGTGGGCGACGACCTTGCGCATCTGCTCGACGAGCGTGTGCTCGCGGGGGTCTCCCGCCGCTGCTCGCACGCGCTCGTCGCGCTGCCGCAACACCTCGGCGAACAGTTCCTCCTTCGACGAGAAGTGGTGCATCACGCCGGCCGGGGTCAGCCCGACCCGCGTCGCGACCTCGCGCAGCGACCCCGCCGTCACACCCGACCGCCCGAAGACGACGACCGCCTCGTCGACGATCCGCTGCCGGGTCTGCTGACCCTTGGAGTAGCTCCCGCGGCGAGCGCGCGGTGCGGTGGCGTCGGTCATCGGCATCCTCTCCCCCGGGCGCGACGATGCCCGGCACCCCACGGGAACCGGGCATCGAGCGATCGAGACGTCAGCGGCGCGAAGTGCCCCACGACGATCCGAAGACCTGCTGTTCGATGGCGGGCCGGAGGTTCTGCTCCATCCTGTCATCGACCATGTAGTCCTTCAGGCTGTCGCCGGTGAGGGCATTTCCGATCGCGGCCATGATCATCGACTGGTCGAGCGACAGGTAGCGTTCGGCGATCGTTCCACTGCCGACCGCGACGGCGTCGTAGAAGCCACCGGGCCCATAGGCGCCCATCTTCTCGAGGCCGCGCAGGTTCTTCAGCACGCCCTGGCGGTCGTAGGGCAGCGCCAGGAACGACGCGTGCGGGGTGACGACGCCGTCGCCGAACGTCGGATCGGGGTTGGTGCCCTCGCTGCAGCCGGGGCGATCGACGTCGACGTCGGTCTTCTCGGCATCCGAGGTGTATCCGTCGGAGCGCATGCCGGCGATGTCGACGCCGTACTCGGCGTACCCTCCGAACGGGTTGCTCGCCGGCGAGAAGCCCCATGAGCCGTAGCCGGCCTCATCGAGACCGTGACGCTTCTGGATCTCGACCGTGATCGGGTGGTTCACCGCCCACGACGTCGGACCCCATTCGGTCTCGGGAATGAGCAGGTCGGGCATGAGGGCCTCGAACATGCTGCCGCCCCAGCTCGGCACGAACGACATGCCGTCGTACGAGTAGACGCCCTCGTAGACGTCGACGCCGTCGTAGGTGCGCGTCTCGCCGGTGGGCAGTTGCTCCTGCCAGGCCCAGTCGCAGCCCGCGGGCATCGTGCGGTGCGTGCCGTAGAGACCGGATGCCGGGATCGAGCCCTCGGAGATGCCGAGGTAGGTCGCGATGCGGCTCTCGCTGACGGTCGTGTCGTAGTGGTGGCAGGTGTAGAACGCCTGCTCGCCGCTGCCGTTGTACATGAGGGCCTCGACGGCGCAGCCGTCTCCGGGAGGGGCCTCCCAGAAGCCGCCGCGGTTGGTGCCCGCGGGGAGGTTCGCGGCCCCGGCGGAGTCGAAGAAGGCCGAGAAGTCCATCGAGTGGTACAGCGCATCGGCGCGGTCGGCGAGGGTGGGCTCGGCCTCGCGCACGATGCGCAGCGCCGCTGCCAACCATCCGTTGTCGACGGTACTGAGGAACGGGTGGATGACCTCGCCCGAGGTCGGGAAGATCTCGAGCTTCGCGCCGGTGTCGGGCGCGTACCAGTTGTAGTACATGCCACTGCCGTCGTTGCGGTCCATGGTCTCGAGCGTCGACACGGTGGCGGTCAGTCGCTCGCGCGCCTCGTCGGCGTCGATGATCCCGAGGTCGCGCGCGGTGACGGTCGACCAGAGGTAGCCGCCGATGTTGGTCGGCGAGGTGTATCCGGATGCCGTGGCGGCCTCGAGCGCTCCGCCGATGTTGTCGTCGGGCAGGCCGGTGTTCGCGTGGGCCATCGCCGCCATCGACTCCCAGGTGTCCGCGGCGTAGCGCTGAAGGTCGCGGGCTCCGGGACCGGCGTGCGGAGGCGGCCCCGCGTGCGCCGGCGGCCCCGCGTGCGGCGGGGGTCCCGCGTGCGGCGGGGGTCCCGCGTGCGGGGGCGGACCGGGCTGTCCGGGCGGGGCGGCGAAGGCGGGAGATGCCGCGGCGAGACCGCCCACGACGAGTCCGACGATCGCGGTGGATGCCGCGAGGGTGTGCTTCATGACTGGCTCTCCTCATCGAAAGCGCTCCGGGGGGACGGAGCTCACGTGGGAGATACCTTACACGTGTCAGGTTTTCGATCAACCCCCGCCCGCCGTCCCGCGGATGCGGGAGCCGACACGCCGAGTTCGCGGCATCCGGAATCGGCGGGTCACACCCGGCATCCGCACGACGGCGCTGGTCGGCGCCCGCACGACGGCGCCGAGTCCGCACTCCGGCGCCGGACCCGGCCTCCGCACGACGGCCCCGTCCCCTCACCCGCGCGGGGCGTGCGCCTCGAGGAACTCGTACATCTCGGTCGTGTCCACGCCGGGGAACGCCCCGGTCGGCAGGGTCGCCAGCAGGGTGCGGGGCGTGCGCACGTTGGGCCAGGCCTGCCCGCGCCACGCGTTCTCCAACGAGGCCGGAGCACGGCGGCAGCACGTCTCGACGGCGTGCCGCGACACCCCGCGGTTGGGGGTGTCGCGTCCCCGGAACCACTTCGTGTCGTCGAAGCGCACGCCCACGCTCACCGAGTGCGCGCCCTCGCTGGACTGCTCCACGCGGGCGGTGCACCAGTAGGTTCCGTTGCCGGTGTCGGTGTACTGGTAGTACGGGTTGAAGCGGTCGTCCTCGTCGAAGACCACGCGGCTCGTCCAGCGCCGGCAGCACATCTGTCCCTCGATCGACCCGAGGCGGTCGGTGGGGAAGTTCACGTCGTCGTTCTCGTAAGCCTTCGTGATGGTGCCCGACTCGTGCACCTTCAAGAAGTGCACCGGGATGCCGAGGTGCACGGTCGCCAGATTGGTGAAGCGGTGCGCGGCCGTCTCGTACGACACCGAGTAGGCGTCGCGCAGGTCTTCGATGCTGATCGTGCGCCGCTCCTTCGCCTCACGGAGGGCGGGCACGACGTGCGCCTCGGGCATGAGCAGGGCCCCGGTGAGGTAGTTCGTCTCGACGCGCTGGCGCAGGAACTCGTCGTAGCTCGTCGGCTCGCCGTGGCCGAGCATGCGGCTCGACAGTGCCTGCAGCACCGCCGCGCGGGGGTCGCCCTTCGCGACCTTCGTCGACAGGTACAGCCGGCCGTTCTTCACGTCGGCGATGCTCCGGGTCGACGAGGGCAGGTCGGGCACGTAGTGCAGCGTGAAGCCGAGGTGCGCGGCGATGTCGCTCGCCCCGCGCTGGGTGAGGGGACCGCCGGGGTGCTCGATCGCGGAGAGGATCCCGGATGCCGTGCGCTCGAGGTCGGGGAAGTGGTTGTCCTGCGTGCGCATGAGCCGGCGCAGCGCCACGTTGGCCCGCCGCGCCTCTTCGGGTGTCGCGGAGCGCTCCTCACGGAGCCTCTCGATCTCGCCCTGCAGCGCGAGCATCGCCGAGAGCACCTCGTCGGGCATTGACCGGCCGACGCGGAACGGCTCGATGCCGAGCGCCTGGAAGGTCTGCCCGCGCATCGCGCGCTCGACCGAGATCTCGAGCGCGGCGCGCGCGTCGAGGGGCTCGGCGTCGAGGATCTGCTCGAGCTTGCACTCCAGCGCCCGCGCGATCGCCTGCAGCAGCGTGAGCTTGGGCTCGCGTCGACCGTTCTCGATCATCGACATCTGGCTCGGTGCGCGACCGACCGCCGCGGCGAGCTCGTCGAGCGTGAGGCCGCGCGCGGTGCGCAGCTGGCGGATGCGTCGGCCGATGGTGAGGGTGTCCACCTCGTCATCGTCGAACGGGAGGGATGCCGAAGAAGCAGAGACGCCGGTGTCCATACGTCATGTTCTCACCAGATCAGAAGATCGCGCGATCTTCACACGCAAAATGCACTTCGAGGGGGTTGTTCTTCGCCGACAGTGGTCTCCACGGGGCACCGCAGCCCCGGCATCCGAAGGAGAACGCTCATGACGATCCAGGCCACCCCCGCCCAGCAGCCCCTGCGCCCCGGCGACCAGACCGAGACCGCCGACGAGATCCGCGCCGCGTGGGAGAACGATCCCCGCTGGGACGGCATCGAGCGCACGTACTCGGCCGACGACGTCGTGCGCCTCCGCGGCAGCGTCCGCGAAGAGTCGACCCTCGCCCGTCGGGGGGCCGAGAACCTCTGGAACCTCATCCACACCGAGGAGTACGTCCGCGCCCTCGGCGCCTACACCGGCGGCCAGGCCGTGCAGCAGGTGCGCGCGGGGCTGAAGGCCATCTACCTGAGCGGGTGGCAGGTCGCCGCCGACGGCAACCTCGCGGGGCAGACCTACCCCGACCAGAGCCTCTACCCCGCCAACAGCGTGCCCGCGGTGGTGCGTCGCATCAACAACGCGCTGCTGCGGCAGGACCAGATCGAGCGCGCCGAGGGCGAGATCACGCAGGACTGGCTCGCCCCGATCGTCGCCGACGCCGAGGCCGGGTTCGGCGGTCCGCTCAACGCCTACGAACTGGCCCAGTCGCTGATTTTGGCCGGAGCCGCCGGCATCCACTGGGAAGACCAGCTCGCAAGCGAGAAGAAGTGCGGCCACCTCGGCGGCAAGGTGCTCGTGCCGATCCAGCAGCACATCCGCACCCTCAACGCCGCGCGCCTGGCCGCCGACGTCGCGGGGGTGCCGACCGTCATCATCGCCCGCACCGACGCCCTGGCCGCCGACCTGCTCACCAGCGACGTCGACCCGCGCGACGCGGAGTTCCTCACCGGCGAGCGCACGAGCGAAGGCTTCTACCGCGTGCGCCCGGGCCTCGACTCGGTCATCGCCCGCGGCCTCGCCTTCGCGCCCTACGCCGACCTCCTCTGGGTCGAGACGGGCGAGCCCGACATCGAGCTCGCGCGCCGCTTCGCCGAGGCGATCCACGCCCGCTACCCGGGCAAGAAGCTCGCCTACAACTGCTCGCCGAGCTTCAACTGGAAGCGCCACCTCGACGACGAGCAGATCGCCACGTTCCAGGCCGACCTGGCCGCTCTCGGCTACGCCTTCCAGTTCATCACGCTGGCCGGCTTCCACGCCGTGAACCACTCGATGTTCGACCTCGCTCGCGGGTACGCCGAGCGCGCCATGAGCGCGTACGTCGAGCTGCAGGAGGCCGAGTTCGCCGCCGAAGCGAACGGGTACACCGCCACGCGCCACCAGCGCGAAGCGGGCACCGGCTACTTCGACGTCGTCTCGACAGCGCTCAACCCCGACAGCGCCACGCTCGCCCTGGCCGGCTCCACCGAGACCGCGCAGTTCCACTGAGCCCTCGCCCGCTCCCACCCACCCCTCGTCCCACTTTTCGCAAACCATGTCCCACTTTCGGCTGCCTGGGCCACCCCCAGGCCGCCATTTTCGGGACATGGTCCCCGATGCCCGGCCCGGCGCGCACCCCGCGCCGCCGGGCACCCCGCCCACCCCTCGTCCCACTTTTCGCGAACCATGTCCCACTTTCGGCTGCCTGGGCCACCCCCAGGCCGCCATTTTCGGGACATGGTCCGAGAAGCGGACGCGCCACAGAAAGCCACGATCATGACCCTCATCGACACCTCTCCCCCGCCCACCACCGCGACATCGCCGACTTCGACGACCGCCACCGGCACGAACGCCGAAGGGCACCGGATGCCGAGCACCCCGGCATCCGCCCCGCACCTTCGTCTCGAGCGGCCCCTGCACGGGCGCGACGGCGAGATCCTCACGCCCGCGGCCCTCGCCTTCGTCACCGAGCTGCACGACCGCTTCGCCCGGCGTCGGCACGACCGCCTCGCCGCTCGCCTGCGCCGCCGCTTCGAGATCGGCACGGGCGACGACCCGCACTTCCGCGCCGACACCGCGCACATCCGCGACGACCCGTCGTGGCGGGTGGCGGGCGCCGGCCCGGGCCTGGAGGACCGCCGCGTCGAGATCACCGGCCCCACCGACCCGAAGATGACGATCAACGCGCTCAACTCCGGCGCGCGGGTGTGGCTCGCCGACCAGGAAGACGCGACGAGCCCCACCTGGAGCAACGTCATCGGCGGGCAGCTGTCGCTGTTCGACGCCATCCGCGGGCAGCTGTCGTTCACGAGCCCCGAGGGCAAGCGCTACGAGGTCACCGCCGAGCGCACCCCCACGATCGTGATGCGTCCGCGCGGCTGGCACCTGCCCGAGAAGCACGTGAGCTTCATCGATCGCGCGGGGCGCGAGCTGCCGGCATCCGGATCGCTCATCGACTACGGGCTGTACGTCTTCCACAACGCGCACGCCCTGATCGCGGCGGGCCGGGGACCGTACTTCTACCTGCCGAAGATCGAGTCGGCCGAAGAGGCACGGCTCTGGGACGACGTGTTCTCGTTCACCGAGGAGCGCCTGGGCCTGGCCCACGGCACGATCCGCGCGACCGTGCTGATCGAGACGCTGCCCGCGGCGTTCGAGATGGAGGAGATCCTCTTCGCCCTGCGCGACCACTGCGCGGGCCTGAACGCCGGACGGTGGGACTACATCTTCTCGATCATCAAGACCTACCGCGGCCGGGGCGCCCGCTTCGTGCTCCCCGACCGCAGCGAGGTTACGATGACGGTGCCGTTCATGCGGGCCTACACCGAACTGCTCGTGCAGACGTGCCACAAGCGCGGCGCCTACGCGATCGGCGGCATGAGCGCCTTCATCCCCAACCGTCGTCGTCCCGAGGTCACCGAGGCGGCGTTCGAGAAGGTGGCCGCCGACAAGCGGCGCGAGGCCGGCGACGGCTTCGACGGCACGTGGGTGGCCCACCCCGACCTCATCCCGGTGGCGCGCGCCGAGTTCGACGCGGTGCTCGGCGACGAGCCGAACCAGCTCGGGCGCACCCGCGACGAGGTGGCTGTCGACCCCGCCGACCTGCTCGACGTGCGCATCGGCCTGCCGGTGACCACGGCGGGGGTGCGGGGCAACGTCTCGGTGGCGATCCGCTACATCGAGGCGTGGCTGCGGGGCCTGGGCGCTGTCGCGATCGACGACCTGATGGAAGACGCCGCGACCGCGGAGATCTCGCGCTCGCAGATCTGGCAGTGGATCCACCAGGATCACTCCACCGCCGAGGGCATCGCCATCACCCGCGGCTTCGTCGAGGAGCTGATGACCGAGGTGCTCGCCGACGCTCCCCGGTTCGAGGGCGACCGCTTCGACGACGCCGCCGCGGTGTTCCGCGAGGTGGCGCTGCGCGAGGAGTTCCCCGCGTTCCTCACCCTGCCGGCGTACGCGAAGTACCTGGACTGACTCACCGGATGCCGAGGGGCCGGGGCCACGAGCACCGGCCCCTCGGCATCCGGACGTCAGCGCGCGGCGGACCGGAAGCGTCGGGGTTTGCCCTCGCCGAGGTCGCCGAGACGCTCGACGCGCTCGAGCTGGACGGGCTGATCGAGCAGGGCCCGCAGCGCCGCCTCGATCGCCGTTCCGTCGCCTCCGGCGATCCGCACCTCGAGCCCGCCGTCCGCTCTCTGCTCCACCGTCCAGCCGTGCGCGCCGTGGCTCTGCAGCTGCTGCGTGAGATCGACCGACGGCACGCGCGCCCCCGCGGCGCTGATGAAGTCGGTGTGCTCGCGCCCCTCGAGGTCGGCGATGCCGACGCCTCCGCCGGGGAGGTCGACGAGCCGGCCGAAGTCGCCGGTGCGGTACCGCACGAGAGGCAGCAGGGGGTTCTCGCCCGCGGTCACCGTGATCTCGCCCATCGCGCCGTCGACGACCGGCTCGCCCGCGGCGTCGAGCACCTCGACGTGCACGCGCCGGTCGAGCACGCGGAACGGTCCGTCGTCGGTGCGCACCGCGATCGGCCGGGTCTCGTGCAGGCCGTACACGTCGAACACGGGGCACGAGAACGCGGCCTCGAGCTCCGCGCGCAGCGGCGCCGACAGCGCCATCGCCCCCGAGAACAGGGCCAGCGGGCGCACGACGGCCCGCAGCTCGGGGGTCAGCAACTCGGACAGGCTCGTGGGGTTTCCCGAGATCACCTGCGGATCAGCGTCACGCACGAACGTCGAGCGATCGGATGCCGCCCGCCAGGCGCCCCGATCGAGGTTGACCCGCGCCATGGCGCGCTGGGCGAAGCCGCTGACGATCGACACGTACGTGAAGGCCTGGCGCTGCTGCAGCACCCACATGAGCGCGAGCCGCTCGGCATCCGGTTCCCAGTCCACTCCCGCCTCGTGCACCAGGCGGACGAGCAGGTGGAAGCCGCGCGCCACCTCCTCGACGTCGTCGGGAATGACGAGGGCCGCCCCCGTCGACCCCGAGCTCGTGCCGTGCAGCATGCGGTCGAGGTCGGCGTCGAGGGGAACGAACGCCGAGATGTCGGCGACGAGATCGGCACGCCCGATCAGAGGGAAATCCTCGAGGGTCCGAAGCCCTGTCATCCGACGGTAGAACGGCAGCGCGCGGGCGCCGGCGAGGTGCTCGTCGAGCCACCCGTCGAGCGGCAGCGGCGTGCGCGCGCGGTCGACGGCTTCGGCCGAGAGGCGATCCCCCGTGGCGTGCACCCACGCGGGGGCCGCGGGGTGCGTGCGCCAACGCTGCAGCCGCGCGGCGCCGTCGGCGTCGAGGGTCGGCCAGCGCTCGGCATCCGTCAGCACCGCCGCCGACCCCGGTCGGTACTCGCCGAGCGCGAGCGGGTCGTCGGGGTCACTCACTCGAGTACCTCGCGGCGGCCTCCCGAGCCCGCGCCTCGGCCAGGCGGCGGGCGATCTCCTCGCGGTGTCGGTAGGCGGCGTAGGCCTCGGCGAGCGCGGCGTTCCGGCGCAACGAGTCGCGCGCGTCGAGGAGGGCGCGTGCGGTCTCGCGGTCTTCGCCGGTCGGCAGGAAGCCCGCCCACAGCAGGAAGATGCGCGCCGCCTCTTCCCGCCGCTCGGCGTCGGCGAGCCAGTCGCGCGGATCCACCACGGGCGCGAGGCGCAGCGCCAGGGCGTCGATCGCGCGCGTCACATCGCCGCCCGCCAGTGACGGGACGAACGGCTGCACGAGGTCTTCGCTCGCCACCACCCACAGACCGATCGCCGCGCCCGTGCGCACCCGCGCGTCGTCGGCATGATCGACGGATGCCAGGGGGCGGCCCAGCACGTCACCGGCGAGCGCGCGCAGCGAGACGTCGTCGTCGAGGAACGGCCGCGGCACGCTCGACAGGCGCGCGGCGATCTCGTCGACCCCGGGGCCGGGCCGGGCGCTCGCCCACGCCGTGTTCTCGGGCGGCGCGATCGCCGACCACGCGCTCAGCAGATCGTCCGCCTCAGCCACCGAGCGCCTCCGCCAGTTGGGCGCACACCGCGGGTGCGTCCTCCATCCGTTCGATGTAGATCACGTCGTATCCCGCCCGCAGCGCCGGCTCCGCGACCCGGTGCTGTCGATCGAGCACGACGAGGGTCGCCGTGCTGAGCGTCTCGCGCACCCGGGACGCGACATCGGCGCGAGCGGGGTCGCCGTCGCCGAAGAGCGAGGTCAGCCCGTCGTCGGAGAGCACGACGAGGTGACGGCAGTGCGCGGCATCCGGAGTCCCCCGTCCGGCGTACCTCTTGTCGAGCAGGTCGAGGGGGAACGTCGTGCCGCCGGCGAAGAAGTGGGCGAGGTCGGCGATCGTGCGGGCGGGGTCGCGGGAGTACTCCTCGTGGCCGGCGACCTGGCCGGGCCCCGAGAAGCTGGTCACCCGGACCCGCCCCCCTCCGCGCAGCACCGACAGGGCGAGGATCGTGCCCGCGAGCACGGCGGGCGAGCCCGTCTGCGGCTGCGGCATCGAGCCCGAGCTGTCGATGTAGAGGTCGAGATCGATGCTCGACGACACCGGCGGCGGATCATCGACCAGGTACGAGCGCCGCAGCGTCGTCACCCCCGGGACGACGACCCCGCCCGCCTGCAACGTCGCGGGCCAGTCGAGGTCGGCGAGGTCGTCACCGGTCTCCCAGCTCTCGAACGGCCCCGGAAGATCGGCCGAGACCGCGCGCGGCAACCGTTGGGTGAACGGACGCACCCACCGCGTCGCCTCGGCGCGGTACCAGGCCGCGATCACGGCAGCCGGGTCGGCGTCGGCGTACAGCTCGAGAGTTTGCGCGATTCCGAGGGCCTGCCCCGTGGTCGAGCCCTTCGCCACCGACGCGGCCGCGGCCCCTGCGGAGGAGGGGACGGCGCCGCTCAATCGCCGGTCCGACAGCACCCGGCCGAGCTCCGAGGGGGTCGGGGCGGCGGTGTCGGCCGCGCAGGTGCCGCCGGGGAGCGCGCCCGCGCCGTCGGTGCGCGGGTCGATGAGGTACGGCGCCACCACGACGCCGAAGCGCAGGGCCCCGGCCACGGCATCGCCCGCGAAGGTGCGCACGAGCGAGGCGAGCACGTCGGCGTCGAGCGCAGGACGCGTGACCGTCGCCTCGGCCAGTTCGTCGGACACGCGCTCGGCGGCCTTCCGCGCCTGCCGCAGCGCCTTCTCGGCGGCGCGATGCTCCGCGGCGATGCGCGTCCACGGCAGTTCCTGCTTCTGCTTCGGCGGGCGTCGGTCGGGCGCTGGCGGCTCGGGGTCGCAGAGGGTTCCGCCCGGCAGGTTCCACAGCAGCTCGTAGGTGCGCAGGTAGACCCACCACAGCGGGCTCGGCGACGAGCGCGACGCGCGGTACAGCTCCCGCGACAACCGCACGATGCCGGGCTCGCCCGCGCCGTCGCGCCGTCGCTGCAGGATGGCGACGCGCGCGTTGACGAGCAGGTCGGTCCACAGGTTCGACATCAGCGCGAGATCCGCGTCGCGCAGGGCGGGAGCACCCGCGGCCTGCAGGGCCCGGGCCATCTGATGGCGGATCTTCAGCGCGTCCAGGCGCGTGCTGGGGGCGAGCACGTGGTGCCCGAGCTCGTGCGCGAACACGCTCTCCATCTCGTCGGCTCCCCCGAGCCGCGCGACCATGACCGGGTCGACCGTGACCACCGGCGGAAAGGTGAACCACGCGGGAGCGCCCTGCCCCTCGCCCGCGCCGGGAGCCATGCGCGCCTCCTGCAGCCTCACGCCCCACAGTCGCTGCGCCGCCTCCCACGCCGCCAGGTCGCCGCCGACCGGCGCGGTCGTCGTGCTCACGCGGGCCCCGCGACGTGGATCCACGCCAGGTACGAGTCGGCGAAGGTGAGGACGGATGCCGCGCCCGCGGCGCCCGGCTCGGGCTCGTCGTCGAGCGGGCTCAGGTGCGACCCCCACACGTCGGCGTCGATGCGCCACCACCGCTCCCCGGTGCGCACGGCGAACGCGCCGTCGGCGTCGAGCGGTCGACCGTCGGCCGGCGGCGCCGTCCACGCCCCGCCGAGGCCGCGGAAACCCCCGACCGCGCAGACGTAGCCGTTGGCCTCGCGGCGGCCCGGCCACCAGTACCGGTCAGCGCGCTGCCGGTCGACGAAGGCGCCGAGGTCAGCGGCATCCATCCCCAGGGCGGCCGCCGCGGCCACCCCGGCACCCGTCGACCGCACCGAGTCGATGCTGCGCAGGGCGTCGTCGCGCAGGCCGAGCGCCCCGGCCCGCCAGCCCGCGATGCCCGCGAGGGCGACGGGGTCGATGCCCTCGGCGGCCGCGCGTCCCGCGGCGAACGACACCGCGAACCTCTCGGCCGAGCCGCCCGCCGCCGCGACGTTGCGCCCCGCCAGCGCCAGGTCGAGCCCCTCGACCGGCACCGGAGTACCCACCGGCGGGGTGTGATCGGCGAGGTGGCCGGGGCGTCGGATCACGAACGCCCCTCGAGCCAGCGCAGGTAAGCGGTGTAGCGCTGGTGCAGGTACTTGAGCGCCATGAGGTCGTCGAAGTCGCGCCCGTAGAGCTTGCCGGTGCCCGCGACCGTGCGCAGGCGCGCCTCGATCTGGGTGAGGCGGCGACCGGCCTCCACCGTCCCGACGCCGTCGAGGCCCGCCTCGAGCTGCGCGAGCAGGTCGCCGACGGGATCGTCGGTCCCGCGACCGAGGGCGTCGAACTGCCGGCACGACTCGGCGAACAGGTCGGCCAGCCAGCTCATCACGTCGGTGCTCAGCTCGCGCTCGGCGCCCACGTCGAAGCGCGGATGCGTGGGGTTGGGCAGCAGCTTGCCGCGCAGCACGAACGGCAGCATCGCGCCCACGTCGGCGACCGACACGGCGTCGCGGCCGCGGAACCAGGCGACGGCCTTGGCGTACACGATGAGGGTCTGCAGCGCCCGGACCGACAGGCCGTTGAGGGTCTGCGCGCCCAGGTCGGTCATGAGGTCGGCCCCGGAGTTCGCCTCGATCACCTCGGCGACCCGGCCACCCGCCGTGGTCACCGTGTCCTTCGTGCGGTACTCGAACCGGCGCCCACCGCCCTGCACGAATTCGAAGTGGCCGAGGAAGAACTCCAGTCGCCGCCGCACCTCGGCCGGCACGGGCACGGCACGGATCGCCGCGCGCATCGCCGACTGCTCGTCGGGGCCGAACACGAGCTCGGCGGGCACGTGCTCCTCGGGCTTCTCGCCCGCTTCGACGCGCGCGACGAGCTCATCGAGGAAGCGGCTGTTGAAGCCCGCCGCGGGCACAGTGACGTCCATGCGGTCGCGCAGCGCCTGGATGACGGGGAAGGTGCCCCCGCCCGCGTCGTCGTTGGCAGTGAAGAACCAGCTCTCCACGCCCGAGGCCGGGGCCGTGCGACGCATCTGATCGTGGCTCTCGACGTAGCCCTCGGCCACCATCGTCAGCAGGGCCGACTGGGTCTTGGTGGGGATGCGGTTGTACTCGTCGACGATCTTGACCGGACACGACAGCCACTCGCGCCACGCGATGCCGATCTCGGCCAGGCTCGACGCGTTCACCAGATCGCGCGGCAGCGGGATGCCGACGAGGTCGCTGATCGACAGCTGCGGCTGCCCCTGCTGCACACCGCGCCGCACCTCCTCGGGCGTCGAGCCGGCGAGAACTCCCATCAGCACTGCGACCGTGGTCTTGCCGCGACCCGGGCCGCCGATGAGCAGGCACTTGCCACCCACCGCGAAGCTCAGCAGCGGCAGCAGCACGTTCGAGGAGTACGACGGTTCGTTCGGCAGCGTGAGCTCGGCACCGGCATCGCCCAACTCGAACGCGAGCGGGCGCCCCGACGAGAACTCCACGTCGTAGTACGGCGAGATCACCGCGCGGTTGACGATCCAGTAGTACGTCTGCCGCAGCTTCTCGTCGAGCGGCGGCGCGGCCGGGGCGGGCGCCTCGCGGAAGAGGTCGGCCGCGGTGAGCGGGGCGACCCCGTCCGCGGCGTTCGACGTCGTGGGTGACTCGGAGAGCTTGTGCCAGCGGTCGGCCATCGCGCCAGCCTAACGGCCGGCCCGGCGGCGCAGTTCCTCCTGCTCGGCGAGCGGCCGACCCTCCAGCGGAGCGGTGAACGACGTCGCCCGCGCCATCGCGTCGCGGACCGCGGGCAGGGCCTGAGCGAGCCGTTCGGCGACCGACCCGCGCACCTCGAGCCAGGGTACGGGCTGCGCAGCCAGCACCTCGCGGAAGCGCTCCTGCATGTCGGCGCGGATGTGCTCGCCGTCTCGCATGCCGTCCTGCACGAAAGGGATCTCATCGCCGGTCAGCACGTACAGCGCGGGCGGATGGGCGGCGGCCCGGGCGTGCAGGCGATCGGCGACGAACCCGACGTACCGCTCGTGCCAGAGGGCCGTCGCCAGCACGTCGGTGTCGCACACGAGCACCGGGGTGGGAACCCGCCGCAGCGCCTCGTCCTCCCAGGCGATCTGCCGATCGACGACGAGGTCGAACTCGTCGCTGCGCCAGAGCGCGTCGAGCCCGCCCTCGCGCGTCTCGCTCAGCTCGCGTCCGTACTCCGGCACCCACAGCGTGCCGAGCTCGGCGGCGAGCGCCTCGGCCAGGGTGGTCGAGCCGGTCGACTCGGCGCCCAGCACGACGACGCGTGCGGCGAGGTCGGCCCGTGTGACGGGCGACAGTTCCGACCAGTGCGCGGCGAGATCCGCGCGGATCGCCGTGCCCGAGACGGGGTTGATCACGCGACCGGGGTCGACCTGCACCCACTCGGCCCCCAGGCGCCGCGCGAGCTCTGCGCCGTAGTCGTCGGAGGTGAACACCACGTCGGCGGGCTCGTCGAGCAGTCCCGCGATGATCGCGGTGTGCGCGTCCCACGCGGTCTCGGAGGCGAAGTCGACGGGGGTGTCGTCGACGAGATCGACCACGCGCACGCTCGGGTGCCCCTCGCGGATCCAGGCGACCCTGCGCTCGAGCGGGATGTTCTCGACGGATGCCGCGATCACCTCGACCGTGACGCGGTCGCAGGCCCGCGCCGCGGAGCGAATCAGATGAGCGTGCCCGGCGTGGAAGGGGTAGAACTTGCCGACCACCACGCCGTGACGGAACCGCCGCTCAGACACGCGCGTCCGCGGGCACGGCGGCGGGGCTCTCGCGCATGACCCGGGTCCACCCCCGCCACCCGCCGATGCACAGCACGACGAACAGGGCGTAGAGCGCGGCGATGATCCACAGACCGGTCGCGATCGACAGGCCGACGAACGCGACGTCGACCGCGATCCACACGCCCCAGTTCTCGATCCACTTGCGATTGAGCATGTACTGGGCGACGAGGCTGGCCGAGGTGGTCGCGGCATCCGCCACCGCCACCTGGGAGTCGGTGAACGTCGCCAGCACCCACGTCAGCACGGCGGTGCCGACGATCGCCACGGCGATCAACCAGGGCACCGCTCGGCGCGGTGTGCGGGCCACGTATCCACGGTCGTGCTCGACGCCGCGCGTCCACCGGATCCACCCGTGCACGCCCAGCACGAGGTAGACCAGTTGCAGCGCGGCCGAGGCGTAGAGGCCCGCGGGGACGAACACCGCGAGGAAGACGACGTTGTTGGCGATGCCGATCGGATAGGTCCACACGTTGCGCCGCGCGGCGAGCACCACGCACGCGGCACCCGTCGCGAACCCCAGGATCTGCATCCACTCGGCCAAGATCCACTCGATCACCCGTCGAGCCTAGGGGCCGGCGACGCTACGGTCGTGCGGGGTCGATCGGCGCGAACGGGCGCAGGCTCTCGCGCGAGGTGAGCTTGGAGGCCACGAGCGACCCGGCCACGGCGAGGAAGATCGGCAGCAGCAGCGTGAACCCGGTGTTCGTGAACTCGATGATGAGCGCGATCGCCGTGAAGGGGGCGCGCATGTTCGAGGCGAGGAACGCGGATGCCGCGACGATCGCGAGCGCCGTGCCGTCGGCACCGGGCCACACGAACGCCCAGCCGGCCGCAGCGGCCGCACCGAGCGCGGCACCGATCGCGACCGACGGCTGCAGCGTGCCACCGATCGCCCCCGAGCCGAGCGACACGGTCGTCGCGACGTACTTCAGCACGGCGAGCGCGATGAGCAGCAGGGCCGGCTGCGACAGGTCGAAGCCGGCGGTGGCGAGAGCCCGACCGTTGCCGAGGATGAGCGGGAACGCGGCGCCGAGCGCGCCGACCGCGGTGAAGGTCAGGGGCAGGACGACCAGCAGCTTCCACCCCTGGGGACGGAAGCGCGACAGCTTCTTCGTGATCGTCGCGAAGCTCGTGGCACCCCATCCCATGAGGGGTCCGATGAGCACTGCCGCGACGATCAGCGAGGCGTTCACCTCGAGCGATCCCACCGTGTACAGCGAGCCGTCGCCGACGAGAGGGCGTGCGACGAGCGTCGCGACGGCGCTGACGGTCAGGGCGACCACGGCCGCTCCCACGCTGAACTGCGCGAGCAGGATCTCGACGGCGAAGAGCGCACCGGCCAGGGGGACGTTGTAGACCGCGGCGAGACCCGCACCTGCGGCTGACGCGATCAGGATGCGGCGCCACCGGGGGTCGAGGCCGAACCACCGCACGATCTTCGATCCGGCCATGGCCGACAGCTCGCGCGGGGCGACCTCCTTGCCGATCGAGGCGCCCATCGCGACCGACCCCACCTGGAGGACCGTGTCGACGAGGGTCTCCCACCACGGCATCCGGGCCCCGTGGACCCCCTGCTCGACCGTGGCGAGCGTGCGGCCGAAGCGGCGCAGCAGGTACCACCCGACGGCGGCGACCACACCGGCCCCGCCGACGGTGACGATGGGCAGCCACCACACCGACGGGTACGCCAGACCATCGAGGAACGGACCCTCTTCGTGCCCCCACACGAGGTGCTCGAGGCTGTGCACGATCCACACCAGCAGCAGCACCGCGAGGCCCGTGGCGACTCCGGTGATGAGGGTGGCGATACCGAGGCGGAGGAGCGTTGCCAATCCCCCGCGGCGGGAGCGCACGGGAGAGGCGGGAGCGGCGGTCACCCGGCCACGCTAGTGGAGCCGTGTTTCGGAGTCGTCACGGCCCTCGGCTCGGGCGGGCGCGAACAGTAGGCTCGGAACCGTGACTTCCCGCGCCCCGCTCTCCCGCAAGCTGTCCGCCATCGCCGAGTCCGCGACCCTCAAGGTCGACGCCAAGGCCAAGGCCCTCCAGGCCGCCGGCCGACCGGTCATCTCGTACGCGGCCGGCGAGCCCGACTTCGCCACGCCCTCGTTCATCGTGGCTGCCGCAGCGAAGGCGCTGCAAGACCCGAAGAACTACCGCTACACCCCCGCCGCCGGCCTCCCCGTGCTGCGCGAGGCGATCGCCGCCAAGACCCTCCGCG
The DNA here is from genome assembly GCF_032464975.1 of Microbacterium algihabitans. Classification (NCBI taxonomy): domain Bacteria; kingdom Bacillati; phylum Actinomycetota; class Actinomycetes; order Micrococcales; family Microbacteriaceae; genus Microbacterium; species Microbacterium algihabitans. The sequence goes on from NZ_JAWDIU010000003.1 coordinate 150,315, forward strand.
ACTCGGGCCTCGAGGTCGCGCCCTCGCAGGTCATCGTGACCAACGGCGGCAAGCAGTCGGTGTACCAGGCGTTCCAGACGGTGGTGAACCCCGGCGACGAGGTGCTGCTGCCCGCCCCGTACTGGACCACCTACCCCGAGGCGATCGCCCTCGCCGACGGCACGCCCGTCGAGGTGTTCGCCGGCGCCGACCAGGACTACAAGGTCACCGTCGCCCAGCTCGAGGCCGCGCGCACCGACAAGACCACGGTGCTGGTGTTCGTCTCGCCCTCGAACCCCACCGGATCGGTCTACACGCCCGAAGAGACCGCCGAGATCGGTCGCTGGGCCCTCGAGCACGGCATCTGGGTCATCACCGACGAGATCTACCAGAACCTCACCTACGAGGGCGTCAAGGCCGTCTCGATCGTCGAGGCCGTGCCCGAGCTCGCCGGTCAGACCATCCTCGTCAACGGCGTGGCCAAGACCTACGCCATGACCGGATGGCGCGTGGGCTGGATGGTGGGACCGGCGGATGCCATGAAGCTCGCCGGCAACCTGCAGTCGCACTTGTCGAGCAACGTCAACAACGTCGCGCAGCTCGCCGCCGCCGCAGCGCTCAACGGACCCCAGGACGAGGCGGAGCAGTTCCGCCTCGCCTTCGACCGCCGTCGTCAGCTGATCGTGTCGGAGCTGTCGAAGATCGACGGTGTCGAGGTGCCCAACCCGCTGGGCGCGTTCTACGTCTACCCCGACGTGCAGGGCCTGCTGAACCGCACCTGGGGCGGCGTCACGCCCACCACCTCGCTCGAGCTCGCCGACCTCATCCTCGAGCAGGCCGAGGTCGCCGTCGTGCCCGGCGAGGCCTTCGGCCCGAGCGGATACCTGCGCCTGTCGTACGCCCTCGGCGACGACCAGCTGCTCGAGGGCATCCAGCGCCTGCAGCGCCTGTTCGCCTGACCTTCCACGTCCGTCGGGGCGGTCGCCGGGATTCCGGTGGCCGCCCCGCGGTCGTTCCCGGCGGTCGCCCGCGACCGTCATGCGGACGCCACGGCCGACACGCCGACCCACGGCATCCTCGACCGGCGTGTCGACGCCCGCATCCGCAGGACGGCACCGCGGCCCGCGCGCGAGCGCCCGCGACCGCCGTGCGGACGACACGGCCGACACGCCGTTCCATGGCACTCACAATCGGCGTGTCGACGCCCGCATCCGCAGGACGGCACCGCGACTCGCGCGCGAGCGCCCGCGACCGTCGTGCGGACGTCACGGCCGACACGCCGACCCACGGCATCCTCGACCGGCGTGTCGACGCCCGCATCCGCAGGACGGCACGCGGATGCCGGAACGGGCGCGTCTACAGCTCGACGTTGACCAGCACCGGCTCGGGCTGCAGCAGCAGGCCGAACTCCGCCTGCACGCGGCTCTGCACGAAGCGGGCGAGCTCGGCGATCTCCGCCGCGGTCGCCTCCCCGCGGTTGGTCAGGGCGAGCGTGTGCTTGGTCGAGAGCCCGGCGCGTGAGCGCGGAAAGCGGAAGCCGCGCGACAGACCGGCGTTCTCGATGAGCCAGGCCGCGCTCACCTTGACCTGCCGCGACACCACGGGGGGCGGGGGCAGGATGCCGTCGAACGCGGCGAGCGGAATGATCGTCACCGGATCGAGCACCGGCGTCAGAGGCCACTTCGGGCACTCGGCCGGGAGGGTGCGGGCGAAGGCCTCCGAGACGATCGCGTTCTGGAAGAACGAGCCCGCGCTCCAGGTGTCGGGGTCTTCGGCGTCGAGCACCATGCCCTTGCGGGCGCGGGTGGCGAGCACGTGCTCGCGGATCCACCGCAGCGACACCGCCTGGCCCGGTTCGAGACCGAGCGCTCCGCGCAGCTGGTCGCCCGCGATAGGTCGCCTCTCGGCACCGACGCGCTCGAGCTCGAGCGTCACCGACACGATCACCCCGGGCCGCTCGGGCTCCGACCCGTAGTGGTGCTTGAGCACCGAGGTGCGGAAGCCGAGTCCGAGATCGGATGCCGAGACGGTCGAGACCTCGCCCGTGGTGGCATCCAGCAGCTCGACCTCGACGAGGGTCTGCACGATTTCCTGGCCGTAGGCTCCGACGTTCTGCACGGGGGCGGCGCCGACGGTGCCGGGGATGCCCGACATCGCCTCGATGCCGGCGAACCCGCGCGCCACCGTTTCAGCGACCAGGGCGTCCCAGTCGTGCCCGGCCTGCACGCGCAGCCGCACCGTGCCCTCGTGCGAGCCCGGCAGTTCTTCGATGCCCGAGGTGCGGATGCGCACGACGGTGCCCTCGAACGGCTCGTCGCCGACGAACAGGTTCGAGCCGCCGCCGAGCACGAACCACGGCTCGCCCTCGGCCCAGACCTCGCGCAGGGTCGCGACGAGTTCGTCGGCCGATCGCGCCTCGATCAGGCGCGCGGGCGCACCACCGGTGCGCAGCGTGGTGAGCTGCGCGAGCGGAACGGATTCGACGTCGGGCATCAACCGAGCCGCACCCGCACCTGCGCCTTGCCGAGGACCGTGGTCTCGGCGAACGTGACGGTCAGGTCGATGCGGGCGGTCTCGTCGTCGACGGCTCCGACCTTCGCGCTGACGTGCAGGTCGGCCCCGGTCTCGGGGTCGACGACCACCGGGCGGGTGAAGCGCACGCCGTACTCGACGATGCGTCCGCTGTCGCCCAGGGCTTCGGCCAGCGTGCCGACGGCGATGCCCATCGTGAGCATTCCGTGTGCGAGGACGCCCGGGAGCCCGACGGCCGCGGCGACGTCGTCGCGGTAGTGGATGGGGTTGAAGTCGCCCGAGGCGCCGGCGTACCGCACGAGCGACTCACGGGTGAGGTGGACGGAGCGTTCGGCGACGACCTCGCCGACGGTGAACGGGCTCATGCGCCGGCCTCCCCTGCGAGCAAGACGCTCGTCGTCGTGACGACGTGGGCGCCGTCGGCATCCACGATCTCGGCCTCGCTCGTGATCATCGCGTTGCCGCCCATGGTGCGGATGCCGGTGACCGAGAGCGTCGCGACGAGCTCGTCGCCTGCGACGATGGGCCGCGTGTAGCGGAACCGCTGCTCGGCGTGCACGAGGCGCGACAGCTCGATTCCGGAGTCGGGGTCGCCGAGCAGCTGCTGCAGCGTGAGGTCTTGCACGACCATCGCGAAGGTCGGCGGGGCCACCACATCGGCGTATCCCAAGGCGCGCGCGGCCTCGGGGTCGGTGTGCTGCGGCGCGTCGGCGAAGACGGCGCGGGCGAACTCGCGCACCTTCTCTCGTCCGACCAGGTAGGGGGCGGTCGGCGCGAAGGCACGACCGACGAGTTCGGGGTTCACGGGCACCCGCTCAGTCTATCGAGCGGGGTCGCGCCGCCGCGGGGAGTCAGTGCTGGTGGCGCCCGCGCACGGCCTTGACCGCCATCTGCGAGGCGATGAAGACGAGGAAGATCGCGAACAGCACGTTGCCCACGAACGGGTCGACGAACTTCGCGATCAGGGCTCCCACCGGGGTGGTGAGGCACGCCGCGACGCCGATGAACAGGGCTGCGCGCACGTCGACGTTGGAGCGGCGCAGGTTGCCGACCGTGCCCGAGATCGCCGTGGGGATCATCATGAGCAGCGACGTGCCCTTGGCGATGAGGTCGCTCGTGCCGAACAGCAGCAGCAGGGCGGGGACGACGATGATGCCGCCGCCGACGCCGAGCAGGCCCGCCAGGGTCCCGGTGATGACACCCAGCAGCGCGAGGCCCGGTCCGGTGATCCAGGTGAGCTCGAGTTCCGCGTCGCGCGAGGGGATCACGAAGAACAGACTCACCATCACCACGACGAGGAAGGCCACGAACGCCCAGCGCAGGGCGGTCTGCGACAGCTTGGGCAGCAGCCACGTGCCGATCTGCGCGCCGACGACGGCGAAGGCGGCCAGGATCAGCGCGGGGAGCCACGCGACGTGCCCGTCGATGGCGTAGGTGATGACACCGACGGATGCCGTGGGGACGATCGCGGCGAGGGAGGTTCCGGCCCCGAGACGCTGATCGAAGCCGAGCAGCAGCACGAGCAGGGGCACGATGACCGTGCCGCCACCCACGCCGAACAATCCGGACATGAGACCGGCGAGGAGGCCGACGCCGATGCAGACGAGATACAGGCGGGCGGAGCGCGTGGGGCGGGTCTCGAAGGTCACGCCGACAAGTCTTCCACCGTCCGAGCGCAGCGCGGACGCGGTGACTCTCCCGGAAAAGAAAGCGGCCCCCGGTGGTCCGAAGCCGCGTCCACCGGGGGCCGTCGCCCTCACAGGTCAAGCAGGACGGTGACCCGAACACCGGACTGCGACCACTCGCGTGAGGGTGCGACAGCAATGACGATATGACCCCCGGCATCCGGGTCACGACCCATTGACTAAAGTATCTAGGACTGCTAGTTATTTAAGTTGCTGAAGGTTTGGTACCGCTCCCGGGAATGCGTCATCGGATGCCGCGGTTCACCCCTGCATGACGACTGTAGGAATCATCGGAGCAGGCAACATCGGTTCGGCCCTGGCGAAGGGCTTCACGGGTCTCGGTTACGACGTGGTGATCGCCAACTCACGGGGCCCCGAGACGCTGAGCGACCTCGTCGCCTCGGTGGGTGAGCGCGCCCGCGCCTCCACGGCGCAGGAGGCCGCGGAGGCCGGAGACATCGTCGTGGTGACGGTGCCGCTGAAGGCGATCGACGCCGTTCCCGTCGCCCCGCTCGTGGGCAAGACGGTGCTCGACACGAACAACTACTACTTCGAGCGCGACGGCCACATCGCCGAGCTCGACGACAAGAAGACCACCACGTCGCAGATGCTTCAGGAGCACCTGCCCGAATCGACCGTGGTGAAGGCCTTCAACCACATCCCGGCCGCCGACATCACGACCGACGGCTCCCCCGCCGGCGCGGAGAACCGTCGGGCCCTGGCGACCTCGAGCGAGTCCGACGAAGCCGTCGCCCTGGTGACGCGCATCTACGACGAGTTCGGCTTCGACACCGTCAACGTCGGACCGCTGAGCGAGAGCTGGCGCGTCGAGCGCGACCAGCCCGCCTACGTGGTGCGCCAGAACCGCGACGAGCTCGAGAAGAACCTGGCCCGCGCCGAGCGCTGACCCGCACCCCTCAGGCAGACGAACGAACCCGGCCCCCGCTTCTGGCGGGAGGCCGGGTTCGTCGTCTGAGGTCGCGGGGCGTCAGAGCGCGGCGAGGGCCTGATCCACGTCGGCGACCAGGTCGTCGACCGACTCGATGCCGACCGACAGACGCACGATCGTCTCGGGCACCGCGAGCTCCGTGCCGCGGACGGAGGCGTGCGTCATGGCATCCGGGTAGTTCACGAGCGACTCCACGCCACCGAGCGACTCGGCGAGGGTGAACAGGCGGGTCGACTCCGCGAAGCGGCGGGCCGCCGCGCCGTCGGCCAGCTCCAGCGACACGATGCCGCCGAACCCGCTCATCTGCCGTGCCGCCAGCTCGTGACCGGGGTGCGAGGGCAGGCCCGGGTAGTACACCTTCGCGACGCGGTCGTGGGCGAGCAGGTGCTCGGCCACCGCCTGCGCGTTGGAGCTGTGCCGCTGCATGCGCACCGCGAGGGTCTTGATGCCGCGCGTGGTCAGGTAGGCGTCGAACGGTCCCGACACCGCGCCCGCGGCGAACTGCAGGAACTGCACCTTCTCGGCGAGGTCGGCGTCGGCGAACGCCAGCGCGCCACCCACGACGTCGCTGTGGCCGCCCAGGTACTTCGTCGCCGAGTGCACCACGACGTCGGCGCCGAGCGACAGCGGCCGCTGCAGAGCCGGCGAGGCGAAGGTGTTGTCCACCACGACGAGGGCGCCCGCGGCGTGGCCGAGGGCGGCGAGGCCGGCGATGTCGGTGATGCGCAGCATCGGGTTGCTCGGCGTCTCGACCCAGACCATGCGCGGCGCGCGCTCCTCGATGGCGGATGCCACGGCGTCCAGGTCGCTCATGTCGACCACGCGCAGCTTGACGCCCCAGGGGCCGAGCACCCGGGCCAGCAGGCGATAGGTGCCGCCGTACACGTCGTTGCCGAGCAGCACCTCGTCGCCGGGCACGAGGGCGGCGCGCAGCAGCGCGTCTTCACCGGCCAGGCCCGACGCGAACGACAGGGCGCGCGCACCACCCTCGAGAGCCGCGATCTGCGTCTCGAGAGCCGTCCGGGTCGGGTTGCCGCTGCGGCCGTACTCGTACCCGCCTCGAAGGCCGCCGATGCCGTCCTGGGCGTAGGTCGTCGAGACGTGGATCGGCGGGATGACCGCGCCGGTGGCCTCATCGGGCTCTTGACCTGCGTGGACGGCGAGGCTGTCGAAACCGCGGGCGGCGTCGTGGGTGCTCATGCGGAGTGCTCCTGGGTGGGGGTGGGAAGAACGGATGCCGCGGCAGACACGTCGTAGCCGCGCGCGGTCATCCAGTCGTCGTCGAAGATCTTGCTGAGGTAGCCGCGGCCGTGATCGGGCAGAACCACGACGACCACGGCATCCGCCGGCAGCTCCCGCGCGACGCGCAGCGCGCCGACGACGGCCATTCCGCTGGAGCCGCCGACGAGCAACCCCTCCTCGCGGGCGAGGCGTCGGGTCATCGCGAACGACTCCGCATCGGAGACGCGCTCGTAGCCGTCGACGAGGGTGGGGTCGAAGGCCGCCGGCCAGAAGTCCTCGCCGACGCCCTCGACGTCGTAGCCGTGGATGTCGTCGCCCGAGTAGATCGAGCCCTCGGGGTCGACCCCGACGATGCGCACCGACGAGCCGGCGACCTCGCGGAGGTATCGGCCGGTGCCGGTGATCGTGCCGCCCGTGCCGACGCCGGCGACGAAATGCGTGAGCCGCCCCTCGGTGTCGCGCCAGATCTCGGGACCGGTGGTCTCGTAGTGGCTGCGCGGGCCGTTCGGATTGGCGTACTGGTTGGGCTTGAAGGCCCCGGGGATCTCGCGCACCAGGCGGTCGGAGACGCTGTAGTACGAGTTCGGGTCGTGGGGCTCGACGTTCGTGGGGGTCACCACGACCTCCGCGCCGTAGGCCCGCAGCACCGCGCGCTTGTCTTCGGCGACCTTGTCGGGCACGACGAAGACGCAGCGGTACCCGCGCTGCTGCGCGATGAGGGCGAGGCCGACGCCGGTGTTGCCGCTAGTGGGCTCGACGATCACGCCGCCCGGCTGCAGCAGGCCGTCGCGCTCCGCGGCATCGACGATGTTCGCGGCGATGCGGTCTTTGGCGGATCCGCCGGGGTTGAAGTACTCGATCTTCGCGAGCACCGTGGCGGCGATGCCGTCGGTGACGCGCGAGAGGCGGACGAGGGGGGTGTTGCCGACGAGGTCGGCGACGCTCTGGGCGTAACGCACGGTGGGGTCCTGTGGGATCGGTGCGCCGGGACGGCGCGGCTGACGGGGTCGTCGAAAGAGAACGCGAAGGCGTTCAGCGACAACAGCGACAGGTCAGCACGCGGTCAGCATACCCGAGCCGGCGGTTCATGACACGGCGCCGAGAAACTCGTCGAAACTCTGCGCCGGTCGCCCCGTCAGCGTCTCGACATCGGACGACACCGCCGCGAGATCTCCGCTGGCGATGGCGGTGTAGGTGCTGACCCACGCGTCGACCTGCCAGCGCGGCGCGCCGTAGCCCGCGCGCGAGGCGTAGGCCTCGTCGACGGTCTCGTCGTGGAAGCGCACGGGGTTGCCGCGGACGGCCGAGATCTTCTCGGCCACCTCGGCCAGGGTCAGCGCCTCGGGGCCGGTGAGGTCGTAGGCGGTGCCGGCGTGGGCGGCCGGGTCGAGGAGCACCGACACCGCGGTCGCGGCGACGTCGGAGCGCGAGACGAGCGAGCAGCGTCCCTTGCCGGCGGGGCCGCGGATCACCCCGTCGTCGCCGGCGAAGAGCTCCATCATGTCCATGTAGAAGTTGTCGCGCAGGAACGTCCACGACATGCCCGACGCCCGGATGATCTCCTCCGTGGCGGCGTGGTCGCGCCCGAGCGTGAACACCGCGTCGGGCGCCGCCGCGAGGAACGAGGTGTAGACGATCGAGCGCACCCCTGCCGAGGCCGCGGCCTCGACGAAGGTGCGGTGGTGCTCCACGCGGTCCGACGTCTCCGAGGCCGACACCATGAACAACGTCTCGACGCCCTCGAGGGCCGCGCGCGCGGCATCCGCATCGGAGTAGCGGGCGACGTGCACGTCGGCGTCGGGCAGGTCGGGGGCGCGCGTCGCGTCGCGCACGATCAGACGCTGACGGATGCCGCGGGCGGCGAGGTCGCGCGCGACCCGCCCTCCGACGGAGCCGGTGGAACCGGTGACGGCGATGACGGGCGGCGTGGACATGCGGCCTCCGGGGACGAGGGGACGGTGATCCCAGCGTAAGCCGCCGCGCCCCGGTCGGGCCCGGATCCGGTCAGGAGGCGGGAGCGACCAGTCGCGACACGCGCACGCGCACCGACGCGGGCACGTCGTCTCCCCCGGCGGCGCGAGCCGCGGCAGCCACCGACGCCGCGACCTCCGCCGCGTCGTCGTCGAGCGACACCCCGATGCAGACGGTGATGGCCCGAACCCCACCGGCCTCGTCGACCGCGGCGAGCGACCCCTCGACGTCGGTGACGTGCTCGAAGGCTCGAGCAACGACGGGGCGCGCCGAATAGCACTCGCGCACGCCCTGCACCGCCGTCACCGCCAGGTCGATGCGCGGAGCGAGTTCCGCTGCGCTGATGCCCGTCATCACTCTTCCCCCTCGTCGATGTGCACGTCGCCCACGGTGACGTCCACCCGTCCGACCCGCAGGTCGCCCTGCCTGTCGATGGCCGAACGGATGCCGTCGCGCATCTCGTCGACGGCGTCGGTCATCGCGCGACCGAACCGCACGCTCACCGTGACGGTGACATCCAGCGGAGCATCGGGCTCGGGCTGGTCGAGGCGCACGCGTCCGACCAGCACTCCCTCGATGCGGTCGCCGACCGTGCGGATGAGCTCGTAGAGCGCACCCTCCGTCACGACCAGTTCGGTTCCGTCGTCGGTGCGCGCCAGGGGGATGTCGCGGCCGGCTCGGAATTCGCGCATGACCTCGCGCATGATGCTGTCGTACCAGGACTCGGCGATCGGTTCGCTCGCCTGTTCGTCGACGATCTCGCGCGACAGTCGTCCCATGCGCTCCATCGACGCCAGGATTGCCTGGCACTCGGCATTGCGCTCGATCGCGGGGATGCGGGGGGTGCGTCCGCGGTCGAGGTACGCGGAGAGGTCTTCGAGGGAGTAGCCCGACCCCCCGATGTCGTCGTCGTGCTCGCTCATCCGGGTCACCTCCACTCCTGCATTCGTTCCAACACGGTCTTGCGGGCCCGAGCCAGTCGACCGCGCACGGTCGCCGCGGATTCTCCGACCTCGACGGCGATCTCGTCGTAGCTGTGGCCGCCGACCTCGCGCAGCACCCACACCACGCGGAGGTCTTCGGGAAGCTCGGCCAGCACCCTCTTCAACGCATCCATCTGCGACGACGCCACGACCGAGCGCTCCGGATCGTCGCGGCCGGACACCATCTCCTCTTCGATCTCCTCCGAGATCTTCCGGGAGCGCAGACGATCGGTCGCTTTGCGCGACACGATCGTCGTGAGCCAGCTTCGCACCTTCTCGGGTTCGGTGAGATCGGGCAGACGCCGCCACGCCGTGATCAGGGCCTCCTGCACGCAGTCGTCGGCGTCGGCGCGCGAGCCGGTCAAGCGCGTGGCGAAAGCCACTAGAAAAGGAGCGTGCCTTCGCACCAGCACGCCGAAGGCGAGGTGGTCGCCATCGGCCGCGCGCGATGCGAGGAACGCATCGGTGGCGGAGGACAGAGAGGGCATTGCGGTTCCTGTCGGTGCGGTTTCGGGATCGGGCCGTGGGCATAGCGAAACACCCCGAGCCGAAAGGGGTGCGACATCTTGACGAACGCGTCGCCGCGTGGCAGGGGCGCCGGGGCCGCCCGTCAACCCGCGGGTCGATGTCGAAGGGCGCCGCTATCGTCGTCGCCACCCCAACATCCCCGGAGGACTCCCATGCGCATCGCCCTCACCGGTTCATCCGGCAAGCTCGGCACCGTCGTCGCCCGCGAACTGCGCGCGGCCGGTCACGACGTCATCGGCCTCGACGTCCGCGGCGAGCGCGGCCCCGGCTTCGTCCAGGTCGAGCTCACCGACTACGGCCAGGTGATCGACGCCCTCGCCGGCGTGAACGACCAGCACGACGGTTTCGACGCGCTCGTGCACCTCGGGGCGATCCCGGCCCCCGGCATCCGCTCCGACGTCGCGACCTTCCACAACAACATGACGAGCACCTTCAACGTGTTCTGGGCGGCCGTGCGACTCGGCATCCGCAAGGTCGTCTACGCCTCGAGCGAGACGGTGCTCGGTCTGCCCTTCGATGTCCCGCCGCCCTACATCCCCGTCGACGAGGAGTATCCGCCGCGCCCCGAGTCGGTGTACTCGCTGGTCAAGACGCTCGAAGAGCGCATGGCGGTCGAGCTGGTGCGCTGGCACCCCGATCTCTCGATCACGGCGCTGCGCTTCTCGAACGTCATGGTGCCCGAGGACTACGCCGAATTCCCGTTCGACGACGACGCCCGCACGCGCAAGTGGAACCTGTGGGGCTACATCGACGCCCGCGACGGCGCCCAGGCGATCGAGCGTGCGCTCGAGACCGCGCCGGTCGGGTTCGACACGTTCATCATCGCGGCGGCCGACACCGTCATGACCCGGTCGAACGCCGACCTCGTGGCCGAGGTGTTCCCCGCCGTCGAGACGCGCGGCGACCTCGACGACACCCGCACGCTGCTGTCGATCGACAAGGCCCGCCGACTGCTCGGCTACGACCCGCAGCACTCGTGGCGGGACGAACGATGAGCGAGAACGCCTCCGACGAACCCGTCATCCCGCTGCCCACCGCCCAAGAGAAGGAAGTCAGTTTCCTCGCGCGCAGCGGAGCGGTGGTGACCCTCCGCCTCATCGACACGGGCCGGTTCGAGCTCAAGCTCGACACCCGCGGCGACTACACCGCCGAGCTGCGCTACGACGGAGAGACCTTCGAGGTGAGTCCCGCACCGGGCGTGCATGCGCTGGGTGGAAAGGGCCTCACCGCGACCGAGCTGTACGAGGGGTTCTGACGACGTTCTCTGACGAGGATTCCGGCCACGGGCGCAAGCCCGTGCGCCCCGTCGCCCCCGAGCGATTGACTGGGGTCCTCGACCCGCCCGGAGGATCACCGTGAACCACGACGCCGACACCTACGACATCGCCGTGATCGGGGCCGGGCCCGCGGGCACCGCCGCGGCCCTGCGCGCCGCCGAGCTCGGCGCCTCGGTGGTGGTGCTCGAGGCCGGACGCGTCGGCGGCACGTGCGTCAACACCGGCTGCGTCCCGACGCGCGTGCTCGCCAAGGCCGCGCGCCTGATGCGCGAGACGCGCTCCGCCGACGACTACGGCATCGTCGTGAACGAACCGCGCATCGATTGGGCCGCTGTCGTGAATCGCGTCCACGAGCGGGTGGATGCCGTGCGCTCCATCAAGCGCGAGGCCGAGCGTTTCGCCGCAGCCGGCGTCGACCTGGTGCACGAGGGTCGCGCGCGCTTCGCGGACGATCACACCCTGGTCCTCGACAGCGGACGCCGGATCCGCGCGGAGTCGATCCTGGTGTGCGTCGGCGGTCACTCGCGGCGTCTGCCGATCCCGGGCGCCGAGCTGGCGACCGTGCCCGAAGACGTGCTGTCGCTCACCGCGCTCCCCCGCCGCGTCGCCGTCATCGGCGCCGGCAACACCGGAGCGCAGCTGGTGACGGTGTTCCGTTCGTTCGGGTCGGAGGTCACCCTGCTCGACGTCGCGCCGCGTGTGCTCATGGCATCCGACGCCCGCATCTCCGAGGTCATCGCGTCGTCGTTCCGCGCGAACGGTGTCGACGTGCGCACCGGCATCGACACGGTCGAGAACCTCGAGCAGTCCTCCGACGGAGCCGTCACGCTCGCATGGAGGGCGGGCGGTGGCACCCGCACGACCGAGGTCGACGTAGTGATCATGGCCACCGGCTGGCCCGCCGATGTCGACGACCTCGGTCTCGAGAACGCCGGGGTCGAGGTCGTGCGCTCGGCGATCCCCGTCGACCGGTACTTCCGCACGATGGTCCCGCACATCCTCGCAGTCGGCGACGCCAACGGACGCGACATGCTCGTGCAGGCCGCGCAGTTCGAGGGCGAGGCGGCGGCCGAGAACGCGGTGCTCGGGGCTAACAGGCGAACGCCGCACCACCTGCTCCCCGCGGGTGGATTCACCGACCCCGACTACGCGGGCGTGGGCCTCACCGAAGAGCAGGCGCGCGACCGCGATCCCTCGTGCGTGGTCGCGACCGTGCGCTTCGCCGACCTCGACCGAGCCGTGATCGACGACCGCGAGAACGGCTTCCTCATGCTCATCGCCGACCGCCGCCGCGAGCTCGTGCTCGGCGCCCATGCGGTGGGCGAGAACGCGGTCGAGGTCATCCAGTCGGTGACCACGGCGATGGCCGCGGGGATCGACGTGGCGACCCTCGCGGGGGTGCGCTTCGCGTATCCGACCTACAGCGCGGTCATCGGCAACGCGGCGCGTGCGCTGCTGCGCGCGGACTCCCCCGCCCTGCTGGAGTGACACACTGACATCGTGAGCATCGCCGATTCCGCCACGACCTCGGGCGCCCCCGCGCGCCGCGGGCGGCCCGGATACGACCGCGAGGGCCTGCTGGCCGTCGCCGTGCAGTTGTTCAACGAGCAGGGCTACGACGCCACGAGCGTGGCCGACCTCGCCAAGCGTCTCGGACTGACCAAGTCGGCGCTGTACCACCACTTCTCCTCGAAGGAGGAGCTGCTCGCGGTCGCGCTCGAGGCGGCCCTGGGCGGCCTCGAAGCCGTGCTCGACGAGCCCGGCGCGCGCGAGGGTGCGGCATCCGACCGCCTGCGTCACGTGCTCACCGGCGCGACCGACGTGCTGGTGGCGCAGCTGCCCGCCGTCACGCTTCTGCTGCGGGTGCGCGGCAACAGCGCCGTGGAGCAGGCCGCGCTCGAGCGGCGGCGCGTCTTCGATCACCGCGTCACCGGACTCGTCGCCGAAGCCCAGGCCGAGGGCAGCGTGCGCGACGACGTCGACGCCGCCGTCGCCGCCCGCCTGCTGTTCGGCATGATCAACTCGGTCGTCGAGTGGTACCGCCCCGGGGGCAGCGTCGACGGCGACCGCCTCGGGGCCGACATCGTGCGCATCGCCCTCGACGGCCTGCGCACCGCCTGACCCGGCGCCCTCGCCTCGCGCGTGCTCCCACGACACCACGAAGGGGCCCCGCGCCGTGCGCAGGGGCCCCTCCTCGGCATCCGGGATCACGCCCGCAGATCGACGCCCTTCGGCTCCGTGATGAGCGAGACGGCGCCGAGCGAGATGAGCGCGGCGATCGCGATGTACACGCCGATCGTCCACGAGGCGCCGGTCGAGCGCAGCAGGGCCTCGGCGATCATCGGGGCGAAGGCTCCGCCCATGATCGCGCCGAGCGCGTAGCCGATCGAGACGCCCGAGTACCGCACGTTCGCGGGGAACATCTCGGCGTACAGCGCGGCCTGCGGTCCGTACGACAGGCCGAGGCCGAGCGTCATCACGAACAGCGCGACGAAGTACCAGACGATGTTCGCGGTGTCGATGAGGAACCACATCGGCACGGCCCACACGGCCAGCAGCAGGTAGCCGAGCTGGAAGGTGCGCACGCGTCCGAGACGGTCCGAGAGCCGGCCGCCCCACAGGGTGAAGCCGAGCCAGCCGAAGGATGCCAGGGTCGTGGCCAGCAGCACGGTGGGGCGATCCATGCCCAACGCCGTGACGGAGTACGTCGCGAAGAACGCGATGAGCAGGTAGCCCGCGGCGTTGTTGCCGATGAAGACGAACGCCGTCAGGGCGACCTGGCGCCAGTTCTTGCGGAACAGCTGACCGAGAGGGGCCGACGACTCCTTGCGGCGGCGCACGAGGTCTTCGAACACGGGGCTCTCCTCCACCGCGCGGCGGATGACGTATCCGACGACGATGAGCACGATCGAGAAGAGGAACGGCACGCGCCAGCCCCACGCGAGGAAGGCCTCGGCCGACATCGACGAGGTGAGGATCCACAGCGTCGCGGTGGCGAGGATCATGCCGACCGGCACCCCGATCTGCGGGTACGCGCCGAAGTAGCCGCGGCGGTTGACAGGGGCGTGCTCGACCGAGAGCAGGGCCGCACCGCCCCACTCGCCACCGGCCGAGAAGCCCTGCAGCACGCGCAGGAGGATGAGCAGGATGGGGGCGGCCACGCCGATCGCGGCGTAGGTCGGGAGCACGCCGATGAGGGCCGTCGAGACGCCCATCATGATGAGCGTGAGCACGAGCATCTTCTTGCGGCCGAGGCGGTCGCCGAGCCATCCGGCCACGACGGCGCCGAGCGGGCGGAAGAGGAACGAGATGCCGATCGTCGCGAACGACAGCACCTGGGCGATGGCCGGATCGGTCTGGGCGAGAGGGGCGAGGAACAGCGGCGCGAGCACGAGCCCCGCCGCCTGGGCGTAGATGAAGAAGTCGTACCACTCGATAGAGGTGCCCACGAGGGTGCCGGCGAGCACGCGCCGTTCCTCTCGCGAGATACCTGCGGTGGCACGGGTGGATGCCGGGGCGTGGGTGGTGGCCATGAGAACTCCGTCGTTCTGTGGGCAGGGCGGTGGATCTCGATCGGATCTGTTACCGACCGAGCGTTCAGTAATAGTGTCAGAGCCGGACGCGCTCGACAAGAGCGCACGAGTCGGCTGCGCACGAGCGCGGCGGAAGGAGCAGTCATGCCGGTGTGGAGCATCGTCCCCGGAGCCCTCGACGAGCGTCTCGGCATCACCGTCACCGAGCAGTCGGCCGACCGGGTCGCGGCCTCGATGCCGGTGGAGGGCAACACGCAGTCGCTCGGGCGCCTGCACGGCGGGGCGACCGCCGCCCTCGCCGAGGCAGTCGGCTCGTGGGCGGCCATGATCCACGCGTCGGGCTACGGCAAGGTCTGCGTCGGGGTCGACCTCAACATCACGCACCACCGCGGGGCAGGTGACGGGCGGATCCACGCCGTCGCCACGGCGGCGCACCGAGGTCGACGTCTCGCGACGTACGACGTCCACGTCACCGACGACGACGGCAGGCCGATCGCGACGGCCCGCATCACGAACCTGCTCGTCGACCCGGACGCGAAGCCCTAGCCGGACGGCGCAGTCGACGCCGGGCAAGGCGTCGCGACTCTGACATCCTGGAACGCATGACGGGTATCCGAGGGGTTGCGCCACCCCCATGCGGCGCAACCCCTCGCCCGTCGTCGTCAGACCCGAACATCGGACGACGGGCATGCGGGTGCCCTCTCGAAGCCGGAGACGGCACCCACCCCCACCAGTGCTGTGTCACCCCCGCCGCATTCCTTACACCGGGGTCGAAAAGTTTTTTCCGCGGCTCCGCCGTAAGGTTCACCGCCCTGGCGACACAGCCCGGGTACGAGCACGAGGAAAGACGGCGGTGACGGACGACGCGGGCTTCGTGGCGCTCTTCCGTGAGCACTACAACGCGGTCAGACGGTTCATCGAGCGACGCGTGTCGGATCGCGAGGCCGCCGACGACCTCACGATGGAGTGCTTCGAGATCGCGTGGCGCAAGCGGGATCCGCGAGAGCCGTTCGGATTGCCGTGGCTGTACCGCACGGCACGCAACCTCATCGCGAACGAGTACCGACGACGAGACAGGGAGGGGGCACTGTGGACGCACATCGAAGACCAGGTGCGCACTCTCTCGAGCTCGTCGGAGGGCGAGATGATCGAACGTCTGGTCGACGCGATCCGCGAGCTCTCCGAACGCGAGCGGGAGATCCTCTGGCTCACGTACTGGGAGGAGCTCTCGGCGGCCGAGGTGGGGATCGTCGTCGGCGCCAGTGCGGGGACCGTCTGGACCCGGTTGAACCGCGTGCGGGCGAAACTCCGGCCCTTGCTCGAGGGGACCACCGTCTCGGCGGAGGAGGTGTTCGATGACCGACGATGATCTGACCCGCGCCCTGCAGCGCCTCGATCCGGCGCGCACCCCCCTCGACGCCCCGATCCCGCTCGACGCCGAACGTCGAGCCCGTGCCTTCGCCGCGTCCGCGCAGAACACGCGCCGCCGACCGGCCTTCGTGACGTGGGGCTCCGCCGCCGCGGTCGTCGTCCTCGTGCTGGCGATCGTGACCGGAGTCCTGTGGATGCCGAGTTCGCCGGCATCCGCCCTCACTCCCCAACCTCTGGCGTTCACCGTGATCTCCGACGACGCCTCGCAGGTGATCGCGCAGGCGCGGCAACGCCTGACCGACGGCACCGGACCCGCCGAGCCCGAGCGCCGCTCGCTCTCTCTCGGCTGGTACTTCAGCGGGTCGCCCGACGAGGCCGAAGCGACGGTGTTCCGCCGCGAGTGGGTCGACGTCCGGTGGAACGCCGACCTGTCCGGTTCGGTCGTGACGACCGCCGCCGAGGCGACGAACGCGGCGGGAGACACGGTCCCGGCCGGAGAACCGACGCCGGGCACCGTCGTGGGCGACCTGACGTTCGTGCAGAACCAGTTCGCGCCCCTCTCCCCCACCCCACCCGAGCCGACGGTCGACGCGATGCGGGCACTGGTGCTCACCTCGACGGGCGCCGGCGATCAGTTGACGGCGGGCGATGCGATGCTCGGGGCGCGCGCCCTGCTCGGCGAGTGGACGCTCACCGGTCCGCAGCAGGCAGCCCTGCTCGAGGTCGTCGGCCAGGCCCCCGGACTCCGCGTGGTCGGAACGGCCTTCGACCGCCTCGGCCGCCCGGTCGTCGGTCTCGCCGCGGTGCCGTCGGGGCTGACCACGTCGGAGTCGACTCTGTTGCTCTCGGCCGACACGGGGCGCATCGTCGGGTTCGAATCCGCGCTCCTCGCCGACAGCGACACTCTGAAGCTCCCCGCGGGATCCATCACCGATTACACCCTCTGGGATGTCCTTGACAGGAAGGCGGACACCGAATGACCAGCACCGACCAGCTGCACCCCGACATCGCCGCGGCCCTCCGCGAGATCCCGGGCGGCGTCGTCATCGACTCCCATCACGCCGAATGGCCCGAGCTGGGCATGACCATGGACGTCCCCTCCGGCACCGAGCGCGCGGTCGGAAGCTGCGCCGACGGCAACGTCTGCGCCTTCAGCGGATCGAGCCTCTCGGGCACGCGCGTGTCGTTCTCGACGTGCGGCACCTACTCCCCCGGCATCACCGTGCGCTCGATCGCCGACGCGCGATCCTCCGGTTACGTCCAGGCGCGTTCGTCGTCGGGCGCGGTGCTGGCCACGGCGATCGCGACCTCGTGGGCGAACGTCTCGGGCACCGTCGCGACGCTGAACTGCGTGCCCTGAGCGCAGCTCACCGCCAGGGGCGCTCCGACCGCCGGCGCCAGTAGTCGTCGGGATCGGTCGCGAGCTCGTCCGGGGCCGCGACGGGGCCCGCCTGCACCCCGCGGCGCAGGTGCGCGGCCGTCGTCGCTCCGCTGAGCACGATGTCGGCCCAGGGCTGCGCTCGTGCGGCGCCGAGGGCGAACACGTCGGGCGAGAGTCCGGATGCCAGGCGGTCGAGGCGGCTGCCCGACTCGGCGTGCGCGAGCTCGCCGTTGGCGAGAGCCTCTTTCACCACCACTGTCCAGCCGTCGTCGTGGGCCGTCTGCAGGGCCGGCGCGACCGAGGTCTCGAGCAGGTTCCACGTCGACTGCACCACCGAGAAGGGGTGCTCATCGACCGCGAGGGCGGCGTGGATCAGCTCGCCCTGGTGCGGCCCGCTCGTCGACAGGCCGACGCGGACGCCGCGGTCGCGCAGGGCGCGCAGCCGGTCGAGCAGGACGGCATCCGACAGCGCGGGACTGTCGGGGGTCACCGAGTGGATGAGGGAGAAGTCCGGAGCCGAGCCCAGCGCCGCGAGCGTCTCGGGCCACTGCCGGTCGAACATGGCGACCGAGTGCTCTTTGCGCTCGTGCACCGCGGCATCCATCCGCCATTCACCGACGTAGGCGTAGCCCCACTTCGAACCGATCGTCAGCGCGGCGCGACGCTCCGGATGCCGTGCGAGCCACGACCCGAGGAACTCCTCCGCGCGCCCGTACGAGCGGGCCGCGTCGACGTAGCGGATGCCGAGAGCCCACGCCTCGTCGAGCAGCGCGTGCGCACGGTCGCGCAACGCCTCGATCGAGCGCGAGGCCGGATCGCCGAGATCCTCGTCGCGGGCCGTGGTGATGTAGGCGGGGCGGCCGACGGCGGCGAGGCCGAGACCGAGGCGGGCGACGTGCATGCTCCGACGCTAGCGGCGGGGAACACGACACGACAGCGCGCGGTTGCACCCGCCATGACCTTGCGCGACCCGTACACCGACGACCGGCAGCCGATCTGCCCGGCGTGCGGGGTGACGATGCATCCTCTGCTCGACGAGCAGGTCACCGCCGACGAGTGCCGCGAGTGCGGCTTCCAGGTCGACTGGGCGGCACCGGATGCCGCGCGGCCCGACGACGATCGCGGCTACCGCGACCGCTGGGCCGACGAGAGTTGAGGCCCCGACCCCCGCGGCGTCAGCGTCCCGACGCGGGCGCCACCAGGTCGAACTCGGCGTCGAGCGCCGCGATCTCCGCTTCGGCCGCGGCGACCGCACGGGCACGCTCCGCGGCGGGAAGCCACGACGCCTCGAACGAGGCGACGGCCATGCGGCGCACCTGGTCGGCGGTGGCGCCGATCTGCTCAGAGACGATGCGGTACTCGGATGCCAACGTGGTGGGGAACATGCCGGGGTCGTCGGAGCACGGGATGACGTTGAGGCCCGCGTCGAGCATCGCCGAGATCGACGCGCGTCGCCACGGACGCCACGACCGGCGCGAGGTGGTGGAGGCGACGGTGAAGGCGACCTGCTGATCGCGTAGCCGCGCGACGACCTCGTCGTCTTCGAGCACGTAGTAGCCGTGGTCGATGCGGTCGCAGCCCAGCTCGTCGAGACACGTGATCGTGTTGACGGCGGTGGGGGCGTGCTCCGACGAGTGGGCCGTGCGGCCGAGGCCCGCCTCGCCCGCGAGCCGGTACGCGTCGACGAAGCGCTCGGGGGGACCTGCGGTCTCGAGGTTGTCGAGGCCGATGCCGGCGACGTAGGGGTGCGGGTTGTCGACGACGCGGCGCACGACCTCGAGGGCTTCGTCGCCGCTACGGCTGCGGTCGATGCCCTGGATCATGAGCCCCGTCATACCGAAGTCGCGCTCGGCACGGCGGATTCCCTCGGCGTAGGCCTCGACCGCGCCCGAGTAGCCGAGCGAGGCGAGATGCGGCGGGAGCGCGTCGAAGAAGAGCTCGAGGTGACGGGTACCGCTGAGGCGGTGGGCGTCTTCGAAGGCCTCGTAGACGATGCGGGTCAGATCGTCGGCGTCGCGCAGCACCTCGACCACCCAGTTCGACACCTGGAACAGCGAGTACGACACGGCGGGCTCATCGGCGCCGCGCTCCTGAGGCACCGGGATGCGGGTGTGCCGGTACAGGGCGGGATCCGGCGGCAGCGAGTTGATGTCGGCGAAGATGCGCTCGGGGTCGGCCGGCAGGGCGAGCGACTCCCGTCGCGCCAGCTCGGCGAACGTCGCGGGGCGCACCGTGCCGATGAGGTGGCAGTGCAGATCGGCCTTGGGCAGGCGGTGGAGGTACGCGGCGGGCAGGGGCTGTGCGGACATGGTGGAGCCGTTCGTGCGTGGTGGAGCGGAGGGGACCCGGCCACCGAGCGGGGGGATCTCGGTGGCCGGGCGGGCGGTCGCCCGGCGTGGGGCACGGACGACCGGTCGGGGGGTCAGCGCGAGGTGACCTCACGGGCGAAACGTTCGACCCACTGACCGCGGTTGGGGAGGATCTCCGCCGGGTCGAGCGTCGAGTAGCCGGCGGCGACCGGGTCGGCGGCGATGTCGCCGACGACGGCGGTGATCTCGGCGGGGATCTCGGCGTCGAGGGCGACGGGCAGGTCGCCGACGATCTTGGCCGACTGGCTCTGGGCCTCGGTGGAGAGCAGGTAGTCGACGAAGGCGTAGGCGCCCTCGACGTTCGGCGCACCCGCGGGGATCATGGCGCGGTTGGTCGCCATGTAGCGGCCCTCGGTCGGCGCCGTCCACGCGACCGGCTCACCCGAGGCGATCAGCGTGGTCGCGAACCCGCTGAGCGCGTCGGCGGCGACGATCTCGCCCTGCGTGAGCAGGTTGGTCACCTCGGTCGACGACGAGTAGAACTGCAGGATGCCGGGGGCCCAGCCGCCGATGGTCGAGTAGGCCGTGTCGATGTCGAACGGGCCGCTGCCGAACGCGTCGGCGACGCCCGAGACGGCGAGCTGACCGGCGGTGACCGAGATGTCGGGGAACGCCAGGCGACCGCTGAGGGCGGGGTCGGCGTAGAGCGACCAGTCGGCGGCCTGCGCCGCGGTGACCTCGCCGGTGTTGTAGATGGTGCCGTTCAGCTGGTAGCTGTACGCGGGGCCGTCGAAGCCCTCCTCGACGGCGAAGTCGGCGATGTTCGCCAGGTTGGGCACGTTCGACTCGTCGAACGACTGGAACAGGTCTTTCTCCTGTCCGGATGCCGCGAAGGTGTCGGAGATCAGCATCACGTCGATGCCGGGATCCCCAGCGGCCAGCTGCAGCTGCGACAGACGGTCGGCGTTGCTGCCGGTCTCGACCTCGACCTTGATCCCGGTCTTCTCAGTGAAGGGGTCGATGACGGCCTTCTGGAACTCCTCGACGCCGAACGGGAAGGTGCTGACGACGATGGTGTCGCTCGCCGCGGCATCGCCGCCGCCGGAGGAGCCGGAGCATCCCGTGGCGATGAGCGCGGTGGCGGCGAAGACGGACGAGGCCGCGAGGATGCGGCGGGGGGTGCGGTTCATGCGGTGTCCTCTCGAACGGCGGGCGGGGCCGGCCGACGTGTGCGGTGGGGCGGGGCGGGTGGAGCAGGCAGGGGAAGCGCGCGGGTCAGGCCGCGAGCCGGATGAGTCGCGCGGCGGGTGCCGACACGGTGACGCTCTGGCCCGGGCGGGCCGTGACGTCTTCGTCGCGGACGTCGGCGACGAGGCGGACCGTCTCTCCGGCGCGGTCGACGGTCTCGACGGTGACGAGGCGGTCGACGCCGCGGTACGCCACGTCGGTGACGACGCCGTCGATCGAGAGTCCGGATGCCGCCGACGCACCGAGTGTCAGGTGCTCGGGCCTCACGGTGGTGAGCGACCCGTCGGCATCCGTCACGAAGTTCTCGTAGCCCAGGAACTCGGCGACGAACCGGTTGGCCGGAGCGCCGAACACCTCGGAGGGAGCGCCCTCCTGCATGATGCGGCCGGCGCGCATGAGCACCATGCGGTCGGACATCTCGAGGGCTTCGTCCTGATCGTGGGTGACGAGCACGACGGTGAGGCCGGTCTCGGCCTGGATGCGACGGATCTCGGCGCGCATCTGCACGCGCAGGCGGGCGTCGAGGTTCGACAGGGGCTCATCGAGCAGCAGCAGGGTCGGGCGGATGGCGATCGCGCGGGCGAGGGCGACACGCTGCTGCTGCCCGCCCGAGAGCTTCTTGGGCCGGCTCGCGGCGAGGTGCCCGAGCCCCACGAGGTCGAGGGCCTCGGCGACCCGGCGTTTGCGTTCGGTCGGGGCGACCTTGCGCAGCTTCAGGCCGTAGCCGACGTTCTCGGCCACGCTCATGTGCGGGAACAGCGCGTACGACTGGAACACCATGCCGAGGCCGCGCTTCTCGGGAGGCAGGCGCGTGGCATCCGTTCCCGCGATCATGATGCGCCCGGAGGTGGGCTGCGTGTAGCCGGCGAGCATGCGCAGCGACGTGGTCTTGCCGCACCCGCTCGGGCCGAGCAGCGTCGTGAGCTTGCCCATGGGGATGGCGAGGTCGATGTCGTCGACGGTGGTGAAGTCGCCGAAGCGCTGGGTGACCCCGACGAATTCTGCTGCAGTGGTCATCGGTTGATCCCTCCGAAGATGCGGGCGAAGCCGACCGTGCGTTCGGCGATGACGGCCACGACGACCGTGCCCGCGAGGATGATGGTGCTGGTCGCCGCGACCATGGGGTCGTAGCTCTGCTGCACGTAGTCGAGCATCGTGACCGGGAGCGTGCGGAAGTCGCGGCTCTGGAGCAGCAGCGACAGCGGCACGTTGTTGAACGAGGTGACGAAGCTCAGCAGCCCGGCGGAGAAGATGCCGGGGCGCAGCAGCGGCAGGGTCACGGTGAAGAAGGTGCGCACCGGCGAGGCGCCGAGGCCGCGGGCGGCTTCTTCGACACCGGGGTCGGCGAGCGCGAGCGAGGCACCCGTCACGCGCACCGCGTACGGGAGCATCAGCACCGTGTGACCGATCAGCAGCACGGGGAAGTTGTCGAGACGCAGACCGATGATCAGCTGCTGGTAGAGCGCCAGGCCGACGACCAGCTCGGGCACGATCAGCGGCGACAGGAACAACCCCTCGACGATGCCCTTGCCGGGAAGACGGCCGCGATGGATCGCCAGGGTCACCGGCACGCCGATCACCAGTGCGAGCAGCGTTGCGAGCAGGGCGAGCTCGAGGCTCGACACCAGGGCCGACAGGAACGGGTCGTACGAGAAGGCGGCTTCGAACCAGCGCAGCGAGAAACCCTCGGGCGGGAACTTCAGCGAGCGACCGGCGGTGAACGCGGTGGCGACCACGAAGAGGATCGGAACGATCATCACGATGTAGCCGGCGACGGCGAGCGAGGCCGCGACGGGACGCGAGGTCTTCACGAGGTGGCCCCCCGTCGTCCGACGACGGCCGACAGCCCCGACACCGCGAAGACCAGGACGGTCATGATGATCGCGGTCGCGCTGGCGGCGGCCCAGTCGATGCTGACGCTCGAGTACGAGTAGAGCTGCGTCGACAGCATGCGCTGGCTCGACCCGCCCAGAAGGTACGGCGTCGTGTAGGCGGTGACGCTCCCGGCGAAGACCAGAGTCGCCGCCACCACCATGCCGGGAGCCGACAGCGGCACGACGATTCCCCAGAAGGTGCGGGTGCGACCGGCGCCGAGTCCGCGGGCGGCGTCGTCGAGGCCCGGGTCGACCTGGGCGACGGCGGAGTAGCACGAGATCACCGCGAGCGGGAGGAAGAGCTGCGTGAGGCCGAGCACGATCGCCAGCTCCGTGTAGAGCAGCTGGGGCGCCTTCTCGACGAGCCCGAGCCCGACGAGCAGTTGTCCGACCGCGCCGTTCGAGCCCAGCAGCACGAGCCAACCGAAGGTGCGCACGACGTTGCTGAGCAGCAGCGGGAAGATCGCGAGGGCGAGCAGCACGCCCGCCCAGCGGGAGGTCGAGCGGGCCAGCAGGTACGCGATCGGGAAGCCGAGCACGATGCAGACGATCGTGACGATGAGCCCGAGGCCGACGGTGCGTCCGATGATCGCGAGGTCGTAGGGGTCGGTCAGCATGCGGCCGAGGCGCTCGAAGATGTCGAGCGCGCTGACTCCGGGAGGTGCGAAGAGCATCGCCACCGAGGGGACGAGGAACCCCACCAGCAGCAGCGCCAGCCCCGGCAGGGCGAGCAGTCCGGTACGGCGTGACAGCACGGGCGGACTCCGTTCGTGAGGGGGTTTGCAACCGGTTGCGCAACCGGTTGTTACCACCGTAGGGCGCTCGCGAGCCGAAATGCGACCCCTCGTGTAAACAGCGTGTAAAACGCCGTCCCGCCGCCAACGCAACCGGTTGTCACGGCTCAGTAGGATGATCGGACTGTGCGCGAGGCTCGCGTCAGCGGAAGGGGAATCCGTGACGACGCTCGCCGACGTCGCCGCTCTGGCCGGTGTGGCCAAGTCGACGGCATCCCGGGCGCTCGGGCGCCCCGATCTCGTCGCCCCCGAGACGGTCGCGCGCGTTCGCGCCGCCGCGGTGCAGCTCGGGTTCGTTCCGAATCGCGCGGCCAGTCACCTCGCCCGTGGCGACAGCGGCATCGTCGCCCTCGTCGTGCCGACCCTCGACAACGCCTTCTTCACGCCCATCATCGCCGGGGCGCAGGCCCGCGCTCGCGCATCCGACCTGCAGCTCACCGTCGCGGTGCACCCGCTCGACGACGCCGACGACATCGTGGACCTGGGGCGCCTCATGCGTCAGGTCGACGGATGCATCCTGGTCGCCCCGCGCGCGCCCGACGTTGTCGTGCGCGAGGTGGGCGCCTTCGGCCCGACAGTGCTCGTCGACAGGGAGGTCGCGGGAATGACCTCGCTCGTCGCCGACACCGCGCGCGCCTTCGCCGACCTCGCCGCGCGCTTCGCGGACGACGGGCACCGGGCGATCGCCTACCTGGGCGGTCCGGAGGGATCGTGGCAGGATGCGCAGCGGAGCGCGGCGATCGACCGGGCGGTCGGCGACCGCGTCGCGCTGACCCGACTGGGACCCTTCCCCGCGACCTTCGCGGCCGGGGTCGGTGCGGCCGATGCGGTGGTGACCTCGGGCGCGACCGCCGTGGTGCCCTATGCGACGTCGATCGGGCTGGGACTCGTCTTCGCGCTGAGGGCGCGGGGAGTCTCGTCACCCGGCGAGATCGTCGTGAGTGCCGAGCGCCTGGTCGCCGAGGCCATCGGGGCCGACGAGGTGCCGGCGATCGACGTGGACGGCGACGAGCTGGGCCGCGAGGCGATGGCCGCGCTCGTCGATCTGCTCGCCACCGGCGCCGACGCCGGCGAACGACGCCGCCTCGACGTGGCGGTGCACTGGCCCGAGACCACCCCGGTCTGACGCATCCCGGGCCGGTGCGGGTCGCCGCTCAGACGAAGTCGGCCGTCGCCGCCTGAGCGATCGTCCGCTCGCGCACTTCGTGCTCGTACAGCACCGACGCCTGGTTGACCCCGACCGGTCGTCGCACGAGTTCGCCCACGCGCCGTCGCACGAGCTCGGCCGGGGTGTCGGCGGCGACGACGAGCACCGTCACGTCGACATCCGCTCCGCGCTCGCACGCGAAGCGCTGCAGCAGCGAGAACGCCCACCGCTGCAGCCGGTGATGTATGCGCACCGGGAGCGGGAGGGGCGCCTGCACCACGGCGACGACGTGCGGCCCGGCGGCGCCGGTGCCCCACACGGCGAGTTCGGCGGTGTGCAGCAGGGCGATCCACTCCGCCCGGCTCGTCACCACGGTCGCATCGACCCCCACGACGGTGACCGAGCGGTCCGTCGGCAGGGACCGTTCGAGCGGGGGCACGGCGGATGCCGCCAGGCACCGCAACCGGGTTCCGATGAGGATGACACCGTCGAGCGACGACGGCGAGGGCGTATCCATGTCTCCTGATTTTGAGATAACGCACGTCCGCCCGGTCGAGACGCCGGCAGGGCGAGCTCGACCGGGCGGACCGGCATCGTCGTCAGATCTTCCGAGCGACCGGATCGACGCCCTGACGACGGCGACGGATCACCACGGCGAGCGCCCCGGCACCGAGCAGACCCGCACCCGCCACGAGCAACGCCCAGACCTCTGCGGTACCCGTGCGCGCGAGCTGGTCGCCGGTCGGCTGCGCGGCGGGCGCAGGGTTTCCGCTCGCCCCGCCGCCCGTGCTCGCGGGGGCACCCGACGAGGGCGAGCCGCCGGCGTCGCCGGATCCGGGCGCGTCGGCCACCGTGAACGACAGCGGCTCGGAAGCCGACGCCGACGCGGTGTCGGTGCGGTCGAACACCGCCTTCACGACGTACGTCCCGGCCGGCAATCCGTCCGGAACGTCCAGCTGAGCGCTGCCGTCGACGAGCGTGGCCGAGGCGAGGACGCGCTCCGTCTGGTCGAAATCGGTCGCGGCCGGCACGACCACCAGGTGCACCGTGCCCTCGCTCGCGCCGTCGACGGTCGCCGTGAAGCGTAACGCGCCGCCCGCGGTGAGCGTCGAACCGCCGTCGAGCGTGACGGTGGTCGAGGTGGGAGTCAGCACCGCGATGTCGACGTCCAGCAGCCGACCCGAGCCTTCGCCCTCCGCCTCGGCGGCCCGCACACCCCGCGCGGCGTCCGCCGGGATCTTGACCTCGACCGTCGCCGTTCCGCTGGCGTCCGCGACGACCGAGGCGATCTCCTCGCCCGCGAGGGTGAAGCGGACGGTCTCACCGGCGCGGAAACCCGACCCGGTGAGGGTGACGGAGCCGCCCGGGGCGACCTCCGTCTCAGACGCGGAGAGCCGGCCCGGGGTGAGCGCGGCCGCGAGCTCCGCGCAGGCATCCCCCTGCACTCCGACCGGGGCGAGCTCGGGGCTGTCACCCGTCACGCCGTCGTCCTCCCGCACGGAGAGCCGTCCGAACGCGTCCGCCCCCATCACGGCATCCGTCGAGTTCGTCGCACTGATGACGAACGACGAGGTGGGGGTGGCCGACGCGGTGTCGTTGCCGACGATGGGGACGGTCACGGTTTTGCAGATCTCCCCTGGGGCGAAGACGACCTTTTGCGAGGCCGACGACACGACACCGTTGCCCAGCACGCTGAACCACGCGGTCACCGTCGCCGAGTCGGCGTGATTCAGCGCCACCGCCACCTGCGCGGTACTCGGGCCGTCCGTCTCCTCCACGATCGTCGACCCGACGCCCACCGTGGTCCGCTTGCGGACGTCCGCGGCGATGCTGGTCGGGGTGTCGAAAGCAAGGTCGGAGAGGTAGAGCCCACCCGCCCCGGTGCCGTCGGCGCCGACCGCGGCCGAGAAGCGCACCTCGCGGACGTCGGTGAGGTCGACCCCCAGGTCGGAGAGCGGGATCGTCACCTGCTGCAGCACGAACTTGTTCAGCACGGCTTGAGACCCGCCCGGCATGCGGTTGACGGCGAGTGGGTTGATGTCCGACACGGCGCGGCTGAAGACGCGGCCGGAACCGTCGACGACGCTGACCACGACATCGGTGCCCGAGGTAACCGTGCGGTCGGGGGCCATCTTCACCGTGAGCTGCGACCGCTTCGACACGTCGCGCGAGCCCGGCGGCAGCGACACCCGCAGTTCCCCGGTGCTCGGGGTCGCCGGATCGGTCCCGCCGCTCCACACGAACCGCGTGACGGGCGTGGCCTCGACGTTCAACCCGAACCGCGCCGGCGTCCAGTGCGGCACGCGAGCCGACCCGATGTCGCGGGTGGTGCAGTACGGCATGGCCGGCGGGATCGACGACGACGTCTCAGCGTTCGCACACACCTGGGCGGAGGCCGCACCGGTGGTGCGCACCAGGGTGCTCGGCGAGGCGAAGTCGGTCACCAGACTCGTCGCCGACCCGGGCTGCGCCGCCATGACGCGCACGTCCGCGAAGGCGGTACGCGGCGTCGACGGCGTGGTCGACCCGTCGAACAGCGACTGGAACTGCTTCTCGTGCCCCATCGTCATGCGGAAGAAGCCCGTCATGTACGACACGCCCACCTGGTACTGATCGGCGGCGGTGAGTCGGGTGGAGTCGGTCGTCGAGCAGCTCGAGGTGAGGTCTTTCGTGCTCCAGTCGTCGCCGGTCGCGTAGGGGTACTTCCCGGGCGTCCAGACGGAGTTGAAGAAGTTGTGGTTCGCCCCCATCACCCACACCGCCGACCGCAGCACGTCGTCGCCGAAGGCGTGACGCGAGTCGTCCACGAAGTGCTGGCCCTGTTGATTGACCACGTCGCCGTCGCAGTAGGGCAGCACCACGCTCATCGGAACGTCGGGAACGGTCATACGGCCGAAGTCGACGGGCGCCAGGGGCAGAACGGCGGTGATGCCGAACGGCTGGGCCCGCGCCGCGTTCAGGGTGACCGCCGCGGTCACGCCCTCACCGCCTCGAGAGTGCCCCATGATCCCGACGTCGTCCAGGTCGAAGCGGCCGGCGAGGCTCGCGGCAGTCACCCCCGCCGCCGCGGTCGCCGGTGCGTCCGAGCGGATGGTGGCGTAGGCGAGCGCCTGATCGAGCGTGCGCGTCACGGTGGTCGACGACCCCTGCGCGTCGGGCCAGCTCACGTCGTTGTACGAGACGGGTCGACCGGCGTCGACGGCCGCGAGCATGTCGAGGGTGTCGAGCACGAGCTGCCCGCGTGCGCGCGCGCCGAAGTCGAGGGCGAACGGGTTGTCGTTGGCGTTGATCGCGTTCGCGGCGATCGACACGACGTTGTAGCCGTGCGAGGCCAGGGCGCGCCCGGTCCCCTCGTAGCCCTGGTACGACCGCACGTTCACCTGGCTGGGGTCGCACGGCCAGCGCAGGGTGTTCGCCGTTCCGGTCGCGCACCAGGCGTGGCGGCCGTGCAGCAGGATCACGGTGGGGCGTTCACCCGGGGCGTCGGTGAGGTACATCTTGCCGGTCATCTCGCCCCGGATGCCGCCGATGCCCTGCAGCGCGATGGCGCGGTCGCCGAAGTCGTACTCCACCTCGGTCACGGAGTTCGGCCCCGGGTCGGCGGGGTCGTCCGCCCCGGAGAACGTCGTCGTCCGCGGGGCGGCCTGCTCGTCGTCGGTGCGGGAGGAGATCTTCGCGGTCGGGTCCTCCGCCGCCTTGTCTCCTCCGCCGGAGGCCCAGCCCTTCTCGACGTCGTGCGCGGAGACGACGCGGGAGTCGGAGGTGGACACCGACAGGGTGAGCCCGTCGGCCGACTCGGTCGCGAGACCGATCGTCTCGCCGTCGACGAGAAGGGTCGGCGCGTCGCTCACGATGGGGAGCGGCTCGTCGAGTTCGTAGCTGACCAGGTAACCGCCCGGCGCGGAGGTGATGGACCAGTCGTCGCCGGAGGCGAGAACGCCTCCGGGCGGGGCGGCTGTTGCCGCGGGGGCGAGGCTGAGGACGAGCGCGGACGTCAGGACGGTCGCCGAGAGGGCGGACCAGCGTGCGCGCGAGGACGCGAGTGATCGCATGAGGCTCCGATGCGGGTCGAGTGCGGGATTCGGGTGGCGCATCGCACCGATCGGTCGGTACGCCCCGTCAGGGTAGGGTCCGACCCGACGCCGTCCGGGGCCCGCTGCACTCCCGCGGACGCCACCACCGAGACGCGGCGGGAGCCGCTTCACCGCCCGGCAACGCGGCGAAACAGGGGAATCACCTCGGAACCCACCCCTGACGCGCACGAGAGCGTTCCGCCCGAGCGCGGCGAAGGGCTCCCGGCCGCCTACCGCTCGCGGTGGCGGCGCACCTCGATCGCGCTGAGCAGCATCGCCGCGCCCGAGAACACCACCGACACCGCGAGGGCGAGGGTGAGCGCGTCGGCGAAGGGAACGGCATCCGGTGCCGGATCACCCGGACCGCCCGCACGGGCCGCGGCCCCGACGGCGAGCACGAAGCTCGTGCCCAGCACGGTCTGGCCGATCGACGATCCCACGCGCTGCGCGGTCTGCACGACGCCCCCGGCGACCCCGCCGCGTCGGGGGTCGACGTCGGCGAGGGTCAGCGTCTGGTTGGGCGTGACGATCGCGCCGCCCGCGACGCCGAGCACGAACAGCGGCACGCACAGGCGCAGGATCACGGTGACCGGATCGGTCGCGTCGGCCGCCGTCTGCACCAGCACGCCGAGGATCACCGTGACGGTCGTGAAGACCGCGACCGCGCCCACGAGCAGCGGGCGCCCCACCCGCGAGACGAATCGACCGGCGACGGGTGCGCCGACCACCGATCCGATCGCGTACGCCGTGACGCCGAGGCCCGACTGCAGCGCGGTGAAGCCGAGTCCGTCCTGGTAGTACAGCGCGAGCACGAGGGGGATGCCGGTGTTGCTGCAGAAGAAGACAATCGCGAACACGACGCCCGTGACGAACGAGCGCACGCGGAACAGGCGCAGGTCGAGAAGGGGCCCGGCATCCGCCCTCGTCAGACGCGCCTCGTGCCGCACGAGCCCGAACAGGAAGACCGCCGCCGGAATCAGCAGGAGCAGCATGAGCGGGCCCCCGCCCTGACCGGTCTCGACGATCGGGAACAGCAGACACAGCACGCCGGCGCCCAGCAGCACCGCCCCGAGCACGTCGACGCGCTGACCGGATGCCGCGGCCACGGGCTCGTCGGCGGGAACCCACCGTCGGGCGAGCAGCACCGCGGCGACACCGACCGGCACGTTGATGAAGAACACCAGGCGCCAGCCGATCTCCGTTCCGCCCGCCGAGATCAGCAGCCCCGCGATCACCGGGCCGAGGGCGGTGCCCGCGCCGACCGTGAGCCCCAGGCGCCCGAAGGCCCGGCCCCGCTCCCACGCCGGGAACGCGTTCTGGATGAAGCCCGAGACCTGCGGCCCCATCATGCCGCCGAACAGCCCCTGCACCACCCGCGCCGCGATCAGCAGGCCCGCGTTCGGTGCGAGACCGACCGCGGCGCTCGCGATCACGAACCCGAGCACGGCGATCGTGAAGATGCGCCGCCGCCCCCACCCGTCACCCAGTCGTCCGCCGATCACCGGCACGAGCGCGAAGGCGAGCACGTACCCCGTCACGATCCACTGGAGTTCGCTGGCATCCGCCCCGGTCGAGCGCCCGATCGACGGCAGGGCGACGTTGGTCACGCTGACGTCGAGCAGGGCGGCGAACTGCCCCATCAGCATGACCGAGAGCGCACGCCATCGACGCGGGTCGGGAGCGGGGGCGGATGCCGTCACGAGGCGCCGCGACTCAGTTCGCCGTGCGCAGACGCAGGAAGGCCTCGGCGATCCCTCGGTCCACGGCATCCGGAACGGGGTGCACCCCGGTGGCGACCTCGCCCCGCGCGACGGCGGCCAACGAGCGCGCCTGCAGCGTCAGCCCGAGGTCCATCGCCTCGATCGGGTTGCCGAGCCCCGCGACGAGGTTGACCATGTTGGTGTCGGCGATCACGTGCACCGCGCGGTCGCCGGGCACGGCGTAGGTCGCGTGGAATCCCTCGGTGGCGACGGGCCGGCCGAGCGCGGCCAGATCCATCTCCCACGGGTGATGACCGACCCCGGCGATGATGACGCCGTGCGGGAGGTGCGCGATCTGCGCGGCCCCGAGCACCCCGGGTGCCCCGGTGGCGAGGAAGACGAACCGGGCCTGCGCGAGCGCCTCGTCGAGCCCGGCGACGGTGAACCCCTCGAGCGACGCCTCGAGGGCGCGGTAGGGATCTGTGTCGACCACCGTCACGACGGCACCCAGCTGGCGCAGGGTGTGCGCGGTCCCCCGCCCGCACGGACCGAACCCGATGACCGTCGCCCGCGAGCCGGGGATCATGAGGTTCGTCGCGTTCATGAACGCCTGCACCACCGACTGGCCGACGCCGAAGCGGTTCTCGACCAAGAGCTTCAGCGGACTGTCGTTGATGACGACGATCGGATGCCGCACCTCGTGCTCGCGACGGCGCAGGACGATGCCGCCGGTCGTCGTCTCTTCGGTCCCGCCGCACAGGTGCGGGGCGGGGTGACCGTCGAGCACGCCGCGGAACAGGTCGCCGCCGTTGTCGAGGATGAGGTGCGGGTCGCTCGCGAGCACCGCGGCGACGCGCGGGGCGTCGTCGTCGCGGGCGGCGTGCACGGTGACACCGCGATCCCGCAGGTCGGCGACGGTGTCTTCGCGGGTGGTCCCGGGCGAACCGGTGAGCGAGACCTGTGCTCCGGCCTCGACGAGCAGGCGCACGAGCACCGCCGTCTTCGGCTCGATGTGCAGGCACATCGCGATGCGCAGGCCGTCGAACACCGGCGCGAGCTCGCGGACGGCTTCGCGGGTGAGGGGCATGTGCGCGTCGGCCCAGTCGAGGCCGGGCGCGGGAGGGGTGGGGTAGGTACGGGTGGTCATGGCGATCCGATCAGTGAGGGGTGGCGAAGAACGACACCCGCGTCACTGATAGAGCTCGGACCGGTAGGAGTGGTCGCCGAAGATCGGGGCGGGGTGGGACCCGCCGCCGTGACCCGCGGCGATCGACATGCGCTGAGCCTATGCCCGCGAGCGAAGGGGGAGGGCTTCGGAGCTCAGAGAGCGCGAAGCTCCCACCACAGCGACGTCGACTGACCGGGCTCGAGCAGGCGCAGATTCACCCCGGAGCGGAGGGCGTCGGGTGGACAGGTCGACGGTTCGACGGCCACCGCGTGCCGGTACTCCCCCGCGGGTCCGTGGTCGGCGGTGTAGACCTGCAGCCAGGGCGAGCTGCCGTCGACCCGCAGCTCGACGCCCGTCCCGTCGGCCGGATCGACGAGAGAGACCCGGACGAGCCCCTCGTCGTCCTGTCGCAGCGCGGTCAGGGCGTTGTTGACGACGCGCGCCCCGATCGGCTGAGCGCGGCGGAGGTCGAACGGCGTTCCCTCGACCGGCACCCGACCGATGGGCAGCATCCTGTCGTCCGACACCATCATCACCTCGTCGGCGGGGACCGTGAGGACCCACCGGTCGATCGCCGACGGCACCGCAGGACCTGCGACCAGGGAGGGGTGCGCTCCGAGCCCGACGGGGGCGCGCTCCTCCGACTCGTTCGTCGCGGTGATCCGTTGCTCGACGCCCTCCTCGGACACGACGATCGAGACCTCGAGTCGCACCCGCCAGGGGTAGCCCGAGGGGCGATCGATCACCGTGCTCAGCACGGCGGATCGATCGGTCCGCGCGGCGACGTCGAACAGCGTTCGCGTCACGAGGCCGTGCACGGCCGTCCGGGTCGTCGGTTCGGTGATCCCCAGCTCGTGCGTCCGTCCGTCGAACTCGTAACGACCGTCCGCCGTCCGGTTCGGCCACGGCGCGAGCACCGCTCCCCTCATCGACGGGTCGAACCCCGGCGGCCGCTCGGCGATGAGGTTGCGACCCCGACGTCGCGCGGAGCGCAGCGCGGCGCCGAACGGGGTGACGACGGCCTCGTAGTGCCCCGCCGTCAGAACGACGTCGTCGATCATCCCCTCTCGTCCTCGCGGTGGAACAGCAGCAGCTCGGGCAGGCTCGTCGCGAAGTAGTCGGTGACCCCGTCGTCGCGGACGGCGGCGGGAGCGACGTAGCGCGGGCGCGCCTCGCCCAGAGACGGCGGCGGGTCGGCGGGCGCGAGACCGAGCGCGGCGTTGGTCTGGTCCCACGCGGCCAGCGCGCGCCCCTCGCCCCCTTCCCACGGGTGGAAGGCCCGACCGAGCAGGATGCCGCGTGCCTCCCCCGCACGTCCCTCGGAGGTCAGCAGCGTGACGTATTCGATGGTGAGGTCGTCGCGGGTCAGCACGACCTCGCGCCGTTCGTCGAGCACGGCGAGACGATCGGCCGTCGAGTGCCCCAGCTTGGCCGCCAGCTGATCGCGTTCGAAGAGCAGCCGCGCGTCGTCGGGGGCGGTCCGCGTCGCCTCCTCGTAGAGGTTCCACGCCGCGTCGTCGTCGCGGGCGACGGTGAACTCCGCGATCGCGGCGTTGCGCAGCAGCACCACGTCGCGAAGGCCCCGCTCCATCGCCTCGCGCCACCGCGCCAAGGCGTCCTCGCGCCGTCCTTGCCCGTAGAGCAGGTTGCCGAGCAGGAAGCGGGCGACAGCGTCGGAGTCGTCCGCGGCGATCGCGGCGCCGAGGGCGTCGAATGCCGCGAGTCCGTGCGGGAACGCCCACGTCAGATCACTGTCGCGCGCCGCCGATCGCGCCGCGGCGGCCGCATCGACCTCGCCCCGCTCCTGGAGAGCGGCCGCGGCGAGATAGTGCGCGAGGGGGATGACGTTCCCCGCCGCACAGACCGGGAGGCCCGTGACCCGGGCGAGGAGCCCGAGAGCGTCGTCCACCTCACCGAGATGGAGGAGGTCGAGGGCGGTGTCGAGCAGCAGACCGGGGTCGTCCGCACCGGGCGCGCCCGAGAGGTGCCGCGCGGTGGGGTTCAGGGGTTCGACCGCGAGCACCTCGCGCAGGACGAGGTCGGCCTCGGTCGCCCCCTCCGCGCGGCGCAGGAGCACGGCCCGCAGCACCTCGCGACGACTGTCGTACGCTGCGACCCCGTCGAGCGAATCGAGAACCCGCAGGGCCGCCCGGATGCGACCCCGGCGCGCGAGCGACGCCCCCAGCTCGAAGCCGGCGGCCGCCGCCCACGTGCCGTCCCATCCGGCCTTTCCGAAGGCGCGCTCCGCGTCGATGGGCCGCCCCAGTCGCTGCAGGATGAGCCCCCCGAGGTAGAAGGCCTCGGCATCCGTCGGGTTCGCGTTGCGGCGCGTGAGCCGGCTCAGGGCGGTCTCGACGTGGCGGAGCGCCTCGGCGTACTCGCCCGAGCGGTATCGCGCGTCGCCCAGCGCGAGGTTGACGCGCACGTCGCCGGGATCGCGGTCGAGGGCCGCTTCCCAGTACGGGAGCGGAGAGCGCGTCGGGTGCCGGAACTGGCTCAGGTGCAGACCCGTGAGGTACAGCTCCTCCACGGTGTCGATCTGCGCGGGGAGCGGGGGTTCGTCGGCCACCCACGGTTCGGCGTCGTCGACCACCGAGGGCGTCCACCGCACGAGGCTCGCCCCGCCCGCGGAGCGCAGCTCGACCTCGAGCGCTCCCTCGACAGGCCCCTCCCACACGATCTCGTCGACGGTTCCCGGATGCAGATCCGCCCGCCGCTCCGCCACGACACGGCCGTCCACGACGATGCGCATCACCGCCGCCGGCCGAGGCGACGTCACGGCGAAGACCGCCCGCACCCCCTCGGAGCGATCGACGTGCACCGCGGCGTCGGGGGTCGCCTGATGGGCGGGTCCCAGGGCGGGGATCGGATACCAGTACTGCGAGAACGTCTTCGTCTCGCCCGGCAGGAGCCAGCTGAAATCCGGTTGATTGTCGGTGTAGACGCCCGCCATCAACTCCACGTACGGACCGTCTTCGTCGGTCAACTGCGCATCCCAGGCGTGGCCGAAGGGAGCGTCTCCCCACGTCCACTGCTTCTTTCCGGGTGAGATGCGGCGCTCCGCCCAGTGGACGAAGCCCGCCCCCGCGCCATGGTCGTACCCGCCGAAGAAGTCGTCCTCCGAGTCGACGATCATGTACGAGGTCGGCACGGGGATGTTCCGGTAGAAGTCGATGCGGTCGGCCGCCGGGACCGCCTCGGGCGCGGCCGCGGCGAGCGCGGCGTAGTCGACACCGTAGTAAGGCCGGTCCGCGCGGGGGAACGCCGTCAGAGCACGACGCGCGTGATCGGCGACGTAGCGCACGTCCTCGGGGAAGAACGACTGGTAGTCGTCGTTGACCCGAGCGGCGACGTTCGCCCACCAGAGGAAGGTCTGACGCTCGCTCGTGCGGTTGTGCAGGCGCACCGCGACCTCCACGACCGTGCTGCCGGGGCGGATCCGCACGCCGTGCTGCGCGGCCATGCGCGTGAAGGGGTCGTGGTCAGCGCACCATACGGTGACCGAGCCGTCGTCACCGTGCTCGATCGACGTCTCGACGGGCAGGTGGGTCGCCGGTCGATGGTGCTGCGGCCAGTTGAACTCGACACCGCCGCTGACCCACGGGCCGGCGAGGCCGACGAGGGCGGGCTTGATGACGTTGTTGCGATAGAAGAAGTCGTAGTCGGTGGTCTTGTCGTAGGCCACGTGGATGCGACCGCCGAGCTCGGGGAGGACCACGAGACGGAGGTACTCGTTCTCCAGATGCACGGCCTGCCACTGCCGCGCCCGCGGCTCGTCCGACACCCGCTCGATGAACGGCAGCGGATAGACCTTGCCGCTCGAGCCCTGGTACACGCGATGGTCGAGGAACATCGGGTACGCACTGGGCTCGTGGGCGTCGTACGTGCGGATGGTGAGCGGCTCGTCCCACGCGATCGCCCGCCCCTCGGCCAGCTCGTCGCGCAGGGCGCTCGGGGCGTCGGGGAGCTCTATCTCGGCCGGCCCGGGCGCGGTGGAGGTCTCGGGGTGCATGGTCATCGGACGCCTCCTCGGCGAGCAATAGGGTGTTCCACATGAGTGAGTCGGGGCCGATCGCCCTTGCGCCGGAGGGCGACGACGTCTCGGGACTGATGGAGGGTTTCGCGAACCAGCGCTTGTGCGTGGTGCCGCGTCCCCTCGTCGAAGAGGCCATCGGTCGCGCCGGGACGCGGCAGCTCCTCGTCACCGACGCGGGCTACTTCCCCCGCGCGCGGCGCCATCGCCGCCGGCGGGCGCACGGCACGTCGGAGACGATCGTGATCCTCTGCGTCGCGGGCAGCGGCACGGTGACCGTGGACGGCCAGAGCTTCGCCCTCGACGCCTCCGGGTGCGCGATCATCCCGCCCTACGTCAGCCACCACTACGCGGCGTCCGACACGGATCCGTGGACGATCTGGTGGATGCACGTCCGCGGTGCCGACGTGGCCGACCTGATCGGTTCGGTGCTCCGCGCGCAACAGCCGGTCGTGGTGCTGAAGTCGGTGGACCGCATCGCCGCGCTGTTCGACGAGCTCGTCGAGACGATGGAGCAGCGGCCCTCGCCGATCCACCTGCTCGCGGCATCCGGAATCGCCTGGCACCTGCTGACGCGACTCGCCGCCGACAGCCGGCTCCCCGCGACCGGCTCGCCCCTGGAGCGCGCCATGCGCTACCTCGAGGCCCGCGTGGAAGGTGCCATCTCGGTGCCGGAGCTGGCCGCCATCGTGGGCGTCTCCCCCTCGCATCTGAGCGCGCTGTTCCACCAGGCCACCGGCGGCGGACCGGGTGCCTTCCACACATCGCTGCGCATGAGCCGGGCCCGGACCCTGCTCGACACCACGACGATGCCCATCGCCGACGTGGCGGTGGCGGTGGGGTACGCGGACCCGCTGTACTTCTCGCGTCATTTCCGGCGCATGCACGGCGTCAACCCCTCCACCTATCGTTCGCAGCACAAGGGATAGATCGGGACTCGGCATCCGTCGGCGTCAGCCGGGGATCCCGATGCGACGCTCGCCGGAGCGGAGCTGCTGGATGACCACGGCGATCACGAGCAGCGTGCCCTGCGCGACGTTCTGCCAGAACGTGTTCACGCCCAGCAGCGTCATGCCGTTGGTGAGCACGCCGAGCAGGATCACCGCGAGGATCGTTCCGGCGATCGCGCCCTTGCCGCCCTTGAGCGCGGCACCGCCGAGGGCGGCGGCCGTGATCGCCTGCAGCTCGAGCCCCTCGGAGCCGGAGATCGGCTGACCCGAGCCGGTTCGGGCGGTGATGAGCACGCCGGCGATGGCCGCGACGGCGCCGGTCACCATGTAGACCCCGATGATGTACCGGTTGATGTTGATGCCGGCGAGGCGGGCGGCGATGTTGTTGCCGCCCACCGCGTAGATGTTGCGACCGATGGTCGTGTACCGCAGCACGAGGTGGGCGACGACCGCGACGATGACCAGCACCCAGATGAGCGTCGGCACGCCGAGCACCGCTCCGCGGGCGAGGAACACGAAGAACGGGTCGGCCCCGGTGTAGCCCTGCGCGCGACCGTCCGAGATCAGCTGGGCGACGCCCTTGAACGCCGCGAGGGTCGCGAGGGTCGCGATCACGGGGTTCACGCGGCCGAACACGATGATGCAGCCGTTCACGAGACCGCAGACCACGCCGATGGCGACCGCGCCGACCACCCCGACCAGAGCGGACGACGTGGCGGTGAACAGCATCGCCGAGGTCACCGAGGTGAGTCCCGCGATCGATCCGACCGAGATGTCGAGCGCGCCGAGGATGATCACGATCGTCTGCACGACCGCCAGCAGGCCCACGATGGCGACCGCCGTTCCGATCACGCGGAGGTTCGCGATGGTGAAGAAGAGCGGATTCTGTATGCCGATGACGGCGACGACCAACGCGATGGCGATGATCAGCGAGATGTTCTGCACGCCGACCGTCGCGACGAAGCGCTTGGCCGGGGAGACGGTGGGCGTCTCGGGTGCGTCCGCGCGAGCCGGCGCGAGGGGGGCGGTAGACACGGAGGGGTCCCTTCGGGGTGAGGAGGTCATGCGGAGATGTCGTTCATCGCGAGGGCGAGGATGCGCTCCTCGGTGGCGTCTTTGCGGTCCAGTTCGCCGGAGATGCGCCCGTCGGACATGACGTAGATGCGATCGGAGACACCGAGGATCTCGGGGAGCTCGCTCGAGACGACGATGACGGCGACACCCTGGTGGGCGAGTTCGTCGATGATCGCGTAGATCTCCGACTTCGCCCCGACGTCGATGCCGCGGGTGGGTTCGTCGAGCAGAAGCAGTCGGGGCTTCGTCGCGAGCCACCGTGCGAGCACGACCTTCTGCTGGTTGCCGCCCGACAGGTTGCCCACCAGCTGCTCGGAGGAGGGGGTGCGGATCCGCAGCCTCTGGATGTACTC
This sequence comes from Microbacterium algihabitans, assembly GCF_032464975.1. NCBI lineage: Bacteria > Bacillati > Actinomycetota > Actinomycetes > Micrococcales > Microbacteriaceae > Microbacterium > Microbacterium algihabitans. The sequence continues at coordinate 188,469 of NZ_JAWDIU010000003.1, forward strand.
CTGGGCGAGCGCGCGTTCGGCACGACCGCGCACGAAGATCCAGCGGGCGAGAGACTTCAGCACGACCAGGGCCGCGTTGTCGCGCACCGACCTCTGCAGGAGCAGGGCCTCGGCCTTCCGCTCCTCGGGCGCGAAGCCGATGCCGGCGCGGATGCTGTCGGAGGGTTGGCGGATGCTACGGACCTCGCCCGAGACGACGATTCGGCCCGCGGTCGCGGGGTAGTCGCCCGCGATGGTCTTCATGAGCTCGCTGCGGCCGGCGCCGACGAGGCCGGCGACCCCGACGACCTCTCCGGCCCGCACGGTGAGATCGACGTCGGTGACGTGCTCGTTGCCGACGCCGATGAGCTCGAGCACCGTCTCGCCCAGGGCGGCACGGTCGCGGTGGAAGAACTTCTCGAGGTCGCGGCCCACCATCATGCGCACGAGGTCGTCGTGATCGGTCTCCGAGACCCGCTTGGTCCCGACGAAGGCGCCGTCGCGCAGCACCGTGATCCTGTCGGCGAGTTGAAAGATCTCGGCCATGCGATGGGACACGTACGCCACCGCCACGCCGTCGTCCTGGAGCTGTCGGATGAGGGAGAAGAGCAGCGCCACTTCCTCGTCGCCGAGTGAGGAGGTGGGCTCGTCGAAGCAGATGATGCGCGGGCGGCTGACGACCGCACGCATGATCTCCACGAGCTGCCTCTGCGCGGGCGAGAGGTCGGAGCCGAGGGCGTCGGCGCGCAGGGCCCGATCGAACCCCCAGCGGCGCAGCTCCGTGCGCGTGCGCTCGATGAGGGCGCGTCGGTTGAAGCCGACTCCCCCGAGGTCGCCGACGAAGATGTTCTCGGCGACGGAGACCGCGGCGATGATCTCCGGTTCCTGGGCGATGACGCGCAGGCCCGCTCGTCGCGCGTCCGAGGGGTCGGAGAACTCGACGGGCCTCCCGTCGATCTCGAGGCTGCCGCCGTCGGGACGGTAGTCGCCGTTCAGGATCTTGAGCAGGGTGGACTTCCCCGCACCGTTCTCCCCCATGAGCGCGGTGACCTCTCCCGACCGCAGCTCCACTTCCACTCCCCGGAGGGCATGGACCGGGCCGAAGTTCTTCGAGATCCCCGCCGCGCGCAGCGCGATGCTTTCCTGACTCACCGTCGTCCTCTTCTCACGTCGTCGTGGCACCGGTGATGGAGGCGGCGCTCCGCCGCCTCCATCCGTCGTCGGGTCAGGTGCAGACGACGCCCTTGGCTTCCCAGTTGCTCGCGTCGACGATCTCGGTGTTGGCGATCGACTGGGGCGGCAGGGCGGTGCCGTTGCGCAGCAGGTCGATCATCGAGTTCGCGGCGGCCTTGCCGACCTCGACGCCCGAGATGAACAGCGCGGCCTTGTTGCCCGTCTGCTGACCGGCTTTCCAGTCCTTGCAGGTCAGGTAGGCGCCCAGGCCGACGCCGATGATGTTGTCGGCGGCGACGCCCGAGTTCTGCAGGGCCGTCACCACGCCCGTCTCGCTCTCGTCGTTGCAGCCCCACACGACCCAGTTGGTCACTCCGGCGTTCGCCGTGATGACGGCGCCGGCCTTGTCCTGCGCGTCGGTCGCCGAGTTGTCGGTGCCGACGTCGATCACCTCGGGGCCGTCGGAGATCGCCTCGGTGAAGGCGCTCTTCGCGCCGTCGACGCGCTGCTGGCAAACGGTGAGGTCCTGCTTGTATGCCGACAGGATGCGGGTGTTCGCCGCGGTCCATCCGGCTTCCTCGTACAGCCGGGCGGCTTCGGCCCCGACCTTCTCGCCCATCGAGGTCCCGTCGAAGCCCGAGAACGGCGCAGCGTTGCCCGCGGCGTCTTCGATCGTGTCGTCGGCCGCCATGATCGGAATGCCGGCGTCCTTCGCCAGCTGGATGACCTGGGGGCCGATCTGCTGGTCGGGGACGACGATGATGATCCCGTCCACCTGCTGGGCGATCGCCGCCTCCACCTCGGAGATGGCCTTGTTCGAGTCGGTGCCGAGGTCGACGGCGTTGATCGTGACGTCCCCCGCCGCCTGCGCGGCCTCCTTGGCGCCGTTCGCCTCGTCGATGAAGTACTGCTGATCGCCCTGCTTCTGCAGGAAGGCGATCGTGAGGGGGCCGTCCTTCGGGCCGGCGGCGGCGCCCGAGTCGGGTGACGCGGTCTCCATGCCCGAGCTGCAGGCGGTCACGGCGGCCAGGGCCAGGACGGCGATGGCCGCTCCGACCATCCGGGTCGCGCTCGTGCGAACTGTCTTCTTCGTCATCCGCGTTCCTTATCTCCATTGATCGCCGGTCGCGCGACCGGGCGGGATGTTCCTCGCTCACGCTACTGGGGCCCAGGCGCGTGATCAGAGGACGATCGCCCACCCGACATGGACGATTCGACGATCGGAAGGATCCCCGCGCTGCAGCATTCCCCGAAGCGGCGCCGCGGCCGACGCGGTCCGCGATCGCCGGGCACGCGCAGCGGTCGCTACGCTCCTTCTGTCGATCATGCGATCGGCGCCCCCACACCCGGAGAACCCCGATGACCAACAGCACTCCCGGCCGCATGCACGAGGTCACCGACGAGACGCGCGCGATCGTCGACATGGTGCTCGACTACTCCCGCACCCGCCTGCTGTCGGAGGACACCCCTCTCGACAAGCCCCTCCCCGCCGCCGAGCTCACACGTTTGGCAGGTCGCACGATCGACGAGGCCGGCATCGGCGCGCGCAAGGCCCTCGGGGTGTTCGAGCACGTGCTGGCGCCGGCCTGCATCACGACCGACGACCCGCGGTACCTGTCGTTCATCCCGAGCGCGCCGACGAAGGCGGCGGCCGCGTTCGACCTCGTCGTGTCGGCGAGCGCCCTGTACGGCGGATCGTGGCTCGAGGGTGCGGGCGCGGTGCACGCCGAGAACGAGGTGCTGCGCTGGCTCGCCGCCGAGTTCGGCCTGCCCGCCGGAGCGGGCGGGGTGTTCGTGCAGGGCGGCACCCTCGGCAACCTGTCGGCGCTCGTCGCAGCGCGCGAGGCCGCTCGGGATCGATTCGCGGATGCCGGCACGCCGCGCCCCGACGCGTGGCGCGTGGTCTGCAGCGTCGAGGCGCACTCCTCGATCGCCTCGGCCGCGCGGGTGATGGACGTCGAGGTCGTCGGCGTGCCCGTGGGCGAAGACGGCGTGCTGCGCGGCGATGCCGTGCGCGCGGCCCTCGACGAGTACGGCGAGAGCGTCTTCGCCGTCGTCGCGACGGCCGGCTCGACCAACTTCGGCATCGTCGACGACATCGCCGACATCGCCCTCGCCATCGAGGGGACCGACGCGTGGCTGCACGTCGACGGCGCCTACGGCCTGACGGGCATGCTGTCGCCCCGCGCCCGGCACCGCTTCGCCGGGGTGGAGCACGCCGACTCCCTCGTCGTCGACCCGCACAAGTGGCTCTTCGCGCCGTTCGACGCGTGCGCCCTGATCTACCGCGACCCCGAGCTCGGTCGCCGCGCGCACACGCAGCACGCCGAGTACCTCGACACCCTCACCGAGACGAGCGACTGGAGCCCGTCCGACTTCGCCGCGCACCTGACCCGCCGCGCGCGCGGACTCCCCCTCTGGTTCTCGCTCGCCACCTACGGCGCCGCCGTGTACCGCGAAGCCATCACGGCCGCCATCGACCTCGCCGAACGCATCGCCGACGAGATCGAGCGCCGCCCCGAGGTCGCGCTGGTGCGACGCCCGCAACTCGGCGTCGTCGTCTTCGAGCGCGTGGGATGGGACAAGCCCGACTACGACCGCTGGTCGGCCCGCCTGCTCGACGACCAGCACGCGTTCGTCACGCCGTCGAGCCACGCGGGCCGCGTCAACGCGCGCTTCGCGATCCTCAACCCGCGCACGACCTTCGACGACCTGGTCGGGATCCTCGACACGATGGTCTGAGGCCGGGCCCGGCGCCGCGCGGGCAGGGCGGGAGCACACGACCGCGGGGATCATCGACCGTTCGCCGCCGCCACACGTCATACCGCGCGCACAACCGCGGGGATCATCAACGACACGCCGCCACGCGGCGACCGCGGCGGCGTGTCCGGCGAACATCCCGCGGTTGTGTCCGCGACCGACGCCCGAGCACGCGCCAAGGCAACGAAAAAGCCCCGGGCGACCGGGGCTTCATCCGTAGCGGGAGCGGGGCTTGAACCCGCGACCTCACGATTATGAGTCGTGCGCTCTCACCAACTGAGCTACCCCGCCGCACGGCATCCGGTATTCAGAAGTGGATGCCTTGAGCCCCGAGTCAGGATTGAACTGACGACCCCTTCCTTACCATGGAAGTGCTCTGCCACTGAGCTATCGGGGCGTACCCGGATCGCTCCGGGCAACTAGAAGAGAATATCAGATCGCGACACTCTCACACGAATCGAGGGTCACCCTCCGGCGTGCTGACGCAGCCACGCGATCGGGTCGATCGGCGTGGTGCCGTTCTGCAGGATCTCGACGTGGGTGTGCGCACCGAACGAGCGTCCGGTGTTCCCGGTGCGGCCGAGGAACTGGCCCACGTGCACCTTCTCGCCCTGCGTGACCTGGAGCGAGCCGTACTGCATGTGGCCGTAGCGGCTCGAGACGAGCTGTCCGTCGATCTCGTGGTCGATCAGCACGGTGACGCCGAAGGCGCCGCCCTGCTCGGTGGCGATGCGCACGGTGCCGTCGGCGATGGCCTGCACGGGCGAGCCTTCACCGGGGACGAAGTCGGCGCCCTCGTGGAAGCCGCCGTCGCGCATGCCGAAGCCGTACGAGATCGACACACCCACGGCGAAGGGCCACTGGATGGGCGCCGTCGGGTCGTTGGTGTAGAAGTCGGAGGGCCGCGTGATGCCCGAGTCGAGCGCCATCTTGGTGTAGGTGGTGGCGGAGTATCCGTCATCGGCACGGTCGACCGCGGCCGACTGCGCCTGGGCGGGCGCGACGTAGGCCTGGATGTCGTTCGCACCGGATGCCGCGACGTCGCCGGCGACGGCGAGACGCGTGGTCGCGACCTCGGGGGCGGCGACGTTGTCGGTGCCGGCCGCCGACGCGAGAGCGCTGACCGGCATGGTCATGCCGACGGTGAGCAGACCCACGACGCCCATGACGCCGACCGAGAACGAGGTCGCGGCGATGCGACGGGCGGTGCGGCGCGAGCGGGGAGCCGCAGCGGCGGGGAGGCCCTCCGACACCGGCTCGGCGGCCGGGGCGACCGGCGCGGCCTGCTGAGTGGGGGTCTCGCCGGTGAAGGCGAACAGGCGGGCCGCCGAAGCGAATTCGTCGGCGACGTCGTCGGCGGGGGCCGAGACGGAGGCCGCGACCTCGGGCTCAGCGGCATCCGGAGTCTCGACGGGCTCGGAGTCGGCGACCGAAGCGTCGACGGCGGAGTCGATGATCACGGCGTCGGCGACGGGGCGACGGCGCGAGCGGCGCGAGACGGGGAGCGTGATCGGCGAGGTCGGGAGGCTGACCGGCGTGGTCGCGGCGTCGCTGTCGGCGCTCTGCAGGATCACGGCGACGTCATCGGAGCGGTGCTCCTCGACGACGGTGACCTCGAGCGCATCGGCGGGATCCGCTTTCTCGACGAGGGCGTCGGACGCGGGGAGGGTCGGCTCGATCGTGGCGGCGATCACCGTCTCGACGACGGCGGCGGCGACGGCCTCGACCATCGCGGGCTGGCTCGCGGACTCGGCGTCGACGGGGGCCGGGTCGGCCGCCTTCTGGTCGGCGGAGGCCGGGGCGTCGAGGGTGGCGACGCTCGCTGCCCGGCGACGCATCTCGGCTCGAGTGAGCCGGGGTTCTGCATCGGGGGCGCTGGCGGGGAGGGGGCGACGAGACCGTCGGGTGACGGCGGGCTCAGTCTCGGAGGCTTCAGACGGCAACGCGGAAGGGGCTCTCGTGTCGTGTCGCAGGCGCGACGGCTTCGGGCTTCGGGGCTTGACCATCTCCGCAGGTTCGGGTTGCGGAAGATAACGAACTGGTAAACACCCTACCCCGACGGGTCTGTGAATGCCATGAAAGGTGCCCGACTCACCTCGCGTAATCGAGCAGCGGCTCGAGGCGACCGAAGAATCCGGGCCCTGCCGCGATGACCATGCCGTTGCCGGGACGCCCGCCCGGCGCGCCACCGACCGTGCCGCCGGCCTCTTCGACCAGCAGGGCGCCCGCCGCGTGGTCCCACGGGTGGGTGCCGCGCTCGTAGTACGCGTCGACCCGCCCTGCGGCCACCGAGGCCAGATCGAGCGAGGCCGCACCGATGCGGCGCACGTCGCGCGCGATCGGCATGACGCGCGACAACTGGGCCAGGGCGGGTCCGTGCGTCTCGGGGTCGTAGCCGAAGCCGGTCGCGACGAGACCACCGGCGGGTCCGACCTCGCTGACCGACAGGCGCTGGTCGCCGAGCCACGCTCCCCCGCCGCGCGACGCGGTGAAGAGCTCCCCCGTGACCGGGTTGAAGACGGCCCCGGCGAGCGCCGTCCACGACGCGGTCTCGGCCGTGCCCTCGACCGCGGCGATGCTGACCGCCCATGCGGGGATGCCGTAGGCGTAGTTGACGGTGCCGTCGATCGGGTCGACGACCCACGTGATGCCGCTCGTGCCCTTCTCGGCGCCCGACTCCTCGCCGAAGAACCCGTCGTCGGGCCGCTCGCGCGCGAGCTCCGCACGGATGAACGCCTCGACCTCGCGGTCGGCGGCGGTGACGATGTCGGCGGCGGCCGATTTGGTGGCGGCGACCGTCACCCCCTCCCGGCGGCGACGGTGGGCCAGTTCGCCGGCCTCCCGGGCGATACGCGTGGCGAGCTCGAGCAGATCCGCGGGTGAGGTCATGGCATCCACGCTACTGCGCCACCCCCTCGGCCGATTTCTTCGCCGTCGTTAGCGTGGGCTCATGACCGCCTCGGATTCTCGCCAGTACGACGTCGTCATCGTGGGGGGCGGGCACAACGCCCTGGTCTCCGCGGCCTATCTCGCGCGCGCCGGGCGCCGCGTGGCGGTGATCGAGAGGGCGGATGCCGTGGGCGGAGCCGCCGTGTCGGAGAGACCGTGGCGCGGAGTCGACGCCCGCCTGTCGCGCTACTCGTACCTCGTGAGCCTGCTGCCGCAGCAGATCATCGACGACCTCGGCCTGCAGATCACCTTGAAGCGCCGCCGGTACTCGTCGTACACGCCCGACCCGGCGGACCCCTCGCGCGGGATCCTCGTCGACACCCACGACGCCGAGGCCACGGCCGCGTCGTTCACGCGGACGCTGGGCACCGACGGTGCCGCCGAGGCCGAACGCTTCTCGGCCTTCGGCGAGCGCCTGGCGCCCCTCGGCCGCGCGGTCTTCCCGACCATGACCGAGCCCCTGCCCACCGCGGACGAGGTGCGCGAGCGCCTCTGCGACGACGAGCTGTGGGAGGCCCTCACGAGCCGCCCCCTCGGCGACCTCCTGCGCCGGTCGCTGCAGAGCGACCTCGTACGCGGCATCGCCCTCACCGACGGCCTCATCGGCACCTTCTCGACGTCGGACGACCCCTCGCTCGCGCAGAACCGGTGCTTCCTCTACCACGTGATCGGCGGAGGGACGGGCGACTGGGACGTCCCCGTCGGCGGCATGGGCGCCGTGACCGCCGAGCTCGAACGCGCCGCCCGCTCATCCGGTGTCGAGATCTTCACCGGCGTCGAGGTGGTCTCGATCAGCCCCGACGGCGAGGTGCACACCATGACCGACCGCTCCGAGGTCTTCCGCGGCGACCTCGTGCTCAGCGGGGTCGGACGCGCGGTGCTCGACGGCCTGCTCGCGGCCGGTGGCTCCGCCACGATCGGCGGCGACGAGCCCGAGGGAGCGCAGGTCAAGGTGAACATGCTCCTCTCGCGCCTGCCGCGCCTGCGCGACGAATCGGTGACGCCGGAGGAGGCGTTCTCGGGCACGTTCCACGTCAACGAGACCATGACACAGCTCGATGCCGCCTACGCCGCGGCATCCGGAGGCCTCGTCCCCGACCCGCTGCCCGTCGAGATCTACTGTCACTCGCTGACCGACCCGTCGATCCTCGGCGAGGAGCTGCAGGCGTCGGGGGCGCAGACGCTCACGATGTTCGGCCTGCAGGTGCCGCACCGCCTGCTCGACGACACCGACCCCGTCGCCGCGGGAGCGCGCCTGCTGGCCGCGGCGCAGGCCTCGCTCGACTCCGTGCTGGCCGAGCCGCTGCGCGACTGCATCCACCGCGCCCCCGACGGACGCCTGTGCATCGAGGCGCGCACGACGACCGACCTCGAGCGCGCGCTCAACATGGCCGGCGGCGACATCTTCCACGGGGCGCTGTCGTGGCCGTGGCTCGAGGCGCCCGCCTCGACCCCGGCCGAGCGGTGGGGCGTCGCGACCCCTCACCCGCGGGTGCTGATGTGCGGTTCGAGCGCCCAGCGCGGCGGCGCGGTGAGCGGCATCGGCGGGCAGAACGCGGCGATGGCGGCGCTGGAGATGCTCGGCGGCTAGCTCGTCGCCGCACGGGCGGTCGCGATGATCGTCTCGACCGCCCTCATCAGAGCGGGAGTCGAGGGCTCGGCGTACCCGAACACCAGGCCCGGCGGCAGCTCGGTCTCGGTTCCCGGCACCGCGTATCCCGCGAGGGGCGCCACCACGATGCCGCGGGCCGCGAGCGCTGCGACCACGCGGGTTTCCGCCTCGCGCGCGGAGCCGGGCAGCAGGACGACGGCGTGCAATCCCCCGTCGGTGGCCGTGAGCGTCACGCCTTCGACACCGGCGAACGCCTCGAGCATCAGCCGGCGCCGGTGGCGGTAGTCGCGGCGGCGCCGGGCGGTGTGGCGAGCGAGGGCTCCGTCGCCGAGGTACAGGGCCAGCGCCTGCTGCTGCACCTGCGAGACGGACGGATCGAGGTCGGCGCGCGCGGCGGCGAGGCGTTCGCGCCACGCCCCGGTCGCCACGATCCACCCGCAGCGCAGGGCCGGGGTGAGCACCTTCGACAGCGAACCGATCAGCACCACGTTCGCGGGATCGAGCAGGTGCAAGGGCGGCAGCGGCACGCGGCCGTGGGGGAACTCGCTGTCGTAGTCGTCTTCGACGACGACGGCTCCCGTGCGGGCCGCCCACGCGAGCAGACGGGCCCGGGCCGCGGCATCCAGCCGACTGCCGAGAGGGTAGTGGTGGTGCGGGGTGACGATCATCGCGTCGAGGTCGTCGCGCGCCTCGATGTCGTCGAGGTCGAGACCCGCGCCGAGTCGCACCGCGATCGGCACCGCCTCGACGCCCACGCGGCCGAGTAGATGCCGCACGCGGGGGTACCCGGGGTTCTCGATGCCGACCCGGAGCCGCGCCCCGCGGGGTTCGAGGGCGAGCACGGTGAGCAGCATCGCATCGCTCGTCCCCGCCGTCACGATGACATCGTCGGGGGCGACGTCGAGCCCGCGCGTGCGGCCGAGGTGCGCGGCGATCTGACGGCGCAGGGCGGGCTCGCCGAGCACGTCGGCCACGTCGGCGGCGACCTCGAGCGCACTCGCGCGTCGCCATGCCGAGCGCCACGCGGCGTCGACGATTCCCGCCGTCCCGGGCCGCCCCGGACGCAGGTCGATCACGGCCGGGGCGGGCCCGGGTGCGGCGGCGGCGACGGCCGGAAGAGACCGCGACTCCGAGGGACGCACGATCTCGGCGACGACGGTGCCGCCGCCGGGCCGGGCCGTCAGGTACCCCTCCCCCGTGAGGATCTCGTAGGCCGAGACCACCGTGCCGCGAGCGAGCCCCAGGTCGGCGGCGAGCGCCCGCGTCGAGGGGACGGCCTGGCCGCTGGTCACCCGACCAGCGAGGATCGACGCGCGCAGGCCGTGGGCGAGCTGCTCGTGCAGGGGCGCGGGGGCGCCACGGTCCAGGATGCCGACGTCGATCACGCGACGATTCTGCCACTGGTCCATTCGATCGGCGCAGAACCGGACTACGCACTGGGCCATCGGCTGCCCTGCAATGGGGACATGACCGATCTCCCGCTCACCACCCTGACGCGCGTCCGCCGTGGGGCCCACCACCAGCGCACCGACCGCGCCGCCCTGTACGACGTGATCGACACCGCCCTGTACGCCACCCTCGCGATCGTTCGCGACGACCGCCCGGTGGCCCTCCCGGTGGGCATCGGTCGCGACGGCGACGATCTTCTCGTGCACGGATCGACCGGCAGCGACTTCTTCCGCCGCATCGCCGAGGGAGCCCCGGTGAGCCTGACGATCACGCACCTGATGGGCCTGAAGTACGCCCGCTCGCTGTTCGACAGCTCGATGCGCTACCGCTGCGCGGTCGTGCACGCCGTGGCATCCGTCGTCCCTCCCGAAGAGAAGGAGGCGGCCCTGCTCACCCTGTCGGAACACCTCATGCCGGGGCGCAGCGAAGACGTGCGACCCATGACCGCGCGCGAGATCGCCGCGACCCTGGTGCTGCGCATCCCGCTGGCCGAGGCGAGCGTGAAAGACAACGCGGGCTCGCTCGTCGAGGTCGACGACGACGGCGAGGATCGCTCCGTGTGGGCCGGGATGCTGCCGCTGCGGGTCGTCGCCGGCGACCCCGTCACCTCACCGCAGACGGTGGCGGGCACGCCGGTGCCGGAGTCGGTCCGCCGGGCCGCGCGCCGCGTCGCGGCCTCGGGCACGGCCTGAGCCCCTCGGGCCCCGCCGTCCTGCGGATGCGGGGCCCGACACGCCGCGGCCCCGCGCCCTGGGGCGGCGTGTCGCCCGCGGCATCCGCACGACGGCGGTCCCGTGCAGGGGACGACGACACGTCCCCGACGACTCCAGTCGAAAAGGCCCCACCCCGTCGGGGACGACCGTCGTGCGGACGCCAGCCCCGACACGCCGCGGCCCCGCGCCCTGGGCCGGCGTGTCGCCCGCGGCATCCGCACGACGGCAGTCCGGCACCGGTCCGCCACGGAAACGACGGACGGGGCCGCCCCCGAAGGTGCAGCCCCGTCCGCCGAGGTCGTCAGCCGACCAGCGGCGGCACCTCGTAACGGCGCGGCGTGCCGAAGCGGTGCGCCGTGATCGACACGGCCTGCTCGCGCAGGAACGGCAGCAGTTCGACGTGCCCGGCGCGGGTGACCTCGCCGACGTACACGGCCACCGAGGGCGAGCCGTTCGTCGCCTCGGCCACCGCCACGGGCGATCCGCCGAGCAGACGGATACGGGCACCGGTGCGGGCCAGACGTGCGGCGCGGCGGCCCCAGTCGGCGGCGTCCTCGACCGAGGCCCGAACGCCCACGCCCTCGAGCCACGCGCGCACGGCGGGTGAGAGCTCGCGCGCCGAGCTGACCGTCACCGTCGAGCGGGCGCGGACGCCCGCCGCGACCACGCGCACCAGCGCGGCCTCCGAGGCGTCTTCGAGGCGCACGGTCACGGGCACCGCGGCGTAGCGCAGCACGTTCTGCTCCGACTCCAGGCCGGTCACGTCGCGGGCCAGCGAGAACTCTTCGGCCCATGCGGCGGCGTCGCTCGAGAGGGCGGATGCCACCCACTCGCGGTCGGCCGCGGGCACGGCGGCCAGCGCCGGGGCGGCGAGGGCGTCGGGCGTGCGGGGCGCCGAGGTCTCGGCATCCGCCCACGTTCCGAACCCGTAGAGGTAGTGCGGTCCGCCGGCCTTGGTGCCCGCGCCGACGGCCGACTTCTTCCATCCGCCGAACGGCTGACGCTGCACGATCGCGCCGGTGGTGCCACGGTTGACGTAGACGTTGCCCGCCTCGATGCGCGAGAGCCACCGCTGGATCTCGGCCTCGTCCAGCGCGTGCAGACCCGAGGTGAGGCCGTATTCGATCGCGTTGACGATCTCGATCGCCTCGTCGAGCGTCTCGGCGGTCATGATGCCGAGCACGGGCCCGAAGTACTCGGTGCGGTGGAACTCGCTGCCGGGCTGCACCCCCTCACGGATGCCGGGGCGCCACAGCGACCCCTCGTCGTCGAGCTTGCGCGGCTCGACTACCCAGCGTTGGCCGGGCTCGAGGCTCGTGAGGGCCTTCAGCAGCTTGCCGTTCGCGGGCTCGATGAGGGGTCCGATGCGGGAGGCCTCGTCCCACGGCAGGCCGACCTCGAGGGAGGTGACGGCGTCGACGAGCTGGTCGCGGAAGCGGCGCGAGCGCGCCACAGATCCGACGAGCACGACGAGGGATGCCGCGGAGCACTTCTGTCCGGCGTGGCCGAAGGCCGACATCGCGACGTCCTTCGCCGCGAGGTCGAGGTCGGCGCTCGGGGTGACGATCACGGCGTTCTTGCCGCTCGTCTCGGCCAGCAGCGGCAGGTCGGGGCGGAAGGAGCGGAACAGCTCGGCCGTCTCGTACGCTCCGGTGAGCACGACGCGCTCGACGGCGGGGTGGGTGAGCAGCTGGCGACCGAGGTCGTTCTCCGACACCTGCACGAGCTTCAGCACCTCGCGCGGGACGCCGGCCTCCCACAGCGCCTCCACCATGACGGCGCCCGAGCGCTCGGCCAGGCCCGCGGGCTTGATGACCACGGCCGAGCCTGCGGCGAGGGCGGCGAGGGTCGAGCCCGCGGGGATCGCGACGGGGAAGTTCCACGGCGGGGTGACGACGGTGACGCCGACCGGGGTGAAGGTCGCGCCGTCGACGGTCTCGAGCGTGCGCGCCTGCTCGGCGTAGTAGTGGGCGAAGTCGATCGCCTCCGACACCTCGGGGTCGCTCTGCTCGATGACCTTGCCGCACTCGGCGCCCATGACCTCGAGCAGGTCGGCGCGGTGCTTCTCGAGGGCGTCGCCCGCGCGGTGCAGGATCTCGGCGCGCGTGGCGGCTCCGAGCTCGCGCCAGCCCGCGGCGGCTGTCGCGGCGTCCTCGATCAGCGCGTTCAGCGCGGCCTCGTCGGTGATCGTGTGGTCGGCGATGGTCTGCGCGCCGAGGGTCGACTCCTCCATGCGAGCGACGATCGCCCGCGACCAGTCACGGTTGGCCTCGATCGCCGGGTCGGAGTCGGGGGTGTTGCGGAAGCCGTGCGTGGGGGCGGAAGCGGCCTCGGCCGAGCGGTTCTGCACGCGGTTCGAGGCGGGCACGCCCTCGGGCATGTCGGCGAGCGAAGCGAGGAAGCGGTCGCGCTCGCGCGCGAACAGCGCCTCGTGGGTGTCGAGGTCGAACACCGCCGACATGAAGTTCTCGCTCGACGCGCCCTCTTCGAGGCGGCGGATCAGGTAGGCGATCGCGACGTCGAACTCCTGCGGGTGCACCACGGGGGTGTAGAGCAGGATCGAGCCGACCGTGCGACGCACGACGGCCTGCTGCGCGGTCGCCATGCCGAGGAGCATCTCGACGTCGATGCCGCCGGTCACCCCGCGGCGCTCGGCGAGTAGCCAGGCGAGGGCGACGTCGAAGAGGTTGTGCCCGGCGACGCCGATGCGCACGTGGGCGGTGTGCTCGGGGCGCAGCGCGTAGTCGAGCACGGCCTTGTACGAGGCGTCGGTGGCCTGCTTCGAGGGCCAGGTGGCAAGCGGCCAGTCGTGCACATCGGCATCCACCCGCTCCATCGGCAGGTTCGCGCCCTTGACCACGCGCACCTTGATGTGGGCTCCCCCGGATGCCACGCGCGCGGCGGTCCACTCCTGCAGGCGGATCATCGCGGCGAGCGCGTCGGGCAGGTAGGCCTGCAGCACGATGCCGGCCTCGACGCCGTGGAACTCGGGCTCCGACAGCAGCGTCTCGAAGACGGCGAGGGTGAGGTCGAGGTCTTTGAACTCCTCCATGTCGAGGTTGAGGAAGGTCCCCGTCTCCTTCGCCACGCGGTACAGGGGGCGGAGAGCGGCGACCGCGTCGGCGACGGCGGCGTCGAAGGCCCACGGCGTGTGCGGGGCGACGGTGGACGACACCTTGATCGAGACGTAGTCGACGTCGTCGCGCGAGAGCAGCTTGCGGGTGCCGGCCAGGCGGCGCGCGGCCTCTTTCTTGCCGAGGATCGCCTCGCCGAGCAGGTTCACGTTGAGACGGATGCCGTCTCCCCGGCCCCGGATCGAGGTGATGGCCTCGCCGAGCTTGCGGTCGGTGGCGTCGACGATGAGGTGGCGCACCATCGAGCGCAGCGCCGTGCGGGCCGCGGGCACGACCACCTGCGGCAGGATCGGCGCGGCGAAGGCGCCGAGGCGGATCGCGGCCTTGAGGTGCAGCGGCAGGAAGCCCGGGATGAGCGGGGTGAGCGCGGCGAGGTTGCGCGCGGCGACGCGCACGTCTTCGGGGCGTACGACGCCGTCGACGAAGCCGACGGTGAAGTCGAGGCCGTGCGGGTCGCGGAGGACTCCGGCGAGGCGCTGGGCGGCGGCGTCGACGGGCTCGTCGCGGCTCTCGGCGAGCCAGCGGCGCACGAGGGCGATCACCTCGTCGGCGAGCTCGTGCGGAGAGACGAGTGCGGCGGGGGTGGTGCCGGACGTGGTGTCGGGGACATCGGTGAGCGACATGGCGATCCTTCCTCGGATGCTCTCAGCATGGGGCTCGCGTCCGTTCGAGAAAAGCGATGATTCCTGACGCATACTGTTCGATGAAGTCGAAGGGATGCCATGTTCGATCTGCGCCGTCTGCGCCTGCTGCACGAGCTGTCGGTGCGGGGCACCCTCGCGGCCGTCGCGGAGGCGCTCGCCTACAGCCCGTCGACCATCTCGCAGCAGCTCGCACTGCTCGAGAAAGAGGCTGGCGTCCCCCTGCTCGAGCCCGACGGGCGCCGCGTGCGCCTCACCGCGCAGGGCGCCGCCCTCGCCGCCCACGCCGCGCGCATGCTTGCGGCCGACGAGGCCGCGCGCGCCGAGCTCGAGCGCATGCGGCCCTCCCTCGCCCCGGTGCGCCTGGCCGTGATGCAGTCCGCCGCGCACGGCCTCCTCCCCCGGGCCCTCGATGCCCTCGCCGAGAGCGAGCCGCAGCTGCGCGTCGAGGTCGCCGAGCTCGCCCCCGAGGAGGGCCTGTTCGAGGTCGCTGCGCGTGGCTTCGACCTCGCCGTCGCCGAGCAGTACCCCGGGCACACGCGTGAGCACCGCGAAGGCCTCGAACGCGGACTCCTGGGGCGCGACGCCATCCGCCTCGCCGTCGCGCACGACGACCCCGCGCAGCACCTCGAAGACCTCCGCGAGCGCGCGTGGGTCATGGAACCGGTGGGAACCGCCGCCCGACAGTGGGCCACGCAGCAATGCCGGGCCGCCGGGTTCGAGCCCGACGTGCGGTTCGAGATGGCCGACCTCACCGCTCACGCCCGGCTCGTGGCATCCGGTCATGCTGTGGGGATGATCCCCGACCTCGTCTTCGCGGGCGAGGCCCCGCCCGTGCGGCTCGTGGGTCTTCCCGGCCAGCCGCGGCGCGAGGTGTTCACGGCCGTGCGCCGCGGAACCGCCGACCGCCCCGGCGTACGCGCGGTGCGCGCGGCACTGCAGGTGGCGTACGACCGGGGCGGCCGGTAGGGGCGCGTTTACTTCGTCAGCGCGATCTCGTTCGGCGTCTGCTCGAGCGTCGCGCTCTTCACGATCTCGCAGGTGGTGAGGTCGACCGCGTGCACGGCGTTCTTCGCCGGCTCGGTCACGTAGGCGAGGTCACCCGAGACCTTGATCGCGGGGTGGGCGTCCTGCCATTCGACCGGGCCCTCCCACGGATCGATCACGGGGAACGCGTCGGTGAACTCCCCCGTCGCGGGGTCGAGCACGTGGATCGCCCCGTCGGATGCCAGGACGTAGGCGAGATCACCGGGACCCCGGGCCACGTCGCGGAAGGTGTACTCCGCCCCCGCGGGCATGTCGACCACGCTCTGGGTCTTCGCCGCGGTGTCGATCAGCGCGAGGCGGTGCAGCAGGTAGCCCTCGGCGTCGCGGTCGTCCTTGTAGTCGCCGACGATGAGCGCACTGTTCTCGCTCACGTACGCATTGCCCATGCGGCCGTAGGGCTGGTCGGGGGCGGTGAGCTTCGTGAAGGTGCCGCCGTCGTAGACGAGGGCGCCGTTCTCGCAGCCGAACACAACGACCTCGTCCTTGGCGGTGCCCTCGCCGTGCACGCCGGGGCAGTCGCTGCTCTCGGCGATGGGGGCACCGGAGGCGTCCTTCGCCACCACGCCGTTGCGGCCGTCGGCGTTGCCCACGGTGGTGAGGAAGGTGCCGTCGGTCAGAACGATCGACACTCCGTGGTGCGCCTCGACGCCCGGGATGGTCTCGACTTCGGGGAGGGAGTCGGTGGATGCCAAGAGCGCATCGGTGTCGAAGATGGTCGAGTCGCTCGTGCCGTCGGCGTACAGCACCGTCTTTCCGCCGTGGGTGACGACGTGGCCGGGCTTCGCCGCCTCGAACACCAGGTCGGTCAGCTCGGGGGCGGTCGTCGAGGTGCCGGCATCCAGCACCTGGAAACCCGCGCTCGTGGTGACCATGACGTGCCGTTCGTCGCCGGCCGGGTTCAGGCGGGTGAATTCCTCCGAGGGGAGGTCGGCGACGGTCTCGAGGGTGTCGCCGTCGAGCACCAGGATGCCGCCGGGGTACGACAGGGCGACGCGGGTGGCGGTGTCGGTCGCGGGGCTCGACGCCGGGGCCGCCGACCCGGGGCCGGTTCCGCCGGCGCACGCCGACAGGGTGACGGTCGCGCCGATCGCGAGGGCGACCAGGCCCGCGCGGGGCAGGGAGAAGCTGCGCATTCGTGTCTCTTTCTTCAGGTGGGGTGGGTCTCGTCAGGGTGAGAGCCCGGTGGCGATGCGCTCCGTGTTGACGCGCATCATGGTCAGGTAGTCGGGGGCGTCGCCGCTCGCGTCGGTCAGCGATTCGGTGAACAGCTCGGTCACGACGACGTCGCGGTCGGCCTCGTCGGCGAGGGCCCGCATGAGGCGGTCGGGCGAGGAGCTCTCGGCGAACACCGTCGGCACGCCCGCCTCGTCGATCGCCGCCACGAGGTCGGCGAGGTCGCTCGCGCTGGGCGCGGCGAGGGTCGTCCCTCCCGGGATCACCGCTCCGACGAGGCGGAAGTCGAAGCGCTCGGCGAGGTAGCCGAACACGTGGTGGTTGGTGACGAGGGCGCGTCTGTCCGCCGGGATCGTCGCGAACGTCGCAGTCATGTCGGCATCCAGGGCCTCCAGCTGCGCGCGGTAGTCGGCGGACCGCGCGGTGACGGCCGGGTCGCCGAGCTTCTCGAGGGCCGGGGTGAGCCGGTCGACGACGGCGATCATCTGCGCGGGGTCGGTCCAGAAATGCGGGTCCTCGGCTCCTTCGGCATCCGTCGACGTATACGGCAGCACGCGTACGGCATCCCCGGCCACGACCGTCTCGACTCCGGCGGCCGCAGCGGCGTCGAGGTGCTGCTGCAGTCCCTCCTCGAGCCCGAGCCCGTTGGTCACGAGCAGGTCGGCCGAGCGCATCCGCGCCGCTTCGGCCGCGGAGATCTCGAACGAATGCGGGTCGCTCCCGGGGCGCATCAGGGTCAGCACCTCGATGTCGTCGCCGACCAGCTGCGAGACGACGTCGCCGAGGATGTTCGTCGACACGACGACGAGAGGGCGGTCGGATGCCGTGCCCCCGGCGCATCCGGCGAGGATCAGGGCGACGGCGGAGAGGGCCGCGACGGCGAAGCGGCGCACCTCAGCGCCCCGTCTCGGCGACGAAGAGCGGGGTCAGCGACGGCGTGAACTCCCGCGCGATGCGGGCGTCGTCGGCGAAGTCGATCTCCCACAGGCGACCCTCGGCGGGTCCGTTCAGGTAGGCCCGCTGCTGGTCGGCGACGAGCGACACGGGCTCGCCCGCGGCGAGGCTCGCGCCCACCAGCGCCGGCGTCTGCGCCCGCAGCTCCCCCGTTGCGCCGTCGAGCACGAGCACGCGCCCGTCGGCGGTGAGGGCGAGGAGGTTCTGCGCCCTGTCGTCGACCGCGGTCGCCTGCACGACCGCCTCCGGGGTCGGCACGAGCGTCCACGACCGCTCCCGGGTGTCGAGCATCCACACGCCCGCTTCGCCCGCGACGGCGGCGACCGTCGGCCGGCCCTCGCGATTCGCGAAGGCGATGGCGCGCGGCGCGGTCGCGGCAGCGGGGTAGGGGATGCGTTCGACGACGGGGACGGCATCGGCGACCGTCACCAGCAGCGCCCCGTCGCGGCATCCGATCACCGCTCCGACTCGGGTGGTGATCGTGCCGCTCGGCTCGACGCACGGAGTGGTCGCCCCGATCTCCGTGCCGTCGGCGGCGTGCAAAGTCACCTCGTCACCCGCGGCGACCGCGGCGAACGTCCCGGCCGGCACGACCATGCCCGCTCCGGCCGCGCGCTCGAGACGGAACAGCTCGACGATCTCACCCGCCGACAGCGTCTCGGTGTCGAGCAGCACCGCCTCGCCGGAACCGGGGAAGAACACACCCGTGCCGCCGGTGGTCGAGGAGTTCGAGGTCGCGACCGTGGCGACCCCCTCCCCCGCGACCTCGCCCACCACGCGAGCGGGCGCGCGGTAGTAGTGGAAGTGGTCGACGTGATCCCACGTCCACACTCCGCTGTCGGCGATCGAGAGCCCTTCGGCATCCGCGGCGAACAGGTAGCGGCCGTCGGAGTGCAACCTCTCCGGCGCACGCACCCGTCCGAGCTCGGCGGTGGTCTCGTCGAGCAGGTCGAGGTGCGACACGTGTCCGTCGGGGTCGATGGTGGTCAGACCGAGAGCGGGCTCGGCGAGTTCGGACGCGCCGGCGATCGCTCCGTGCGTGTCGACCGGTTCGGCGGCGGGGCCGTCGACGGGGGCCGCGCAGCCGGTCAGGGTGAGCGCGCCGAAGAGGCCGACGGCGGTGAGGCGTCGGGAGAAGAGGTGGGGCATGGGGGCTTTCCGGATCAGGCGGATGAAAGAACAGGGGATGCCGTGCGGCGGCGCACCGCCACGATGACGCCGCGGAGGGCCCACGACAGCCCCGCGGCGACGATCGCGGTGGCGGCGATGGTGGCGCCGGCGGCGGTGGCCGCGTGCCACGACACGACGAGGCCCGCGGCGACGGCGGCCGTGCCGATGGCCGCGGCGAGCACCATGGTCGATACGAGGCGGGTCGTCCACTGCCGCGCGGCAACGGCGGGAGCGACGAGCAGTCCCACCACGAGCAGCGACCCGACCGCCTGGTACGAGGCGACCACGGCGAGGGTGACCAGGCCGACCAACACGGTCTGGGCGAGTCGCGGTGCGAGGCCCAGCACGCGTGCGACGCGTTCGTCGACGGCGAGCGCGACCAGCGACCGGTGGGCCAGGGTCGCCGATCCCACGCCCACCGCAACCGCGATCGCGAGCACGACGAGGTCGTCGACGCCGATCGCCAGGATGTCGCCGAAGAGGATCGCCGTGGCATCCGTCGCGAAGCTCCCGGCGTGCGAGATGACGATGACGCCGAGAGCGAGCATGCCGACGAACAGCAAGCCGATGCTCGTGTCGTACGAGAGCTTCGCGCGCCTGCGAAGCGCGCCGATGCCGAGGCTCATAGCGACGGCGCTCGCCGCGGCGCCCACCAGCACGGGCAGTCCGAGAACGGTGGCCACAGCCACGCCGGGCAGCATCCCGTGGGCGAGCGCCTCGCCGAGGAACGCCATCCCCCGCACGACCACCCAGGTGCCGGCGACGGCGCACAGGATCGCCACGAGCGTGCCGCCGAGCATCGCCCGCTGGACGAACTCCAGCGCGAACGGATCGGTGAGCGAGGTCATGGTGCTCGACCGTAGCGTTAAGTGAGAACGATTATCAAACTCATATAATGGATGCCATGACCCCCCAGGCCCTGATCGGCACAGACCTCCGCGCCGACTACGGCGGCATCGCCGCACTCGCCGAGGTCGACGTGGAGATTCCCGAGGCCGCCCTCACCGTGATCGTCGGACCCAACGGAGCGGGCAAGTCGACGCTGCTCGAGATCCTCGCGGGAGCGCGTCCGCCGGCATCCGGAATCGTCGACGCCGGACCCCGCTCGCGAGCCTTCGTCCCCCAGCGCGCGGCCATCGCCGACGACCTCCCCCTCACCGTGCGCGACGTGGTCGCCGTGGGCGCCTGGGGCGGCGCCGGACTGCTCGGACGGGTCACCGGCGCGCACCGTCGGGCGGTGGATGCCGCGATGCTCAGGCTCGACATCGCGGATCTCGCTCGGCTCCCGTTCTCGAGCCTGTCGGGCGGCCAGCGCCAGCGCGTCATGCTCGCCCAGGGCCTGGCGCGCACCGCCGACATCCTGCTGCTCGACGAGCCGACGACGGGGCTCGACGCCGCCAGCGCGGCTCTGAACCACACGGCGATCGCCGACGAGGTCGAGCGCGGGGTCGCCGTGGTTTGCGTCAGCCATGACGACAGACTGATCTCGTCAGCGAATCAGGTGATCCGCGTCGAGGCAGGGCGACTCAGGCGCGAGAACGAACACGCTCGGTGATGCGACGCAGCAGTTCAGCCGCCGCCCGCGCGCTCTCGACCGGCTCCGCGGCCACGGCGCGTTCCACCTGACGGGGGAAGCTGCGCAACGCGGACCACGGCTCGGCCTCGAGATCGATCTGCAGGTAGATGTGGTTGACGCGGCGATCTTCGGCGTCGAGTTCGCGGCGCAAGAGACCGCGGCCGATGAGCCGATCGACGAGGGTCGTGACCCCCGCGGCCGTCACACCGAGGTGACCGCGCAGATTCGAGGGGCGGATACCGGGTTCTTCGCCGATGCACCGGAGGGCCTCGGCCTCGAGCTCGCTCACGCCGAGGTCGATCCGCGCTTTCGCGATGCTCTCGTCGCGCACCGCGACGTATTCGTCCAGCGCCTGCATCAGCACAGAGGTGTGTGCCACTGTCACCACCTCCTCGGCGTAGCCCGGCCGGCCACAACCCCACCTTAGTGAAGATCTCGAATATTTTGCGAAGTTAATTAATCCGGTTAAATTTCTGGTACCTTAGTGATTAGCCCGACCGACCCCGACTGAAGGAGATCGTCATGGCAAAGCTTTACTACGGTTCTGACACCGCTCCCATCGCCCTGCCCGACCGTCTGATGGGTTACATCAAGGTCATCGCGTCGACGAAACTCCGTCGCGGAGAATCGTTCACGCTGACGTGGACCGGCACCGCCGAGGAGCCCGGTCGCTCGACCATCTGGCTGCAGCCGGCCATCCCCCTGCGCTTCGTCTTCGACTCGGTCGAGCCGGAGCAGCTCGTGGGCGACTACCTCCGCAGCCTCGCCGACCAGGCCAACGCCGCGTCGGGTCTGGTCATCGACACCCGCACGTGGGAGTCGGCCGAAGAAGCGACCCGCACTCCGGTGCGCTCCGCGCGCCCCGTCGGCCGCTCGGTCCGCGCCGCCTGATAGCACGAATGACGCCCGCTCGCCCGAAAGGCGCAGCGGGCTTCATACTGGTCGGACGCGTGACGCTCACGCGCCTGGATCGGAGACGCCCGTGCCCGTACGCACGCTGATCGACATGGCCCTTCTCGACGCGTGGCTCGCGGAGTTCCGGGCGATGGGCTACCTCACCGGCAGCGACATCCGCGTTCTCGAGCGTGACGACGAGACCGACCCCGACACCGGGCTCATCGTCGTCGACCTGACCGAGGCGAAGACGGTTACCTATCTTCAGCCGATCGCCGGCGGCGACGGCAGCTGGAAGGCGACGATGGAAGCCCGCGAGGCCACCATCGAGCTCGGCTGCGTCGAACTGGTCAACCTCGGCAACGAGCTCAACGTGCTCGGCGCCCTCGTCTCCTTCCTCGAGACGAAGTCGAAGGCACTGCTCGCGGCGAGCTGAGCGCGGTCACGGCGCCGACGACACCGTCGTCGCCCGATACCGTTCGGCGACCGTCTCGAAGGCCGCCGCCAGTTCGAGCGGGCCCACCACCTGCATCGCGGTTTCGAACCGACCGAACGATGCCGCCAACGACCCCCACGACCACGATCCCGACTCGAGGGCGCAGCGCCCCTCGTCGACCACGGTCACGGTTCCGTCCCCCGCGAACGGCAGCACCTCGTGCGCCGGGAGGTCGAGGATCACGGTGCCGCGGCAGGGCCACTCGTTCACGTCCGACCCCTTGAAGCGCGCGGAGACGAATTCTTCGACGTCGCCACCGGGCACGGCGCGCGGGGTGAATTGTGGTCCGTTCGGCGTGCGCGGCCGGACGCGGTCGACGCTGTAGAGACGCCAGTCCTCGCGATCGAGATCCCATCCGAGCAGGTACCACCGACCGTTCGAGGCCACGACGCGCACGGGCTCGCAGCGACGCGCAGGCCCGAAGGCAGGGCCGTCGTCCACGGCGTCGCGGGGCGGATAGTCGAACCGCAGCACCTCGTGCGCGCGGGTCGCCTGCGCCAGGGTGACGAGCACGTCGAGCGAGAGCGGCATGGGCGCTGCGTCACCCGCGCCCCGGACCGTCGTGACCTTCAACGCGTCGAGGCGGCGACGCAGACGCTCCGGCATCACCTGCCGGATCGTCCCCAGCGCTCTGCTCGCGGCTTCCTCGATGCCGGCACCGATCGCGGGGAGGGTCTGCAGGGCGAGGGCCACCGCCACCGTCTGATCGTCGTCGAACAGCAGGGGCGGCAGGTCGTCGCCGGGCCCGAGGCGATATCCCCCGTCGGGGCCCATCGTCGCCTGGATCGCGTATCCCATCTCGCGCAGCCGTTCAATGTCGCGTCGCACCGTCCGATCGCTCGTGCCGAGCCGCACGGCCAGGAGCGAGCCGGGCCAGTCGCGCCGGGTCTGCAGCAGCGACAGCAGGGTGAGCAGTCGGGCGGTGGTGGTCATGCGGTTCACGCTACGCGGGGTATAGGACAGAAACGCGCCTACACGGGTGCGACTCTTCCTGTATCGGGCCACCCGGGCCCACTCGGACAGGAGCATCATGACCATTCAGACGACCACGCACCTCAACTTCCGTGGCGATGCCCGCGCGGCGCTGGAGTTCTACCAGAGCGTCTTCGGCGGGCACCTCGTCGTCAACACCTACGCCGACTTCGTCATGCCGGCCGAGGTCCCGGGCTCCGACAAGGTCGTCTTCGGCCTCGTCGCCGCCGAGAACGGCTTCCGCGTGATGGGCTACGACGTCCCGGGCCTGACCGACGGACCGATCGTCGGCGGCGGCTCCACCCGTCGCGAGAACGGCACGACCGTCACCGACCAGGCGGTGTTCGTCTCCCTCAGCGCGGACACGCTCGAAGAGCTGCAGGGCCACTGGGACGCCCTCGCCGTCGGCGCCGTCGTGGTCGAGCCGCTGGCCGCCTCGGCGTGGAGTGCCGGCTTCGGCATGCTCACCGATCGCTTCGGCGTGACGTGGAGCATCAGCGTCTCCGCCTGAGCCGAAAGCGATTCCCTCGGGAACGAGAAAAGGGCACCCGATCCGGGTGCCCTTTTCTTCGTGGTGGTGGCGAGTGAGGGATTCGAACCCCCGAATGCAATGCAGTCTGATTTACAGTCAGATCCCTTTGGCCGCTTGGGTAACTCGCCAGGTGCGCACCCGTCCGGCTTGTTCAGTCGACCGGAGGCGCGATAGACCACTCTACTATCCCGCGGGCGATGCTCGAAACCATCGCCACCGTCACTCCGGCGTGCGCAGCAGAGCACCCTCGTGGCGGCAGGTCGCGGCCGCGACGTCCATGGCGCGCGAGAGCACGGCATCCCACTCCCCCGCATCCGCGGGCAGCCGGTCGCGCACGAGCGCGGCCGTGGTGGCGAGCACGGCGTCGCCGCCGCCCATGGTGTCGACGATGCGGCCGGGAAGGTCGGAGATGCCCCGCAAAACGGTCGTCTCCCCCGCGTCGATCGCGGCCCCGCCGGCGCCGTAGGTCGCCAGCACGGCCTCGACGCCGAGGCCGACGAGCTTCTTCCGCAGGTCGTCGAGCGGTGCGTCGTAGAGCAGCTGCGCATCGTCTTCGCCGACCTTGACGAGAAGGGCTCCGGATGCCGCCTTCTCGAACCCGCGCACGAACTCGGCGCGGTCGCGCAGCATGCCGCTGCGGGGGTTGGGGTCGATCGCAAGCGGGGTCGAGACGGATGCCGTGGCCTCCACCAGCAGCGCGGTCTGATCCGCGTCGTCGAAGGGGAAGCAGCTCACCACGACCATGGGAGCAGCGGCGATCGCCGTGCGCTCGGCTTCGCCGTAGGCAACCCGGCGGTTCTGCGCCGCCTCGTTGAAGACGTAGACGGGCTCACCCTGCGGCGAGCGCGTGCTCACCGCGCGCGACGAGCCGTGCTCCGCGGGACTCGCGAGCAGCTCGACGTCGTACTCGGCGAGAAAGGCGCGGATCTGCTCCCCCGCCGCATCGTCGCCGACCATCGCGATGAGTGCGGCCGGAACGCCGAGCCGCGAAAGGCCCACGGCGACGTTGAGGGCGGCCCCGCCGACGAACTCGCGCACGCCGGCGTCGTCGCGGATCTCGTCGATCAGCGCGTCCCCGATGACGACGACCCGACCGCTCACCGCGAGACCTCGGCGGCGTCGAGCACGCGCGCGACGAACTCTTCGGTACGGCGCTTGGCGCCGTCGATCTTGCGGTCGACGCTCGCGCGGATCTCGCTGGGCGCGAGAGGCGCGGCGAGGCGCACGGTCTCGTGGCACGACATGTCGGCGCAGATGTAGGTGCCGACGGTGTCGCCGTGCTCGCCGGCGGTGCCCGCCTTGCGCGCGGTGAACAGCGAGACCTGGTCTCCGGGCTGCATCGTGTGGCAGAGGTTGCACATCGCCGAGCGCGCCCGCGACTGCCCGTCGGCCGCGCGCAGCACGATCGCAGCGGGCTCACCCTCGTGCTCGGCGACGATGTAGCCGCGCCCGCGGGTGCGAGGGTCGCGCCACGCGAGGAAGTCCAGGTGGTCCCAGTCGGTCAACACGAAGTCGTGGGGCAGGCTCATGACCCGCAGTTCCTCGGGTGCGGCGTTGACGAACGCGTCGCGGACCTCGTCTTCGGTGAGTGCTCGCATGGGATCCGAGTCTACGAGCGCACGGGCCACCCGGGGCGGGCACGACCGCGATGTCCAGGGGGTGCGCGAGCGAACCTCCCGAATAGAATCGAGCCATGGCTGATTCTTCGTTCGACATCGTCTCCAAGATCGACCGGCAGGAAGCCGACAACGCGCTCAACCAGGCGCACAAAGAGGTCGAGCAGCGCTACGACTTCAAGGGCACCGACGCCTCCATCGCCTGGAGCGGCGACTCGATCGTCATCAAGGCGAACTCCGAAGAGCGCGCGAACGCCGTGCTCGACGTATTCCAGACCAAGCTCATCAAGCGCGGAATCTCGCTGAAGAGCCTCGATGCGGGCGAGCCCGTGCCGAGCGGCAAGGAATACCGCATCACCTCGACTCTCAAAGAGGGCATCTCGCAAGAAGACGCCAAGAAGGTGAACAAGATCATCCGCGACGAGGGACCCAAGGGCGTCAAGTCGCAGATCCAGGGCGACGAGCTGCGCGTGCAGTCGAAGTCGCGCGACGACCTGCAGGAAGTGCAGCGCATCCTCAAGGCCGCCGACCTCGACGTCGACCTGCAGTTCACGAACTACCGGTAAGCACCCCCGCTGACCTGGGGTTTTCCCTCCACGGTCCGCACAGAGTCCGCAAGAGCGGCGATCGAGGCCATATGGTCCGCGGTCGCCGCTCTCGTCTTGTCCTCCGCAGACGGCCACAGGTGCGAGTAGACGTTGAGCGTGATCGACGGCTGAGAGTGCCCCAAAGCCCGCTGCACGGTCACCACATCGCACCCCGACGCGATCAAGTTCGACGCGAACGTGTGCCGCAGCGTGTGCAACGTCACCGACGCCGGCAGCCCCACGCGGCCGCGGATGCCGCGCCACACTTCGCCGGCATTGTTCCGCTGGTACAGGTCACCCCGCGGGGTGCGAAACAGCTGCTCATCCGCAGCGGTGATCGACTCCGCCGCCACGTGCGCCGACAGCGACGACATCAACGCCCCCGGCACGAACACCGACCGCTCACTGCCGTACTTCGGAGCCACCAGCTCCGCGCTCGCGATAGACGAGCCCTGCACCTGACGACGCACACTTACCGACCGCCCAAGGAAGTTGACGTCCCCCAGCTGCAACCCCGCAGCCTCCCCCAACCGCAGCCCCGCGAACAGACAGACCTCCACGAACGGCCGAAACGCGCCAGACGCCTCCAGGACGGCCGCAGACTGCTCCAACGTCAGAACATCCATGGATGCCTCAGAACGGCGCACACGCGGCGGCCTCGCGCTCGCCGCAGGGCTCTTGGCGATGACCTGATCGAGCACAGCGGCCCGGAACGCCATTTGCACGTAATTCAACCGGGTCCGAACCGTCGACGCCGCCAGGCCCCGTTTGGTCTCGCCGGCCACCCACGCCTGCACGTCCGAGGGCTTGACCTGCCCCATCTGCCGACGACGCCACGGCACACTCCGCAAAGCCGTTTCAGCAGCTATCACCGTGCCGGCGGCCCACGCCTGACGCGCGATCCATGCGTCAATCCACGCATCCCACAGCTCCACACCGGCGCGCGGATCCACGTACATGCCAGTGACCACCGTGGCCGTGACCTCATCTAACCACCGCTGCGCGTCGATCTTGCGCTCGAAATGCCGCGCGTGCTCCCGCCCGTCACCGTCGCGATAGCGAGCCCGCCACGCCCCATCAGGCCTCTTCCGAATGCTCGCCATCTGCGCCTCCAACGTGCTCCTGCATCATCACGAGGTAGCTGCTCAACCAGCCGTCACCAACTCCTTCGAGGGGTGGCGCGCTCTCGTAGTAGGACAACATGCCGTCCACTGCCAGCTCCCCAGCGGTCACCCCAAGTAGGCGCTGCGCTTGCGTTCGATGCTTGCCCTCGTCCTGGTGAACATCGAGCATCACCGCTAGCAGCTGCTGCGCCGTACAAAACTGCTCCGCAACCGTTGTGAGCTGCTCCGCGAGAGTGCCGGCAACCTCAAGACGACGCCCGATAGAGGCATCCATCTTGGAGCCAAAAAAGCCCTCGACCTGCGTCCCGAGGATCTCCGCAGCTGCAGCCGCCTCTGTAACCCGTAGAGGCCTGTCACCCTTTTCGATCGCCCACACCGTCGCCTGAGACCACTTGAAGCCGCGATGTCGCATCTGCTCTGCGAGAAACCCCTGACTCACCCCGCCTCGCAACGCCGCGAGGTTCTCCCCTACTTCTCGATCTTCCAACACGGCTGACAACCTCTCCGGCCCCACACACACAGTCAAATTCAGTCAATTCTAGTGCCAGGTTGACTAGAACTGTGCAATACTCGCTTTCCTGGTCGCAGCACCACTAGAAATCAGGAGCGCAGATGGACAAGTTGATGACCGTGCGAGAGGCGGCCGTGCCGCTCGGCACCACAGAGAAGGGCCTGCGATGGATGATCTACGCCGGAACGGCCCCGAAGTCAGCGTTGGTCGGCGGCCGCCGCCGGATGTTCAGAGAGAGCGACATCCAGGCATGGATCGACGCGCAGTTCAAGGACTGATCCCCGCGGCACTCGCCGCAGACACGAAAAAGGCCGCCGCGGTAGCCCCCGCGACGGCCCGGAACCTACGAGAGGTACTAACCATGACAGAGACTACCCCCACCCTGCCCGTCGTGCCCAGCGCGGCCGCTGTGCACTCCCGCCTGCGCCATCTGTTCACCCCTGAACGGCGCATCGATGACGAAGCGGCCGGCATTATCTTGCCGATCGCGCTCGCCGCGGGCGACCCGCTCGCGATCGACTTGGACCAGGTGCGCGAGTACCCGATCGACGGCGACGGCGAACGTGGCGAAGAGGTCCGGTGGGTTTGCCACATCTACGACCTGATCACGGGTGACCGCCTGCTCAGCAGCGCTCTCCCCGACGGGTGGATGAGCGAACACCTGGCCCACGTCCCTGATGACGTCTTCCGCACCTGGCAGGTAGCACGCCCCAACCAGTGGCTAGTGACCGACCGCTACCTGCTCATCAGCGGCGGAGATTGGTGGCAGCTCGAAGACGCACCGTCCGGCATGCTCCGCTACCAGTCCCTCTCCGCGGCCATGCGGGCCAACGAAAGCACGTTCCAGGAAGAGCAACAGCGCTGGGCGACAGCATCCGCGGCCGCCGTCGAGAAGCTGCGGCCGAGCTGGGCCGCCGACGTCGAATACCTCGGCGACGGGGACACATGCGAAGGGTTCGTCTTCCAGCACCAGATCGGCGCCGTCACCATCGTCCAGGGATACTTCCTCCACCCTGACGGAACGGTGACCGCCGAGAACGCCGAGCCCCTCATCGACGTCTCCGAAAAGCTCGAGGGCCTCTCCCTCAGCGCCGCTACCGGCGTCGCCCTCGCGCTCCAAACCGCAATCCGCCACCTCGAGCGAGAGGCCACAAAGAACACGCCCAAGAGCACGCACCCGACCCCGCCGGCCGCGTGACCCCACCCCCCAGCCCCGTGGCCCGACGAAACCCCCACTCGCCGGGCCACAGGCGCGCCCATACGCGCTCGCCGCGGGATTGGAGGTGACGATGGGTGCCCGCCTCAACCTCGCCGCCTACCGGTTTGCAGAGGCCGCGCAGCTGCACGACCAACCGACCCGGCTACTCGGATACATGGCCAGCGTCGCGCTCGACAACGACGCGGAGCCCGTCTACTACGCAGGCGCAGAGGCCAGCGCCCGAGCCCTCGGCAAAGACCCCGCCACATCGGCACGACTTGTGGCCAAGGTCATCGCCACGCTCATCAAGGCAGGAGCAATTGAGAACCGATCAGCTGGGCGCCGCGGAGCCTATGCCGTGTATCGGCTCACGTTCCCTGTCGCTGACGAGACACCAGAAAGCATGTCCGCCACAGGCACCCAAACGGTAGAAAGCGTGCCACTGAGCGGCACCCAAACCGAACAGTTAGGTAGCCACTCACAGGCACCCTTGCCGGAGATAGCTAGCCACTCACGTGCACAAAGGGTGCCACTGACAGGTCAACAGGGTGCCAGTGACAGGCACCCCGAGGAGGAAGAGGAGAAAAAGGAGGAGGGTCGCGTGCGCGCGCACGAGGCCGACGCCGGCTACACGCTCGACACTCCCCCCGAGCCCCCTCCCCCCGATTCACCGTTCTGCATCCACCACCCGGACGGCACCCGCGACCCCTGCTACGCATGCGGCCAAGCCCGCCAGGCCTACGTCGCAGTACACGGCAAGACACCCCGACAACCGCGCTCGCCGCGGACAGCCTCAGCGCCCCAGCTCATCCAGGTCAACGGCCGCGCCGTGTGCATAGACGGAAAACACAAGCTCACCGCAGACGGGCGCAGCTGCGTCCATTGCCAGATACACGAAGACGACCTAGCCGCACTCACAGAAAGCGCGATCGCATGACCGATCCCAGCTACCCCCTCACCGCAGCACTCATCGAGTCGCTCACGCACATCGACCACACCGACACCGACGTCGCCCACCCATGGCTTGTCATCAACGCATCCGGGCTTACCCCTGACCTCGAAGCCGCACTCGCGCAGCGCTTCACCCTCATCGCAGACCACGACGCGCTGGCGGCCCGAGAGCTCACGAAGCGAGACGTGCCCCCGACCTACCTCCGCATAGCTGGCACGTCTGAGGCGAACACGTCAGGACAGATCACCACCGATCCCCGAGCGCGAAGCATGGCGACAGGACGCACTCACATAGCCGGGGTTCACCACGCGCTCATTGACGATGACACCGCGTGCCACAGAGGACTCACCGTCGCCAAAACCGCATCCGCAGGTGTGTACCCCGTCACCTGCAAGCCCTGCCTAGCCGCGCTCGCCGCCGCGCCCCGAGACACCGCCCGCAACTGAGGAGACACGCACCGCATGAGCATCGAGCCCTCCACTCCCGACACCCTCACCGACGCGCCGCCCCCACCGCCGACCTACGACTGCCGGAAGGGCGACCCCCGACGACCAGGTGCACGACACAAGGTCATCACCGCCGACAGCATCTGCGTGCTGTGTGGCACACAGGGAGTCATCGACGCCCGCCACATGCCCGCGCAGCCGTTCAACCCCACCCCGACGCTCCTGTGACCGACGAACTAGCCGCACTCACCCGCGCCACCCTCGACCGCCGCCCCGGATGCCTAGACGACGAGCGCTACACCGCAGACACCCTCACCGACCTCGACCACAAAGCCATGGCCACCACGTGCCGCGCCTGCCCGCTCCTGATCCTCTGCAACGCCTACGCCGCCACCCACAACCCACCCGCCGGATTCTGGGCGGGTCAGGCCTACAACCGCCGCACACACCCCGACGCGGAGGGGGGCCGCAACCTTGAGGCCCCTGTGGATAACCCACCAACCGCGCCCGAAACCCTTAGTCCGAACACCGGACCAGGGGTCACCTGCATCATGTGCGGCGACCCATTCACCCCCGCCAAGCCACAGATCAACACGTGCTCCCCTGAGTGCAAGCGAGCTCGCCGCCGCGAAATCAACAAAGACTCCTACGCCAACACAGGACGCGCCACCCGGCGGAACAGGAAGACCGCGTGAACCTCGAACCCGAACACTCCGACACCATCCGCACCCTCGTACGCCCCGACATCCTCCTCAACCGCATCCGCACAGCCGTCCGTACCCTCACCGTCACCACCTACGCCGACCTCACCGGCATCGACACCCGCGCTCGCCGCATCACCCGCCAACCCCTCATCACCGAGCTCCGCGAAGCCACACGCCCCAGCACCGGCCGCACCGTGGCCGGCGCTGGCGACGGCCGACCCATCCCCCTCAACGTCGGCGCCTACGAGCTGCTCCGCACCATCGAAGCCCGCATCGCCGCGGACTACGAGTCAGCCACCGACGAAACCCCCGCCGGCACCGCAGAACAGCTCCTAGCCGACTGGTACGAGACCTTTGCCACCGCCCACGCCATGGGCGAAACCAACCTCGCCCAGCTCGAGAAATACGCCGCCCGCGTCACCGGCTGGGCCACTGCAATCTCCGACCTCTTCGACCCACCCCGCACCCGCGAATACCCCCTCTGCCCCGCATGCGGCTACACCCACACCATCCGCAGAGACGCGAACGGCAAAGCCCAGATCAAGTGCCTCACCCTCCGCCACTACACAGACGGCCGCGCGATCGCCGCCTGCGCGCACTGCGACGCCCGCTGGGAAGGGCTCATCGTCCCCGACCGAACCGGAGACAGCGTGCACGGCATCCACGTTTCCGAGGAGATCCGCGAGCTCCACATCGCGATCGAAGACAACATCGCCCAATACGGACCCGTCACCATCATTCGCCTCGCCCCACCCCGCATCGACGACACCGACGACGACACCGACCCCGGAGACACCACCCCGCAACCGGACGCGCTCGCCGGAGGCACCGCCCCATGAGCGACGACAACGGCCGCCGGCACCCCGGACTCATCGCCGGCATTCACGTGCTGCTCCCCGGCTCCGTCGTCGTCCGGCTGCTCAAAGTCATCGACCGCGGATCGATGACCTCCGATCCCGTCCTCGCCCAGTGGCTCCCCTCCCTCGTCGCCGTCGCACAACGCTGGCACTTCGCAGTTGAGAGTTCCGACCTCCGCACTCCCGCTATTCCGACGACGGAACCGGCCCCATCGTCGGAATGGGTAACCGTCGCACAAGCCGCGGCCCTGCTCGACCTAGGCGAACGCCGCGTCCTCGCACTCATCCACACCGGCACCCTGCCCGCCACAAAACGCGGCCGGGTGTGGTGGATACAGCGAACAGAGGTCGAACTACTCATCGAAAACCGCCGCATCCACGGCTAAGTGAACGGAGGGGCCATGGCCCTTTGGACAGACATCATCGACCCCGCCCAGCTCACCGGCTACGCGCGGGCCGCATTCGAAGACTACGAAGAGAACAAGGGCACCCTCGCCCGGTGGCTCCCCAACCGAGAAGTCGCAGACATCTCCGTCCGATTCATCAAGGGCCAGACCGGCCTCATCCCCGAAGCCAAGTACCGCGCCTACGACGCCGCCCCCAACATCGGCAAGAGCCGCGGCGGCCAGCGAGTCATCCTCGAACTCCCCGCCCTCTCCGAAACGCAGATCGTCAGCGAGTACGACCAGATCCGCAACCGCAACTCCAGCGACGCAGCACTCGAAAAGTCCATCTTCAACACCACCCGCCGCGTCGTCCACGCCATCGCAGACCGCGCCGAACGCCTCCGCGGCATCGTCCTCAACAGCGGCCGCGCCACCATCCCCGAGCTCGCCAGCGACGACAACTTCGGCCGCTCCCCCTCCAACGACGTCACCGCCCCCGTCCTGTGGGCAGACCCCGACGTCGACCGCATCGGTTTCCTCGAATTCCTCGTCGACCAGTACCGCGACGTCAACGGCGTCGACCCCGGCAGCATCCTCATGCCCGCCCCCGTCTACAAGGCCCTCGCCGCCGGTAAGCAGTTCAAAACGCAGCTGCTCAACGGCATCAGCCGGCCGCCCGCATTCGACGACGTGAAAGCGATCATCGACGGCGTAGGCCTCCCGCCCCTGTACCGCTACGACCGCCGCACCGGCTCCGGCCGCGTCCTCGACAGCCGCAAACTCATGCTGCTCCCCGCCCCCGTCGACGCGAACGACTGGGAAGGCACCGAGCTCGGCGCAACCTTCTGGGGACAGACCCTCACCGCCACCGACGAACGCTACGACCTCGACGCCGAAGAGATGCCCGGCATCGTCACCGGCGTCTACCGCGCCGAGAAGCCCCCGCTCATCGCAGAAGTCACCGGCGACTCCATCAACCTGCCCGTCCTCGCCAACGCCGATCTGTCGCTCTCCGCGACCGTGCTCGCCTGAACCGACTGGGAGGTCGATCAAATGCGCAGCAACATCGAAACCGCAGCACTCGCCCACGTACAGGGAGCCACAGACCCCGACACCGCGCCCGCTCGATACCAAAACCTGGTCAACGAGCTCGCCGACCGCATGGACGAACGATCGGCCTCCCACACCTACACCGCAGCGCTCGCCGCGGGAACACTCGACGACATCCTCGCCGCGGCGATCGCCCTCGACACAGAGAACACGATGGTCGGCGTTCACAACACCGTGCTGGCCGACCTTCGATCGCGAGCGTCAGGCTCCCAGAAGGGCGGCAACCGCACGCTCACGGCGGGAGCCGTGGCACCGGCACTCACGTACCTCCACGGCGTGCTCAGCGACCTCATGCAGCGCGTGCGCGAGCTCGGGGACACCGTGCCCGATACGGCCGAAGAGGCGATCGCTGAGGGACGCGTGCAGCAGTGGCAGCATGGAGAGGCGCTGTGCGACGAGTACGCCGAGATTCGACGCGTTCAGCGGCATCTGTCCCTCACCCTGGTAGATCGCGACGAGGCCCCCGACACGGCTGCTCTGTCGATGTCCGGCTACCTCCGGGACGCTCTCGACACTGAGGACGCCTGGCGCGAAGCTCGCACCATCGCGGCCAACCGCGAGGCGCGGATGCCCGAGGACGAAGCGCACGGCAAGTGGCTGGCCAAGATGCGGCGTCTCCCCTGGCGACGGCCCCAGTCGGCCACGTTCGCCAGCGACGACCGCTACGGCTACCTCCTGTGGATCGCCACCCGCGCCAATCCCTACGTCCCCACGATCGCCAAACTCATCGACGCACACGCCCGTAACCTCCTCATCCTCGACCGCCCCAGCGACAGCTTCCGCCTGGCCGAAGTCACCAACGCTCTCGCCTCCTACCGGAAGGACAACCGGTGACCGGACCGAAGGACTGGCATGTCGAAGCCCCCGAGCAGCAGTCCCGCTTCGCGCGCCTCTGCCTCGCGAAGATTGAGAGCGACGGACTACAAGCCGTCTCTGTCTTCGACGAGCTGATGAGCGACCCGCGCGGCGAACGCACCGCGACGCAAGCGCTGCTGCAGACGTTCGTCGACGCGATGGTCGACACGTGGTCACAGATGGGCGCGCTTGAGTCCGCAGCCGTAGCCCTGCGCGCCGGCCTGCTGGACATGGAGACGGATCAGTGACCGTTGCCACCCGCGCGACCAGTGAGGCCGTCAGCGCGTCTCTCAGGGCTCCCGAGAGGCCTCAGGGGGTGGGGGGATGCCCCCAAGGGCGACCAGTCGCCCGGACCGTCGGGGAGGTGGCTTCGATGCGCGCCGGAATCAAAAACTTCGCGCCAGGGGCACCCAACCCCCGCCATCCCAGCGCCTGCGCGACCACGCACGCTCAAAAAGCCCCGCACGGAAGCAGCATTTGCACCGCGCCCACCTCGAACGGAGTAGCCCATGGCTGACGCACCGCCGCCCCTGAACATCACCTACCACGACACCGCGGCAAGTGTGCGTGCGTCCTGGTCGTCTCTCTGCCTCAACGGGGGCTACAACCTGTACGTCGACGCGAGCGGAAACCTTCACGCCCACCGCCTCGGCGTCGACGCAGGAGCGCTCTAGTGGCCAACGAAGGTCTCGGCGTCACCTACCACGACGATCCCGAAGATGTGTATCGAACGTGGCAGAGGCTCACCCGCAACGGCGGGTACCGCTTGCTGATCGACTCAGATGGCAACATCCACGCCCTCGCCCTGCGGGCCAACACGATGCCCTTCTGGGGGACATAACGAGCGAGCTGGAACGCGCACCACCCCACAATGCCAGGGCACCTACGGTCATTGCGGTGCCTGACGTCCCAGGTCACGGTCTTTCGGTACGCTCGCCAACGTGCCTGAGTACCGCGAGATGCCAAAGGTCAGCAAGAGCGAAATCAACCGCTGCGGAGACTACCTCGCGCGTCTGCACCGCCTCCGGGCGCTCGACGACTCGACGGGGTACGACGAGGCTTACGACGCCGATCAGATGGCGTACGCGACACAGCTCGTCGATGACTTTCGCGCCGCACACCAGAAACCTTTGAGCATCACGTCCGTGGGGCTTCGTCAGTTCGTGAACACGACCTTGGGCACCACGCCCGTTGTGTCACAGCGCTTGAAGCGGCTGCCTCGTATCGTGCGCAAGCTCGCGAACATGGGGAGCAGCAACCTCGCACGCCTGGAAGACATCGGTGGTACTCGCGCCGTCGTGCCAGGCCTGAGGGAGCAAGAAGCCCTATGCGCTCACATCGAGCGCCGCTGGGGTCACTCGATCAGGCGCACCAGAGACTACGTGGACGATCCGAAGGCGACCGGGTATCGAGCTCGGCACTACGTGATCGAGAAGGAAGGACGGCGCGTCGAGATTCAGGTGCGCACTCGCCGGCAGCAGGTGTGGGCCAACCGGATCGAACAGACTGACTCCCGCCTCGGAACCTCTCTCAAAGACGGGAAGGGTGCGCAATCCCTCCTGGAGTACTTCACAGCTATGGGCGCTATGCTCTACTTTCAAGAGACGAACACCACACCAACCCCTGAACTGGCCCAGCAACTGCAAGCCGCAGAAAACGCCGTCGTCAGTGAGGGGTTCTTCGTCCGTAGAGGGGAAAGCTAATGGCTACCGTTCATTTTCTTCTCGCGTATAGCCACTCCGAGCAGCGGCTCCTTGAGCAGCACGAGTTCACCGACTCCAAGCGCGCTACTAAGGCCTACGCGGAAGCCGAAGCGGCTCACGCAGGAGACTCGAACTACGAGATTGTCCTGATTGGTTCGGACAGCATCCAGACCATCATGAAGACGCACGGGCACTACTTCTCGCACGAGCGTGACGACATGCTTGCGGACCTGTCTTTTTCCTGACCCACGACGAGAGACGGCCCCCGCACACCACGGGGGCCGTCTCTCGTTTCCGCACTCGGTCCAGCGCGGCGATCAGAGGCTGTCGGCCTCGAGCGCCCGACGTATCCTCAGCTCCCAGATCCTGCCGTAGGCGGCATCTGGAAACTCCTCTGCTGACCGCTCGTCCAGGCTCTGGAAGGTGGCGAGAAGTGATGGGTGCTGATCTGGTTCTCGCCACCAGAGCCGGATGGCCTCTTCGAGCTGCCAACGTGCTCGGTGCATGACTGTGGGGGCGGGGTCTTCTGCTGCCTTGTCTGCGGCGGCCTGCGAGATCAACATCGACATACGAAGCAGCTGCATGAGCGGCACCATGTGAGGATGCCCATCGGCCTCTAGCTCCCTGCCTAGAGTCCAGCCGGTTAGGTAGGCCGTCTCGTCATTGCTGAACGTTCGCGGGCGCTCGCCCTCTCGAACGGCTAGCCAGTGCATAAATAGCGCACGCGATGATTCCTGGTGCCATCCCGTGATGCGGTACCCCGCGCGGCGGCGGGAGTCGACGGTGGCCCGTGCGAGGCCCTCCTTGTGGCGCTCCTGCTCTGCGCTGATCGCTCGTGCGGCCAGCCTGTTGGATTCTCGCGCCACACGCGTGGCGTGCACCGATGTGACCACGGCCACCACAACCGCGGCCAGTGTGGCTAGGGACGCGACAATCGTCACCACCAGCAGAATCCAGTCGTACGTGTCTCGATCGGAAAGGGCACGAGCGACATGCTCAAGCTGACACGAAACTGACTGCGGCGCGGTAGGGCAAGCGGGTTCGTCCACATCGTCAACCTAACGCGGTGGGCCCCTCAGCGCAGACACCCGGCGGCGCCCATCAGCAAGGCCCGCCCGCATGTAACGTGGGGCCATGAGTGTCCGCAACGTAGACCGGTACAACGGCGACTGGATGCAGCGACGGTGGGCTGACCTGAACGGCCTCACCACGACTTCCCACCCCGTCGACCTGGCGCATCCCCTCATGGCGCTCGTCGACGCCCGACGCACCGCCTTCAAATCAGCGGCGCGCTCACTAGATTCCGACCCCTTTCACAACAGGTCCTTCTACCGCGCCCCCGGACAACGACTGGTGAGCGTCATGGTCACCGCTCCCTACCTCGACGCCGCCGCTCGCTCGTACGGAAACCTCGCCGGCTTGAACGACACCGCGCACCGCATCGCCCGCACCTTCGAGCTGTACGTGCGAGTGGGACACCCCGCAGACACCATCCATCTCAGCCGGTGGCCTGATGAGCCGACCGTGCCCATCGTGTTCTGGAACCCAGCGCGAATCAAACTGCTCCTGCCCACCCCCGCCGACCCGTACCCGGCCATCGCAGCCGAAGGGTGAACGCAACAACGGCTGCGAACGACGATGGCCCCGGTATCCGGGAGCTACCGTTCGCGCTGCAGCTCGTGCTCCCGAAATCTGTTGCTCGCGTAGGTAGCCTTGTGGGGTGACCGACGACGCCCTAGACGCTCTGTTCGCTGATGCGCCGGACACGCTCAGCCCGACCGACATCTCGAAGAAGCTGCGCGTCACCACGCGCACCGTCTACTCCTGGCTCAAGGAGGGCACTATCCGCGGCTACCAGATCGGATCGACCTGGTTCATCATGAAGGCCGACCTCATCGAGCACCTACGCGCCGGGACAAACAAGTCTCACGGCGATTCGCAACCGGGGTAGGGGCGAAGGGGCGAGACCTCAGTGGACCGCTGTCAGCGCGGCGCGCACGCCCCCACGCGGCGCCGTAGGGGGTGGGGCGATGCCCCCTCAGTGCACACCCCTTCGGAACGCCGGGGAGGTGGCTCCCCCTCCAAGCGGGTTCAAGAGTTTCGTAGAGCTCGCCGCAGTCCGCAAAAAGTCCGCAGCATGCTCCATTCGAGGCAAGTGACCACAATCAAGCACAACCAAATAAGTCCCGGTCAGAGATATTTTTCTAACATGCACAATCATGTACTGTCATTGCTTACCGATTCACGAACTACCGCTGATCCTCGCCGCAGAACGGGCGTGCCCCGCCCGTGGTCTGCGAGAAGTCATCGCGAGCGGCGATCGCGGCCGAACGGGCCCGCGGTCGCCGCTCTCGTCTTGTCCGTCGCGGGTGGTCGCGCTCGAGCAGGGCCCCGCGGTCGCCTCGCCGTCGACCGAGACTCGCGAGCCAGTCAGGCTCTCTTCTTGACCGGCTTGGACAGGAAGATCGCCAGCAGCAAGAGAACGACGCCGACAGCGAGTACGAGCCAGCCCCAGCCCTGCCCCAGAACCCCGGCGACGAGCCCGGTCAGCAGAGCGGCGCCGGCGAGAATCCACATGGTGACCGCTGCGGATCGACGCATCAGTTCCATGTCGGGAGCGAAGGTGTCATCGGTCAACGCGACCTCCCGCAGCGATCGCATTTCTCGAGTCACTCGCCTTCAGCGCCGACCACGCGGCGCTGAAGCACGCTACCCCGCCGCCGGCACACCCGATCACCGACGCGATCGTTCCGAAGCGGAATGACCCGCTCACAACCATGAACACGACGCCGGCTACCGCGGCCACCAGGGCGAGGATCCCCAGGATCAGTACCGCCCACCACAGGCCACGTCGCGGTCGCGCGTCTACGCTCATGCGCCCAACGTACCCGCGGAGGTTCGCCTAGCGCCGTGGGCTTGCGCGTCAGCCTCCGACACCCGTGCAGCGCGTCACTCCTGCGCCGCTACCCGCTTCCGCCGACGAATGGCGGTCAGCTGCTGGATGCAGTTACCGATGAGGGCGACGCAGACGGTCAGGAAGAACCATGCGTACCCCCTCGCGTCATTCGAAGCGAGCACGGCGACGCAAATCACCGCTCCCAGCGCGAGAACCGGCAGCGCCCACCACCACAACGCCTCCGATCCGAGCACACGCTTCACTGGCCCGACACTACTGCGCCGGGTCGGCCTGAGCGGACGGTCGACACTGAGAGAGAAAACCCCATGGCATCGAATACCGATTCCGCCCCTGACGCCGCCGGTGTCAGAGCACCGACGACAGCCACTTCGCGGCGCCCATCGCGAATAGGGAACCCCCGCCACAGCCCATCAGAACCACTAGCCACCAGCGTCCGCTGTTCTGCGGGACTCCGCCGCGGTCACGGAATACAGCGACGAGTATCAGTGCACCGACGAACGAGAACAGTCCGGTCGCCATCAGGCCGACGTACAGCTGCATGCCGCTGATCGTATCCGCGGAGCCCGCGGAACCAGGAGCGCCGCCAACGTCGGCGCTCGTCGTACTTGAAATCACGTCGACGCTATGTTGGCCAGCATGGTGCGCAACCCGCTTCTCCCCTTCAGCATCTACGAAATCGCGGGCGCGGCCGCCGTGATCGTCATTGCCGCGCTGATTACCGCGCTCGTCATCACCCTCGTCCTGCGCCGCAAGTCCCGCGGCAAATGAGTGACATCTCTGGCACACAGCTGCGACGTCGGCCATGAACGGCCGGCGATGGGCAGTCGCAATCCTGGTCGGCGCCGTCGTGGTCGTGGGGCTGACGTTCGCGATCCAGTCGGCTGTCGTCGGAACGTTTTCGTGGAGGGCCCTCGGTCTGGTGGTGATCGGAACCCTTGCCGGGGTGTTCCTCTGGAAACAGCAGAAGCCGCGAGGCGGCGACGAGTAAGTCCCTCCCTACCCGTCGCTACGTCGGCCGCGGCGACGAACACGGATCAGCTGGCCGATGCAGACGGCCGCGAGCAGCGCATTGCCCATCAGACCCAGTGCCGGCGCGGGCCCAGGCCCGTCGACAACGAGAGAGACGATGTGGCCCGACGCATACAGCGCCATGCACAGAAGCAGCACCGCCCAGAACCAGGACCTGTTGCCAACTTTCTCCAACCACTCCACGGCGTCAGTCCCTGTTCTTCATCCGCTGCAACCCCCAAATGAACCACGCCACATCCATCAGCAAAAGGACACTCGCCCCGACGATGAGCGGAATTATCGGCTTTTCCATGGTCGCCGCGAGTATCAGCACGGCCGCGATCGCAACCGCTGATACGCCATGCAGGACCGTCGACCGCACGAGAGTCCGCCTGCGCCGGTCAGCGTCGGGCGGCTGAGTGATGTCCCGCATGCTCGCATCGTAGGCCCCAGCGTCAACCATCACCTGCACCACGGAATGCGACTCGACAGACTGACCCAGCACGGAGAGGGGCCCAGCGTCGGGGAACACCCGCTGCGCTCAGACACAGGGCGCAGCGCCCGGATGGGGGGCGCCGATCTGCGGCCAGTCCCGTCGGCAACGCTGCGGCGTCACCACCGGAGGGTTTTTCGCCTCCCCTCCGACGGCCATTCCAAGCTACCTAGACCCGACTTTCATTGCCGCAACGGCAAAGTGTCGATGTGTTCTCCGTCGCCGTCGTACCAGACGAAGTCGACGGAGAAGACAAGCTCACACGGACGCGATGGAACCTCACGTCTACTCGCCTCCAGCTGCTCGGCCCAGGCCCGCTCGTCGAGCGAACGCGCGTATGCAAGTGACAGGTGAAAGATCCACTCTTCGAGCGGAAGTTCTCCAATGCGGCGAAAATCGGTCGCATCAAGGACCTCGGTCAGCCTCCGGTAGGCGCCCGTCAACGAGCTCGTCCGCTCGAGACGGGCGACCAGCACCTGAAACGGCGGCGGGAACCCGTCGATCGCGTCGACACTCAACTCGATCGGCGGTTGCGAGCTGGCCCAGGAGGCGACGAATTCCCTGAGGACGTGCACGCGCTCCGGCTCGAAGAAACCGCGAAGCGTGACGTGCCCCGTGTTCGGGTGTGGCGTCCCATCCGGAAGCCGCGCCAAGACCGTGGACTGCTCGCTCCTGTAAAGGGCGGCCACAGACTCGTCCGGGCGCAGGACCACATACTGCTGGCCTTGGAGCGACTCCAACTGCACGGGTTCCGTCATGTACGGGGTGGACATCTGGCGCCTCCGGTCTCGCAAGTTAGCCGACGTTACCTGCCGCAACCACCTCATGTGTTGCTTGTTTCAGACGTCGCCCCACAAACCAGGGGCCGCCTCTGTCGGCTAGCCGATGGCCGCCTGCCTTGAACTGCCAGCACGGGCCGAGCTCAGGCAGCACTTGGGGGCTGGGGGTGTGGAGTACTGCCGCCAGTGGGTGGGGGCCGAAGCCGCCGGAGCTCGATCAGGATCAGCTGTTTCACCTCGAATTCAGACCTGCTCATACGCGCGACATGAGTCTTCAGGCTCGCCGGGACCTCCCACACCTCGTTCCGCTGCCGCGCGACGCCCCCATCCAGCCCACCGCGGGCAAGGGCACGCGCGTCGCGGCGACCCGAGCAGAGGGTCGACATCCCCCGTGCCCGGGGCGTTACCGCCGGTAGCCCCATCCCGGCAAGGGGCAGACGCGAAACGGCATCCGGCCCGCAGACCCCCGGAGCGGCCGCGAACGACGCGGAGCGCAGAAACACGGGGCATCCCCGCGGGAGTCGAGATGGCCAAGCACACCCTGGAGCGGGACACCCGCACTGACGCCGACGATCCCGAAGACGGCCGCAAGCCCGATTCACCCACCGACCTGCACGAGCGCTTGTGGAAGTACGTGCTGCGCAAGACGCTGCGCGAGTTCAGTGCCGATCAGTGCACCGACGCCGCAGCCGCCCTCGTCTACTACGCCGTGCTCGCGCTGTTTCCGGCGCTGCTCGCGATCTTCTCGATCCTCGGCGTCGTCGGCCAGGGCGATGCCGCAGCGGAGGCCGTCATCGGCATCGTCCACGACGTCGCGCCCAGCGCCGCCGACACGCTGGCCGGCCCCATCGAGCAGATCGCCGGTTCACCGGCCGCCGGGTTCGCCCTCATCAGCGGAACGGTCCTCGCTCTGTGGTCCGCCTCCGGGTACGTCGGAGCTTTCAGCCGCGCGATGAACCGCATCTACGAGATCGACGAAGGTCGACCGTTCTGGAAGCTGCGCCCGATGCAGCTGGTCGTGACCCTGACCGCCGTCGTCGCCCTCGTGCTCGTCGCCCTCGGACTCGTGATCAGCGGCCCGGTCACGACCGCGATCGGCGAGGCGCTCGGACTCGGCGAGGGTGTGCAGGTCGCCTGGGACGTCGCGAAATGGCCGGTCATGCT
The DNA here is from genome assembly GCF_032464975.1 of Microbacterium algihabitans. NCBI lineage: Bacteria > Bacillati > Actinomycetota > Actinomycetes > Micrococcales > Microbacteriaceae > Microbacterium > Microbacterium algihabitans. The sequence continues at coordinate 230,103 of NZ_JAWDIU010000003.1, forward strand.
CCTGGTCACCGTCTTCCTCGTGGCGGTGCTCTACTACGCCACCCCGAACGCCAAGCAGCCGAAGTTCCGGTGGCTGAGTCTCGGCGCGATCATCGCCATCGTGGTGCTGGCCGCCGCCACCGCCGGATTCGGCTTCTACGTCGCGAACTTCTCGAACTACGACCGCACCTACGGCTCACTCGCCGGCGTGATCGTCTTCCTGCTGTGGCTGTGGATCGCCAATCTCGCACTCCTCTTCGGCGCCGAGTTCGACGCGGAGCTCGAGCGGGGTCGTCAGCTCCAGGCCGGAATGGCCGCGGCGACCGACATCCAGCTTCCGCCCCGCGACACCCGCCAGAGTGACAAGCGGGAGAAGAAGGAAGAGGCCGACATCGCCGAGGGCCGCCGCATCCGTCGAGACGCCGGTCGCGACGAGGCCCCCGAGGCCGTCGAGCGCCCCGCGCCCCAGCGTCGCCGACGCTGGTGGCAGCTGCGGCGCAAGTGAGGGCGCGCGGCTAGCATCGTCTGCGAACGCGCACCTCGGTTGCGCCTCCCCACCACCTTTGGAGCACGCCATGGCCGTCCGCGTCGATCTGAACATCTCGCTCGATGGCGTCGCGATGCCCGCCGACCCCACCCCCGAGAACCCGATGGGCGAGGACTGGGGCCGGCTCGTCGCCGACTACATGGCGACGAAGACGTTCCGCGAGCGCGTCTTCCGCGACACCTCCGGCGCGGGCACGACCGGCGTCGACGACCGCTACGCCGCGGCGTACTTCGAGGGCATCGGCGCCGAGGTGATGGGCGCGGCGATGTTCGGCCTGCACTCCTTCCCCGACGACCCCGACTGGCGCGGCTGGTGGGGTGACGAGCCTCCCTTCGAAGTGCCGGTGATCGTGCTGACGCACCGCGAGCGCGCACCCCTCTCCTTCGCCAACGGCACGCGCTTCGAGTTCTCGTCGGAGAGCATCACGGATGCCGTGGCCCGGGCGACCGATCTCGCGAACGGCGCGGACGTGCGGGTGGGCGGTGGCCTGTCGACGGTGCGGTCCGCGCTGGCTGCGGGTCTCGTCGACCGTCTGCACGTCGCCGTCCGCCCCGTGATCCTGGGGCGCGGCGGCCGCCTCTGGGACGACCTGCGCAACCTCGACGAGTGCTACACCGTCACCTCGGAGGTCGCCGAGAGCGGCGTCGTGCACGTCACCTTCGCGCGGTGAGCGCGGAGACCCCGATGGATCAGCCCCTCAACCCGCTCATGTGCCCCACGTGCGGCGACCCCCTGCGGTTCGAGATCCTCGACGATGAGCGGTTCCTCGTCGCGTGGTCGTGCGTCAACTGCGGACTGATCCGCACGACCGAGCCGGTGTGAGTCGCGGGGGCCTGTCAGCCCTCGATGCCGTTGATCATCTGGGTGATCTCGCGCTCGGTCTCGCGACCGATGTTGCGCTCCTCCATCAGCGAGGGCATGTCGCTGTCGTCGTCGACGGAAGGGTTCTCGAACGGCTGCTTCTGATCCTTTTCCATGGATCGATGCTCACACGCGGAAACGGCGACCGCGAGGGGCTTGCGCGTCAGCGATCGCCCCGCAGCGCGGCATCCGTCCACTCCACGCAGTCGACCTCTCCGCGGAACACCGCCTCTTCGCGCTGACGCAGTTCGACGCGGCGGATCTTGCCCGAGATCGTCTTCGGCAGCTCGAAGAACTCGACGCGGCGCACGCGCTGGAACGGGGCGAGCCGCTCGCGCGCGAAGCGCAGGATGTCGAGGGCGACCTCCTCGCCCGCCTCGTGACCGCCGGCGAGCACGATGTACGCCTTTGGCACGGCGAGGCGCAGCTCGTCGGGTGCGGGAACGACCGCGGCCTCCATGACCGCCGGGTGCTCGATCAGCACGCTCTCGAGCTCGAACGGACTGATCTTGTAGTCCGACGCCTTGAAGACGTCGTCGGTGCGGCCGATGTAGGTGATGCTGCCCGTCTCATCACGTCGCGCGACGTCGCCGGTGTGAAAGAGCCCGTCGGCGAACGCCTCGGCGTTGCGCTCGGGGTCGCCCACGTACCCGGTCATGAGGTTGACGGGTCGCTCGGCGAGGTCGATGCAGATCTCGCCCTCGTCGGTGCGCTCGCCCGTCACCGGGTCGACGAGCACGACCGGGCATCCGGGCAGCGGCCGCCCCATCGAGCCCGGCACGAGGTCGGCGCCGGGGGTGTTCGCGACGACCGCGGTCATCTCGGTCTGCCCGTACCCGTCGCGGATGTCGAGGCCCCACGCGCGCTGCACCGAGGCGATCACCTCGGGATTGAGCGGCTCGCCCGCCGACACGACCTCGCGCAGCGACCCGCGACGCCCGGTCAGATCGGCCTGGATGAGCATGCGCCACACTGTCGGCGGCGCGCAGAAGGTGGTGACGCGGTCGTTCTCGAGCTCCGTGAGCAGGCGCTCCGCCGAGAAACGCGAGTAGTTGAGGGCGAGCACCGTCGCCCCGGCGATCCACGGGGCGAAGAACAGGCTCCACGCGTGCTTGGCCCACCCGGGCGAACTGATGGCGAGGTGCACGTCGCCGGGCTGCAGCCCCAGCCAGTACATCGTCGTGAGGTGGCCCACCGGGTAAGACGAGTGCGTGTGCTCGACGAGCTTGGGCTTCGAGGTGGTTCCCGAGGTGAAGTAGAGCAGCAGGCGCTCGTCGGCGGTGGTGCCCGGATGCCGAGCGGGCTCCGCCTCGATGGCGAAGGCGTCCGAGTAGGTCGCCCACCCCGCGTGCGAACCGCCCACGACGATGCGACCGAGACCCTCGGGCAGGTCGTCGAACTTCTCGGCATCCGTCGCTCCGACGACGACATGGCGGATCTCGGCGCGCGCGATGCGGTCGGCGAGGTCGACCGAGCCGAGCGCCGTCGTGGTCGGGGCGATGACGCCGCCGAGCTTCATGATGCCGAGCATCGCCTCCCACAGCTCGACCTGGTTGTCGAGCATGAGCAGCACGGTCTCGCCGCGGCGGACGCCCCGCGTCTCGAGCCACGCGGCGACCTGGTCGGAGCGCCGCGCGAGCTCGTCGAACGTGCGCTCGTGGTGCGTGCCGTCGTCGTCGACGACGATGAGCGCCGTGTCGCCGTTGCCGCGGGCCATCGGGTCGAACCAGTCGATCGCCCAGTTGAACGACCCCTCGAACTGCGGCCACGAGAAGTCCGCGGCGGCGGCGGGGTTGGAGCGGACGGCGAGGAGGTGGTCGCGAGCGGCGCGGTAGTGCTCGGTCGCGGACGCGGCGGTGGGGGTCATGGAGCTCCTTCGAACGCGTTCTACGCTAGACCTCTCATGCCGGCATCGAGCGCGTCGAAGGCCCGAGCCCTGGCATCCGGAGCCGACAGGAAGACGTCGTGCAGGGCCCCGTCGATGCGCGTGATGGTGACGGTGCTCGAGATGCGGGTGGCGGCGCGGGCGATGTCGTCGACGACGAGCACCGAGTCGGTCGCGCGCATCGCGTCGTTCCACGACAGGGCCGGGGTCGAACGCGCCGAGAGAAGCACGAGCGCCGGGCAGCCGACGTCGACTCCGGATGCCACCCGCGCGTGCCCCGCGATGATCGCGGCGAGCCAGCCGGGGTGGGTCGGGAAGCCCTGCGCCGGGCGCCACCCCTCGGGGCTGTCGGGGAGAGTGCCGAGATCGCGCTGGGCGCGCGTGTAGAAGCCGAGGTCGACCACCGGATGAGTGCCGAGCGGGTCGAAGCGGGCGCGCGCCTGCACGATCGGCGCCAGGGCCTGGCGCGCGAGCGGGCCGAGCTGCAGTTCGAGCCACGGGCTGTTCAGCACGAGAGCGTCGGCGACGCCCGGATGCCGCGCGGCCCAGAGTGTGAGGGTGAGGCCGCCCGTGCTGTGGCCGAGGAGCACGAGGCGTCGCCCCTCGGCGGACGTGCCCATGACCTCGAGCGCAGCCGCGATATCGGCGTCGTACACGTCGAGGGCGGCGACGTAGCCCGGCGCCTGGCCGGGCCGCAGACTCCGGCCGTACTTGCGCAGGTCGAGGGCGTGGAAGCGCGCCCCGCGGTCGGTGAAGAAACGCGCGAGGTCGGTTTGGAAGAAGTAGTCCGACCAGCCGTGCACGTACAGCACGTCGACCTCGCGCAGGGCGCCGAACAGCCGGGCGCCGGCATGGGGACGGGAGCGGACGAGGGTGGCGACGACCTCGCCCTCGGCATCGCTGCCCAGCGGCAGCGTCTGCTGCTCGAACCCGTCGCCGAGAATGTCCGGTCGCCACTCCCCCATCGCCCCAGCCTACGACGGGCGTTTTCCTGAGGCACCGGCCCGGCTTGCCCGTGCCCAACTCCGGATGTCTCGCGTCGAACGGGCCCGCGCAGCCGGTTCAAGGGGGTGCACCGGCCGAATCTCCGGAGTTCGGTACCGCCGCCCGCGCGAGAAGAGCCGCCCGCGTCGACATGACGTGGCGGCTCTTCAGCGGGGAGGATTACTCGCCGCGCGAGATCTTGATCATCTCGTCGCGCGGCACGACCTTGATGCGCGCGCGCTCGTGCGGGGCACCGAGGGCGACCTCGTGCTCGTCGAGGCGGTGCCAGCCGTCGAGGTCGGTCCAGCGCACGCCACGCTCCTCGAGCAGAGCCGGAATGGCGTCCTCCTCGGGGTGCTCGGGGCGCCACCACTCGGCCTGGTCGTTGATGACGTGGCGCACCGTCTCCATGGCATCCGACTTGGTGTGCCCAATGAGACCGACGGGGCCGCGCTTGATCCAGCCGGTCGCGTACAGACCCGGCATCCGCGAGTTCGAGTCGGCCGAGAGCACCTGGCCCTCGTGGTTGGGGATGACGCCGTGACGCTCGTCGAAGGGGATGTCCTTCAGAGGAGAGCCGAAGTAGCCGACGGCGCGGTAGATCGCCTGGATCGCGACCTCGCGGATCTCGCCGGTGCCGACGACCCCGCCCTCGGCGTCGGGCTTCGTGCGCTCGTACCGGAAGGCGGAGACCCGGCCCTCGTCGTCGGTGACGACCTCGAGCGGCTTCGCCCAGAAGTGCAGGTGCAGGCGACGCGACGCCTCGCCCCCGGCGTTGTTCACGCCCGGGCGGGTGCGCCACTGCTGCAGCACGCGGTCGATGACCTTGACCTGCTTGTTGGTCTCGATCGCGGTCTTCGAGGCCTCGTCGTAGTCGAAGTCCTCGTCGTAGACGACCATGTCGACGTCGCGCAGCTCGCCGAGCTCGCGCAGCTCGAGCGGAGTGAACTTCACCTGGGCGGGACCGCGACGACCGAAGACATGCACGTCGGTGATCGGCGAGGCCTTGAGCCCCTGGTACACGTTGTCGGGCACCTCGGTGGGCAGCAGGTCGTCGGCGTGCTTGGCCAGCATGCGGGTCACGTCGAGGGCGACGTTGCCGTTGCCGATCACGGCGACCGACTCGGCCTCGAGCGGCCACTCGCGCGGCACGTCGGGGTGGCCGTCGAACCAGCTGACGAAGTCGGCGGCGCCGTAGGAGCCCTTCGCGTCGATGCCGGGGATGTCGAGGTCGGCGTCGCGGATCGCGCCGGTCGAGAAGATGACCGCGTTGTAGTGCTTCTTGAGGTCGTCGAGGGTGATGTCCTCGCCGAAGCGCACGTTGCCGAAGATGCGGATGTCGCCGCGGTCGAGCACTTCGCGCAGGGCCGTGACGACACCCTTGATGCGCGGGTGGTCGGGGGCGACGCCGTAGCGGACGAGACCGTAGGGCGCGGGCAGCTGCTCGAACAGGTCGATGGAGACGTCGAACTGACGCTCGGACTTCAGCAGGATGTCGGCGGCGTAGATACCGGCGGGGCCGGCTCCGACGATGGCGAGGCGCAGCTTCGTCATGGGTTCCTCTCGATCGCGATCGGGGGGGGGTGGAAAGGGTCAGGCCGAGCGGTCGGCCACGGCGCGGGCGAAGCGCGTCAGCGCCTCGCGCACGGCGCCGTCGGGAAGCGGCGCAAGGGCGTCGATCGCCTCTTGCGACCACTGGTGCGCGAGGCTCAGGGTCTCGTGCGTGGTCTCGTGGTCGCGCAGCTCGGCGAGCGGCGCGTCGAGGATCGACGGGTCGGCGCCGGCGGCGATGCGCTCCTGCCCCTCGTCGATGCGCGCGCGCAGATCGGCGGATGCCGTGTCGGAGCGGTGACCGAGAAGCAGGTAGGGCATGGTCGGAACGCCCGCGCGCAGGTCGGTGCCGGGCACCTTGCCCGTCTCGGACGGGTCGGGCGAGAGGTCGATCACGTCGTCGAGCAGCTGGAAGGCGACGCCCGCCTTCTCGCCGAAGACGACCATCGGCTCTTCGAACTCCTCGGGAGCCCCCGAGTAGATGACACCCGACTGCGCGGCCGCGGCGATCAGCGAACCGGTCTTGTCGGCGAGCACCTTGAGGTAGAAGTCGACGGGCTCGTCGCCCTCCTGCGGGCCCACGGTCTCGTGCATCTGCCCGAGCACGAGGCGCTCGAAGGTGTCGGCCTGCAGCTGGATCGCGCGCTCTCCGCGGCGGGCCATCAGCTGGCTCGCGCGGGCGAAGAGCAGGTCGCCGGTGAGGATGGCGATGTTGTTGCCCCAGACCGTCTGCGCGCTGGGGACGCCGCGGCGCTTGTCGGCGCCGTCCATGACGTCGTCGTGGTAGAGCGAACCGAGGTGCGTGAGCTCGAGCGCCGTGGCGACCTCGACGACCTCTTTCGTCGTGCCCTGACCGAGCTGCGCGGTGAGGATCGCGAGCATGGGCCGCACGCGCTTGCCGCCAGCCTCGTAGAGGTAGCGGGCGGTGACGTCGGCGAGCTTGTCGGCGCTGCGCACCTCGCCCTCGAGCTCGCTCTCGACCCGGGCGAGCCCCGCCTCGACGGTGCTGAGGAGGGTGCGCGAACGCAGGCCTGCGAAGATGCGGTCGCTCAGGCCCATCTTGCCGGACAGGCGCGAGCCTGCCGCGTGCGGTCTCGGGGTCACGGTTTCAGCCTATCCTGGCGCGGTCGCGGGCCGTCGCGGGTATCTTGACGGCTTGACAGTGGGCTCAGACGCCCGGGTTGATCCCGCGGTGCAGGGCCACGATGCCGAACGTGAGGTTACGGTAGGCCACCTCGTCCCATCCCGCGTCGCGCATCCACTGCGCGAGCGTCGGCTGGTTCGGCCAGTCGCGGATCGACTCGTTGAGGTAGTCGTAGGCCTCGGCGTTCGAGCTCACGGCCTTGGCCACGACGGGCAGCACCCGGCCGTTGTAGAAGCGGTACAGGCTGTTGAAGGCGCGCGACTGCGGGTGCGAGAACTCGCACACGACGATGCGCCCGCCGGGGCGGGTGACGCGGCGGAGTTCCCGCAGCGCGCGACGGGGGTCGTTGACGTTGCGCAGACCGAACGACATCGTCACCGCGTCGAACTCGCCGTCGGCGAACGGCAGGTCGGTGGCATCCGCCTGCACGAACTCGAGGTTCGGGACGTCGCCGTGGCGGCGTCGCCCCTCGGCGATCATGCCCTTGGAGAAGTCGGCCGCGACCACATGAGCCCCGCTCGGCACGAACGCCATCGACGAGGTGCCGGTGCCCGCGGCGAGGTCGAGGATGCGCTCCCCCCGCTGCGGCGCGACGGCGCGCAGGGTCGCGACGCGCCAGAAGCGGTCGTTGCCGAGGCTCAGCACCGAGTTGGTGCGGTCGTAGGCTGCCGCCACCTGGTCGAACATGCCGCTGACGCGCTGCGGGTCTTTACCGAGGTCGGCGCGGTTGGGGTCGCTGCTCACCCGTCGAGTCTAGGCGGGCTCCACCGCGTCGTCGCCGGGGCTTGCCAGAGCCGCGAGCCGGTGCAGCCACGGCCCGGTGACCTCGTCGTTGAACGGCGCCTCGCGCTCGCGCACGCGGCGCTCGAGGTCGCTCGCGGTGGCGTCGAGGTGCTGCACGATGTCGCTGGGGTAGCCGTAGCGCACGCGGTGCTCGTCCCACTCGTCGCGGTCGTCGATCCACGTGCCCCGCTCGTCGGTACGGCGCACCACGTCGAGGTCCATGTCGATGCCGCGGGGCACCCCGTCGTCGTGCCAGCGGATGTCCCACGCCAGGTCGATGTACACCGCGACCGGGTGGGGGTCGGCGTTGTGCGTGAACGCCCAGTCGCCGCTCGCGGGCACGAGGGTCACGTTGGGCTGACGGCACACGAACTCCGCGCCCGGGCGGGCGCTGCGCCACCCGACCTGCTGGCCGAACCACTCGCCCCAGGCGTCGGAGCCGAGGTACACGCTGTCCTGCACCCAGTGCGGGGAGCCGTCCCATTTGCGCCACTCGAACATCAGCCGGGTGCCGGGTGCGGGTCGAGGATTCATGTTCGGAGTCTAAAACGCGCTCCGACGGGGGTCGGCGCATCCCCATCCCGACACAACGCAGGAATTCCACGGCCCTCCCGTCTCCGGGGAGCAGCGTGGGCCGGCCGACGGCGCGATCTCCTGCGTCGTGCACGCCCCGTCGCCTCGACGCCGTAGCATCCGGATGCCGTGCACCTCCGGGCCGGCGAGTGCGGGTCTACGCTGGCAGGCGTGCTGGAACCCGCGGATGACGTCGTGCCGCGCCTGCGCGTGGTCACGCGCGAGCTGCCCCCCATGGACGACGTGCTCGCCTACACCACCCCTTACGACCCGCTGTTCTGGAGCCGTCGCGGGGAGTCGCTCGCGGCCTTCGGCGACCTGCTGACCCTGCGCTACACGGGCGCGCAGCCGGGCGATGCCACGATCTCGGAGCGCTGGCGCGCGATCGCCGCGGCCGCCGAGGTCGACGATCCGGTGCAGCTGCCCGGTTCGGGTCTGGTGGCGTTCGGATCGTTCGTCTTCGACCCCGAGTCCGAGCGCGAGAACGTGCTGCGCGTGCCCGGCATGATCGTCGGCCGCCATAGCGGACGGGCGTGGGTCACGCGGCTCGCCTTCGATGACACCCCCGACGAGCCCGAGCCCGAGCTGCCTCCGCGCTCGCCCTTCGGTCCGCACTGGTCGGCGACGCTGGGCCCGGGCCGCCAGACGGCGGAGAAGTATCAGGATGCCGTGCGCCAGGCGATCGAGGCGATCGGCCGGCGCGAGGTGGGAAAGGTCGTGCTCGCCCGCGACATCACGGGCACGATCCCGGCGGGTTCCGACCTGCGCCGGCTCGTGCGGTCGCTGCTCGAGGGCTATCCCGACTGCTGGGTCTTCGCGGTCGACGGACTCATCGGGGCGAGCCCCGAGACGCTGGTGACGGTGTCGAACGGGACGGTCTCGGCGCGGGTGCTCGCGGGGACGGTCGCGCGCGGCGGCGACGCCGACGCCGACGTGGCGGCGGCCATCGGCCTCACCCGCAGCACCAAAGACCAGGACGAGCACCGCTTCGCCGTGCAGAGCGTGCTCAAGGCGCTCGGTCCGCACACCTCGTCGCTCGCGGCCGAGGATCAGCCGTTCACGCTGAAGCTGCCGAACGTGTGGCATCTCGCCACCGACGTCGAGGGCGTGCTGAGCGAAGACGCCTCTTCACTCGACCTGCTCGGGGTGCTCCACCCCACGGCCGCGGTGGCGGGCACCCCGACTCCGGCGGCGATGGACGTCATCCGCCGCCTCGAGCCCTTCGACCGGGGCCGCTACGCCGGCGCGGTCGGGTGGACGGCCGCCTCGGGCGACGGCGAGTGGGCGATCGCGCTGCGCTGTGCGCAGATCGACCGGTCCGCCCCCTCCTCGCCGACCGCACCGATCACGGCCTACGCTGGCGCCGGGATCGTGGCCGACAGCGTGCCCGAGTCGGAGCTGCTCGAGACGCGGGTGAAGTTCCGCCCCATCGTCGAGGCGCTCGCCTGAGTCACGACGCGGCGAGCCGCTTCTTCTCCGCCTCGACGTCGTAGTCGGCCGCGGGCCACTGCGGGTTGATCTGCTCGAGGGCGTCGATGAGCAGGCGCTGCACCGCGAGGCGGGCGTACCACTTGCGATCGGCGGGAACCACGTGCCAGGGCGCCAGGGGCGTCGACGTGCGCTCGATCGCCACCTGGTAGGCGTCCATGTACGAGTCCCACAGTTCGCGCTCGTCGACGTCGCCCGGGTTGTACTTCCAGTGCTTGTCGGGGCGGTCGAGCCGTTCGGCGAGGCGCTCGCGCTGCTCGTCCTTCGAGATGTGCAGCATGACCTTGACCACGCGGATGCCCATCTCGGCGGCCTGCGCCTCGAACGCCACGATCGCGCCGTAGCGCCGCTCGATCTCGTCGGCGGGGGCGAGCGAGCGCACCCGGCCGATGAGCACGTCCTCGTAGTGCGAGCGGTCGAAAACGCCGATACGCCCGGCATCCGGGAGCCTCTTCTCGATGCGCCAGAGGAAGTCGTGCGCGAGCTCTTCGGCGGTCGGCTTCTTGAACGAGGCGAGCTCCACCCCCTGCGGGTCGACGGCCCCCACGACGTGACGGACGATGCCGCCCTTGCCCGCGGTGTCCATCGCCTGCAGCACGAGCAGCACCGATCCGGTCGCCGTGCCCGCGACGCTCTGCGCGAAGAGGCGCTCCTGCAGAGCCTCGAGCGGGGCGCGACCGGCCTCGAGGTCCGCCTTCCCGTCGTCCTTGTCGCCGTCGTATCCCGGGGTCGAACGGGGGTCGACGTCGGCGAGGCGGAACCCGGGCTCGACGCTCAGGGCGGCGGCGGCGGGCGTGGACCAGCGGTTCTTCGAGCTCATGGGGTCATGCTGCCGCGGCATCCGGGATCATCGCCACCCGTTGACGGAGCGGACTCAGCGCGGAAGGGGGACCTCGATCAGCTGCCGACCACCGATGGGGGCGGTGAGCACCTGGTCGAGCGCGACGCGCGTGGTGCAACGGTGGTACTCCCAGCCGAACGCGAGGGCGAGCTGCTCGAGGCGTGCGGTGTGCGGGGTGTACTGCACGCGCGTCATGGCGTCGTCGCCTGCGACCGAGGCGACCTCGAGTCCGTCGAAGATCGTGCCGCCGCCGTCGTTGCCGACCACGACCTGCAGGCGCGGCTCGTGCTCGCCGGGGGGAAGCATCAGCGCGCCCATGTCGTGGAGGAAGGCGAGATCGCCGAGCAGCAGACGGGTGACGCCGGGCCGATCGTCGACCTGGCTCGCGAGGGCGATCCCGGTCGCGGTCGCGATGGTGCCGTCGATGCCCGCAAGCCCCCGGTTGGAGTGCACGGCGACCTTCTTGCCGCCCAGCAGTTCGTCGGCCACGCGCACGATGCGCGACGACCCGAAGACGAGCCGGTCGTGCGGCCAGCTCGCGCGCCAGAGGGCGTCGACGAGAGCGGCGCGATCGACGGGGGCGCGCATGACCTCGACCTCGGCGTTCAAGGCGCCCAGACGCTCGTGCGGCACGGCCGAGGCGAGGCCGTCGGCGTCGGGGGCGGGCGGAGACAGATCCACCAGGTGCGCGCGCGAGGCGCGCATCCACGCCCCGAGCCACTCGCGATCGGGGGCCCCGTCGCCCACGCGCACCGCGTCGACCGCGACCGTCGACCCGTTGAGGTTGATGGGTTCACCCGGTCCGCGCACGGCGAGCACCTCGGCGTCGTCGCGCATGAGCAGACGCGTCACCTGGCGGCTGAGGGTGGGCCGACCGAACACCACGACGCGTTCGATGCGTCCGCCGAGCTCGGGGTCGTCGAGCAGCGCGCGGTAGCCGTGCACGATCTGGCGGCCGAAACGCGCGCCGCTGACGATCTCCGCGACCAACGGGAAGCCGCCGTCGTGGGCGAACTGCTCGGCGGCCGCTCCGGCGTCGGCGCCGGCGACGACGATCGTGCGCAGCCCGAGTTCGACGGGGTGCGGGCCTTCGGCGTCGGGCGCGACATCGGCTTCACCGATGCCCCCGCCGCCCTGGTACAGGGCACCGGATCCGTCGTCCTCGCCGGACTCGTCGGCCGCGACGGCTTCGGCGATGATCCCGGATGCCGCCCGCTCCGCCAGCCATGACGGAGACGCCCCCGCGAGGGGTTCGCGGAAGGGGACATTCAGGTGCACGGGCCCGGCCGCGCGGGAGCCCTCGCCGAGGGCCGCCGCGAGCGTGTCGGCGGCGACCGCGTCGAGGGCGATGCTCTGCTCGCTCGACCCGTCGTCGTCGACGAGCTCGGGCACGGCCAGATCGGCCTCGAAGCGCACGGCGGACCGGAAGAGACCGGGCTGACGGGTGGTCTGGTTGGCCCCGACGCCGCGGAGCTCAGGCGGGCGATCGGCGGTGAGCAGCACGAGCGGCACCCCCGCGTGGTGGGCCTCCAGCACGGCGGGCACCAGGTTGGCCACCGCGGTGCCCGAGGTGCAGACGACCGCGGCGGGGATCCCGGTCTCACGGCCGATGCCGAGGGCGGTGAAGCCGGCGACGCGTTCGTCGATGCGCACGTGCAGCTCGATCAGGCCGGCGCGCTCGAGGTCGGCGGCGACGAGGGCCAGGGCCTGCGAGCGCGAGCCCGGGCTGACCACGACGTGGCGCACGCCACGCGAGACGAGACCGGCGAGCAGGGCCGCCGCGGCATCGGTGGCGGGCGCGGCGGAACGCACGGTGTCGCAGACCACGGTTCAGCCGACGGCGCCGCGCTGACCGCGGGTGTCGTCGTCGCCGGTTCCGGGGGTGCCGGGGGCTCCGGAGCCCTTCTCGGGCGTCTCGCCCTGACCGGTCGCCTTCTGGGGCGGAGCCGGGTCGTCGGCCTCGGAGTCGAGCTGCGCCAGCTCCTCTTCGAGACGGCGGATGCGCTCGTCCTGCTCGGCACGGGCCGAGGCGGTCATGCGGCCGAGGAACTCGGGGTCGTCGTCGGGGGCACGTCGCACCACGGTGTTCGTCGCACGTCCGCGGCCGATCAGGAACCAGAGGATGCCGCCGAGGACGGGGAGCAGGATGACGATCGCCAACCACGCGGGCTTGTTCACACCGCGGTGGCGGGACGGATTCTGCACGGCGCAATCCACGATCGTGTAGACCCAGAAGACGGTCGCCACGAGCGCCAAGATGAGAAGCAACCGTGCCATGACCCGAGTCTACGTGCGTCGGCTGGACAGCGGCCCGGAGTCGGCGGTCCACTTCACCGTCGAACCACCCGGACTCGGGCGCCGACCCTCCGCCGTAGAATCGGAGGATGCGTGCTCGTTCGGCCCTCGTCTACACGGTCCTGCGACTCCTCGCATTCCTCGTGCCCCTCGGCATCCTGCTGCTGTTCCCGGTGTTCCAGGAACTGCCGTGGCTCGCGGCGATCTTCGCCGCCCTGATCGGCTTCAGCCTGTCGCTGCTGTTCCTGCGCCGCCCGCTCGACAAGGTCACCGGGGGTCTCGCTGAGCGTCGCGCCCAGCGCACCGCCACGGGCCGCCGCTCCGGAGCCGAGAGCGACGCCGACGCCGAGGACGCGGTCGTCGACGCGGCCCGCCCCGACGACGAGCCTCGCGCCGACCTCCGCTGAGCTTCAGCCCGCCACGAACGCCCAGAACAGCAGGGCGCTGGCCCGGCGGTCAACCGCGGGCGATCCTGCGGGTGAATGCTCCGATGAGCATGCGGGTCCTGACCGGGCCTTCCGAGCCGCGTCGAATCAAGCGAGTCGGGTGCGAGCTCCCCGGCACGCCCGCGGTGCCGGCAGGAGAGGCCGCATTCGTCGATGATCGAATGCACACATGCGCCCGACGCGGCGCCGCCGATCATTCCCGGTCGGCGACTTTCCCGCCGGAATGGATCCTCATGCTCGAAACCGACACGACCGCAGCACCGTCTTCGTCGCGCGGCGACATCGCACGGCGTACCGTCCTGACCACCGCAGCGTGGGCGGTGCCTGCCGTCGCGCTGACGACAGCCTCGCCCGCATTCGCGGTGTCCGGGGCACGTCTGACGTCGATCTCCGTGCCGAACAATTGCGTGCCCGCCGCAGGGGCCACGACCGTGACGGTGACCGTCGCGAATGACTCGGGTGCGCCGGTGGCGAGTCAGACCGTGTCGTTCGCCGGCCCTTCCGGCGCGGTGTTCTCGCCGACGACCACGACGACGGACTCCTCCGGCACAGCCACGACCTCCTTCGACCTGAACAAGCGTTGGGCTTCTCCCGGGTCGACAACGACGATCACCGCGACGGTGAACGGGGCCAGCCAGTCGGCGACCCCTACGGTGCTGGGTGCGAACGCCCTGGTCTTCGGGCAGAACCACACCTCGACCCCCACGCAGATCGAGCTGGTCTTCCCCTCGCCGATCGTGACGATGACCAGCGGCATCGACCTCAGCACCGAGGGGAGCACGTTCTTCGCCCTCGCTCTTCTGCAGAACGGCACCGTGTGGGCGAAGGGATCGAACCAGTACGGCCAGCTCGGCGACGGGACGACGACGAACCGGTCCACATGGGCACAGATCTCCGGTCTCTCCAGCGTGACCCAGATCGCTGCAGGGCAGCAGACGGTGGTCGCCCTGCAGTCGGATGGCACCGTGTGGAACTGGGGAAAGATCAGTCGTAACGGAGGGCCCGTCGACGTGTCGCGGCCCGTTCAGGTGTCGGGGCTGTCGGGAGTCACGCAGATCGCCGTCGCGCCCGGCCTTCAGGCGCAGTACCCTGCGGCGTCCTTCGCTCTTCTCAGCGACGGCTCGGTCAAGGCGTGGGGCACCAACACGAACGGTATGACGGGGACGGACGCAGGATCGAACAACCCCTGGACGCCGACGCAGGTGACCGGACTGACGTCGGGCGTGAAGAGTATCGGCGCGGGTGGCGTCCACGGAGGAGCGGTGCTCTCCGACGGGTCGGTACGAACGTGGGGATGGAACCGGAATGGACAGCTCGCCGACGGCTCCACGACGGACCGAGAAGGTCCCGTATCGGCTCAGGGGCTGACGACGAGTGCCACCCTCTTCGCCGGCGGCTTCTTCTGCTCATTCGCCGCCCAAGCGGACGGCTCACTTCGAAGCACCGGCGCGGGAACGTACAACGCGCGCTCCGGGCCGAGTCTCACGTTCCAGGGAGTTCCCGAGCTGACCTCGGGGGTATCCCGCGTCTCCCTCAACTGCGATGCCGGTTATGCGCTCATGAACGACGGAAGCGTCCGCACGTGGGGGAACAACAACAACGGCCAATTGGGTGACGGGACGACCACTTCCCGGAGCACTCCGACAGCACTCACGACAATCCCCTCCGGCGTTACGGTCACGGGGTTCGCCGATAACGGCAAGAGCGCGCGCACGATGTATCTCATCACCGGCACGAGCTGAGGACGGCGTCGAAACGGGCCGCGTGAGCTTCCGCTCCGCGGCCCGTTTCGGTGCCCTCTTCAGCCCGCCACGAACGCCCAGAACAGCAGAGCGCCGTACGCGACCGAGGTGAAGCTCGTGACCTGCAGCGCGGTGATCAGCTCGCGCGGGGTCCGGTAGGTCCAGACGATGAGGATCGCCGCAAGTCCGCCCAACAGCGCGATGAGCGTGAGCCACGCGACCGGGTAGAACACGGCGAGAAACACCGCGATCCCGAACGGAATCAGCACGAACAGCGTGAAGAGCACCTGCGTCGCGCGGCGCCCGATGAGCACCGACAGCGTGCGCTTTCCCGCGAGGCGATCCTGGTCGATGTCGCGCAGGTTGTTGGCGAGCAGCACCGCGCAGGCGAGGAGTCCCGCGGCCACCGCCCCGAACCAGGCCTCCTGCGGGAGCGACAGCACCTGCAGCCAGGTCGTGCCGAGGGTGGCAACCAGGCCGAAGAAGACGAAGACGAAGATCTCGCCCATCGCGTTGTAGCCGTAGGGGCGCTTTCCGCCGGTGTAGAACCACGCCGCGACGATGCACAGCGCTCCGACGAGGATGAGCCACCACTGACCCGTGCGGATCACGAGGGCGAGACCGATGACCGCGGCGAGCGCGAAGAACCCCAGCGCGACGACGAGCACCGTCCGCGGTTTCGCCTTCTTGCCCCCGGTCAGGCGTCCCGGGCCCACGCGCACGTCGTCGGTGCCGCGGATGCCGTCGGAGTAGTCGTTGGCGTAGTTGACGCCGATCTGCAGCGCGAAGGCGACGGCGAGGCACGCGAGGGCGAT
Organism: Microbacterium algihabitans; assembly: GCF_032464975.1. Lineage (NCBI taxonomy): Bacteria > Bacillati > Actinomycetota > Actinomycetes > Micrococcales > Microbacteriaceae > Microbacterium > Microbacterium algihabitans. Next base: position 246,037 of record NZ_JAWDIU010000003.1, read on the forward strand.
CACCCAATGCAGCTGATCGTCGACCAGCGTCGCAGCGCCCGTCCCGATCAGCACCGGGGTGATGGCCAGCGGCAACGTGCGCAGGCGAGCGGCGGCGATCCAGTCGCGCGCGGTCGCTTTGGCGACGGCCTGCGGAGCGCCGCTCTTCGGCTTCTGCGGATTGCCGCCGGGATGACGCTTCTTGGCGGTGTTCGAACGCTTACGAGAGGGAGCTGCCACGGAGGGTCATCCTAATCCCGCGCGCCGGTCGCGCCGGTCTCGGCCAGTCGCCGCAGGGCCGCACGGTCGGGCTTTCCGGAGGTGAGAGTCGGCAGTTCGTCGACCGCGATGACCCGTGCCGGACGAGCCGGCGCGCCCACCGCCTCGCCGACCGCCCGGCGCACGCGTTCGAGCACCTCGCTCTCGTCGACGACGGAGAGCCCGGGGATCACCACGGCGGATCCCTGGCCCCAGGTGGCATCCGGGATCGGAACCACCACGGCGGATTCGAGACCCCGGATGCCGCGCACCGCGGCCTCCACGCGATCGAGCGACACGTTGACCCCGCCCGAGACGATGACGTTGTCGAGGCGTCCCGTCACCTGCAGCACCCCGTCGACGATCTCTCCCCCGTCGCCGGTGCGGTACCAGCGGGTGCCGTCGGCCTCGACGGGGAAGACGGAGGCCGTGCGCGCCGGGTCGTCGAGATAGCCATCGGCGAGCGTGGGGCCCGACAACTGCACCTCGCCCGCGACGATGCGCATGCCGACGCCGTCGAGCGGGACGCCGTCGTAGACGCACCCGCCGCTGGTCTCGCTCGAGCCGTAGGTGCGCACGATCCGCGCCCCGACCTCTGCGGCGCGCTCCCGCACCGCGGGGGCGAGCGCCTGGCCACCGATGAGGATCGCCTCGAACGACCGCAGCGCCTGGGCGACCGTGTCGTCATGCTCGGCGGCGTCGAGCAACCGCTGCAGTTGGGCGGGGACGAGTGAGGTGTAGGTCGGAACCCGCGCACCGTCGAGGTGCGAGGCCATGCCGAGGGCCGCCGCCGCGAACGGCTCGGCGCGGAAGGGCCCCGCCACCACGGCGGGCTCGCGATCGGCGAGCAGCGCGCGCACGATCACCTGCACCCCCGCGACGTAGTTCGCCGGCACCGCGAGCAGCCAGGCCCCCTCGCCGAGGCGCGCGGCCGTGGCGTACGCGCTGCTGATCAGGGCGTTGCGCGAAATCACCACCGACTTCGGCACGCCCGTCGAACCCGACGTGGTCACCACCGCGGCCGTGCCCGCGGGGGCTTCGCGCGGCGCCGCGTCTCCCCCGAGGGCAACGGCGGGACCTGCGCCGAGCACGGCTGAGCGCAGCGCGCGGAGCACGTCGCGGGGATCCCCGGATGCCGGCGGCTCGAGCCTCACGCGTGCGACCCGGTGCTCAGTAGTGCCACGGCACGTCGGACCAGTCGGGGTCGCGCTTCTCGAGGAACGAGTCACGCCCCTCGGCCGCTTCGTCGGTGCCGTACGCCAGGCGCGTGGCTTCTCCGGCGAACAGCTGCTGGCCCACGAGTCCGTCGTCGACCGCGTTGAAGGCGTACTTCAGCATGCGGATCGCGGTGGGCGACTTCGTCAGGATCGTGCGCGACATCGAGAGGGCTTCGCGCTCGAGCTCGGCGTGCGGCACGACGCGGTTGACCGCGCCCATCTCGTACGCGCGCTCGGCCGAGTACTCCTCGGCGAGGAAGAAGATCTCACGGGCGAACTTCTGGCCGATCTGCCGCGCGAAGTAGGCCGAGCCGTAGCCGGCGTCGAACGAGCCGACATCGGCATCCGTCTGCTTGAAACGACCGTGCTCGGCGCTCGCGATCGACAGGTCGCACACGACGTTGAGCGAGTGCCCGCCGCCGGCCGCCCAGCCCGGGACGACGGCGATGACGACCTTCGGCATGAAGCGGATCAACCGCTGCACCTCGAGGATGTGCAGGCGACCCGCGCGACCCGGATCGTGCACCGTGGTCTCGTCGGTGGAGTACTTGTAGCCGTCGCGACCGCGGATGCGCTGGTCGCCGCCGGAGCAGAACGCCCAGCCGCCGTCTTTCGGACTCGGGCCGTTGCCGGTGAGCAGCACGACGCCGATGCGGTGGTCCTGCCGCGCGATGTCGAGGGCGCGGTACAGCTCGTCGACCGTGTGCGGGCGGAAGGCGTTGCGCACCTCGGGTCGATCGAAAGCGATGCGCGCGACCCGGCCGTCGTGCGTGACGTGGGCGGTGATGTCGGTGTAGTCCTCGGCGCCGGGCGCCAAGGTCCATTCCGCGGGGTCGAAGAGCTCGGAGACGGTCACCCGTTCAGCCTACGCGCGGGCGTTCCACGCACCGGCGGCACGCAACTCGAGCGCGGCGTCCCGAGCAAGTTCTTTGCAGCTCGCATGCAAATTGTGCGAAGGTAGTAACGCGAGAATTTCACTTAGATACGGCCCATTTTGTCTTCGAGACGCAAATAGTTCTCTCCGCTACCGCAAACAGGAGCAGCGTGCCAGGCAAGTACACCATCCCGAGACTCGATTTCGGCTCCGATCTCGTCGCGACGCTGTTCGAGATCGAGAGACTGCGCGCGGACATCGGAACGGGCGACACGCCTTACGACACGTACGTCGAGCTGCACCGCCTCTTCGATTTTGTGATGAGCGTGGTGTCGGCTCGTATCGAGGGTAATCACACCACCGTCTACGAGGCCATTGAACGGACCGACTCTCAGTCGGATCCCCAGCGCGAGATCACGAACATCGCCGCGGCGGTGCGCTTCATCGATGAGCTCGACGCGCACACTCCACTGACCCACGCCCTCGTGCGGGAACTCCACCAGCGCGTCGTTGCTGATCTCGTCCGTGAGGGCGACCCCACTCCCGGCGCGTACCGCGATGTCGAGGTCGGGATCGTCGAGTCGGACCACAGGCCTCCCAGCTGGGTCACGGTTCACGCGGAGATGAGCGCCCTCCTCGACTTCGCCAACGAGGATCGTCCGCTGCACGAGCAGATGCTCCAGATCGCCATCGCCCACCACCGCTTCGTGTGGATTCACCCTTTCCGCAACGGGAACGGGCGCGTCTCACGCCTCTTCACCTACGCGATGCTGCGCAAGACCGTCTTCGCGACGCGGGGTTACAGCGCGCTCAATCCGACCGCGGTGTTCGGGAACGACCGGGACTCGTACATCTCGGCGCTCGAGGCCGCCGACGACCTCTCGGACGTCGGCACGATCGCGTGGGCGGAGTACTTCGTCACGGGCATCCGCGATGACATCGCGAGGCTCGTGGACTTGCAACAGCATGCGTTCGTCATCGATCAGGTCGTCGCCCCGGCTCTCGATGGTCTCCGACGGGACGGGTTGGTATCGAGCCAGGAGCATGATGCGCTGCGCATCGCGCTGGAACGGGGCGTCATCAAGTCGGGTGATCTGGAAGACGTCGTCCCGGGCTCTCCCTCATATCGCTCACGGTTCATACGAGGACTACGGGAACGACACTTTCTCCAGCAAGCGGAGGAGGGCCCGCGCTTCTACAGACTGTCCTTGGCTCGAGGCCCCATCGCTCTTCGGCTCATCCGTCGGCTCGATGTATTGGGATACCTCCCCCGAATGCTCGCCGACGACTGACGCCGAGGCACGTTGTGCTCGACGTGTCCGTCCGCCGTCGGTAACCTGGACGACCCCGACGATCGGAGTCAGCATGACGAAGAAGGTGTCGATCCTGGGCCGCATCCGCGAATACTTCGTCGGAGCGCCCTCGCATGACCAGTCCGAAGACGCACGCCGCTCGATGAACCACCAGAGCGAGACCGCGTACTACGCCGGCGAAGCCGCGAAGACCTGGACGGGCACGTCCGGCGGCGCGCAGTTCAAACCGTGAGCCGCTGCGGCGCCCCGAGGAGATCGGGGCGCCGCATCGCTCACGCGTTCTTGCTGTCGCGCCAGCGCAGCCAGCGCTCGACGAGCGAGTAGTCCCACTCGGGGCCCGAGAAGCCGAGCGTGAAAAGGCGGGTCCCGGCGTCGAAGAGGGCGTCGGCCACGTCTTCGTCGCGGTCCTTGAGCTCGTTCGAGACGACCAGGCCCGACAGGTCGCGCTGCTCGGTCTCGGCCCAGCGCTCGATGACCTCGAACTTGTGCGGCAGCTCGTCGGGAGTGACGAAGCTGTGCCAAATGTCGGCGTGACGCGCGACCATGCGCAGCGTCTTCTGCTCGCCCTTGCCGCCGATCATCACGGGGATCTTGCGGGTGGGGGCGGGGTTGAGCTTGCCCCAGCGGTCGACGACACGGTCGAGGTCGGCGGCGAGCGCGTTCAGCCTGGAACCGGCCGTGCCGAAGTCGTAGCCGTACTCGTCGTAGTCGCGCTGGAACCAGCCCGAACCCGTACCGAAGATGAAGCGGCCGGTGTCGCCGCCCTTCTTGCTGATGTGGTCGACGGTACGGGCCATGTCGGCCTGCAGGTCGGCGTTGCGGTAGCTGTTGCAGTTGACGAGGGCGCCGAACTCGACGCGCTCGGTCTGCTCGGCCCAGGCCGACAGCATCGTCCACGCCTCGAAGTGCTCGCCGTCGGGGTCTCCGTAGAGCGGGAAGAAATGGTCCCAGTTGAACAGGACGTCGACGCCCATCTCTTCGAGACGGAAGACGGCGTCGCGGATGTCGGAGTACTGCACGTGCTGCGGCTGGATCTGCACACCGAGCCGGACGGGGGTATCGAAGAGCATGGCGTCAGCCTATGCCCGCCCTCCGACACCGGGGCGGGTGGATTCCCCGCGCCGAGGCACGTACCGTGGAGAGGCCAGACGATCGGAGTCATCATGACGAAGAAGATGTCGAGGCTCGCGCGAGTGCGCGATTACCTGTTCGGCCCGCGACGCACGCACGAGCAGTCGGAGGCCGCGAAGGAGTCGCTCGAGTCGACCCCCGACCTGTCCTCGTACACGGTTGAACGTCAGACGTTCTGGTTCGGCGGGTTCGGCGGCGGCGGACCGCGCTGAGCGGCAGGATGAGGGCATGAGCACCGTCGCCCTCCCCCCTCTCGCCGACGTCCTCGCGACGGCGCGGGTCGTCGCCCTCCCCCTGGCCGCGCGGTTCCGCGGAGTCGAGACGCGCGAAGCCCTCGTCTTCGAGGGTCCCGAGGGCTGGACGGAGTTCTCGCCCTTCGTCGAGTACGCCGACGCCGAGGCCGCGACCTGGCTGGCGGGGGCGATCGACTACGGATGGCGCGCATCGCCGGCACCCGTGCGCGACGCGGTCGGGGTGAACGCCACGATGCCCGCCGTCGCGGCATCCGAGGTCGCGCGGATCCTCGCGAGGTTCGACGGATGCCGCACGGTCAAGGTCAAGGTCGCCGAGCCCGGTCAGCACCTCGCCGATGACGTCGCACGGGTGCGTGCGGTGCGCGAGGCGCTGGGCCCCGAGGGCCGCGTGCGGGTCGATGCGAACGCGGCGTGGACCGTCGACGAGGCCGAGCGCGCGGTGCACGCGCTCGCGGAGTTCGACCTCGAGTACGTGGAACAGCCCTGCACCGAGGTCGACGAGCTCGCGCAGCTGCGCGAGCGCATTGCCTACCTCGACATCCCGATCGCCGCCGACGAGAGCGTGCGCAAGGCGGCCGACCCCCTGCGGGTCGCGCGCTCGGGCGCAGCCGATCTGCTGGTCGTCAAGGCGCAGCCGCTGGGCGGAGTGCACGCCGCGCGCGAGATCGTGGCGCAGGCGGGGCTTCCGGTGGTCGTCTCGAGCGCCCTCGACACCTCGATCGGCCTGTCGATGGGGGTCGCGCTCGCGGCATCGCTGCCCGAGCTCGACTACGACTGCGGTCTCGCGACCGCCTCGCTCTTCACCGCCGACGTGGTGGCGTCTCCGCTGCGCGCCGCGGGCGGATTCCTGTCGCTCGAGCGACCGCGACCGACCGGCGCCGAGCTCGACCGGGTCGCCGCGGCAGACGATCGCCGCGACTGGTGGATCGAGCGCCTGCGTCGCTGCTACGCGCTGCTCGAGGTCACTCGAGGATGAGGCGCACGAGCTGTTCGAGCCGGGCGCCGAGGGCGGCGCGCGTGGCCGCGGGAGTCTGACGCGTCATCAGCGCCGTCTCGGCCGTCGACACCCACGCCGACAGCAGTAGCTCGGTCGCCGTCTCGGCCGAGACCCGCAGCGACAGCCCGCGCACCTGCGCGATGTCGGTGACCAATTGGGTGACGCTCTCGCCCAGGGCCCGGTTGAGGGCGAGGTAGGCCTCGGCGAACTCGGGGTTGCGCAGTGCCTGCACGCGGATCTCCGCGCCCAGCAGCACGTCGAGCCGGTCGTCGCCGGTCACCTCGAGCACCTGCTGCACGAGCTGCAACACCTCTCCCGTGGCATCCAGCCCCCGATCCTCGATCGAGGTGACCCGCTCGCGCACGGCGGCGACGGTGGTCTCGGCCGACCGGGCGCAGAGGGCGAGGAACAGCTCCTCCTTCGAGCCGAAGTTCGAGTAGAAGGCTCCGCGCGTGAATCCGGCGCGCTCGCAGATGGCCTCGACCGATGCGGCCTCGATGCCGATCTCGGCGAACATCTCGGCGGCGGCGTCCATCAGGCGCGTGCGCGTGTTCTCGCGACGGCGTGACGGCGCGGGGGCGGTGTCGGTCATCCGCGTCCTCCTGTTTCTGGGGGGAGATTCAGCTTCGAGCCTTCCCCCGACGACTACGATACATTGATGTATCCGATACGGTGATGTATCGACCCGTTCACCGATCGTGGGAGCCGCCGTGTCGACATTCCTGTACACCCTGGGTCGCTGGTCGTTCCGTCACCCCTGGCGCGTGCTGAGCGCCTGGTTGCTCATCCTCGTGCTCGCCGGCGGCGGCGTCGCCCTGCTCGCGAAGGGCACCGACAACACCTTCACCATCCCCGGCACCGAGTCGCAGGCCGGCCTCGAGATGCTCGGACGCACCTTCCCCCAGGTCAGCGGCGCGAGCGCCGAGATCATCGTCGTCTCGGCCGACGGCGCGAAGGTGACCGACCCCGAGTACCGGAGCGCCATCCAGAAGACGACGGGCGACATCTCCGACCTCGACTTCGTCGAGGCCGTCACCGACCCCTATGACTCCCAGATCTCGGGCGGCATCTCCGACGACGACCGCGCCGCGATCGTGCGCATCCAGTTCTCGGGCGAGGCGACGGCGGTCCCCCCGGCGACCGAAGACGGACTGCGCGAGGCCGCCACCGCTCTCGGCGACGCCCTGCCCAGCGGCTCGCAGGCCGTGCTCGGTGGGCAGCTGTTCGCTACCGAGATCCCCGGCGCCTCGATCACCGAGGCGCTCGGCGTGGTCATCGCCGCCCTCGTACTCATGGTGACGTTCCGCTCGTTCCTCGTGGCCGGGATGCCGCTGGCCACCGCGATCCTGGGCGTGGCGCTCTCGATCGGACTCATCTTCATCGCGACCGGCTTCGCGACCGTGTCGTCGACGACTCCGCTGCTGGCGGTGATGCTGGGCCTGGCGGTCGGCATCGACTACGCGCTGTTCATCGTCTCTCGACATCAAGATCAGACACGGGCCGGCATGGACCCCGAGGAATCCACCGCCCGCGCGGTCGGCACCGCCGGCTCCGCGGTCGTCTTCGCCGGCATCACGGTGCTCATCGCCCTCATCGGCCTGGGCTTCGCCGGCATCCCCTTCCTCACCACGATGGGCATCGCCGCCTCGGTCGCCGTCGCGATCGCCGTGTGCGTCGGCCTCACGCTCACGCCCGCGTTCCTCGGCTTCGCCGGACACCGCGTCGTCGGCTGGGGCTACAAGAAGCAGAAGAAGCGTTCGCGCACGGCCTCCGCCGAAGACGACGCCGCGGCTGCGGAAGAGGCCGCCGCCGAGAGCCTGCGCCGCGCCTCCACGGCGGCCGTGCGCGCCCAGCGCAACGGGCCCGCCAAGCGCTGGGTCGGCCTTGTCACCCGGCATCCGGTCATCACCACCGTCGCCGTCGTCGGCCTGCTGGGCGTCACCGCCATCCCGGCGGCCTCGCTCGCCCTCACGCTCCCCAACGCCGGACAGCTGCCGAAGGGCGACGAGGCGCGCGTCGCCTACGAGCTGACCGACGAGTACTTCGGCCCCGGCGCCAACGGTCCGCTCATCATGACCGGCACGATCGTCACCTCCGACGACCCGCTCACCCTGATGAAGGACATCGGCGACGAGATCGCCAAGATCCCGGGCGTCGCCGAGGTGGCCCTCGCCACCCCGAACGCCACCGCCGACACCGGCATCGTGCAGATCGTGCCCGAGACCGCGCCCGACGACCCGCGCACCGCCGACCTCGTGCGCGAGCTGCGCGCGGCCGAGCCCCGCCTGTACGACGAGTTCGGCGTGCACCTGCTCGTCACCGGCTACACCGCCGTCACCATCGATATCTCCGACCAGCTCGGCGCCGCCCTGCTGCCGTTCGGGCTGTTCGTGGTGGGGCTGTCGCTCGTGCTGCTGATGATCGTGTTCCGCTCGATCTGGGTGCCGCTGACCGCCGCCGGCGGATACCTGCTGTCGGTCGCCGCCTCGTTCGGCGTCGTCGCCGCGGTGTTCGAGTGGGGCTGGTTCGCCGATGCCCTGCACGTGGCCAAGGTCGGACCCATCATCAGCTTCATGCCCATCGTCGTGATGGGCGTGCTGTTCGGCCTCGCGATGGACTACCAGGTGTTCCTCGTCTCGCGCATGCGCGAGGACTACGTGCACGCCAAGCGCGAGGGTCGCACCCCCCGTGAGGTCGCGCTCGGTGCCGTCCGCAGCGGTTTCGTGGGCTCGGCCCGCGTGGTCGTGGCTGCCGCCGTGATCATGTTCGCGGTCTTCGTCGCGTTCGTGCCCGAGGGCGACTCGAGCCTCAAGCCCATCGCGCTGGGCCTCGCCGTCGGCGTCGCGGTCGACGCGTTCCTCGTGCGCATGACCCTCGTGCCCGCGATCCTCGCCCTGCTCGGCGCGAAGGCCTGGTGGATGCCGCGCTGGCTCGACCGGATCCTGCCCAAGCTCGACGTCGAGGGCGAAGCCGTCGAGCGCGAGGTGCACCTGGCCGACTGGCCGTCGGGCGCGCCGGTCGCGATCGCGGCCGAAGACTTGCAGACGATCGTGGCGACGGATGCCGAGGAGCCGGTGTTCCGCGACGTCGCGGTGCGACTGCCGTACGGCGGCACGCTGCTGGTCACCGGCGAGACGCGCACCACCCGCACGCTGCTGCTGACCTTGGCCGGGCGTCTGTCGAAGATCGAGGGGCGCCTGCGCGTCGACGGGCTCCTCGTGCCCGAGCGAGCGGGAGCCGTGCGCGCCCGCGTCGGCGTCGCCCTGCTCGACGACCCGATCACGGCGCGCTCCGACGTCGCCGAGGCCGTCGCCCGCGGAACCCGCATCGTCGTGATCTCCGACGTCGACCGGCTCGACGACGACACCCGCGACGACGTCGCCGAGGTGCTGCGCCTCGCCGCGACCGAGGCCCGCGAGCGCAGCGGCGACGACGACTCCCCGTTCACGCTCATCGTCTCGGCCCGCGACGAACGGCGGGCCCTCGCCCTGCTGTCCGCCGCCCAGCGGCCCGACGTGACGTCGCTCCCCCTCGCGACGCCGCGCCGCCCCCGCCCCGAACCCGAAACCTTCGCCGATCTCTCCGAGGTGTTCGCATGACTCTCCCCGTCGAGCGCTCCCGCTCGCGCCGCCCCGTCACCTGGCTGACCCTCATCGGCGTGCTCCTGCTGCCCGCGGTGATCGGCGGCATCCTGGTCGGCGCCCTCTACAACCCCACCGACCGCCTCGAGAACATCACGGCCGCGATCGTCAACGACGACAAGGCCGTCGAGCTCAACGGGCAGCTGGTCCCCCTCGGGCGCCAGCTCACCGGCGGCCTGGTCAAGGGCGCCGACGACCAGCCGAGCAACATCGACTGGGTCATCTCGAACGGCGACGACGCGGCCGCGGGCCTGGCCGACGGCACCTACACCGCCGTCGTCACGATCCCCGAGAACTTCACCGCCGCCTCGCTCTCGACCCGCCCCGGAGAGACGCCCGAGAAGGCGACCATCGGCGTGCAGACGGCGCCCGACGCCCGCGTGGTCGACGGCGCGATCACTGCGCAACTGGCATCCACCGCCTCCTCCGTCTTCGGCAGCACGCTGTCGTCGCAGTACCTCAAGAACGTGTTCCTCGGCTTCACCAGCCTCAGCGACCAGCTCGGCACGGCGGCGAGCGGAGCACACCAGCTCGCCGACGGCGCCTCGCAGGCCGCCACCGGCGCGGGGAGCCTGCGCGACGGCCTCGGGCAACTCTCGAGCGGAGCCTCGCAGCTCGCCGACGGCGCCGGCCAGCTCGCCGCGGGCACCGGGCCCCTCGCCGACGGTGCCGGCCAGCTCGCCACGGGAGCCACCGCCCTCGCCGGCGGAACGCGCGATGCCGCCGCCGGAGTCGACAAGCTAGCGAGCGGAGCCGACGGCATCGCCGCGGGCAACCAGCAGCTCGCGACGCAGATCAACGGCCTCGCCGACCAGATCCCACCCGGCTTCGCCGACGACGCCGCCGCGCTGTCGAAGGCCGCGCCGCAGGTCAACCAGGCGCTCGTCGACGCCGCCGCCGCCCTGCAGAAGGCCGCCGAGGAGTGCACCGGCACACCCGAGCAGTGCCAGGCCCTGCGCACCGCCGCCGCCGAGGCGAAGAAGGCGCTCCCCCAGGCCACCGAGACGGTCACGAAGATCGGCGACCTCGCCGGTCAAGCGTCTCAGCTGCCCGCCGGCATCCGCGCGATCGCCGCCGCCAACCAGCAGCTCGCCGACGGCGCGACCGGCCTCGCCGGAGGAGCGCGCGAAGCGGCATCCGGACTCACCACCATCGCGGGCGGCATCGACGGCCTCTCCGCCGGGGCGACGAAGATCGCCGACGGCACGCGACAGCTCGGCACCGGAGCGGCCGCCCTCAGCTCGGGCGCCTCGCAGGTGGCATCCGGGATCTCCGGCGCCGAGACCGGAGCCGCCCAGCTCACCGACGGCGTGCGCCAGGTCGCGACCGGAACGGGCTCGCTCGCCGACGGTCTCGACAAGGCCGTCGCGCAGCTGCCGACCTACACCGACGCCCAAGCGACGAACCTCGCCGACGTCGTGGCCGATCCCGTCTCGGCGACCGGGGCCAGCGACTCGCTGTTCGGCCTCGCCGCGGTCCCGCTGCTGGCCATGGCCGTGCTGTGGTTCGGCGGGCTGGCGTCGTTCGTGGCGTTCCAGGCCGTGTCGGCACGCGCGCTGACCAGCCGTCGCCCCTCGGCGCTGGTCGCCCTGCGCGGGTTCGCGCCCGCCGCGCTCGTCGGCGCGGTGCAGGGCCTGCTGGTCGCCGGCGTCGTGCAGATCGCGGCGAAGTACGACTGGGGCGACTGGGCGCTGTTCGCCCTCGTCTGCGTCGCCGCAGGCATCGCGTTCGCCGCTGTGCACCAGGCCCTCGTCGCCCTCTTCGGCGGAGCGGGCCGTTGGATCGCCGCCGTCATCGGCGCCCTCGCGCTCGGGGCGAGCATCGTCTCGACCGTGCCGCCGGCCCTGGCCGCCGCCGCCTCGCTGCTGCCCACCGCCCCCGCCTACGACGCGATGCTCGGCGCCCTGTCGTCGTCGGGCGGCGTGGCCGCGGGCGTGGCCGGATTCGTGGTGTGGGCAGTGCTGTCGCTGCTGGTGACCACGCTGGTGGTGGTGCGCCGCCGCACGACGACGACCCGCGCCGCCGCCCAGCCGGTCTGATCTCGGCGCGGCGCGGGCCGCCCGGCGCGTCGCGCCGCGCCGGGCTCACGTCGAGTCGCCTCGCGTCGCGCGTGCGGCGCAGGGATGCCGCGCCGGAAAGCCTGTTGAGCGTCCAAAACACGCCGCATGCGATCTGTGGACACGGCATGTCCTGGACACTCAGTGGGGGGTCTGCGGGACTCAGACGGCTCCTCCACACGGCGCGGATTCGCCGGGCGGCTGTGGGTCGCCACCGACGCACGACGAGATGCGGCGTGTTTCGGACACTCAACAGTCGGGGAGCCCGGCGCTCCAGCGGAGCGCTCGTTGAGTGTCCAGGAAACGCCGCAACGTGTGACGAGATGCGGCGTGTTTAGGACGCTCAACAGGTGGTGAGCCCGGCACCCGCGCTCGACCCGCGCCGCGCAACACCCCGCACACGCGCAACACTCCGCACACGCGAGACGCCCCGCACACGCGAGAGGGCCCGCCCGGCGCGATGCCGGACGGGCCCTCGAGCACGAAGGCCGCGCGTCAGGTCGTCAGGCCGCTGTACGCGTGCAGGCCCTTGAAGAAGACGTTGACGATCGTGAAGTTGAACAGCACCGCGGTGAAGCCGATGATCGACAACCACGCCGAGCGCGTGCCGCGCCAGCCGCGGGTCGCGCGGGCGTGGATGTATCCGGCGTAGAGCACCCAGATGACGAAGGTCCAGACTTCCTTGGTGTCGAAGCCCCAGAAGCGACCCCACGCGTCGTTGGCCCAGATGGATCCGGCGATGAGAGTGAAGGTCCAGAAGATGAAGCCGACGATCGCGAAGCGGTAGGCCAGCGACTCGAGCGCCTCGGCGTTCGGCACGGTGCGCAAGAAGCTGCGCTTCGGCTCGGCATCCACCGGGGCGTCGACGAGCTTGCGCTCCCGACGGGTCTGGATGAGCTGCACGACCGACAACCCGAACGCGAGGGCGAACAGGGCGGTCGCGAGGCTCGCGACGAACACGTGCACGACGAGCCACACCGACTTCAGCGGGTCGGCGAGGGGCACGACGTCGACGTGGAACGCCAGGGTCGCTCCACCGAGCAGCAGCACGGCCAGGCCGGTCATCAACGAGCCGAGGAAGCGCAGGTCGTAGCGGGTCAGCACGGCCAGGTACACCGCGATGATCAGCAGCAGGCCCGTCATGGCGAACTCGTACATGTTCGACCACGGCACGCGCTCGGCGGCGATGCCGCGCAGCACGGTCGCGACCAGGTGGAACACGAAGCCGAGCGCCGTCAGCACCGTCCCCAGTCGCGCCCAGAGGTACCGCGGCTTGGACGGAGCGGGGGCGGATGCCGATGACCCGGCCGATGCGGAGATGACTCCTCCGCCGCCCGCGGTCACGAGCTCGCGAGCCACGACCTCGTCTTTCGCCTTGAGCGCGAGGTCGCTGCGCCGAGCGAGGTCGATGGCGTAGGCGATGAACGCCAGCACGTAGATGGTGACCGCCGTCCACACCAGGAGGAGGGAGATCTCATCGAGGAGAAGCGGGTCGGTTCCGGTCATGGTGTCAGTCTACTTTTCCGGTGTCGGGGTGGGTCGAAGAAACAACGGCGCCGTGCTTGTCTGCGAGCTGGTCGACGGCGGAGGCCAGCGTCGGGTCTTCACCGCGCGCGAGGCCGGCGTACTCGACGAGCACGGTGTCGCCCTTCGGGGTCGCCTTGACCCACATGCGCCGGCGCGGCACGAACAGCGCCGCGAGCAGTCCGAACAGCGCGAGCAGCGCGAAGCCGAGCACCCAGGGACCGGCGAGGTCGCGGTGGATCGACAGCGAGGCGAAGCGCTTGACCGACTGCTCGTAGCCCGTGGCGCCCGCGGGGGCCTCGTTCTCGAACGTGATGGTGCCGAGGCCGTTGGGCAGGTCTTCGGTCTGGCCGGGCATGAGCTGCAGCGCCGGGGTGCCGCTGTCGCCGCCGGCGATCTGGGTCATCTTCGAGGGGTCGAGGGTGTACACCGAGCGCGGGGTGCCGTCGTCGATGCCGAGGTCGCCCTCGTACACGCGCAGCGTCAGCGTCGGGTACTCGAGGCCGCCATAGGTGGAGGTCAGCGCTCCGGAGTCGAGCACGTCCATCGTCGGGTAGAAGAACCCGAGCAGACCGAGCTGTTGCGGCAGGCCGTCGGCGACCTTGATGACGCCGAGCGAGGTCATGTTGGCGTCCTGCGGCAGGAAGGCGATCGAGTCGTGGAAGACCTCTTTGCCGTCGGCGTCGCGGATGGTCACGGTCGGCGCGTAGCCGTTGCCGAGCAGGTAGACGCGGTCGCCCTGCACGTCGAGCGGGTGGTTGACGCGCACCTCGCCGTCCTGCGCGTCTTGCCCGGGGGCCTGGGTGGTCACGTGGGCGATGAAGTCGCCGGCCTGGCCCGAGCCGGGCTGGCCGGGCGGCACGTAGCTGACGTCGAACTTGTCGAGCGTGAGCGAGTAGGGCGTCAGGGTGTCGCCGCCGACGAAGCGGCCCGGGTTGAACGAGGAGTAGTCGAGCAGGCTGTTGGCGAACGCCTGGCCCTCGACGAGCACGCGCTGGCCCGTGTAGGTGAATCCGCCGCCGACGCCGACGGCCACGAGCACGCCCACGAGGGCGGCGTGGAAGACGAGGTTCCCGGTCTCACGCAGGTATCCGCGCTCGGCCGACACCGAGAAGGTGCCCCGACCGTCGTAGCGCGCGACGCGGTAGCCGCTCTTGCGCAGCTGCGCGGCGGCGCTCTCGACGGCGGCTGCCGCCGCGGCATCCGCATCTCCCTCCACCGAGAACGAACGCTCGCGGTGGTCGTCGAGGCGCGACAGGCGGGCGGGCGTGCGCGGGGGCTGCGAGCGCAGCGCCTTCCAGTGGTGCTTGGTGCGCGGCAGCACGCAGCCGATCAGCGAAATGAATAGCAGCAGGTAGATGGCCGAGAACCACGGCGAGCTGTACACGTCGAACAGGCTGAGCTTGTCGAGCACCGGCGCGAGGTCGGGGTTGTCGGTGAAGTACTGCGTGACGCCGTTCGGGTCGGCGGTGCGCTGCGGCACGAGCGAGCCGGGGACGGCGGCGATCGCGAGCAGGAGCAGCAGCACCAGCGCGGTGCGCATGCTGGTCAGCTGGCGCCATCCCCAGCGCAGCCATCCGACGGCACCGAGGCGCGGCTGGGTGATCTCCTCGCCGTCGCCGTCGGCGTGGTCGGACGGACGCAGCGGGTCGGTCATGGTGTTCCCTCGATCAGAGCGGGAGCTGGACACTGCCGATCACCCCCTGCAACACGGACATCCACTGACCCCAGAGGCCGGTCACCATCAGCAGACCGAGCACGATGAGCAGAGATCCGCCGATCAGGTTGACGACGCGGATGTGTTTGCGCACGAACGACACCGACTTCGTCGCCCACCCGAGGCCGAGGGCCAGGAGGACGAACGGGATGCCGAGACCCAGCGAGTACGCGAGGCCGAGCAGCGCCGCGCGCCCGGGGTCGCCGAGGTTGTACGACACCGACAGGATCGCGGTCAGCGTCGGGCCGATGCAGGGCGTCCACCCGATGCCGAGGGCGATGCCCAGCAGCGGGGCGCCGATCAGCCCGAGGTTCGCGCGCGACTGCATGCGCACCGACCTCTGCGCGAGGCCGAACAGGCCGATGAACACGAGGCCCATGAGGATGATGACGACGCCCATCACGCGCGTGATGATGTCGGCGTACTCGATGAAGAAGCGTCCGAGCGTGCCGCCCAGCACGTTGATGGCCATGAAGACGACGGTGAAGCCGGCGATGAACAGCAGGGTTCCGCCGAGCAGTCGCCCGCGACCGGGGGCGGATGCCGACGAACCGCGCGGCGCGACGGCACCGCCGATGTAGCCGAGGTAGCCCGGCACGAGCGGCAGCACGCAAGGGGACAGGAACGAGATGAGACCCGCGGCGAGCGCGATGGGTACGGCCACCCAGAGGGCTCCGTCGAAGACGAGGGCGCCCGGGTTCACGCGTTCTCCGCGACCAGCGTGCGCACGATCGCCTCGAGGATCGAGGCCTCGGGCAGTTCGCCGACGATGCGCGCGGCGACGCGGCCCTGCTTGTCGAGCACGAGCGTCGTGGGGGTGGCGTTCAGCGGGGTCGCCTTGTTGAACGCGAGCTTGAGCTGGGCGTCGCCGACGGCCATGGCGCTCGAGTACGACACCCCGTGATCGCGCGCGAACGACAGCGCGGTGGCGGGCTGGTCGTAGGTGTTGATGCCGAGGAACGACACGTCCTGACCCTGGAACGTCTGGTAGGCCTGCTCGAGGCGCGGGGCCTCGATGATGCACGGGCCGCACGTGGCGTACCAGAAGTTGACCACGAGCACCTTGCCGGCGAAGTCGGAGCTCGACACCGCGGATCCGTTGTCGAGGGTGCCCTCGAACGAGATCGGGTCGGTGCGGTTCTCGGGCGCGATCTCGGTGGTCTGGAACCCGTTGGCGGCGATGTAGCCCTTGTTGTCGCCCGCGCGGTACTGGTCGGCCAGCGGGTCGGCGGTGCAGGCGGACAGCCCCACGATCAGGGCCGCCGCGGCGGCGAGGGCTCCGGCGGCGGTGCGGATTCGGCGCATCAAACTGCTCCTACGTCGACGGCTCCGGCCGTTGCGGCCGGCTCGGCGTACGCCACCTCGACCCAGCGCTTCGAGCCGTCGGCGCCGTCTCGCCGTTCGAAGCTCGTCACGCTCGACAGCGCGCAGCGGCGCTTGCGGGGGTCGTGGCGGGTGGGCTGGTGGGACAGGGCGAGGTGCGTGACCCAGATGGGCAGCTGGTGCGAGACCACGACGACGTCACCGCCGTCGACCCGCTCCCACGCGTCGGCCATGGCGGCGGTCATGCGCGCCACGATGTTCTCGTAGGGCTCACCCCAGCTCGGCACGGCGGGGCGGCTCAGGTGCCGCCAGTTGAGCGGGTTCGCGAGCGCCTGCTTCATGCGCCGCCCCTCGAACACGTTCGTGGGCTCGATGACCCGATCGTCGATGAACGGCTCGATGCCGAACAGCTCGACGAAGGGCTCCGCCGACTCGCGGGTGCGCTGCAGGGGCGAGACGACGAGAGCCGACACGGGCCGCTCGAGGCCGTGCACGTACTCCGCGGCCTGGCGGGCCATCCGGCGCCCGTCGACGCTCAGGCCGAAGCCGGGGAGCCGACCGTAGAGCACGCGACGGGGGTTGTGAACCTCTCCGTGGCGCACGAGATGGAGGCGGTCGGCGGGCACGAGCCCAGTCTACGGGCGGGTTCTGTGGTCTGACTGAGTCCGGATGCCGGTTGCCTCGACGTGGAGATAACCCCGTTCAGGCGTCTTTCCGGGCCGCCAGGAGCGAGCGCACTCGCGAGTACAGGAACCACGCGACGCCGATGCCGACGGCGGCGATGACGACGTACTGCAGGATCGAGGCGTACTCCTCGACGATGTGCCAGTTCTCGCCCAGCAGGTAACCCGCCAGCACGAAGATCGTGTTCCAGACCAGGCTGCCCGCGCCGGTGAGCAGGCCGAAGCGCCACATCGGCATCTTGGCCACGCCCGCGGGGATCGAGATGAGGCTGCGGAAGATCGGGATCATGCGCCCGAAGAAGACCGCCTTGCCGCCGTGCCGCTCGAACCACGCGACGGTGCGGTCGACGTCTTCGGGGTGCAGCAGCGGCATCTTGGCCGCGAACGCCCGCAGGCGCGCGGCGCCGAGCCAGCGACCGAGACCGTAGAGCATGAACGCGCCGACGACCGAGCCGAGAGTGGTCCACAGCAGCGCCTCGAAGAGCGTGAACGATCCGCGGCTGGCCGTCAGGCCCGCCATCGGGAGCACGACCTCGCTGGGCAGCGGGGGGAAGAGGTTCTCGAGCGCGATCGCCACGCCGGCACCGACCGGGCCGATGACCTCCATCAGCGAGACGGTCCAGTCGGCCAGCGAGGTGAGCCACGACTGACCCTCGGGCGAGCCGGAGGTCGATCTGACGGGGGTCAGGGTGAGGGTCATGTCGGTCATCGGGTGCCTTCGCGCTCGGTGATCGGCCGCCCGTGCGGGCGCCCAGTGCAAGGCTACGGGCCCGTCACCGCGCGTTCCTGGGGGTTGCCCCCGAGCGGTTCAGGATGCCGAGACCCCGGCGCCGACGAGGGCGGCGGCGACGAACCACACGGCGACCATGGCCACGGCCGCCACCAGCGGCACCCAGAAGGCGAGGCGATGGCGCACGAGGCGGATGATCGCGACGATCACGCCGATGAGGAGGACGACCCACGGCGAGACCACGGCGATCCAGAACCCGGCGTTCATGAGGTCGGTGTCGCAGGCGGCGCCGCTGCAGGCATCGGAGGCGAAGGCGAGCAGCACCCCCGCGTAGGAGGCACCGAGCGCCAGCAGGGGCAGCAGCACCAGCAGCGCGATCGTGATGGCGACGTCCCACGGTCGTCCCGCGCGGGGCCGCGGTTCGGGGCTCAGCGTGCGGAACGACTCCGGGGGGAGCGAGTACGTCACGAGCGACATCTTAGGGACGCGGCGTCGTGAATTCGCGCCGAACCGGGTTCGCGCCCTACGTTCGAGCCGTGTCGTCCACTCATCCCGCTCCACCCCACGGGCTCGCCGACGCTCTGCCCGCCACCCGCCGCCTGCTCGCGGCGCCCTCCCCCTCCGCCCGCCCCCTCTCGTACGGCGGCTGCCTTCCCGCGCTCTCCCCGGGCTGGCGCTCCGCCCTGCGCGATGAGCTGGGCCTCGAGGTCGCGTACGACGAGAACGCGGTCGATCCGCTCTCGTCGCGCGTGTTCGACGTCGTGTACAGCCGTCTCCGCGCGGAGCAGGTGGTGCTGGCCCTCTCGGCCCGCACGAACCTCACCCTCGCCGGCAGCACGGTCCGCATCGTCGGCGACTCCTCCCTCGCCACCGCGTTGACGGCGCTTCTCCGCCGCCTCGGCGCGAGCGTCGTGCGCTCCACGGACGACCCCGTGGAGCGGCTGACCGCGACTCTCGACGGCGTGCGCGTCGAGGACGTGGCGGCGGCGACGTCGGGCTCCACCCACTCCGCGATCCTCACCGGCGTCGGATACGACGCCCTCGGCATCGACGACGTCGCGGAGCTCGTGGCCGACGCCTCACCGCGGCCGGCCGACGCCTCCCCCGCTCCCTCGCCGCGCCCCTTCGTGCGCACGACCTCGAAAGGATCGCTCGTCGAGATGCCCTCTCCCCTGCCCGTCGACGGCGCCGCGCCCACGAGCGCGCAGCGGCGCATCCTCGACGCGCTGATCGCGGCTCTGGTCGTCGACGGCGGCCCCGACGATCCCCGCGGCGTCTACGCCCGGGCGGTGACCCCGTGACCGGCCGCATCGCCGACGCCTCGCTGTGGCGTGCGGGCCTCGACCGCATCGAGTGGGCGCGCGCGCACATGCCCGTCACCTCGGCCCTCGCCGCACGTCTCGCGAGCGAGGGGACGGTCGCCGGCATCCGGATCGGGGTGTCCGACGTGCTCGAGCCGAAGACCGCCACCGTCGCGCTCGCCCTCGCCGAGGCCGGCGCCGAGGTGACCGTCACCTCCGCGGGCCGCAACACCGACGACGCCGTCGCCGCCGCCCTCGCGCACGCGGGTCTCCCCGTGTACGCCCGGGCCGACGCCGAGCGCGCCGATGACCGGGCGAACGCCCTCGCCCTGATCGATCACCGGCCGCAGGTGATCGTCGACGACGGCGCCTCGACCATCCGCCTCGCCCACCTCGAGCGTCCCGACGTGGTCGCCGAGATGCGCGGAGCGACCGAGCAGACCACCTCGGGGGTCCGGCCGCTGCGCCGCATGCAGGCCGACGGCGCGCTGCGCATCCCGGTCGTCGCCGCGAACGACGCCCGCTCGAAGTCGCTGTTCGACAACATGCACGGGACCGGCCAGTCGGTCGTGTTCGCCGTCGCCGACGTGGCCGACCGATCGCTGCGCGGGGCCACGGTCGTCGTGGTCGGCTACGGGCGCGTCGGCACGGGGATCGCGCAGCACTGCGCGGCCCTCGGCGCGCGCGTCGTGGTGACCGAGACCGACGCGGTGGCGGCCCTGCAGGCGGCGTTCGCGGGGTACGAGGTGCGCCCGCTCACCGAGGCCGTGCGCCGCGCCGACATCGTCATCTCGGCCACCGGCATCCGGCACACGATCGACGTCGCCCATCTCGACGCGCTGCCCGACGGGGCGATCGTCGCCGTCGGCGGCGGCGTGGGGCAGGAGATCGCGCTCGACGCCGCTCGCGCCGCGGGGGCCGTCGAGATCTCGCGCGACGCCGCGGTGTCGGTGCTGCGGATGCCGAGCGGCACCCGGGTGCGCGTGCTCGACGACGGCAACTGCCTCAACGTCAGCGCGGCCGAGGGCAACCCGGTCGAGATCATGGACCTGTCGTTCGGCGTGCAGCTCGCCTCGGTCGCGCACCTTTTGGTCACCCCCGATCTCGCCCCGGGCGTGCACGACCTGCCGCGCGCGGCCGACGACGAGGTGGCGGCGATCGCGCTCGGCTCTTTCGGGGGCGCCCTCGACGTGCCCTCGGCGGCGCAGACGGCGTTCCTCGCGGCGTGGAACCCCGAGGACGGCGACGAGTGAGCGTCGAGGTCCACCGGGCGCCGGTCGTCCTCTCGGCCGGGCGCCCTGCTCTCGTCGACGGGGCGGTGGCCGTGGCCGGGGGCCGCATCGTCGCGGTGGGCACCGCCGACGAGGTGCTGGCCGCGCTCGACTCGGCGGCGACCCGCGTCCACGAGCACCGCGGCGCCCTCACCCCGGGGCTCGTCAACGCCCACACGCACCTGCAGTACACCGACATGGCCGAGGTCGGCAGTGCCCAGCACGCCGGCTTCGAGTCGTGGATGAGCGCCTTCATGGCGCTGTACCCCCTGCCCCGCGACTGGAGCGCCTCGGCTGCCGCCGGTGCGGCCCTCGCTCTGCGTTCGGGGACGACCTCGGTCGCCGAGATCGTGACGGATGCCGCGGCCGGGAGCGCCGTGCACGACGCGGGTCTGCACGGCGTGGCGTTCTGGGAGGTCCTCGGCTACACCGATCGCACGTGGGCGGAGGGAGGAGAGGAGCGCGTACGGGCCCAGCTCTCGGCGCTCCCCTCGCCGCCCGCGACGGGTCTGTCGCCCCACGCGGTCTACTCCCTCGACACCGGGGTGATCCGCGAGCTCTCGCGCCTGTCCGCCGAGCTCGGCGTGCGCCAGCACATCCACGCCGCGGAGTCGGCGTGGGAGGACGCGTACGTGCGCTCGGGCACCGGCGACCTCGCCGAGCGCTGGCGCGCCAACGGCCGCGGCGAGTTCGCGCTGCTGCAGGGCGGAGGGGTGGGCACGGGGGTCATCCGCTACCTCGACGGCCTGGGCGCGTTGAGTCCGACGACCCATCTCGCGCACGGCATCTACGTCGACGCCGACGATCGCGCCCTGCTCCGCACACGCGGCGTCAGCGTCGCGCTCTGCCCGCGCTCCAATCGGGTGATCGGCCTCGACGCGCCGCCCGTGGCGGCCTACCTCCGCGAGGGCAACGCGATCGCCGTCGGCACCGACTCGCTGTCGTCGTCGCCGAGCCTGTCGATCTGGCACGACGTCGCCGCGCTCCACGACATCGCCCGCGACCAGGGCTACGCCGACGACGACCTGCACGAGCGCGTGTTCGCCGCGGCCACCGCGGGCGGCGCGCACGCCCTGGGTCTCGACGACACCGGCGTGCTGCGTCCCGACGCGCGGGCCGACCTGGCGGTGTTCGGCGTGTCGAGCACCGATCCCCGCGACGCGCTCGTCGAGCTCGTCGAATCGGGTCCGGGCGAGGCGTCACTGACCGTCGTCGGCGGAGAGATCCGCTGGGCGGGCCTCGCCGCGCACGAACGGGCCACCGCCCGGGTTTGAGCGCCGCGACCGGAGGATGCCCGTCGACACGGCATCCGGAATCCGCTCCGACGGGAGGTTCCGGATGCCGCGTCGCCGGCGTCAGGCGCGCGGAGCCGGTCCGCTCGAGAGTGCGTCGACGAACAGGCGCAGGAACGCCGTGCGATCGAACGAGGTCACCGCGCGGACGGTCGACCCCTCGGGCGTCCCCCACACCAGCGGCAGTCCGTCGGCGGTGAGGGCGATGCGGGTCGCGAGCGAACCGCCGTACGGCGTGTAGTCGACGGGCCCCTCGATCCAGCCCGTGACGATCTCGGGGCGGTGCAGCACGACCGTGGCCAGGCCGTCGTGGGCGGACGAGATCCGCCGGCCCCACTTGTACTGGTAGAAGTCGTTGTAGGCGTCGAGCACCTCGCCGGCGAAGCTCGCCCAGGGCGTGCCCTTCCCGCGCAGCACCGCGAGCACGTGCTCGTCGAGGATCGCGGTCGCCGTGACGTTGACGCCCACCATGACGACGTTGCCGGCATTGCGCGCCCCGAAGACGATCTCGGCGGCGCGGCGATCGTTCGCCGTGTTGGCGTCGGTCAGCGTGGCGCCGCCCGGCGCGGGGTACGGACCCGCCCCGCCCATGATGACGACCGAGCGGTACTTCAGGAACAGATCGGGGTCGCGTTCGAGCGCGCGGGCGATGTTGGTCAGGGGACCGAGCGGGTGCAGGTCGACCTCGCCCGGGCTCTCCGCCGCGATGCGCACGATGGCGTCGACCGCGCTCTCGTCCTCGACGCGCAGCTCCGCCCGCTCGAAGCGGTCGCCCAGCCCGTCGGTGCCGTGCACGAAGTCGGCGATCGACGCCTCGCCCTCCAGCGGCGCGGCCTCGCCCAGGTGCAGCGGAATGTCCTCGCGGCCGGCCAGGCGCAGCACCGTGCGGACGTTGCGGGCCGAATCCTCAACGGGCGTGTTGCCGTAGATCGTCGTGATCGCCTCGATCTCGACGTCGGGCTGCGCCAGCAGGTACATGAGCGAGTGGGCGTCGTCGAGGCCGGTGTCGGTGTCGACGACGACGCGGCGGACGGAGGAGGGGACGGATGCCATGCACTCACCCTGCCAACTCGGCGGCGGCGACACGGCGTGGTGTTACATCGCGTGACACGTCTGTTCCCTGTTCGTCACGTCAACACTCCACAGTGGGGGGTGATGCGGGCGGCACCGGCCCGCACCCTCCTCAGCACAGGTCGAACGACGCCCCCAACGTCGTCGGGAACGGACACACCATGGCTTCCTCGTCTCAGCGGCTGCGACGTCTCGCGCTGCCCGCGGTCGGTCTGACCGCCGCCCTCGCCCTCACTGCCTGCGCGGGCGGCCAGGCCGCCCCCGTGTCCAGCGACGGATTCCAGGGCGTCCAGCTCACGGTCTGGAACAACATCGACTTCGAGCCGTACCAGAGCCTGCAGAAGGGCTACTTCGAGTCGTGCGCCGCCGACCTCGGCATCACGGTCGACGTGCAGACGCAGTCGGGCGACTACACCACGAAGCTCCTGCAAGCGGCCGGTGCCAAGGCGCTGCCCGACGTCGCGATCCTCTCCACCGACACGCAGCTGCCGCAGCTCGCCTCGCAGGGGGTCCTCGCCGATCTCAGCCAGTACGACGTCACCACCGACGGCCTCGCCGACAGCGCCGCCGACCTCGGCCGCTACGACGGCACCCTGTACGGCCTGCCCGTGCAGGTCGAGGACTACGCGATCTTCTACAACAAGGCCGCGTTCGCGGCGGCGGGTGTGCCCGAGACCGCCCCGAAGACCTTCGACGACCTGGTGTCGCTCGCGGGTTCGCTCACCACCGGCTCGCAGAAGGGCATCGTGCTGCCGGGCATCGGCGGCGACGGCTCGACGCCGGTCTACTTCCTGCCGTTCCTGCTCTCCGCGGGCGGCGACCCCGCCGACCCGACCGGCGCCGGCGCCGTCGAGGCGGTCGACCTCTACAAGAACCTCGTGGGCAACGGCTCGCTGTCAACCGAGTTCGTCAACTGGGGCTGGGAGTCCATCGACCAGTGGACCTCGGGTGCCGCGGCGATGACGGTCTCGGGTCCGTGGAACCTCGTCGACACCTCGATCCCCTTCGAGTGGGGCACCTTCCCGTTCCCGACCGCGAAGAGCGGCGAGTCGCCCAAGGTGAACCTGCTCGGCTACGCCTACGGCGTCGCCGCCAACGCCGACGCGCAGAAGGAGGCCGCCGCCGCGGCCCTCGTGAAGTGCCGCGCCTCGGAGGAGAACCAGATCGACACCGCCGTTCAGGGCGGCTACATCCCCGCGCTCAAGAGCGCGCAGGACGCCTTCGTCGAGAAGGTCCCCGCGGCCGCCCCGTTCGTCGACGCGGTCGACGGCGCCTACAACTCCGCACAGCTGGGCACCGAGTGGAACACGCTGCAGCAGGAGTACGTCGACGCGATCCAGAGCGCGACGGTCGGCGGGCAGACCGCCCAGGCCGCACTGGAGCAGGCCAGCGGCAAGTGACGGCCCACACCATCTCGACCGGCCGGTCGGGGGCACCCGCCCCCGGCCGGTTCCGGCGTTCTCTGGCCGCCCGCCGGCGGGGCGAGCTGTGGGGGTTCCTGACCCCCGCGCTGGTCTTCTTCGTCGTGTTCTTCCTGTTCCCGCTCGGGTACGGCGTCTACATGAGCACGACGAACTTCACCACCGGCACCTTCATCACGGGGCGCGCGCCCTTCGTGGGCACGGCGAACTTCGAGGCCGTGCTGGCCGAGCCCATCACCTTCCGCGCACTCGCGAACACCCTCACCATCACGCTCGTCTCGGTCGCCGTCGAGCTGGTGCTCGGCCTGCTGCTCGCCCTGCTGTTCGCCCGCACCTTCCCGGGCAGCCGGTGGCTGCCGACGCTCATCCTTCTTCCGTGGCTGCTGCCGGCCGTGGTCGTCGCCACGGTGTGGAAGTCGCTGCTGGCCGGTGACGGCCCCATCAACGACGTGCTCGGTGCACTCGGCCTGCCCGTCCAGGCGTGGCTCGCGAATCCGGCGACCGCGCTGCCGTCGGTCATCGTCGTGGCCGTCTGGGCGAGCCTCCCCTACTGGGCGACGATCCTCGGCGCCGCCCTCAAGCAGGTCCCCGCCGAACAGCTCGAAGCCGCCCAGCTCGACGGCGCCGGCGCGTGGCGGAGACTGATCGCGATCGTGCTGCCGACCATCTGGCCCGTCGTCTCCGTTCTCGTCGTGATGAGCGTGGTCTACACCCTGCTGATCGTCGACCTCGTGCTCGTTCTCACCGCGGGCGGCCCCGCCAACAGCACCGTGACCCTGGGCCTGCTCTCCTACCGGCAGGCGTTCCAGCAGTTCCAGTTCGGTCTGGGCGGCGCGTACGGAATGCTCCTGCTGGGGATCAGCGTGGTGTTCGCGATCGTCTACACCGTGATGTCGATGCGTCGGGAGCGCGAAGAATGACCGCCACCCTACCCTCCGCGCCCGCCGTGGTCGCCCCGGCATCCGCCCCTCCCGTCGCGCGACGTCGCCGGCGCCGCGGATGGATGTGGACCCTCGTCACCATCGCCGTGCTGGTGGTCTACCTCTTCCCCGTGTACTGGATGGTCTCCGCCTCGCTGCAGCCCTCCGCCAACTCGGCGGACACGCAGTGGTTCCCCACGGCGCCCGGCCTCGGGGGATACGAGAAGGCGCTCGACGACGCGGGCATCGGCGGCCTCCGCGTCACCACCCTCGTTTCGCTCGGCTCGGTGCTGGTCACCCTGCTGGTGTCGATCCCGGCGGCCTACGCGCTCAGCCGGCTGCGCTCGCGGGCGGTGAGCATCGCGCTCATCCTGCTGCTGCTGGCGCAGATGATCCCGAGCGTGGTGCTGGCCACCTCGTTCTACGCGATGTTCAACTCGTGGGGACTGCTCAACACCTTCATCGGCCTGATCCTGGCGAACTCGACCGCGGGCGTCCCCTTCGCCGTCATCGTCATGCGCGCGTTCATGCTGCGCCTCGACACCGAGGTGCTCGAGGCCGCGACCGTCGACGGACTCGGGCCGTTCGGAACGCTCTGGCGCATCGTCGTGCCCCTCTCGCGCAACGCGATCGTGACAGCGGGCGTCTTCGCGTTCCTCTTCAGCTGGGGCGATCTGCTGTTCGGTCTGACCCTGGTCAATCGCAACGAGATGTACCCGATGTCGGTGCTGATCCTCGCGCTGTCGAACTCCAACCTGAACACGTGGGCGGCCACGATGGCGGCCTCGCTCATCGCGAGCCTGCCCGCGCTCGTGGTGATCCTCGCCGCGCAGCGGCACGTCAAGGCCGGCCTCACCGCCGGCGCCGGGCGCTGAGGCGTGGGCGGGGTCGTGAGCCCGGGCCGCGCCCGCACGTAGACTGGTCGACCGTGAGCGAACGCGTCCTGGTCAACCAGTTGAAGTCCCTGCCCGCCGGCCCCGTCGAGGTGTCGGGATGGGTCGAAACCGTGCGCGATCAGAAGAAGGTGCAGTTCGTCGTCCTGCGTGACGAGACCGGCGCCGTGCAGCTGGTCAACCCCGCGACGCGTCCCTCAGAGGAGGCCGTCGACCAGGATGCCGCCGCTCTCGCCCTCACCGAGACGATCGGCGCCCTCTCGACGGGCACGTTCCTGACCGTGCGCGGCGAGCTCAAGCACGACGAGCGCGTGAAGCTCGGCGGCGTCGAGATCAAGGTGGGCGAGCTCGTGATCGCGGCCGCCGCGAACCCCGAGACCCCCATCGCGGCCGACAGCAGCCCCGACAAGCGCATGGACTGGCGCTTCATCGACCTGCGTCAGCGTCGCAACAACCTCATCTTCCGCGTGCAGACCACGCTCGAGCACGCCATGCGCACCTACTGGGTCGAGCGCGACTACATCGAGGTGCACTCCCCCAAGCTGATGGCCTCGCCCTCCGAGTCCAACGCCGAGCTGTTCGAGGTCCCCTACTTCGAAGACAAGACGGCCTACCTCGCGCAGAGCCCGCAGTTCTTCAAGCAGATGGCCCAGGTCGCCGGCTTCGGCAAGATCTTCGAGATCGCCCCCGCGTTCCGCGCCGACCCCTCGTTCACGAGCCGCCACGCCACCGAGTTCACCTCGATCGACGCCGAGATCAGCTGGATCGACTCGCACGAAGATGTCGCGCGTATGCAAGAGGAGCTCATCGCGACCGCGTTCCAGGCGGTCGCCGACAAGCACGGCACCGAGATCCAGGAGCTCTTCGGCATCGAGGTGCAGGTTCCCGCCCTCCCGTTCCCGCGTATCCCCCTCGCCGAGGCGCGCGAGATCGTCGCCGCGCGCGGCTACGACATCCCCCGCACCGACGGCGACCTCGACCCCGAGGGCGAGCGTCAGATCGCGGCGCACGTGGCCGAGACCTTCGGTCACCAGTTCGTCTTCATCACCGACTACCACCCCGAGATCCGCGCTTTCTACCACATGCGCGACGAGGAGACCGGGCTCACCAAGTCGTACGACCTGCTGTTCAACGGCGTCGAGATCACCACGGGCGCCCAGCGCGAGCACCGCGTCGAGGTGCTGATCGAGCAGGCCAAGGAGAAGGGTCTCGACCCCGAGCACCTCGACTTCTACCTCGACTTCTTCCGCTTCGGCGCCCCGCCGCACGGCGGATTCGGCATGGGACTCGCGCGCGTGCTCATGCTCATGCTGGGCGAGTCGTCGATCCGCGAGGTCACGTACCTCTTCCGCGGACCGACGCGTCTCGCCCCGTAAGGTTCGAGCGAGCGACGCCCGGGGTTCACCCCCCGGGCGTTCTGCTGTCATCCGCGGTTTCTAGCGTGCGTTCATGGTCGCTGTCATCCCCGTGGATCCTTCGTCGACCGCGGATGCCGCGCCCGGTCCGGGCTGGACGATCACGCTGAGCGGAGTGCGCCGCGAGCGAGCGGGCTCGGTCATCCTCAGCGACGTCGATCTCGAGGTGGGTCCGGGGCGCATCGTGGCGCTCGTCGGTGCGTCGGGCTGCGGCGCGTCGACACTGCTGCGCCTGGTCACCGGGGCCGAGCGTCCGGATGCCGGCACCGTCACCGTCGACGAACGGTCGGGGGCGGCTGCTCCCCGGGTCGCCGAGGTGCGCGATCGCACGAGCGTCGCCCGTTTCGGTCGCGTCCGTGCGGCCATCGTGAGCGCGGCCCGCCAGGCGGGGGCTCCGGATGCCGAGCGCGAAGCCGATCGCCTGTGCGCGCTCGTGGGTCTGAGCTCGACCGCGAAGCCGGTGAGCCGACTGAGCCACGGTGACCGTCAGCGGTGGGCCGTGGCGCGCGCCCTCGCCTCGCGACCGCGCGCCCTCGTGCTCGACGATGCCCTCGCGGCGCTGCACACCACCGCCCGGGCCGAGCTGCGCGATCGACTCGCCCGCGAACTGCGCGAACGCGGCGTCACGACGCTGTGGGTGACGCGCGACACCACGGAGGCGGCGGCCGTGGCCGACGATCTCGTCGTCATGGCGCAAGGGCGCGTCGTGGCATCCGGATGCCCCGACGAGGTCTTCGCACGGGTCGGCGACGCCGCCGTGGCCGAGGTGCTCGGTCCGGTCAGCGCGGTGCCCGGGATCGTCGAGGGCGTGGTCGTCGAGGTCTGGGGCCAGCACCTTCCGCTCGCCGCGGCCGCGCACGACGGGCACTGCGAGGTCGTCGTCCGTCCCGAGCACGTCGTGCTCGTGGGGCCGGACGCCCCCGGCGTCGACGCGGTCGTCGAAGAGACGACGTTCCTGGGCAGCGTGCGTCGCTCGACGGTGCTCACCGCCGACGGCAGCCGCGTGGTCGTCGAACACGCTCCCGAGCGACGGCTCGACGATCACGATGCGGTGCGCATCGCCCTCGCCGCGGTGCCCGCGACGGTGAAACCGCTCGACGCGAGCGGACCGCGTCAGGCCGGGTAGTCGACCGAGGAGCGCTCGGCGACCACGGAGCGGATGAATCCCGCGGCCTCCTGATGCGCGGGGTGCACCTGGTAGCGCTCGAGAGCCTCGACGTCGGCGAACTCGCTGACGAGCGCGACGTCCCAGTTGGACTGCGGGTAGGCGACGTTGCGGCCGACCTCGATGTGGTCGATCTCGGTCACGACGCCCTTCAGGGCGAGCAGTCGCTCGGCGATCTGCTCGGCGTGCAGCGCACGCGTGTCGGCGTCGTCCGCCGCGAGCTTCCAGAGGACGATGTGACGGATGCTCACGCGGAGGCTCCTTCGGAGTCGGCCGCCAGGAGGGCGGCACGCAGACGGTCGGCCGACACGCGCCAGTGCGCGTGCAGCTCGCCGTCGATGAGGACGACGGGGATCTTCTCCCACCACGTCGAGAACAGCTCGGTGTCATCGGCGATCGAGGCCTGCTCGATCGTGATGCGGTCGGCCACCTCGGCGGGGAGGTCGTCGACGACGGACTCGACGATCTGCTCGGCGACATCGCAGAGATGGCAGTCGGGCTTGCCGATGAGCGTGAGGGTGGTCACGCCGTCCATCCTATGAGGCGCATGCGAGCCGGGGCGGAGCCCACGACGTCAGGACTCGACGTCGTAGCCCGCCGCGATCCAGTCGCCCGTGCCGCCCTCGACGTTGGTGGCGTCGTGGCCGCGCGCCGTGAGGGCCTCGACGACGCGCGCCGAGCGCCCGCCCGCCTGGCAGATCACGTCGAACGGCTCGCCCGGCAGTTCGTCGAGGTGTTCGCCGATCGTCGACATCGGCAGGTTCACGGCACCGGGCACGTGGCCCGCCGCGAACTCGTGCTCCTCGCGCACGTCGATGAGGGGACGCTCGCGCCCCGCGTGCAGATCGTGGACGGAGATGGACTGCATGGCTTCCTCCGAAAGAGAACGAACGGGCACGGCGGATACACGAAGCGCCCGTCGCTTCGGACAGGCGCTCGGTGTGGTGGCCGCTTACTTCTTGTTGCGGCGCTGGTGACGAGTCTTGCGAAGCAGCTTGCGGTGCTTCTTCTTCGCCATGCGCTTACGGCGCTTCTTGATGACAGAACCCACGGAAAACCTCACTAAGTCGGGGTCTGGGTGCCGATGTCGGCGCCCGGGAACACTAGGCGTTTGGAAAAAAGCCTCGGATCAGTCTAGCCGACGTCGGACACCGGTCGTTGCACAGCCTCCACGACCGCCGACTCGGGCACGCGATAGCTGCGTCCGAAGCGCACAGCGGGCAGTTCTCCGGCGTGGACGAGGCGATAGACCGTCATCTTCGACACGCGCATGAGATCGGCCACCTCAGCGACCGTCAGAAACCGCACGTCGGGCAGCTCGGCCATCGTTCACCTCATATTCCGGGTGAACTCACCCTCCTGATGCTGACCCACACTCTAGGGTCTGCGTGCAACGGCTGTAAACCTATGGGCACGCTGTGACGAAAGTGCAACGTGGGACGCCGGGAGCCGGCATCCGGAGCGATCATCTGCCCGGGAGTTTGCGCAGCGCCGTCGAGAACGAGTGCTTGACCGACGCCGCGGCCCGACCCACCACTTCGGCGGCGTGCATCGCCGACTCCGGAAGAGCCGGTTCGTTCTCTTCGTCGATGGAGAAGAAGGGCACGAGCCAGTCGTCCACCTCGTCGAGGGGAGCGACGGCCAGGCTGTAATAGCGGTGCTGGCCCTCTTCGCGCACCGACACCAGCTCCGCCTCGCGCAGCACCTTGAGGTGCTTCGAGACGGTCGGCTGGCTGACCCCCAGCGATGCCACGATCTGCGAGACGCTCGTGCCCCGCTCACCGCCGGTCGCCCGGTCGAGAAGCAACTGAAGGATGTCGCGACGCGTTCCGTCAGCGATCACGTCGAAGATGTCCGCCATGGCATCAGATTAGCGGCGCCCCGGCCGGAGTACCATGATTCGGGTTCGGACACCGGAGGGAGCGGCGCATGGCGGCGACGCCGAACGAGGTTCGACTGTCGACGCGGATGCGTCGCATCGCCTACGAGGCATGGGATCGTCTGCGCAATCTGACGACGGCATCCCCCGCGCGATTCGCGGTCCTGGTGTTCGTGACACTGATCGCTCTGTTCACCGCGCTGTTCTCGCTTCCCGCGGCATCCGCCACCGGTCAGCGCATCGCGTTCGCCGACGCGCTGTTCACCGCGGTGTCGACGATCTGCGTCACCGGCCTGTCGACGCTGAACATGTACTCCGACTTCTCCCCCCTCGGTCGGGCCATCACCTACATCGGCGTCAACGTCGGAGCGCTCGGCGTGCTGACCCTCGCGTCGATCCTCGGCCTGGTGATCTCGAAGCGACTGGGACTGCGCGCCAAACTGATCGCCGCGGGCGACAGCAACCCTCTGCGCGCGCACGGCGGACCGGTGAACGAGGGTCAGACCGTTCGTCTCGGCGAGGTCGGACAACTGCTGCGCACCGTCGCCCTGTCGACGCTGGTGATCGAGGCCGTGCTGACGGTGCTGATCTACCCGTCGCTGATCATCGGCGGCATCAACCCCCTCGTCGCGCTGTGGGAAGCGCCCTATTACGCGGCGATGGCCTTCACGAATACGGGCTTCATCCCCAACGCCGACGGGCTCACGCCGTTCGCGCAGGACTACTACCTGCTCACCGTGCTGATGGCGGGCGTCTTCCTCGGCTCGATCGGCTTCCCCGTCATCTTCACGCTCTGGCGGCACTACTGGCGCTTCCGTCTGTGGTCTCTGCACGCCAAGCTCACGATCATCACGACGGTCATCCTGTTCTTCGCCGGAGCGGGCGTCATACTCCTGCTGGAATACGACAACCCGCTCACATTCGGCAGCATGGATGCGTGGGACACGACGTTCCAGGCGTTCTTCCTCTCGGCCATGACGCGCTCGGGCGGATTCAGCGTGATCAACATCGGCGACCTCAACGGCGCCACCCTGATCGTCGGGTCGATGCTCATGTTCGTGGGCGGCGGATCGGCGTCCACCGCCGGCGGCATCAAGGTCACCACCCTCGCCGTCCTGGCCCTCGCCGTCTTCTCCGAGGCGAAGGGGCGCCCCTCGGTGCAGGCGTTCGGGCGCCGCATCCCCAGCGACGTCCAGCGCGTGGCGCTGTCGGTCGTCGCGTGGGGGGCGACGATCGTCGCCGTCTCGACCGTCACCATCAGCCGCATCACCGACGCCCCCATCGAGTACGTACTCTTCGACGTCGTCTCGGGCTTCGCCACCGTGGGCCTGTCGACGGGACTCACCGCCGAGCTCCCCGACCCCGGGGTCTACGTGATGGCGGCCACGATGTTCATGGGGCGCATTGGTACAGTGACACTCGCCGCGGCCGTGGCTGCTTCGTCCCGGTCGCAGCTGTACGCGCTCCCCGTGGAAAGGCCCATCGTTGGTTGAACGCATCCGCAGTGACGCCCCCGTCCTCGTGATCGGCCTCGGGCGCTTCGGCGCCGCGTGCGCGGGTGAACTCGACCGGCTCGACCGCGAGGTGCTCGCCGTCGACGGCAACCTCGAGCTCGTGCAGAAGTGGTCGGAGCGCGTCACCCACGCCGTCCAAGCCGACGCGCGCAACATCGACGCCCTGCGCCAGATCGGCGCCCAGGACTTCCAGGTCGCCGTGGTCGCGGTCGGTTCGCTCATCGAGGCGTCCGTGCTGATCACCGCCAACCTCGTCGACCTCAAGGTCCCGCAGATCTGGGCGAAGGCGGTGTCGCAGTCGCACGGCAAGATCCTCGCCCGCGTCGGCGCGAACCACGTGATCTACCCCGAGGCCGAGGCCGGAGAGCGCGTCGCGCACCTCGTCAGCGGCCGCATGCTCGACTTCATCCGCTTCGACGACGACTTCGTGCTGGCCAAGATGTACCCGCCCAAACTCGTGCGCGGGGTGGGCCTGAACGAGTCGGGCGTCCGCTCGAAGTACAACGTCACGGTGGTCGGAGTGAAGAGCCCGGGCCGCCCGTTCCGCTACGCGGAGGCCAACACCGTGGTGACCAACCACGACCTCATCATCGTGTCGGGGACGAACAGCGACATCGAGCGCTTCGCGTCGCTCGACCGCTGAGCGTCCCCACCCGTCGCCGCCGCCTCGGGCTCAGGCGTCGATGTCGAGCGCGAGGTCGACCTCGTCGTCGACGCCGAGCCCCTCGGCATCCTGCAGCGCCTTCTTGATCGGAACGACGTACCCGCCGTCCTTCGGCCAGAGCGAGGTGGTCACGGTCGTGCCGCCGATGGTGACGGATGCCGGGATCATGCCCCAGCCGTAGGTGACGAGGGACGCGACTTCGGCGATCATCGCGGCCTCGGCCGGCGGCACCGAGACGAAGTGGTACGGCGCCGGACCGCGCCAATACCAGATCGTTCCGGTGAACCGCAGGCGCACGGTCAGCTCCCCGCGGCCAGTTCCTTCGCGCGGGCCAGGGCGGCCTCGGCGGCGGTGGTGAAAGTCGAGGCGAGGTCGGCGTCCTGCAGCACCGCGACGGCGCGTTCGGTCGTGCCCTTCGGGCTCGTGACGCGACGGCGCAGCTCGGCCGGCTCGTCGTCGGAGGCCGCCATGAGGGCGGCGGCGCCGATGAAGGTCTGCTCCGCGAGCAGGCGGGCCTGGTCGTGGTCGAAGCCCATCCGTTCGGCCGACGCGGTGAACTGCTCGGCGAGCAGGAAGACGTAGGCGGGGCCCGACCCCGAGATGGTGGACAGCGCGTCGATCTGCGACTCGGGCACCTCGACGACCGCTCCGACGGTCTCGAACAGGGCCCGCACGACCGCGACGTCGTCGGCCGACGCCGAGGCTCCCGCCGCGAGGCCCGTGACGCCCTTGCCCACGAGCGACGGGGTGTTCGGCATCGAGCGGATGACGGCGACGTCCGTGCCGAGGTGGCGCGCGAACGTGTCGAGTGTCACACCGGCCGCCAGGCTCACCACGACGGCGCCCGGCCGCAGGTGCGGGGCGATCTCATCGAGCAGATCGGGCACCATCGCGGGCTTCACCCCGACCAGGACGATGTCGGCGGATGCCGCGGCCTCGGTGTTGCCGGTCGGACGCGCTTCGAGGGCGACGCTGGTCACGCCCTCGAGGTCGGCGAGCTCTGCGGCCTTCGCGATCGAGCGATTGGTGGCCGTCACGCCGCCCTCCGCGAGTCCCGACGCGACGAGGCCGTGCAGGATCGCCCCGCCCATGGACCCGGCTCCGAGGATCGCGATCGGGGGCAGCGAGAGGGTGGCATCCGTCATGCGCCCAGTCTACGAAGACCC
The DNA here is from genome assembly GCF_032464975.1 of Microbacterium algihabitans. Taxonomy (NCBI): domain Bacteria; kingdom Bacillati; phylum Actinomycetota; class Actinomycetes; order Micrococcales; family Microbacteriaceae; genus Microbacterium; species Microbacterium algihabitans. Next base: position 279,707 of record NZ_JAWDIU010000003.1, read on the forward strand.
CTCGCGACGCGGGGCACGCCGGGTGCGACCACAGGGGTCGCGCGTTAGAGTCGGGAAGCGGTGTACCGCGGCACCGGCGAGCGATACGGAGGACCCTGGATGACTCTCTTCGACGGCATCAGCGCGCGCCTGGTCGAGACCGACCGGCTGGGTGTCAACGTGCTCGAGCGCACGGGCGACGACCCGGCGACGACGCCCGATCACACGGTCGTGTTCGTCCACGGCAACGTCTCGTCGTCGCTGTTCTGGCAGGAGATCATGCAGGACCTGCCGAGCGACCTGCGCGTGCTCGCCGTCGACCTGCGCGGGTTCGGACGCACCGAACACACGCCCCTCGACGCCACCCGCGGCGTGCGCGACTTCAGCGACGACCTGTTCGCCACGCTGCAGGCCCTCGACATCCCCGAGGCGCACCTCGTCGGCTGGTCGATGGGAGGCGGGGTCGTGATGCAGTTCGCCCTCGACCACCCGGTGCGCTCGCTGACCCTGCAGGCCCCCGTGTCGCCCTACGGCTTCGGCGGCACCCGTCGTGACGGCTCACGCCTGAATGACGAAGACGCCGGGACCGGCGCGGGCGCGGCCAACGCCGACTTCATCCAGCGTCTGATCGACCACGACACCACCGCCGACGCCCCCACCTCGCCCCGGTCGGTCTTCCGGGCGGGTTACGTCGCGCCCGGCTACGAGAGCGAGCACGAAGACGTGTGGGTCGAGTCGATGCTGACCACCTCGACCGCGGGCGGCAACTACCCGGGCGACTCGGTCCCGACCGCGACGTGGCCCGGCTTCGCCCCGGGGACCACCGGGGTGCTCAACAGCTTGGTGCCGAAGTACTTCGACGTCTCGGGCATCGTCGATCTCTCGCCCAAGCCCCCGATCCTGTGGATCCACGGGACGGCGGATGCCATCGTGTCCGACGAATCGTTCTACGACCTCAACCACCTCGGCGCCCTCGGCGTCGTACCGGGCTGGCCCGGGGCGGAGGTCGCCCCCGCGCAGCCGATGGTCTCGCAGACGCGCGACGTGCTCGCGGCGTATCAGGAGAAGGGCGGCGAGGTCACCGAGGTCGAGATCGAGGGGGCCGGTCATTCGGTGCACCTCGAGCGTCCCGCGCAGTTCCGTCGCGCGCTGCTGACGCACATCGGCTACGTCGGCCGGCCCGCCGACCCCGCACCGCCGACCGAGGCGATCATCCTGCGCTCCGCCGACTGACCTCTCCCCCGCCCCGCCCCACACCGCCCCCTGGAGCTGACCGTGGAATACTGCCTGTTCACCGAGCCCCAGCAGGGCTTCTCGTACGACGACCAGCTGGCCTTCGCGCAGTCCGCGGAGCGCCACGGCCTCGACGGGTTCTTCCGCTCCGACCACTACCTGCGCATGGGAGAGGGCGACCCCCGTCCCGGCCCCACCGACGCGTGGACGACGCTCGCCGGCCTCGCCCGCGAGACCTCGCGCATCCGCCTCGGCACTCTCGTGTCGTCGGTGACGTACCGGGTTCCCTCGATCCTCGCGATCCAGGTCGCACAGGTCGACGCCATGTCGGGCGGTCGCGCCGAGCTGGGCCTCGGTACCGGATGGTTCGAGCGCGAGCACGAGGCCTACGGCATCCCGTTCCCGCCCAAGCGCTTCGATCTGCTCGAAGAACAGCTGCAGGTCGTGACGGGGCTCTGGCAGACCCCGGATGCCGAGACCTTCAGCTTCGACGGCGAGCACTACCGGCTCGACCGGGCGCCGGCGTTGCCGAAGCCCGTGCAGTCGCGCGTGCCGGTCATCGTCGGCGGCGGCGGCCCCAAGCGCACCCCCGCGTTGGCCGCGCGGTACGCGACCGAGTTCAACATCGGCTTCGTCGCCGAAGACGTGGTGGCGGAGAAGTTCCGCGTGGTGCGGCAGGCGTGCGAGAGCATCGGGCGCGACCCCGAGACCCTCCAGCTCTCGGTGGCCCTGCCCACGATCGTTGGCGCCGACGACACCGAGATCGAGCGCCGCGTCGCCGCGATCGGACAGACGCGCGCGCAGTTCGACAACGGTGCCAACCTCATCGGCTCCCCCGCGCAGATCGCCGAGAAGGTCGAGCGCCTGCGGGCTCTGGGTGCGTCGCGCGTGTACTTCCAGCTGCTCGACCTGCGCGACGTCGAGCACGCCGACCTCGTGGGCGCGGAGCTGCTGCCGCTGCTACCGCGCTGACGAGGCCGCGTCGTCCGAGCCGCGACGGTCGCGGAAGAAGGCCTGGAGCTGAGCGGTGGCGTGCTCCTCGTGGACACCGCCGACCACCTCGACGCGGTGCGGCAGACGCCGGTCGCGCAGAAGGTCGTACATCGACCCGGCGGCTCCCGCCTTGGCATCCCACGCCCCGAACACCACGCGCGGGACGCGCGCCTGCAGGATCGCGCCCGCGCACATCACGCACGGCTCGAGGGTGACGACGAGCGTGCAGCCGGCAAGGTGCCACGATCCGAGGCGCGTCGCCGCCTGCCGAAGCGCGACCACCTCGGCGTGCGCCGTGGGATCGTGCGTGACCTCGCGGAGGTTGCGCCCTTCGCCGATGACCTCGCCAGCGGCATCCAGCACCACCGCCCCCACCGGCACGTCGTCGTCGCTCGCGGCGGCGTCGGCGAGCGCGAGAGCCCGACGCATCGCGTCGAGGTCGCGGGCGGTCGAGATCACAGAAGCTCCAAGAACGGGGGCTGAGCCGCGCGGGTGAAGAGGTTAGCCTTGAGCCTATGCGTGTCCACGTCGCCGACCACCCGCTCATCACCCACAAGCTGACGGTGCTGCGTGACGTGCAGACGTCGTCGCCGGTGTTCCGTCAGCTCACCGAAGAGCTCGTGACGCTCCTCGCGTACGAAGCCACCCGCAACGTCCGCGTCGACCCGATCGAGATCCAGACCCCTGTCACCACGACCATGGGCGTGAAGATCAGCGAGCCCCGCCCGATCGTCGTCCCGATCCTGCGCGCCGGACTCGGCATGCTCGAGGGCATGGTCAAGCTGCTCCCCACGGCCGAGGTCGGATTCCTCGGCATGGTGCGCGACGAAGAGACCTTCGAGCCGACGACGTACGCCGAGCGCCTGCCCGACGACCTCAGCGACCGCCAGTGCTTCGTGCTCGACCCGATGCTCGCCACCGGCGGCTCGCTCGGCGCGGCCATCAAATTCCTCTTCGCACGCGGCGCGCAGGACGTGACCGCGATCTGCCTGCTCGGCGCTCCCGAGGGTGTCGCGGCGATCGAGAAGCAGGTCGAGGGCCACGACGTCACCCTCGTGCTGGGCGCCGTCGACGAGCGCCTCAACGAGAAGGGCTACATCGTGCCCGGTCTCGGTGACGCCGGCGACCGCCTCTACGGCACCGCCTGAGGTTCAGGCGCGCCGGGCCTGCCCGGTGCGCCCTGATCGCGGCGTCGCCGGTCAGTCGGCCTCGGCCACGAGACGCGCGAACGCGCTGAGGCGCGCGACGCCCTCGGGGGTGCGCGGGAGATCGTCGAGCAACGCGGGCGAGTAGACGACGTACGCCGCCTGCATCGCGCGCGAGACCGCGACGTTGATGCGGTTGCGCAGAAGCAGGAACTCGAGTCCGCGCGGGGCCTCGCGCCCCGACGACGCCGCCAACGTGAGGATGGCGACGACGGCCTCCTTGCCCTGGAACCGGTCGACGGTGCCGACCGGTACGTCGGCGAGTCCCGCGGCCAGGAGGGCTTCTTCGACCGCGACCTGCTGGGCGTTGTAGGGCGTGATCACGATGATGTCGTCGGTGCGCAGGGGACGCGGCTCGTGCACCGTCGCGGTGTCTCCGGGTCCGCCTTCAGCGCCCGTCCAGACACGGCCGACGAGCCCGCCCACGATGCGCGCGACCTCGGCCGCCTCCTCGGACGAGAAGGTCGAGTTTCCGCGATGGCGAACGGGCACGACGTGCACGCCCGGCTCGACACCTTCGAGATGACGAAGAGCTGTCGAGGGGTGCGCCTCGAGGCGACCCTCGTACGACAAGCGCGAGACCGGTCCGGCGACGGCCGGGTGCATGCGACGGGTGCGGGCGAGGAAGTAGCCGAGCTCGGCGGGCACGACCTCGGCGCCGTCGATGATCCAGCCGAGGGCGGACGTGTCCACCGGCTCGGGGTGGGTGCCCTGACTCACCTGCGGCAGCTGCTGGGGATCGCCGAGCAGAAGCAGTCGCTGCGCGGCGAGAGAGACCGCGATGGTCGAGGCGAGCGAGAACTGCCCCGCCTCGTCGATGACGAGCAGGTCGAGGCTGCCGCGCGGGATGCGCGTCTCGTGGCTGAAGTCCCACGCGGTGCCACCGACGACGAAGCCGGTTTCGGCGTTCTCCGCGGTGAACGCCGAAACCCCGTTCTTCGGCAGCACCGTGAACGCGTGAGGCGCGGTCGGGTCTTTGGGGGCCTTCCCGACGCGCGACGCGGGGACGCCGGCGACGATCACCTGGTCGAGCATGTGCTCGATGGTCGCGTGCGATTGCGCCACGACGCCGATGCGGTAGCCGCGCTCCGCGACGAGGCGGGCGATGACGTGCGACCCCACGTAGGTCTTGCCGGTACCGGGAGGGCCCTGCACCGCGAGGTAGCTGTGGTCGAGGTCGGCGACGCTCCGCGCGATGGCAGCGACTTCATCGTCTCCGTCGCCGCCGTCCACGGCCGTGACGGGAGCGAGACTGCCCGACCGCGTGCGCGGCGGAATGCGGCGGAGGATGTCGGCCGCCGGACCGTCGGGGATGCGAGGGAGAGCGGCGAGCACCTCGTCGGCCCACGCGTCGATCGCCTTCTGCTGGTTCCCCGCGCGCGGCGGCGCCGGTGGCGTCAGCGCGAGGGGGAGATCGTCCCACGTCACGCCGTCTGCGGCGGTCTCTTCGACGATGGCCCCGTCATCGAGCACCTCGCGCACCGTCACGCGCCGCGCACCGTGGATCCACCGCGGGCGGGTGTCGAGGGGGAACGGCGCCGGGAGGTCGTAGACCGCGAAGGGGTCGGAGTCGACGCTCAGGCGGGTGCCCGGGGCGACGTCTCCGCGCAGCTCGACGAGGCGGCGCTCCGATCCGCGCCCCGACTCGGGGAAGTGCCAGTCGGCGACGACCCGTGAGCGCGACGCGTCGACCACGACCACGTCGCGCGTCTCTTCCCACACCGACACCGGCTCGCGCAGACGCAGGAAGTGGGTGGCCCAGTAGGTCTTCTCTTCACGCGGGTAGTAGTCGATCGCGGCCGCCGCGAGGCGGAGCGCCTGGGCGTCGGCGGAGTGTTCGTCGGTCTCGGCCGCGCTCGCGGCCCAGCGCTGCAGAGCGGTCGCCCGCGGAGAGGGTTCGTACGTCTGCTCGTCGGGCTCTGCTCCCCGGGCGGGGACGGCGCCCGCCTCGCGCGCCCGGTCGACCAGCCAGTCGCGCAGGCGGCGCGTCGAGACGCAGTCGTAGCGGTTGTAGTCGGCGAGGTCGTCGAGCACGCGCTGCGCGCCGGCGGCGTCGCCGTCTGCCGCGAGGGCCCGCGCCTCGACGTACTTCACGATCGAGTCGTCGCCGCGCTGCACGTCGCTCGTGCGCACCTCGTCGCCCATGTAGAGCGGCTCGAGCTTCTTGATCGAATACGAGCGCGATCCGACGCGCAGGGCGCGCCGCACGACCGGGTAGAGGTCGACGAAGACGCCGTCGCGCAGCAGCCGGTCGACATCGGCCTCGCGCACGCCGTAGCGCGCCGCCATGGTCAGCAGGTGCGTGGGCTCGTAGGGCGCGTAGTGGTAGATGTGCATGTCGGGGTACTGCTGCCGACGCAGGGCCACCATGTCGAGGAACCGCTCGAGGGCGAGGCGCTCCTCGTCGAAGGTGTGGGCCCACAGCTCGCCGTAGACCTCTCGTGTGTCGACCCACCCGAACAGGTAGTCGATGCCCCACTGCACGCCCGCGCCCTCGGTGTACAGCGGGTCGCCCTCGAAATCGAAGAACAGGTCGCCGTGGTCGGGACGCGGCAGCACGCCGAGGGACTTCGGCGCCACCACCTCGAACGTCGGCACCGCGGGGGCGCTGTCGGCGGTGTCCGTCGCTGCGGGGTCACCGGGGACGCCGGCGGGGCTGGTGAGCTGCAGTCGCGCCTGCGTCCGCAACGAGGCGAACGTGTCGCCGCTCATCGCCGTCGGCGGCTCGGTGGCCGCGGCGAGGTCGTCGATGGTGCGGATGCCGCCCGCGCGCAGGCGATCGCGCTGCACCGGCCGCATGCCGGCGACCACGAGCAGGTCGCGATGGGCGACGACCTCGAGCTCGCAGGTGGCGCAGCGGCCACACGCGATGACGTCAAGGTCTCCGCGCGGGTCTCCCCACGCGATGACCGGGCCCGCGAGGCCGAGCTCGACGCGACGGTCGGCGATGAGGGCGTGCAGGCGCGCGCGCCTCAGCGCGAACACCGGCAGAAGGTCGTCGACGCGGTGCGTGCTGGTCGTGCCGTCGCCGAGCAGGAGCTGCACCTCGTCGGCGCGCGCGACGCCCAGGCGGTCGAGCTGATCGACGTAGGCCGCGAGCTGCATGAGCGCGGTCACCCGCGCCCGGCGGGCGAGCTTGGTGTCTTGCACGAGCCACCGGCGCGGCGCGCCGGACCCGTCGGCGGGCTCGCGCACGAGGAAGTCGGCGAAGCCCACGAACTCGTCGGTCGCGAACGCCGCCTGGTAGACGACCTCGGCGCTCGGGTCCGCCAGCGCGGCGTCGGTGAGGCGGACGGCCTCGGCGAGCGCCTCGGCATCGGACGAGCGGGCCGCCGGGATCTCGCGCACCGCGTCGCCGAGACGCCGGCGGTACTCCTCGAGCACCCGCTGCTCGTGCGCGGTGCCGAGCCGCGCGGCGCGCTCGAGGGTCGCGTCTTCGGGGTCGTCGACCGGGGCGATGCGGCCGATCTTCGCGTCGATGGCGCGCAGCCACGCGAACTCGCACTCCGCCGCCGCCTTGAGGTCGCTGGCGCTCCAGACGATCCGCGCGTCTTGCTCGATGTACCGCATGGTCGTCAACGCTAATCGGGACCACCGACATCGGTCGTCGCCCGTCCACAGCCGGGGTCCGATCGCCAAGGGTGGCCACGGTGTCGGAGGCTCCTGCCAGACTGGAGCGGTGATCACCGATCTGCCGTTCGAGAGCGTCTACCGTCACGGATTCGCGCGCGTGGCGGCGTGCACGATCCCCGTCGCCGTCGCCGACCCCGCGACGAACGCCGATGCCGTGCTGAGCGCCGCGCGGGAGTGCGACGCGGACGGCGTCGCGGTCGCGGTGTTCCCCGAGCTGTGCCTGAGCGGCTACGCGATCGATGACCTCGTCATGCAGGATCCCCTGCTCGACGCGGTCGAGACGGCGCTGGAGCGTCTCGTCGCGGCATCCGCCGATCTGCTTCCCGTCCTGCTGGTCGGCGCTCCCCTGCGGCACGGCAATCGCCTGTTCAACTGCGCCGTGGTCGTGCACCGGGGCCGCGTGCTGGGCGTCGCCCCCAAGTCGTACCTGCCGACGTACCGGGAGTTCTACGAGCACCGCTGGTACGCCCGCGGCGACGACCAGGCGGGGGGCGAGATCCGCGTCGCCGGCGAGACGGTCCCGTTCGGTCCCGACCTGCTCTTCGCCGCCACCGACGTCCCCGGTCTGACCGTGCACGCCGAGGTGTGCGAAGACGTGTGGGTGCCGATCCCCCCGTCGTCGAGCGCGGCCCTCGCCGGAGCCACCGTGCTCGCCAACCTCTCGGGCAGCCCCATCACGATCGGTCGCGCCGACGATCGGTCGATCCTGTCGCAGTCCCAGTCGATGCGCTGCCTCGCCGCCTACGTGTACGCCGCCGCCGGCCAGGGCGAGTCGACGAACGACGTCTCGTGGGACGGGCAGACGATGATCTACGAGGGCGGGCGGCTGCTCGCCACCACCGAGCGCTTCCCCGACGGTCCGCGCCGCAGCGTCGCCGATGTCGACCTCGATCGGTTGCGGCAGGACCGCCTGCGTCAGGGCACCTTCGACGACAATCGCCGCACGGTCGACCCGCACTTCCGGACCGTGACGTTCGAGCTCGCCCCGCCCGCGGGTGACCTCGGCCTGCGGCGCGCGCTCGACCGCTTCCCGTTCGTCCCCGACGACCCCGCCCGGTTGGCGCAGGACTGCTACGAGGCGTTCAACATCCAGGTGTCGGGCCTCGTGCAGCGCCTGCAGGCGATCGGCTCGCCGAAGCCGGTGCTCGGCGTCAGCGGCGGGCTGGACTCCACGCATGCGCTGCTGGTGATCGCGCGGGCCATGGACCGCATGGGCCGCCCCCGCAGCGACATCCTCGCCTACACGCTCCCCGGCTTCGCCACGAGCGCGAAGACCAAGGGCAACGCGATCGCCCTCGCCGAGGCCGTGGGCGCGACGATCGAAGAGATCGACATCCGCCCCGCGGCATCCGAGATGCTCTCGCGCATGGGTCACCCGTTCGCGGCCGGCGAGCCCGTGCACGACGTCACGTTCGAGAACGTGCAGGCGGGTCTGCGCACCGACTACCTCTTCCGCCTCGCCAACATGAAGGGCGGGATCGTCATCGGAACGGGCGACCTGTCCGAGATCGCGCTCGGCTGGTCCACCTACGGCGTGGGCGACCAGATGAGCCACTACTCGGTCAACCCCGGCGTCCCCAAGACGCTGATCCAGCACGTCATCCGGTGGGTCATCTCGGCCGGCGAGCTGAGCGACGCGACCGTCGACGTGCTGCAAGACGTGCTCGACACCGAGATCAGCCCCGAGCTCGTGCCGGCCGGCCAAGACGGCCGCATGCAGTCGACCGAAGACCGCATCGGCCCGTACAACCTGCACGACTTCTCGCTCTACCACGTCATGCGGTACGGCTTCCGGCCGTCGAAGATCGCGTTCCTCGCGGCGCACGCCTGGGGCGATCCGGATGCCGGGTCCTGGCCCGCCGGCTATCCCGAGGGCGAGCGTCCGTCGTACGACCTCGACACCGTGGCGAAATGGCTCGAGGTGTTCCTGCAGCGGTTCTTCGGGTTCGCGCAGTTCAAGCGCTCGGCGATCCCCAACGGTCCGAAGGTCTCCCCCGCCGGGTCGCTGTCACCGCGCGGAGACTGGCGCGCACCGTCGGACGGCAACGCCCGCGCGTGGATCGCCGAGTTGCACGCGGCGGTGCCGGGGGCTTTCGACCGCGCCTGAGGCGTGGCATCCGGTGTCCCTTCTCCCCAAGAGGGAGCGGGGTCACCAGCCCATGGAGCCCGGCACGCCCTTGAACGGACCCGCGAGGTCGGCGGTCACCCACCCGCCGTAGAACCCGCCCGGCTGGGGCTCGACCGTCTCGCCCGCGAGCACGACGCGATCCATCGGGCCGGCGTACAGTGCCACGCGGTCTTCGAGCGCCTCGTAGCCCGGCATGGGGTGCGGGTAGTTCCAGGCCGCACGCGGAGCGACCGCTCCCCCACCGCCGTGGACATCGAAGTACCGCGCGCCGCCCTTGAACTCGCAGAACGACGCTCCCTCGCCCAGTGTGAGCGCACCACCGAAGGCCGAGATGGGCAGGTAGTACACCGGAGGGTGACTCGTCTCGAGCACGCGCACCACGTCGTCGGTGTCGACGATGCGGGTGCCGCCGAAGTCGATCTGCACGCGTTTGTCGACCCGCTCCACCCGGGGCGGGCGGGGGTAGTCCCACACGGATTCCTGGCCGGGGCGGACGGGGTCGGGAGCGGGGCGCGACATAGGCCCACGCTACGCCGCGCGGGGCCGTTGCGGGGCGTTCCCCCGAGACGGAATCGGGGGGACAGTCGCTTTTCGGTAGCCTGAGCAGAAGGGGGAATCGTGAGCGAACAGAAGGTGACGTCGGGTGAAGGCCGGCGCTATCGCGTGTACCAGGTGGCCGGGCTCGTGCTCGGCGTGCTGTTCGTTGCTCTCGGCGTCGCCGCGTTCTTCGCCGGCGGCGGACCCGTCATCGCCACCATCGCCGTCCTCGGAGGTCTCGCCGTGCTCATCGTCTCGATCATCATGATGGTGCGCTCGTGAGCGCCCCCGACGGCGGCAGCGGCGACGGCAAGAAGAAGTACCCCCCGGGAACGGTCGTCATCTGGATCGCCGGCGCGGGCGTGGGCGTGTGGCTGTTGATCAGCGGCCTCATCGGCATCCTCTCGGGCGGCAACTGACCGCGCGTTCCGTGCCGCTCGCGGCGCGTTGCGGGAATGCACGCCGAGCGTCACCGTTGACCACAGGGCCAGCGAACCTCGACGGAAAGGGCATCATGACCCGCATTGGACGCAGCGACCTCGACATCCTCCCCCTCTCGCTCGGGGGCAACGTCTTCGGCTGGACCGCCGACCGCGACACCTCGTTCGCGGTGCTCGACGCCTTCCACGCGGGCGGAGGCGATTTCATCGACACCGCCGACGCGTACAGCGCCTGGGTTCCCGGCAACTCCGGAGGCGAGAGCGAGACGCTCATCGGCGAGTGGCTCGCCTCGCGCAAGCCCGCGAACGTCGTCGTGGCCACCAAGGTCAGCCAGCACCCGGAGTTCCGCGGCCTGTCGGCCTCGAACGTGCGCGCCGCGGCCGAGGCATCGCTGAAGCGCCTCGGTGTCGACGCGATCGACCTCTACTACGCCCACTTCGACGACGCCGAGACACCGCTCGAAGAGACGGTGGCCGCCTTCGCCGACCTCGTCACCGACGGCCTCGTGCGCTACGTCGCCGTGTCGAACTACACCGCCGAGCGCATCCGCGAGTGGATCTCGCTGGCCGAGGCGGCCGGGGCCGATCTGCCCGTGGCGATCCAGCCGCACTACAACCTCGTGCACCGCACGCAGGTCGAGAGCGAGATCGTGCCCGTCGCCGAGCAGTACGGGATGTCGCTCGTGCCCTACTACGCCCTGGCGAGCGGCTTCCTGACCGGCAAGTACCGGTCGTCGGATGCCGCCGGGTCGTCGCCGCGCGCCGAAGGGGCGGCGAAGCTCGCCACCCCCGCGGGTCTCGCCCTCATCGACGCACTCGAGGAGGTCGGTGACGCGCACGGCGCCTCGATCGCCTCGACGGCACTCGCCTGGCTGCGCGCGCAGCCCACGGTCGCCGCCCCCATCGCCAGCGCCTCGAAGGTCGAGCAGGTCGCCGACCTTCTCGCGAGCACGTCCCTGGAGTTGACCGCCGACGAGGTGGCCCGTCTGTCGGAGGCTTCCGCGCCCGCTCAGGGCTGACATCGACCCGGCCGAGCCCCGCTCGAGGGGCTCGGCCGGTTCCGGTCCCGGAGGTCGGTGAGCGCTTCACCGATCGGGGACAATGGCAGGGTGAAGCTTCTCGTCGCCGCCCATGCCTCCGAACTCGTCGCCTTCGAAGACGACATCCCCGGTTTCGAGCGTCTGCTCACGGGAGTCGGCAAGATCCCGGCGGCCTACGCCCTCACGCGGGCTCTCGCGACCGGCGAGTACGACGAGATCATCGTGGTGGGCACCGCCGGAGCCATCGACGACGAGGTCGAGGGCGGTATCTACGACATCGCGGGAGCGATCCAGCACGATGTGAAGGGCCTCGACGGCACCTTCGGCGAGCACGTCTCGCTGCCCACCCGTGTGGACACCGGGGTCGAGGGCGTGGTCATCGCGACCGGTGACCACTTCGTCGACGACGCGGAGGCCGTGCGCCTCATCCGCGGTCTCGGCGCCAGCCTGGTCGACATGGAGACCTACGCCCTGATCTGGGTCGCGCAGCAGTTCGAGGTGCCGGTCCAGGTTCTCCGCGCCGTGTCGGACCGCGCCCAGGACGGCGCCACCGAGCTGTGGGACGACGTCGTCGAGCGCTGCAGCCACGAGCTGCGCGCGGAGTTCCGCACCCGCTACGGCGTCTAGTCGTCGCTGCCGAACGGCGTCTGCGAACCCGAGCGGGCGCGGCCGGCGAGATCGGCGACGCCCACGATGAGTGCGAGGCCCAGGAAGACGCCGACCGTGATCATCCCCGACGCGTAGGCGTCGTGGTACAGCACGGCCTGATCGTCGACGCTCCCCTGCTCGCGGTAGACCGTGGCGTAGAACAACGCGAGGGCGATCGCGGTTCCGACCGCGGTTCCGATGCGCTGCCCCAGCTGTCCGACCGAGCCCGCGACGCCGCCGCTCTTGACCGGGATCTCGGCCAGCGTGAGCGTCTGGTTCGGCGAGATGACGAGACCGCCGGCGAACCCGCCGAAGGCCATGACCGCGGCCATCGCCCACGGCGTCCACTCGGGTGCCGTGAAGAGCGCGACAAGCACGAGGGCGCCCGCGGTGACGACCATGCCGAGGATGCCCCAGACCACCAGGGGGCGTCCGAATCGGGTGACGAGATTGCCGCCGATCCACGAGCTGCCGGCCGAGGCCACCGCGAAACCGATGGTCACCATTCCGGCGAAGACCGGAGCGAGCCCGAGTCCGCCCTGGAGGAACAAGGTGCCGAGCAGGAACATCGCGGGCACGGCGGAGAAGTAGGCCGTCGAGATCAGCACGCCGTTGCGGTACGACGACAGCGAGAAGATCGAGAACGGCATGAGCGGCATGTGGCCCCGCTCGGCGTACCGGCGCTCCCAGAACACGAACGCCGCGGCGAACACGACGGATGCCACGAGGAACCACCACCGGTTCGGGTCATCGTCGGGGCTGCCGGTGGTGAACAGGAACGGCCACATGAGGGCGAGGATCGTCAGAGCGAACAGCACCACCCCGACCGGGTCGAGATCGAGCCGACGATGCGACTTCGTCCGGGTGTCGGGGAGCAGCCACGCCGCGAGGGCGATCACGATCGCCACGAGGGGGATGTTGATCCAGAAGATCAGGCGCCAGCCGTCGGTGTCGCCGCCCAGGGCGATCAGCAGGCCGCCGAGGGTGGGACCGAACGCGGTGGCGATTCCGATCGTGGCTCCGAACAAGCCGAAGGCGCGACCGCGCTCTTTGCCCTGGAACAGCTGCTGCACGAGCCCCAGCACCTGCGGCATCTGAATGCCGGCCGCCACCCCCTGCAACAGGCGCGCGACCAGCAGCACCGTCGTGTTCGGCGCCAGCGCGCACGCGAGGCTCGTGACGAGGAAGAGCGACAGCCCCACCAGGAAGAGCATGCGGCGCGAGCGCAGGTCGCCGAGCCGACCGGCGGGGACCAGCACGAGGCCGAACGTCAGGATGTACCCCGACACGACGAGCTGCAGCTCGGTCGGCCCGGCGTTCAGCGCCGCCTCGATGGAGGGCAGCGCGACGTTGACCTTCGTCAGGTCGAGGATCGTGAGAGCGGCCACCGCCACGGCCACCCAGTACGCCCGCCACCGATGCCGCGGCGACAGGACGATGTCGCGTGTCGGGGGGTGGGCGGAGTCCGTGGGTGCAGGCGGTTGAGACATCGATGCCGACGCTACTCCCGACCTCCCGCACCGGGTTCGGGCTTGCATCCGACGCGAGCGCCGCTACCGGGAGACACGAGGGGACCGGCCCCGGCGCCCGCGCTCAGTCGACGTCGCGACGCGCGAACACCGCCCGCAGCACGAAGAACACGATCACGGCGACGACGGCCACGGCCACGAGCCGGAACACGAAGGCGAGGAGCGAGAAGAGGATGTTCACCAGGACCCACGCGATGATGACGGCCACGACGACGCCGACGATGGTCCAGATGGTGCTCTTGCGCATGTTTTCAGCGTAGTCGGCCGCGTCACCACCTCGCTCACCCGGTCGGCGCCACGGCCCCCTGCCGGATGACGCTCTGCCCGCGCGGGGTCGCGGCGACGTGCAGCTGGGCGGGGAGCTGATCTTTCATCGACGCGACGTGGCTGATGATCCCCACGGTGCGTCCGCCCTGGCGGAGTTCGTCGAGGGTGCGCATCGCGAGCTCGAGCGTGTCGTCGTCGAGGGAGCCGAAGCCCTCGTCGATGAAGAGCGTGTCGAGGCGGATGCCGCCCGCACGGGCTGTGACGACCTCGGCGAGGCCGAGAGCGAGGGCGAGGGAGGTGAGGAAGGTCTCGCCGCCCGACAACGACTGCGGGGGTCGGAACTGGCCGGTGAAGGCGTCCATCACCTCGATGCCGAGGCCGCTGGCCGCGCCGCGCGCCGCGAGGGCGTCGGTGTGCTGCAGACGGTATCGGCCCGCCGACATGTGCTCGAGGCGCAGGTTGGCCGCGGCCACGATCTCTTCGAGTTCGGCGGCGAGCACGAAGGTCTCGAGGGTCATCCGGCGCGTGTTGGGCGCCCGACCGGCCATGGTGTCCGCCAGTCGCGCCACCACGGCGTGCTCGTCGGAGAGCGCCGCGATGTGGCCCTGCGCCTCGTCGGCTCGATGGGCGATCCCACGCAGGCGATCAGCCAGCGCTTGCGCGGTCGCGTGGCCGGCTGCGGCGGTCTGCAGGCGCGCCCGCGCCTCGGACACGGCGGCGGCGAACGGTGCCGGATCGACCGGCTCGTCTGCGTCGTCGACCAGTTCGAGCTCGAGCTCGAGCAGACGTTGCTTCGCGGCGGTCACCGCGGCATCGTGCTCGGCGACGGTGGCGTCGAGGCGCTGTCGCTCGGCGGGGGTGCGCCGGGCGGCGGTGACGGCGTCGACGTCGGCGAACGGGCTCGCGCCGACGAGTCGGTCGAGGGCCTCGTCTGCGACGCGGGCCGCGTCGTCGGCCGCACGGAGCTGAGCGCGGGCATCGCGGAGCTCGCGGACGGCGGCGCGACGCGCGCGCAGGTCGTCTCGACGCGCGGAGACCGAGGCGAACTCTCCGCGGGCCTCGCCCACGGCGGCGCTCACGACGTCGACGCGGTGGGCGAGGAGGGCCGCCTCTTGACGCACCGTTGCGAGCTCATCCACGAGGGTCTCGATGCGTGCCGCGATCTCGCGATCGAGGTCGGCGCAGCGGCGGCGCTCGGTCTGCACGACATCTCTCTCGAAGACATCCGCCTCGGCTGCGGCCAGCGCCGCCTCTGCGTCGTCGAGTCGCGCGGAAAGCGTCTGCACGTCGTCACCCCCGGCGCGAGCTGAGGCCAGGGCGTGCTCGTCGCGCGCGATGCGCGCGGCGTCGGCGGCGAGGCGATCGGCGGCCGCCGCGGTGTTCTTGCGGTCTTCTGCCGCCGCGATCTGGTCGTCGGTGACGGGCTCGCCGTCGCCGACCGCGGGACGGGGGTGCTCGGTCGAACCGCACACCGCGCAGGGTCGCCCGTCGACCAACTCATGGGCGAGCTCCGCCGCCGCGCCGGCGAGGCGCGCGCGCAGCAGGGTCGTCCACGCTTCGACGGCCTGCTGCAGCTCATCGGCGCGGACCAGCGAGGTGAGGTCGGCGTGCTCGCGTTCGTTGAGCAGACGGTCGGCCTGCCGCGCCGCCTCGAGACGCCGGCGGGTGTCGTCGCGGGTCGCGAGGGCGGCTTCTCGACGCGCCGCCGCACCCTCGAGCCGACCGAGTCGCTCGTCGAGGTCGCGAAGCACCTCGGGCACCTCGGCGCGGCCGTCGACCAGGGTGGAATGCTCCGCTTCAAGGGTGACGACGCGCGCCGCGGACGCGGCGCGTTCGGCCTCGAGCCGTTCCAGCTCGACCTCCGCCGCGCGGGCCTCTTCGGCGCGGGAGAGCAGACCGGTGAGCGCGTCGTCGCGGGCGCGGAGAGCGTCATCGTCGTCGTCCGCCGGCTCTTCGCCGATCGAGCGGACGACCTCGATCGCGGCGGCGGATCGCACCCGAGCGGCTTCGGCGGTCGTTCGCGCCGACGCCGCGGCGTCCAGCGGCGCGCCCAGGGCCTCGGCCTCGGCTGCCTCCGCCGCCTCCCGACGGGCGCGATCGACGGCGTCAGCGACCTCGTCGAGCGCGGCGAGACGATCTCTCATCCGCAGTCTCTCGACCTGTCGATCGTGCAAGGCCGTCGCGGCGCGCTCCGCGGTGAGAGCGCCGTCGAGGCGCTGATCGCTCTCGTCGCGCTCACGCGCGAGGGTGTCGACCCGGTAGTCGGCGCGCTCGACGGCCCGGACGAGGCGGGAGAGGCGGTCGGTGACGCCGAGACCGGCGAGGCCCTCGACAGCGGTGGGTGCAGAGTCGCCCTCGGTCACCGCGGCCTCATCGAGGTCCGCTGCGAGCCGTTCGGCCTCATCGAGGAGAGTGGCGACCTCGACCCCCTCGTTCGCGAGGCGCTCGGCAGCCCGCTTGCGGCGATCATCGACCTCGGCCGCGTACTGCTCGAAGGTGCGCGTGCCGAAGAGCGTGCGCAACAGGCTGAGGCGTTCGTCGTTCTTGGCCAGCAGGAAGCGCGCGAAGCGGTTCTGCGCGAGCAGGATGACCTGCAGGAACTGCTGCTGGGTCAGCCCCAGGATCTCGTCGAGGCGGGCGGCGACGTCGACCGGTCGCGCGGCGACGCCCGTCCATCCCTCGGGCGCCAGTACCTCGAGCACCGCCCGGTGGGGTTCTCGGGTGGTGCCGCCGCCGCGGCGCTTCGGCCGCTCGAACTCGGGCGATCGCGTCAGACGCCAGCGGTCGCCTTCGGCGCCGAACTCCAACGTCACGCGCGTGGGGTCGTCGGGTTCGCAGTGGTCGCTGCGCAGCCGGCGCTCCCCGCCGTCGTAGCGGGGGACGCCGCCGTAGAGCGCGTAACAGACGCCGTCGAGGATGCTCGACTTGCCGGCACCGGTACGCCCCGTGATCAGGAAGATGCCGTCGGCCGCGAACGCGTCGAAGTCGACCTCTTGCGTCTCGAGGAACGGGCCGAAGCCCTCGAGTTCGAGCCGGTGGAGCTTCATTTCGCGGCCTCCGCCACCGAGCGGGAGTCGAGGACGTCGCGGATCAGCTCGCGCTCGGCGTCGGATGCTCCCTCTCCTTCTCTGACGTGCGCGAGGAAGGCCTCGATGATCTCGCCGTCGTCGCGGGCGGCGCGCACGCGCGCGCTGTAGGCGACGCCGTCATCGGCGCGGACACCGGCAGGCTGGTGCACCACCGTCGCGCACCAGGGGAAGCGCGCCTGGAGACGGCGCATGGGATCGGGTTGGGGTGTCGCGTCGGTGTACTCGGCGCGCACCCAGTGCTTGTCGTGTCCGTCGAAACGGGGATCGACGAGCAGGTCGTCGAGCGACCCGCGGAGGGTGACGAGAGGGCGCGGGACGGGCAGGTCGATCCAGCGCACCGACGCCAGCCCCGTGGCGTCGAGGTCGACGAGCCACGACCCCCGGGGCTTGCCCTCTTCGGAGAAGCTGTAGTGCAGGGGCGCCCCCGCGTACCGCACGCGCTCGGACAGCTGCTGGCGGCCGTGGATGTGCCCGAGCGCGACATAGTCGGGTCCGTCGAACGCCGGGAGCGGGACCACGTCGAGTCCACCCTGACGGATCTCGCGCTCGACCCCCGGGGTGGCGTCGACACCGGCGGCGAAGCAGTGCGCCGCGACCACCGAGCGCCCCCCTCGCCGAGCGAGGTCGGAGCGGACGAGGTCGAGCGCGTGCTGCATGGTCTGCGCCTGGCTGCGCAGCTCGACCCCCTCCCAGAGATGACGCACGATGGCCGGCTCGAGGTAGGGGATGCCGTAGAAGTGGACTGGTCCGTGCTCGTCGTCGATCGAGACGGGGGTGCCCACCGATAAGGGGTCGGTGACCACCGCGATCTCGGAGCGCAGCAGGGCGGACTGGAACCCGAGTCGTGCGGCCGAATCGTGGTTGCCGCTGGTGACCACGACGCGCGCGCCCTCGTCGGCGAGAGCGGCCAGCGTCTGCGACAGCAGCGGATAGCACGCCGCCGAGGGAGCGGCCGAGTCGAACACGTCGCCCGCGACGATGACCACGTCGACCTGATTCTCGCGCACCTGGGCGACGAGCGCCTCGAGCACCCCGCTCAACGCGTCGAGCGTCGAGAACCCGTGGAAGGAGCGCCCGATGTGCCAGTCGGAAGTGTGGAGGATCCGCATGCTCACACGGTACGTCGGACCTCCGACATCGGCTCGCAGCGACCCCCGCACATGCGGATGCCCCGCCTCCGTGAGGGAGTGCGGGGCATCCGAGCGAGCGTGTCAGGCGCCGGCGACCTCCGCCGCGAGGGCGCGGATGCGGTCGTCACCGAGGTCGAGACCGACGTCGGCGAACCGCTGGCGCAGCACGTCGGCGATGCGCTCCTGGCTCTTGTCGCCCACATCGGCGCGGGTCTGCACGACCACGCCCGCGATGCGCGCCTCGTCGTCGGTGGGATGGGTGTCCATCGCCGGCTCGGACTGCTCGTCCGGTCGGGCGATCTTGCGGTCGGCGTGCACCGCACCGCCGACGGAGTCGGCTGCGCCCGCACCGCCGTCGGAAGCGTCCGTGGGCTCGGGGGCCCGGGTTGCATCGGTCATGTCAGTCCTCCGTGCTCATGTCGGGGTCGATGCCCTGACTGGCGGCATCGCCCTCGATGGGGTCCGAGGGAGCGGCGTCGTTGAGACGGGACGATCCCTTCGCGCTGTCGTTGCGCTCCGCGGTCTCGCCGTCGGCGACGGCACCGCTCTCCCACCCTCCGGGCGGGTCCGCGTCGATGACTCCCTCGGGAAGGTCGCGTTCGTTGTTCATGACACCCCTTTCCAGAGCTTCAGCTTCGCGAACGACCGCCCGCATCGGGCAGGGGTTGACGACCGCACCGAGGCGGACATAGGCGCCAGGAGCTGCTCAGGAGGCCGAACGTCGATGGAGCAGGCCCGCGCGCTCGGGGTGCGCTTCGAACCACTCCCCCACGTACCAGCACACGGGGAGGATCTCGCGGTCGCCCGCCGCCTCGATCGCGTCGACGGCGCGCTCGGTGATGACACCCGCGTAGCCGTGACCGCGGAAAGTGGGAATGGTGAACGCGCGCGTCAGGGCGACCGTGCGCCCGTCGTCGCGGTAGTCGAGCACCGAGACCAGGTCGTCTCCCCGGTGGAGGGTGTACCGCGAGGCGGTCTTGTCGTCGGCGAACTGCAGATCTGACATGCGGGAAGGCTACGCCTCCCGGAAACATCGTCGGGCGGATGCCGCAAAGTGCACGGTGCACACCGAGCTCAGGCCACGCCGGCTGAGCATGATGCGCACCGGGATCCCGGTCGACGCGATTTGACGCACGAGGACTCGGTGGGTCATAATCCCCCCATGACTGTCAACGCGCGTTCTCTGTCCGCCCGGGAGGCGAACGGGACTGCCGGCATGATGATGCCCGGCCGCGTTGTCATGTGTTGTCGAATGTGCCGCTAACAGCGACCCTCGCCCGGACGACCCTCGCGCTTCTGAACGCCGACGTCGTCCCCCGGTCCACGGATCCGCGCGTCGATCACGCGCATCCGCATGCCGCGCTCCGGCCCTTCGGCCCCCACCTCCCGTCGAACCCCGCTCCGTGACGATGCCCGGGTTCACACACCCAAGGACTTCCTCCTCATGTCGCTTACCGCTGTTCTCGACCGCCCCGTGACCACCACCGTCTCGCCCCGCGCCGCTCGCCCCGCCGCTCCGGGCCCCGCCGCCCCCGTGGCGCCGGCCGCCGCGGCCCCCGCCCGCCCGACCGGCCCGGCGACCACCTCCCCCCGCGGCTTCGCCCTCTACGTGGGCATCGACGAGGCCAAGGCCGCCGCCGCGGGCGTGAGCCTCGGCACCCTGGTCGAGGCCCTCCGCCGCACGCTCGGCGAGCTGGCCCCCGCAGCCGAGACGTACGCCACCGTGGCCCTCGCCCCCGCGGGTGCCGGTGGCCGCGACGTCGACGTCGTGCGCCTCGCCCTGCACGAGCCCTCGGCGGTCGCTCGCACCAAGGACGAGCCCGCCGAGGAGGATCGCGCGCCCGGCGGCGTGGTCGTCGACATCTCGCGCAAGCGCGTGCTCATCGACGGCGAGTCGGCGGCCTTCACGTTCAAGGAGTTCGAGCTGCTGCAGTACCTGGTGCTGCGCGAGGGGCGCACGATCGAGCGCACCGAGCTCGTGGCATCCCTCTGGGAGGGCTCGACCGACGAGGACGCCCCCGGCGAGCGCACGATCGACGTGCACGTGCGTCGCCTGCGCGCGAAGCTCGGCGTCTACGAAGACATCGTGCGCACGGTGCGCGGGGTCGGCTACCGCTTCGACCGTCACGCCGACGTGTCGATCCGCTACGGACACGGCACGCCGTCGCCCGACCGCTTCTGACCCTCCCGACCGGTCCTCACCCTCTCCGCGACGCCGGATGCCGCGATGTCGGTGCTCCGACGTAGGGTGTCGGCATGAGGTCGACCGGGGTCCGCGCGCATCACGCGTCACGCGAGCTCGCCGCCCCCGCGGGACGCCCGATCGAGTCGGAGTACCGCCCGGCGGGTCCGGTCGACATCGGCCGAGCCGTCGCGGCGCAACGCCATGGCGCGAACGATCCCACCTACTCCGCCTCGCAGCCGTTGTCGGCCGGGGGCGTAGTGTGGCGCGTGAGCCGCACCCCTCTCGGCGTCGCCACCCTCGCCCTGCGCCTGCGCGTCGGCGGTACGGTCACGGCGGCTGCCTGGGGTCCGGGCGCCGAGTGGGCACTCGACCAGCTGCCCGCCCTGTGCGGACGCGACGACGACCTCGACGGATTCGACGCGTCGCGGCATCCGTCGGTCGCCGAATGGCATCGCCGTCACCCCGATCTGCGCATCGGTCGCACCGACCTCGTCTTCGACGCGCTCGTGAGCGCCGTCATGGAGCAGAAAGTCACCAGCATGCAGGCCTTCTCGGCCTGGCGCAGCATCGTCACCTGGTTCGGCGAGCGGGCGCCCGGTCCGACTCCGCGACCGATGTTCGCTCCTCCCGACATCGAGGGATGGCGGCACGTTCCGTCGTGGGCGTGGCATCGCGCCGGCCTCGAACCGCCGCAGTCGCGCACGATCGTCGAGACGGCCCGTCGCGGCGCATCGGTCGTCCGCGCGGCGGAGGCGGCCGTCGACGGCGAAGCCCGCGATCGCGTGTTCATCAGCCTCAAGGGCGTGGGCATCTGGACGAGTGCCGAGACGCGGATCCGCGCGTTCGGTGATCCGGATGCCGTGAGCGTCGGCGACTACCACCTCGCCCACCAGGTGGGCTTCGCATTGACGGGTCACCGCACCGATGACGACGGCATGCTCGAGCTTCTCGAGCCCTTCGCGGGGCACCGGCAGCGCGTGATCCGTCTCATCTACGCGGGCTCCGCCCTCGAGCCCCGCCGCGGACCCCGCCTGCACCCCGAGGACCACCGCGATCGCTGAGGCGCCCGCGACATCGGCGGCGGCCCGCCCTAGGCTGACCGCATGACGCAACCCGATACCGGCTGGCCGCGCGGACGCACCTACTGGGTGCTGGGCAGTGTCGTGCTCTTCGGGCTCGGCGCCGTGTTCGGTCTCGTCTGGCAGAACATCTGGCTGGGCCTGATCATCGCCGCGGCCGTCTCGGTCGGATGGCTCATCGCCTACGAGTCGAGCCGGGGCCGCAACGTCGGCGTGAACGATCCCGACAACGGCATCCAGCTCTGAGACGTCAGGTCTCAGCGGTAGTACACCGCGAGCGGGTACGCGCCGTCACGGCGCACCTCGACGGGGGTGCCAAACACCTGCTCCAAGACCGCGGGGGTCATCAGATCGGCCGGCGTTCCGATGTGCACGACCCGACCCTCCGACAGCGCGATGATGCGGTCGGCGTAGGCGGCCGCGAAGTTGATGTCGTGCACGACGATCACGATGGTCTTGCCCAGTTCGTCGGCTGCTCGGCGGAGCTGGCCCATCATGGCGACCGCGTGCTTCATGTCGAGGTTGTTCAACGGCTCGTCGAGCAGGATGTAGTCGGTGTCCTGCGCGAGGACCATCGCGACGTACGCCCGTTGACGCTGACCGCCCGACAGCTGATCGAGGTAGCGGCCCGCCAGCGGCGTGAGGTCGAGGAACGCGAGGGCCTCGTCGACCTTCTCGTGGTCGAGGGCGGTGAGCCTGCCCTGCGAGTGCGGGAAGCGGCCGAAGCCGACCAGGTCGCGCACCATGAGCCGGGTGACGAAGTGGTTCTCTTGGCGCAGGATCGAGACGATTCGGGCGAGCTCGCGGCCGGGAGTCGATGTCACGTCGTGACCGGCGACGGTGACGCGACCGGTCGTCGCCGTCGCGAGTCGGCCGACGATGGTCAGAAGGGTCGATTTGCCTGCCCCGTTCGGCCCGACGAGGGCCGTGACGCCGCCCGCCGGGATGTCGAGCGTGACGGGGCCGAGCACGGTGAGATCGCCGTAGGTCATGGTGACGTCGGTGAGAGAGATCACAGGCTCCCCTTCCGGAGGAGGTAGACGAGGAAGAACAGGCCTCCGGCGAACTCGATGATGATCGAGAGCATGCCCGCGGCGTAGAAGACATGGCGCAGCACGAAGTACCCCACCAGCAGGGTCGCCATGCCGAGCAGCACCGCGAAGGGGAGCACCACGCGATGCTGCGACGATCCGGAGAGTTGGTAGGCGAGGGTCGCGACGATGAAGCCGAAGAAGGTCATCGGACCCACCATCGTCGTGGACACCGAGATGAGCACGGCGACGAGCACGAGCACGCCGATCACCTCGCGACGGTAGGCCAGGCCCAGGTTGAGGGAGGTCTCGCGACCGAGGGCGAGCACGTCGAGCCGATGACGCGCGCGCCACACGAGCAGGAGCACACCGGCGACGACCAGGGCACCCCAGGGGAGGTAGTCGGGGTCGGAGTTCGACAGGTTGCCGAACAGACGAGCCGAGAGGATGTCGAAGTCGCTCGGCGTCAGTAGTCGCTGCATTACGGTCGAGAGCGAGCCGAAGCCGACGCCGAGCACCACGCCGACCAGCAGCATGATGTGCAGGTTGCCGCGCCGACCGGCGAACAGCCAGCCGTACAACAGGGTGGCGAACCCCACCATCAGCACGCTCTGCACCACGACTTTGAGCAGGCCGTCGGTCGCCGAGAGGGCGGCGCTGCCGAAGAAGAACACGAGAGCGGTCTGCATCACGACGTAGAGCGCATCGAAGCCCATGATCGACGGCGTCAGAATGCGGTTGGCCGTGGCCGTGTGGAACAGCACGGTCGCCACCGCCTGGCAGCAGGCCACCAGCGCGATGGTCGCCACGCTCACGACGCGGAGGTTCACCGCGATACCGAAGCCCCGCGAACCGGGGGCGCCCGGAACATCCCAGGTCAGGACGCCGACGGCTGCGATCACGACGACGAGAGCCAGGATGCCGAAGCGCCAGGCGATCCGTGGACGGCGCGGGCGGGCGGGGGCGATCGTCGCCAGGGTGTCAGGCACGGGCGCGCATCCTCAGCAGCAAGGTGATGAACACGGCGGCGCCGACCACGCCGAGGATCATCGAGACGGGGACCTCGAACGGCATCCGGATGATCCGTCCGACGATGTCGCACACCACCACGATCGCGACTCCACCCAGACATACCCAGGGAAGGTTGGTGCGGGCGTTGTCTCCGCGCCACATCGATACGAGGTTCGGCACGACGAGACCGAGGAACGGCAGAAACCCCACCACGACGGTGGTCACCCCCGTGGCGACCGCGACGAGACCGGTGCCGATGAGCAGCACGCGGGTGTGATCCAGGCCTACCGAGGTGGAGATGTCGCGACCGAGGCCGGCGACGGTGATGCGGTCGGCGTAGAGGAACACAAGGAGGACCACGAGCGCGACGATCCACAGCACCTCGTACCGCCCGCGGACGATCGAGGTGAAACTGCCCATGAACCATGTGCCGAGCATCTGCAGGGAGTTGGTCGAGACGGCCAGGTACGTGGTGAAGGCCGAGACGACGGCGCCGAGCATGATGCCGATGAGGGGCACGACGAGTGAGGACCGGAGCGAGATCCGCTGCAGGATGCCGATGAACACCATGGTGCCGACGAAGGCGGCGATCGAGGCCGCGACCATGCGCACCCACAGGGGTGCCGCCGGCACGAGCAACACCGTGACGAGCAGCCCGAGCGCCGCCCACTCGGTCGTGCCCGTCGTCGACGGTTCGACGAAGCGGTTCTGGGTGAGCAGCTGCATGATCAGGCCCGACACGGCCATGGCGCAGCCGGCGAGGACGAGCGCGACCGTGCGAGGCACGCGCGAGATGAAGAACATCTCGCCGCCGAAGTCGTCGGCGGCGAGATCGTAGGCGCCGACGAACAGCGAGAGCACGACGAGCGCGGCCACCCCAGCCAGGGCGAGAGGCAACGCGATGCGCGCGCGGAGGCGAACAGGTGAGGAGGTCATGGCATCCGTCCTGAGCCGCTCGTGTGAGGGTCGGCGGATCCGACCCCCACACGAGCGGGTACAGCCGGGTCAGGACGCGAAAGCCTCGGCGGCCGAGCGGTACAGCTTCGTGTAGGCCTGGATGCCCTCGTCGAGGTAGAAGCTCGCGTCGAGGTAGACGATCTGGTCTTTCTGCACGGCGGGGACGTTCTTCAGCGCCTCGGCGTTCTCGACCAGTTCCTTCGCCGAGACGTACCCGTCCTCGCCGAACATCGCGTCGCGGTCGAGCACGAACAACCACTCGGGGTTCGCAGCGGCGATCGCCTCGACGCTGATGTCGTCACCGTGCGACGCGTCTTCGGCCGAGCGCTCGAGGGCGGGTGTGAGTCCGAGCGTCGGGAAGAGCGTTCCGACTCCGCGGCCCTCACCGGGGGCCGCGTAGGCGATCTTGCCGCCCGAGGTGATGAGGCCCATCACCGTCTGCGACGGGTCGTAGGCCTCACGGGCGTCGGAGATCGCGGCATCCAGATCGGAGGAGAGCTGCGCGGCCTCGTCTTCCTTGTCGAAGACCTGACCCAGGATCGCGGTCTGCCGCTTCAGCTCGGCGGCGTGGTCTTCGCCGTCGCGCGGGCTCGTCTCGATGATCGCCGGCTGGATCTGCCTCAACTGGTCGTAGATCTCGCGGAAGCGGTAGCCGCCCACGATCAGGTCGGGCTCGCTCGCGACGACGGCCTCGATGTCGGGCTCGCGATGCAGGCCCACGTCGAGCACATCGTCGCCACCGGAGAGCGAGGGCCAGAGGTCGTACATGAGGGGCTTCGGAGCGGCGACGAGCGTCACTCCCCAGTCGCTGAGCGTCTGGAACGTCGTGTTGTCGAGGGCGACGACCCGCTCGGGGGCGACCCGAACCTCGATCGATCCGTGGTTGTCGTCCACGGTCACCGTGGACGCGCCTGCGGCCTGGTCGGCGGGGGCGGATGCCGCAGAGGCGCAGCCGGCGAGGGCGAGAGCGGCCGTGAGCGAAGCGACGGCGAGGGGACGGAACAGGCGTGAACTCATGCGGATCTCTCCAGTGCTGTATGTGCAGGACGACCCGATCGAGGTCTCAGCCGGGTCGAGAAGTTAGGTTAGCCTTTCCTTTGTGAAGAAGTCGAACCCGACCCCCGGAGCCCGCCTCGAACCCCGCCGACACGAGCTGGTCTTCCGCTCGGCGGCCCTCTCCCGGCGCACCTACCTCACACCCGCCTTCGTCCGTCTCCGACTGGAGGGCGACGATCTGCGCGGGTTCGACTCCCCCGGCGCCGACGATCACATCCGGGTGTTCTTCCCGTCGGAGCCGACGGCGGGAACCGATGACCTCCGGTCGGCGCCGAACCGCGAGTACACCCCCGTGTCGTGGGATGCCGTCGACGGGTGGCTCGACATCGACGTCGCGCTGCACCGCGACGGCGTCGGCAGCCGGTGGGCCGAGACCGCGCTGATCGGCGACGCGGTGGGCGTCGGCGGTCCGCGCGGCTCGATGGTGCTCGAAGGCCGTCCCGACGCCTGGCTTCTGGCCGGCGACGAGACCGCCGTGCCCGCGATCCGGCGCTTCGCCGCGGCGATGGACGACGATGCGGTCGGGCGCATCGCGATCGAAGTCCCCGACGCCGCGCACGACCTTCCCGTGGCCGCTCCCCCCGGTGTCGAGGTGGTGCAGCTGCACCGCGGAAATCGCGAGGCCGGCAGCGAGCTGACCGACTGGCTCGACGCCCTCGACGTCGAGGAGCGGCCCGACGGATGCGTGTTCGGCTTCGTCGCCGCGGAGCAGTCGGTCGTGCGCGCCGGACGCGCCCTCCTTCTCGAACGCTGGACCGGCGACCCCGCGGCGACGATCGTGAAGGGCTATTGGAAGCGCGGCACCGCCGAGTATCACGCCCCGCACTGAGGCGCGGGCCGTGGGGTCAGTCGCGCTGCACGCCGCCCACGAAGGCGAGCACGCGAGCGCGGAGGAACGGCGAGATGAACGCCGTGAACGCCCCCGGCGCGAGCGTCGCCGATGCCCGCGCCGCGGCATCCGCCGCCGCCGCCCGTACGAGGGGCACCTCGGCGCCGGTCCCGGTGAGCGCATCGACGGCCCGCACGACGTATTCGTCACCCACGGCGATGCGCTGGGCGATCGCGTCGGCGGGGTCGACACCCTGAGGAACCGCCACCGCCTGGCTCGCCAGGAGCGGAGTGATGCTGCGGTCGTAGCTCGTTGCGGCGACC
The DNA here is from genome assembly GCF_032464975.1 of Microbacterium algihabitans. Lineage (NCBI taxonomy): Bacteria > Bacillati > Actinomycetota > Actinomycetes > Micrococcales > Microbacteriaceae > Microbacterium > Microbacterium algihabitans. The sequence goes on from NZ_JAWDIU010000003.1 coordinate 306,029, forward strand.
GCCAGTGCGACCCACTCGCCGCTCTCGTCGGCGCGCGACGAGAGCGTCTCGCGCGCCTCTTCGAGAGCCCGCAGCCGCACAGCGGCGGGGTCATCGGCCGCGGGCGTCTCGTCGGCGCCGCCGTCGTACGCGTCGTCGGCGGCGATCGCGGCACGGCGCAGCAGCGAGGCGAGACCGTCGAGGTCGGCGTCTGCGGCGACGGGGCCGGCGTCACCCAGAGATGCGCGCACGTCGTCGATCGTCCGGGCGCGGGCGAGGGACGCGGATGCCAGCGACGCGGCGATCCGCCCCGCCTCGAGCTGAGCGTCGTCGGCGTCGGCGGCGAAGATCGATCGGGCGAACGAGGCGAGCGCCCAGGCCTCCGCGGCGGCGCCCGTCGTCGCCAGGAGGGCGTCGGCGCCGTCGAGCGTCGTCGGCGTCTCGCCGGCCAGAGCGGTGAGCAGGGCATCGGAGTCCGCGAGGACGGCGGACGCCTGCGCGGAGGCCTCGACCGCGGAGAGGGCGGACCCGCGCGCGGCCGCGGCGTCGTCTGCGGCCGAGAGGGCCGTCGCGAATGCGCCCGCGGTCTCGCCCGCCGCGCTCAGCTCTCGCGCCCGTTGCACCCCCGCGCGCACCCGATCCGCGAGGTCGCCGTCGAGCCCCTGCACCGCGGCGGCGGCCGCCGTCAGAGCGTCGTCGGTGGGCCCGTCCAACGCCCCGTCTGTCAGCCCGTCGGCGTCCGCACGCGGTGAGGGGAGGGCGTCGGGTGACGCGGCGGGGGTGGGGAAGGCCGCCTCGGGCAGATCCTCCCCCGTCATCACGGCGTAGGCGCCCGCGATGTCGGCCACCTCGGTGATCGTCATGCCCCCGGTCGCTGCGAGCTGATCGAGGTCGACCGGCGCCCCCGTGGCATCCGCCGCCACACGTTGCCCCGCGGGGACGAGGATCGTGTCGATCCCTCCCGCCTCGATCGCCGCCGAGACCTGCTCCGGCAGCCCCGCGACGGGACTCACGATGCCGAGCGGCGTCACCCCGCCCGCGAGAGCGACGCCGGGCTGCACCTCGGTGCCGTAGTACAGCGCGAGCACGCCGACCGCGGTCACGGCTCCCGCGGACGGGGTGGCGAGGCGTGCGTCGAAGCCGAAGGTGTAGGCGGTGTCGGGGCGGGCGCCGGTGAGCAGTGTCGCGGCGGTGACGGCCGTCCACGTCGCCGACTGGGTGACCGGGTCGACGCCGCTGACGTCGTTCTCGGTGATGTCGATGCTGAGGTCGCCGCCGTCGGCGGACGCGGCGGTGATGCGCTGCGAGGTCAGTCCGCCCTTGGAACCGCTGGCGTAGAGCACGGGCACCGTCACCTCCGAGCCCTCGAAGGTGCCGTCGGAACCCGTGCCGAAGCCGAGCGAGAACTTCAGGTCGCAACCGGCGAGCGCAAGCACGCCGACCAGCACGAGGGCGATCCCGGCGCGACGTCTCACGGACCCTCCGCGACGAACAACGAGCACTCGGCGTCGTAGTACTCACGGGTCGTGCCGACCGGCCGCATCCCGATGCGCTCGGCGACGGCCTTCGACGCCTCGTTCGCCGGGTTCGTCACCGCGACGACACGACGGATGCCGCGCTGGTGGGCGAGCGTCAGCACCGCTTCGGCCGCCTCTGTGGCGGAGCCCGCACCCCACGCGTCGGGGTGGAAGTGCCACCCGATCTCGACGTCGTTCTCGCGGCCGTCGCCCGCGTCGCGCGACCACGGGATGCGCTTGAGCAGCACCGAGCCGAGGCGGCGACCTTCGCGCGTCGTGACGGCCCGGACCCCGAGCACGCCCTCGGCGAGCCCCGCCCAGCGATCGAGCAGCGCGTCGACCTCACCCGGGTCGGCCATGACGCGACCGTCGCCGAGGAATCGACGCACCTCCGGCCGGCGGTACATGTCGTACAGGAACGCGCGGTCGTCGTCGGAGCGCGTCCACTCCCGCAGGATCAGGTTCGGCGTCTCGAGTCGTGTGCGGCGCATGGGGACGTGCGGGATGCCGTCTTCGGCGAACGGAGCCCCCGACACGACGAAACCGAAGCGGCCGTACCACTCGGCGAGATGCGCCTGGGCGTCGAGCAGGATGGGCACCCCGGGCGCCTCGACCTCGAGCTGCCCAACGGCCGCGCGCATGAGGTCGGCGGCGATCCCGCGGCCGCGGGCGTGCGGGGCCGTGGCGACCCGACCGATGCGGGTGTTCGCCGGCTCCCGCAGGAGGCGGAGTGTCGCGAGCACGTCGTCGCCGTCCTGCGCCCACATGAGCTCGGCTCCCGGCTCGATGTCGCGACCGTCGATCTCGGGGTACGCGGCAATCTGCTCGACGACGAACACGGTGACGCGCATCCAGAGGATGCGGTACAGCGTGAGGGGGGCGATGTCGGCGACGGGCGCGCGGTGCACGGTGACGGCCATCCTTCGACCGTACCCGGGCCCGGCCCGGTGGCCTGCCGCCCGGCAACGGGCGACGCGGTGAACCGATGTCGGAGCAGACCGCTAGCCTCCGGTCATGTCCTTCCAGTCCTACCTCGACAACATCGAGACCAAGACGGGTCTCACCCCACGGCAGTTCATCGCCCTTGCCGAAGAGCGCGGTTTCGGACCGGGCACCAAGGCGACCCCGATCCTCGAGTGGTTGAAAGACGACTACGACCTCGGGCGCGGCCACGGCATGGCCCTCGTGCACGTGATCACGAAGGGCCCGCAGATCGACGACACGCACGTCGGTCGCGGCGGGTCGCACGGCGACAAGAGCGACACGCTCTGGCTCGACGGAGCGGCGTCGAACCCGAACCCCTAACCTCTCGCCGAGAAGCGTCGCGACGCGGCGACCTGCTCCGCGACCCGCCTCAGCGCGAGGACGAGAGGCTCGACCAGGGCCGTCCCCAGCACGACGTAACGCACGGCATCGTCCATCGACGTCTCGGGTGTCGCGGCGAGCTCGGCGTCGCCGATCGCGCCGAGATGGACGAGGTAGGCGTCCATCACTGACGGGGGCACCGTGAACCCCGCGCGATCGAGCGTCGCGAGGGCATGCGCGACGGCACGGAGCTGGTCGGGGAAGCAATCGAGGGGTGAGCCGCCCATGCGTTCCAGCAGGGCGGTGGCCGCGGACAGGTCGAGGTCGCCGTCGACCACCGGGGTCACGGCGGCGTTGGCGGCACCGAGCAGGTCATAGGGATTCTCGGGCGGTTCTTCGAGCACCCCGATCACCTTGCGCACCCCCGCGATCCCCACGCCGGCGTCAACGAGCGCGCGAATGACGCCGAGGCGCTGCACGTGCGGGATGCCGTAGCTCGCCTGCGTCGGCGAGGTGCGCTCCCCCTCGGGCAGCAGCCTCTCGCGCAGGTAGTACTTGATGGTGGCGACGGGCACTCCGCTCTCCGCCGACAATTCCGAGATCCGCACTGCTCACCCCTTGACTCGATAGCTTTACTATCTAACACTGGATAGTGACACTATCGAGTGAGGACGAGCCATGGCATCCATCAATCCGGGACGAATGACCCACCGCTGGGACGGCGAACTCGTCGTCTTCCACATCGGAATGACGATCAACAAATGGTGGCGGCCCGATCAGTGGATGCCACTGATGAGCGACATGCCCAAGATGCTGCGCGAACTGAGCACCGACCCCGACTCCGGACTGCTGGGCTTCACGATGCTGCTCGGCGCCCGCGGTCCGTACCTCGTGCAGTACTGGTCGTCGCTCGACAAGCTCTACACCTACGCCTCGGCGCCGACCCAGGAGCACCGCCCGGCGTGGACGCGCTTCAACAAGCGGGCGCGCACGGTGCCCGGGGCGGTCGGCATCTGGCACGAGACGCACGTGGTCGAGCGCGCCGAGACGATCTACGTCGCGACCCCGCCGATGGGCCTGCCGCGCGCGACCGAGACCGTGCCCATCGCCTCGCGACACGACCGGGCCCGCGCGCGCGTGGCCGACGGCCGAACACGTGGCCCAGAGACGACAGACTGAGGGCATGGCTGCGATCCTCACCACCGCCGAAGAACTGCACGACGCCCTGGCCGCCGGCCGATACGCCGACGGCGGGCCCGTCCGCGTGCTCGACGTGCGCTGGCGACTGGACCGCCCCGACGGGCGGCCCGACCACCGTGCCGGGCACATCCCGGGCGCGCAGTACGTCGACCTCGACCACGACCTCGCCGCCCACGGCGCGCCGGCCGAGGGCCGGCATCCGCTCCCCCCGATCGAGGCGCTGCAGCAGACCGCCCGCCGGTGGGGAATCGACGAGGGCGACACCGTCGTCGTGCACGACGACCTGAAGAACATGTCGAGCGCTCGGGCCTGGTGGCTGCTGCGCGCGGCCGGGGTCGCCGACGTGCGCCTGCTCGACGGGGCACTGACCGCGTGGGTCGAGGCCGGGTTCGCCCTCGAGGAGGGGGATGCCGCGGCCCCCGCGCCCGGCTCGATCTCACTGGCCTACGGCGCGATGCCCACCCTCGCGCTCGACCAGGTCGCGTCGTTCGCCGACGACGGGCTGCTGCTGGATGCCCGGGCCGGGGAACGTTATCGCGGCGAGGTCGAACCCATCGATCCGCGCGCCGGCCACGTGCCCGGCGCCGTGAGCGCCCCGACCACCGAGAACGTCGGTGACGACGGACGCTTCCGCTCGCCCGACGAGCTGCGTTCGCGATTCCGGATGCTGGGAGCCGAGGACGGCATGAGCGTCGGCGTCTACTGCGGGTCGGGCGTGACGGCCGCGCACCAGGCGGTCGCCCTCACGCTCGCGGGCTTCGAGCCGCGGGTCTTCGCCGGGTCGTGGAGCCAGTGGTCGAACCACCCGGAGCTGCCCGTCGCGACGGGGCCGGAGCCGCGCTGAGGCTCCGTCGTTGGTGGCTGAGGCGCCGTCGCGGGTGGCTGAGCCTGTCGAAGCCACGAGCACCCGCGATGGCCCCGGTCCCTTCGACAGGCTCAGGGACCTCGGTGAGGCTCAGGGACCTCAGTGAAGCTCAGGGACCTCAGTGAAGCTCAGGGCCCTTCGACAGGCTCAGGGACCTCGGTGAGGCTCAGGGACCTCGGTGAAGCTCAGGGCCCTTCGACAGGCTCAGGGACGTTCTGGGCAGTCACGCCCAGAGTTCGCTGATGAGGATCTCGCGACCGAGCACGTTCTGCGCGGCGCGGTGCCCCGACAGCATCGCACCGGGGACGGTCGCGGGATCGTCTCCCCACGTCGCCTCGCCCGCGAGGTGCAGCGCTCCGCCGGCGAGCGGCTCGGCGAGGTCGTTGTGGTCGGCGCCGATGGATCCGGGCAGCATGTAGGCGTACGACCCGCGGGAGAACGGGTCGTCCTGCCAGCGGGTGACGAGGGCGCTCGTCGGCGCGGGCACGGCGTCGCCGTACAGGCGCCTCAGTTGAGCGAGGGTCGAGGCGACGATCTCGTCGTCGCTCCACCCGCGGGTGGCGACCGCCGCGGGCCCGGCCGCGAAGGTGAGCAGAGCGGGCTCGTCGTGCAGGCGGCCGAGGTCGTACCAGGAGTGCCACCACTCGCCCTCGTCGCCGAGCTGACGGATGCCGTAGACCCCGTCCTCCCAGAAACGCTCGGCGAAGCGCAGCACGACCTTCTCGAACGCGTTCATGCGCAGCAGATCGAGCGCACGCCGATGCCCGGCCGGAAGCGCGGGCTCGAACACGACGTCTCCCGCGTGCAGGACGCCGACGGGGACGGTGACGACCGCCCGCGCCGCGGAGAACGTCCCCCTGTCGGTCTCGACCTCGACACCACCGTCGTTCCATCGCACGCGTGACACGACGTGCTGGAACCGCACGTCGAGGCCCGCCGCGAGATGGCGTGCCAGCTCGTCGTAGCCCTCGGGGAAGACGACCTCGTCGCCGTCGACCGTGTCGTCGTCGAGCCCGTGGGCGCCGAGTCCGTGCATGCCGATGCCGTACTGCTCCTGCGCGCGGCGGTCGTTGTACTCGCGCACGCGCTCGGTTCGCTCGTCGTCCCAGCCCTGCTGCTGAAGCGCCTGCTCCACGACCCCGCCGTAGGTGGCGTCGGGGGCCGCGGTGGCGATGATGTCGACGAGGGCGGCGTTGAGGGCGCGGATGTCATCGGCGTATTGCCGGACCTCGGCGCGATCGAGTCGACGCCCCTCGGCGTCGAAGTACGTCAGCGGGCGGGAGTCGGCCTGATATCCACCGACCGTGAATTCCACCATCGGCATGCCGAAGGCGCGCGCCGCCGCGGCGACCGGGCTGTCGGTGATGCCGTGGATCCACGAGGCGCCGCGGTCGGTGACGTGACCCCCGGTGCGGTCGGTGAAGACCCGGCCGCCGACGCGGTCGCGCGCCTCGAGCACCACGACCCGGTGTCCGGCCTGTGCGAGCAGCCGGGCAGCCGTCAGGCCGGAGATCCCGGCCCCGACGACGAGGGTGTCGAGCTGGTCCATGTGTCCTCCGCGTGCTCGTGGTTCCGAGACGCTATCGAGGACGGCGGGCTCGCGGCATCCGCCACTCCGGCGCGCACGCGCCGATGCACTGGACGCGGTGTACAGCGATCAGGCGACCGGGGCCTCCTCGTCACGACGCTCGGGGACCCGTCCCTTGCGGCCGTAACGCAGCCAGAAGTACAGGTAGCAGAGTCCCACGAAGGGGATGCCGAACCACAGGGCCGCGACCTGGTTGGGGTCGAAGGCGATCGCCACGATCGACGCGGTCAGCAGCACGAAGGCGAGGATCGGCACGAGCGGGTACATCGGCGTGCGGTAGGCGAGGGTGGAGAGGTCTCCTCCCGCGCGCAGGAACTGGCGCCGGTGGAAGAACTGCGCGGCCACGATGGCCATCCACACCGCCACGGCCGCGAACCCGGCGATCGACACGAGCACGATGTACACCGTCTCGGCGGCGACGACGCTGGTGATCAGCGAGACGAGGCCGATCGCGAGACTGACCAGCAGGGCCACCATCGGGATGCCGCGGCGCGTGAGCTTCGTGAAGGCGCGGGGCGCGTATCCCTCCTCGGCGAGGGAGAAGAGCATGCGCGCGCACGAGTACAGGCCGCTGTTGCCGACCGAGAGCAGGGCGGTGATGACGACGAAGTTCATGATGTCGGCGGCGTACGGGACCCCGACGATGTCGAAGACCTCGACGAAGGGGCTCTCGCTGACGCCGGCCCTGTCGTACGGCAGGAGCGCGGCGATCACGACGATCGAGCCGACGAACAGCACGAGCAGACGGAGCACCGTCGAGCGCAGCGCGCGGGGGATGTTGCGGGCGGGGTCCTTCGTCTCACCGGCGGCGACACCGACGATCTCGGCCCCGCTGAAGGCGTAGAAGACCGCGAGCGAGGTGATGAGCACCCCGCCGAGACCCGCGGGCAGAAGCCCCTCGGGCGTGACGAAGTTGCTCAGCAGCACCGCCTCGTGCGGCTCGGACGAGAGAGGCGTGAAGCCGAAGATCGCCATGCCGCCCAGCACGATGAGGGCGACGATCGCGAGCACCTTGATGAGGGCGAACCAGAACTCGGTCTCGCCGAAGACGCGCGCCGAGATGGCGTTGAGGGTGAACAGCACCGCGGCGAAGACCACGCACCACACCCAGACGTCGACGTTCGGGAACCACCTCTGCATGAGGATCCCGGATGCCGTGAACTCCGACCCCAGCGCGACGACCCAGCACAGCCAGTACAGCCACGCCGTGGCGAAGCCGGTCGCCGGTCCCATGGTGCGCGCGGCGTAGATGTGGATCGAGCCCGAGACGGGGTAGGTCACCGCGAGCTCGCCGAGGCACACCATGACGAGCCACACGACGAAGGCCCCGAGCAGGTACGCGAGCACGGCTCCGAGCGGCCCCGCCTGGGCGATCGTGTACCCCGAGCTGAGGAAGAGGCCCGACCCGATGACGCCACCGAGGGCGATCATGACCAGGTGGCGGGCGTTCATGGCACGGCGGAGGCTCCGCTCTGGCTGAGGGATCGCCGTCTCGGGAGCGGACGAACCGGTGGGACGACTCATGGGGGGGGCTCGCAATCATGATCGAGCCCGGAGCCGTCGAGGCGTCCGGGCGACGCAGAAACAGTAGTCGATGTGCACGCGGAGCGGCACGCGGCCGCTCGCTACGCTGGGGTCATGACGCTCGCCGACGGCACCTCCGACGACGACGCCGACGCGACGTCGACCGTGAGCCGGGCCTTCGACGTGGTCGCGAGCCTGGCGAGTCTCACCCGCACGCGCTCCGGGGCCTCGGTCACCGACGTCGCCCGCGACCTGGGGCGCGACCGCTCGCACGTCTCGCGCACCCTCACCGCCCTCGCGGCCCAAGACGTCGTCGTGCGCGACGAGCAGCGCCGGTACCGCCTCTCGTGGGCGTGGTACACCGCCGCGGAAGACCTCGTCGACCGGCGCCTGCGTGCGGAGGGCATCGAGGTGCTCGACGAACTGGCACTGTCGACGGGCGAAGCGGTGTTCCTCGGCGTGCTGCGCGGAGACACCACCGTCACCGTCGTCGAGAGCATTCCCGCCTCGTCTCGCATGGTCGGAACGTGGATCGGCCGCGCCTACCCCGCCTTCTGCAGCGACGCCGGACAGGCGGTGCTGTGGGACGCCGACGACGACGAGGTGCGCGCCGTGCTCGCCGCGACCCGCTTCGAGGCCGCCGGGCCCCAGGCGCCGCGCGACGTCGAGGACTTCCTGCAGCGTCTGCGCGCCGCGCGCGAGCGCGGCTACGCCATCGTCGACGAGGAGGCCGAGGCGGGGTTGTACTCCGTGGCCGCGCCGGTGTGGGACTTCCGCGGAGAGGTCATCGCCGCGGTCCAGGTCGTCGGTGCGCGCACCGCCCTCGAGCCCCGCACCGGCGAGATCGCCGACGCCTGCAGCGCGGCCGCACGCTCCCTCTCGGAGCGCCTCGGCGGCATCCGCTAGTCGGTCGCGCCCGCGGCGAGCGCGCTGAGGCGTGCGGCACTGTCGGCGAGAAGGGCGGCGATGCGCCGCATCTGCGCCGCACCCGTGGGAGGACCGCTCACCGACACCGCCGCGACGATCCCGTCGGCCCCGCGCACGGGCAGCGCATGATCGGTGACCCCGGCCACGTACTCCTCGTGGGCGGTCACGATCCCGCGCTCGCGGTCGCGCCGCAGCAGGGCGTCGACGTCGTTGACGGAGCGCGCGGCTCCCGGGCCGCCCACGCCCACGAACTGCGCGTCGGCGAGGAGCGCGCCGAGGTCGTCGCGCGAGTGATCCCAGAGCAGGGCGCGCCCCGCCCCGGTGCACCAGATCGGCGCGACGGCGGAGGGACGCAGAGTCCCCTCGCCGTTCGCCTCCACCCCCTCGATGCGCAGCAGCAGGGCGCGCTGGCCGTCGGCGGCGACGACGCGCGCGGTCATTCCGAGCTGGGCGGCCATCGTGCGTAGGTGTACGCGGGCCGAGCGGAGCCACGGCTCGTGCCGGGCGGCCGACGCGCGGAGGAACGCCGGGCCCGCGCGCAGAGCCGAGGCCGCGTCGCGCTCGACGAAGTCGAGGCGCCGCAGCTCCTGCGTCACGCGCGAAGCCCTGCTGCGTTCGACGCCCGCCGCCTCCGCGAGCCGCGCGAGCGCGAGGCCCGGGCGACCCGAGCGCTCGCGTTCGACGGCCGCGGTGAGCAGCGACAGTCCCTGCGTCAGCGAGGCGGGCGCGGTCATCAGCGTCTTTCGGTCGAGGGCGTCTCGGTGGGGGTGGCTCCTCGACGACCGTACCGCCACCGGAAGAACAGGTAGCACGCCACCACGAACGGGATGCCGAAGTACAGCGCCGCGACCTGGTTCGGGTCGAACGCGATCGCCACGATCGAGGCCAGCAGTAGCACGAAGGCGAGGATCGGCACGACCGGGTAGAACGGGGCGTGATAGGCGAGCGTCTTCACGTCGCCGCCGCCGCGGACGAAGGCCCGTCGGTGGAAGAAGTGCGCCGCGACGATCGACATCCACACCGCCACGACGGCGAAGCCCGCGATCGAGACGAGCACGAGGTAGACGGTCTCGGCCGCGATCACGCTCGACACCAGCGACACCAGGCCGATGGCCATGCTGACGCTGAGGGCGACGATCGGGATGCCGCGACGGGTGAGCTTCGCGAACGATCGCGGGGCGTGCCCCTCCTCGGCGAGGGAGAAGAGCATGCGGGCGCACGAGAACAGGCCGCTGTTGCCGGCCGAGAGGAGCGCGGTGATGATGACGAAGTTCATGATGTCGCCGGCGAAGGGGACGCCCACGTACTGGAAGACGTCGACGAACGGGCTCGAGGTCAGCCCCGCCTGCTCGTAGGGGAGGATCGCGGCGATGACGGTGATGGAGCCGACGAAGAGCACCAGCAGACGCAGCACGGTCGAGCGCAGAGCCTTCGGGATGTTGCGCGCGGGGTCTTTCGTCTCACCCGCCGCGACTCCGATGAGCTCGGAGCCGCTGAAGGCGTAGAACACCGCGAGCGAGGTCATGAGCACGCCCGCGACGCCGGTGGGGAACAGACCGTCGGGGGTGACGAAGTTGCTGAAGAGCACGGCGCCGGGGTGCTCGCTCGACAGCGGGGTGAAACCGAAGACGGCGGCGGTGCCGAGAACGATGAGCGCCACGATCGCGACGACCTTGATGAGCGAGAACCAGAACTCCGTCTCGCCGAACACTCGTGCCGAGATCGCGTTGAGCCCGAACAGCACGCCCGCGAACACGAGGCACCACACCCACACCGGCACGCCGGGGAACCACCTCTGCATGAGGATGCCGGCGGCGGTGAACTCCGAGCCGAGGGCGACGACCCAGCAGAGCCAGTACAGCCAGGCCGTCGTGAACCCGGTCGCGGGGTTGATCGCCCGCGCCGCGTAGATGTGGAACGCCCCCGACACCGGGTAGGCGACGGCGAGCTCGCCCAGGCACGCCATGACCAGGTACACCACGAACGCGCCGATCAGGTAGGCGATCACCGCGCCGAGGGGCCCGGCCTGGTTGATCGTGTAGCCGGAACTGAGGAACAGCCCCGACCCGATCACGCCGCCCAGCGCGATCATCACGAGGTGGCGGGCATCCATGGAGCGCTGCAGGCGGCGCAGCGGCACCTGCGTGGCGACCGTCTGCGGCAGGGAGTTGGGCAGGGTGGCGGGGTCGGTGGATCTGGTCATGGCTTCTCGCATTCGAAGAGGAGGGAGCGGATCGCAGTTCGTGCTGGATGAACACTGCACCGTGTTCATTTCGCACATGTTTCCACGGACCTTAGCGTGCACCCCACCCCCGCTCAAGAGCCGGCGACGCATTCGCGACGAACGGACGATCCGTCCGCGACACCGACGCAACGGCATCCGCCAGCGCCCGAACGACAGGGGCGCGGTGCCGTGACGTCGTCGCACGATCGTCACAGTCCCTTCCGCACCCCTCCCGAGGAGCACCATGAACCGTCACGATCTCGCCCTCATCGGCTTCGGCGGCGTCAACCGCGCGCTGGCCGACCTCATCCGCACCCGCGGAGACGAGCTGGCCGAAGAACTCGGCTTCGCCCTGCGCGTGGTCGCCATCACCGACCTGCGCCTCGGCTCGCTCGTGCAGGACGAGGGCATCGACCTCGACGCGGTGTTCGCGCTCGGAGCCGACGACATCTTCGCCGCATGGCCCGGGGGCGCGGCCGCCCCGCGCAACGCCGAGGTCATCCGCGAGACGAGCGCCGACATCGTCGTGGAGGCGACCTTCACCAACCCCCACGACGGAGAGCCCGGCGTCTCGCACGTGCGCCTCGCGCTCGAGGCCGGCAAGAGCGTCACCACCACCAACAAGGGTCCCGTCGCCCTCGCCGGCACCGAGCTGAACGCCGTCGCCGCCGCCCACGGCGTGCACTTCGCGTACGAAGGGTCGGTCGTCAGCGGCACCCCGTTGCTGCGCTTCGCGGCATCTACCCTGCAGGGACTGCGCATCGACGCCGTGCGCGGCATCCTCAACGGCACGAGCAACTACGTGCTCGGGCAGATGGAAGCGGGAATGGACCTGGCCACCGCCGTCGCCGAAGCGCAGACCCTCGGATACGCCGAGGCCGACCCCTCGGCCGACATCGAGGGGTCCGACGTGCGCCTGAAGGTCGTGATCCTCGCCAACGAGGTGCTGGGCGCCCGCATCACCCCCGCCGACGTCTCCTGCACCGGCATCACCGACCTCACGCCCGCCGATATCGCGGATGCCGCGGCCCGGGGTCTGCGCTTCAAGCTCATCGGCTCGGCCGAGCGTCGCGCCGACGGTTCGATCGACGCCCGCGTGGAGCCCATGGCCCTTCCTCTCACCCACCCCCTCGCCGGCATCAGCGGGCCGACCAACGCGGTGTCGTTCGACACCGACCTGCTCGGAACCGTCACGGTCAGCGGCCCCGGCGCCGGCCGCGTGGAGACCGCGTACGCCCTGCTGTCGGACATCATCGAGATCGACGCCCGCGTCTCGCGCACCGCCGAGGCGAAGCGATGACGATCGCGGCCCCCTCCTCGTCGCTCGAGGTGCGCAACCCCTTCGACGACACCGTCGTCGGGCACGTCGCCCTCACTCCCGTCGACGATGTGCCCGCGGTCCTCGCCCGGGCCCGCGTCGGCGCGGAGCTCTCACGCGGACTCTCGCGCTTCGCCCGTCACGGCGTCCTCGAGCGCGCGGCCGCCCTGCTGCGCGAGCGCTCCGACGCCGCGAGCGCCCTGATCGTGCGCGAGGCCGGCAAGACGATCCGGCAGGCCCGCAAAGAGGTGCGCCGCGCGGTGACGACCCTGTCGCTGTCGGCCGAGACCGCCCGCTCGGCGACGGGCGAGGTCATCCCGTTCGACGCGTTCGAGGGATCGGAGAACCGCAAGGGATGGTTCACCCGCGAGCCGCTGGGCATCGTTGTGGCCATCACGCCCTACAACGACGCCCTCAACCTCGTCGCGCACAAGCTCGGCCCGGCCCTCGCCGGCGGCAACGCCGTGGTGCTGAAGCCGTCGCCGTACACCCCGCTCATGGCCGAGTTCCTCGTCGGCATCCTGATCGAGGCGGGCCTTCCCGATGAGATCGTGACCGTCGTGCACGGTGATCGCGAGGTCGCCGCAGCACTCGTCGCCGCGCGCGAGGTGCGCATGGTGTCGTTCACCGGCGGCTTCGCCACGGGCGAGGCCATCGCGCGCGGAGCGGGGCTGAAGCGCCTCGCGATGGAACTCGGCGGCAACGCGCCGGTGATCGTCTTCGACGACGCCGATGTGCCGCAGGCCGTGGAGGCGTGCGTGTCGGGGGCGTTCTGGGCCGCCGGGCAGAACTGCGTGGGAGCTCAGCGCATCCTCGTGCAGCGCGGGATCTTCGAGGCCTTCCGCGCGCTGTTCGTCGACGCGGCGGCGGCCCTGCGCGCGGGCGACCCCGCCGACGAAGCCACCGACGTGGGGCCCGTGATCACGCCCGCCGCCGCGCTGACCGCCCAGCGCGTGGTCGATGACGCGGTGCGCGCCGGCGCCCGCGTGCTCGTGGGGCACCGCCTCGAGGGGTCGGTCTACTCCCCCACCGTCGTCGAGGGCGTGCCGCTGTCGTGCGAGCTGTGGGCCGACGAGGCCTTCGCCCCCGTGGTCGTGCTCGCCCCGTTCGACGACGAAGACGATGCCGTCGCCCAGGCGAACGACATCGAGTACGCGTTGCACGCCGGCACCTTCACCCGCGACCTGGGGCGCGCGCTGCGCGTCGCCGATCGCCTCGAAGCCGGGGGCGTGATGATCAACGACTCCTCCGATTACCGCGTCGACAGCATGCCGTTCGGCGGAGCCAAGTTCGGGAGCATGGGTCGCGAAGGAGTCCGCTTCGCTTACGAGGAGATGACCCAGCCCAAGGTCGTGTGCATCAACGCATGATCGACGGATGCCGCGGCTCCCGCCACGAGAGGGGGCCGCGGCATCCGCACGCCCGTCGGTCGCGCCCCGCCGGTCACACGCCGGCGATCACGCCCTGTCGATCACCCGGGTGAGCGAGACCGACGTCACGGTGTCGGAGACCTCGGGGAGGGCGGCGATGCGCTCCCAGATCTGCCCGATCCTCTCCATCGATTCGGCGCGGATCGTCACGAGCAGGTCGAACTGCCCCGAGAGGATGTCGCACTGCACGACCTCGGGGATGCGCGTCAGCTCGGTGATCACCCCGGCCCCGCGCATGCGGTCGGCGCGGTAGACCAGCACGATCGCGGTCACACGGCCGTCGTCGACGCGGGGGCGCGCGAGCGTGTACCCGGCGATCAGGCCGTCGCGCTCCATCCGTTCCATGCGCTGCTTCACGGCGTTGCGTGAGAGGTGCACACGCGCGGCGAGCGTGACGAGCGGGATGCGGGCGTCGGCCTGCAGTTCGGTGAGGATCCGCTCGTCGACGGCATCCGTCCGCGGTCGGACCATGGTTCTCCCTGTGTGCATATAGAGCACTATGCGATGCTCATATTGCACGTTAGGGTAGCCGAGAACATCGCCGGCGTCACGCGCCGAGACGCAGAAAGGACCGCGACATGACGACCCGTCCCGATCGCACCCTCGCCGACAGCCTGTCCGACGCGAGCCTCGCCGTCCACGGCGGCATCGAGCTCGACAGCACGAAGGCCCTGCGCACACCCCTCGTCATGGCGAACTCCTTCGCCCTGCCCGACGATCCGAGCGAGATCAGCTGGTCGGCCACGGCCCCCGGCCTCTACACCCGCAACACCGGCGTCAATCAGCTCGCCCTCGAGCGCAAACTCGCGGCCCTCGAGCACGGCGAAGACGCCGTGGCCCTGGCATCCGGAGTCGCCGCCCTCCACGCCGTGTTCTTCACGCACGTGCGCGCGGGCGACCACGTCGTGGTCAGCGACGTCGTCTACGAAGCGACCTGGCGCCTGTGGACCGAGCTGCTCCCCCGCCGATACGGCATCGAGGCGACCTTCGTCGACGTGACGGATCCGGATGCCGTTCGCCAGGCGATGCGGCCCGAGACGGTGCTCGTGTGCGTCGAGGCCATCGCCAACCCGACCACCAAGGTCGCCGACATCGCCCTCCTCGCCGAGATCGCCCACGCCGGCGGGGCGATCCTCATGGTCGACTCGACCTTCACGCCTCCCCCGTTCTATCGCCCGCTCGCCGACGGCGCCGACCTCGTCGTGCACTCGCTCACCAAGTTCATCAACGGTCACGGCGACGCGATGGGCGGCGCGGTCATCGGGCGCACCGACCTCATCGAGCCGATCAAGGCCGACGCCATGGTCGACGTGGGCGGGATCATCTCGCCGTTCAACGCGTGGATGATCCAGCGCGGCTCGGTGACCCTGCCGCTGCGCCTGCGCCAGCACTTCGCCTCGGCGGCCCGTGTCGCCGCGTTCCTCGACGCCGATCCGCGGGTCGCGTTCGTGGCCTACCCCGGCCTCGCCTCGCACCCGCAGCACGAGCTCGCGGCCCGACAGTTCGGGGGCGACGGCTTCAGCGGAAGCTTCGGCGGCATGATGGCCTTCGCCCTCGACGGCGACCCCGACCTGCAGAACCGCTTCGTCGCGCAGCTGCGTCTCATCACCTCGGGCTTCTCGCTCGGGCACGACGACAGCCTCATCGTGCACACCGCCGCCGAGGGACCGCGCACCGCGACGTACCCCGAGGAGTTCCGCCGCTACGGCCACCTGCGCCTGTCGGTCGGCCTCGAAGACGCCGACGACCTGCTCGCCGATCTCGCGGCCGCGCTCGACGCGGTGACCCGCTGAATCTCGTCAGCCCTCGGGGCCGAATTCGGGGAACAGCGCCTCGATCGTCGTGACCACGCCGTGGTCGAGGTGCGAGGGCGCGCGGTGCCGCGCACGCGCCACCACCTCGGGATGGGCGTTGTCCATCGCGAACGACCAGTCCGCGGCATCCATCATCTCGAGGTCGTTCAGGTAGTCGCCGAAGGCCGCCGTCTGCGCCGGCGCGACTCCGAGGGCGTTCTGCAGGCTCCGGAGCGCCGTGCCCTTGTCGACGCCGGGCTGCATGATGTCGACCCAGTGACGCGCCGACACGACGACGCGGAGCGTGTCGGTGAGGTCGTCGAGAGCGGGCCCGACGCTGTGCTCGGCGATCGCGAAGTCGTACACGGCGATCTTCAGCACGTCGTCGTCGGCGGCGAGCAGGTCGTCGACCGTCTCGAGAGCGGCGTAGTACGCCTCGGCGTTCGTGCGGAAGGCGGCGTCCGCCCGCTCGATGTAGGCGGAGCGCTTGCCGCACAGCACGACCCCGAGGTCGTAGCCCTGCGCGATCAGCGCGCGCAACCGCAGGATGACCCGCTCGATCTCGTCACGGGAGAAGACCGCGGATGCCACCTCGACACCCTCGCGCACGACGTACGCGCCGTTCTCGGCGATGAAGGTCATGCCGTCGGCCGCCGCGCCGAACTCGCGTCGCAGCGCCGCCAGCTGCCGGCCGGACGCGGGGACGAACGAGACGTCGCGAGCCGCGAGGCGCGGGAGCACGTCCCACAGCCCCGCGGGGACCTTGCCGTCTCCGTCGAGGAGGGTGCCGTCCATGTCGACGGCGATCAGGCGGATGTCGTGAGGCACGGTTCATTCTTTCAGGCGAAGGTGAACGGCGAGGCTCAGCCCTGTCGTTCCCTCAGAACGGTGCCGCCTCGTCTTCCGGCGGCGACGGATCATCCGGGAGGAACCGCACCGCCGGCGAGTACGGCAGAGGCTCGTCGGCGTAGACCCGACCGGACGGAGAGGTCCACTCGAGCACCCCGCCGGCGCGCTGTCGGACCTTCCAGCGGGTGAACTGCTTCTGCGAGTGATGTCGCTGGCACAGATGGGCGAGGTTCGCGACGTCGGTCGTGCCGCCCAGAGCCCAGTCGACGGTGTGATCGACCTCGCATCGAACAGCGGGGACCACGCACCCGGGCCACCGGCACCGGCGATCGCGGGCACGGAGGTGCCGGTCGATCGCCGCGGTGCGCTGGTACGTGTCGGTCATCAGGACAGCGCCGGTGACGGGGTGGGTGATCACGCGATCCCACGGCATCGACGTCGCCTCGGCGATGCGGCGAGCCGTGTCGATGTCGATCGGTCCGTGCCCGACGAGCTCGGCGGGATCGAGGCCCTCTTCCCCCGGCCGCACCACCGACAGAGCGGGGACGACCACTTGCACGCGCGCGCGGATCGCCCCGAGCGCCCCCGGTCCGTCGCCCGAGACCGTGGGGTCGGAGACCGGAGCGGCGGCGAGCAGCAGGTCGGCGAGGATGTCGGCGCGCAACTGCGCGGTGGTGCGTTCATCGGTCGTGGCCGCGGATGCGCCGGTGGCTGCCGTCACGGCATCCGGACCCGTCACGCCCGGGGTCGCGAGGGCGCCCCCACTGCGCGCGTCGATCACCACCCTGCTCTGCTGGGTCAGCCGGTCGTAGATTCCGACGGCCAGCACCGTGGGGAGGGTCGCGATGAGGTCGGACATGCCGTCGACACCGGGGACCACTCGCACACAGCGCGTCTCGCGACCTCGCTGATGCCGCTCGGTGAGCGTCGTCGGCTGCAGCTTCTCGGCCACGGCGGCGAGGCGCGAGCGCAGGCGCCCCGGGCTCAGTCGCGGCGCGAGCCCCACCGCGAGGGCGTCGAACTCGGTGCGGCGCTCTTCGGGGAGTGCGGCGCCGATGTCGGCGATCGCCCGCACGTGCGCCCGCGTGAGCGCCCCCTCACCCCAAGCCTGGAGGGTGGCCGGGAAGTCGTCGACCATCAGCATCGCGCGCCCGATGTGCGCCTGCACCGTGCGGTCGGAGAGGCGCTGCGCCGCTGCGACCTCCGACGCGATCTCGCGCAGCGCCATATCGGCCGCGCGCACCGACGTTCGCTCTGCGTTCGCGTCGACGCCGAACTGCCCGAGCGCCGCGTAGGCGCGGGTACGCCGAGCCTCTGCCGCCGCGAAAGCCGCATCGGCGGCGAGCGCCTCGGCCACGAGCGCGTGACGGGTGCGTGGCCCGTCTGGCGGGGGCGTCGAGGGCGTCTCGGGTGGCATGTCTGCATGCTAACGAGGACCTCCGACATCGCCCCGCGGAGCCGGGGCCGGGGGGCACCGGCCGCCGAAACCTATGAATAACGAAAGTGTCACGGACACATCTTCCCTTCCGTTATCTCACCGTTATAGAGTGCTCGCACGGTAGTTGTTTTGCTGTGGCAGCTACCGACATGTGATTGCAGGACACTCTGGTGCAGGAAAGGGCCGGTCGGGAATCTCCCGACCGGCCCTTCGTCCGTCTCGGGATGCCGACAGGCCCGCGGCGCGGAAGGATGGACGGGTGAAGGATGAAGAGCTGACCGAACCCGACGGGCGCATCGTGCTCGTGCGCCACGGCGAGACGGCGTGGAGCCGCTCCGGCAAGCACACGGGACTCACCGACATTCCGCTCACCGAGACCGGTGCCTACAAGGCCGAGCTCGCCGGCACCCTGCTGGCCACCCGCCGCTACGACCTCGTGCTCACGAGTCCCCTGCAGCGCGCGGTCGAGACCGCCGCCCGAGCGGGCTATCCGGATGCCCAGCCCGAGAAGCGCCTCGTCGAATGGGACTACGGCGCATACGAGGGCCTCACGACCCCCGAGATCATCGAGCAGCTCGGCCATCCCTGGACCATCTGGGACGGCACGCCCGCCGGCGAGACGCCGGGCGAGTCCGTCGCGCAGGTCACGGCACGGGCCGAAGCGCTGCTCTCCGAGCTGCGCCCCCGCGTGCGCGCCGGCCAGCAGGTGCTGCTGTTCTCGCACGGGCACTTCCTCCGCGCCCTCGCGGGAACCTGGCTCGGCCTGACCGCAGCGGGCGGTCGCTATTTCGTGCTCGGCACCTCCGCGGTCAGCGAGCTCGGCTTCGAGCACGGCACCGAGGTCATCACGCAGTGGAACCACGTGCGGGGCCGCTGAGACCGGTCAGGCGCGCACCCTCCCGTCGTGGATCTCGACGACCCGGTCGGCGCGGTCCGCGACGATCGCATCGTGCGACGCGATGAGGGCGGCCATCCCGTCGCGGCGCACGTGCTCGATCACGAGCGAGATGACGGATGCCGCCGTGCCACTGTCGAGTTGCGCCGTGGGCTCGTCGGCGACGAGCACCCGCGGCCGGTGCACGAGAGCGCGCGCCACCGCGACGCGCTGCTGCTGACCGCCCGACAACTCCTCGGGCCGCTGAGCGGCATGGTCACCGAGGCCGACCGCATCGATCATCTCCGCCACCCGCGCCCGTCGCTCGCGCGCTCCCGCCTCGCGCAGCCGCAGAGGGAGCTCGACGTTCTCGGCCGCGGTGAGGAACGGAACCAGCGCGAACTCCTGGTCGACGTAACCCATCACCTCGCGGCGGAGGCGCGCGGCATCCGCCTCCCCCGCCCCCGTCACCCGAACATCGCCGATCCACGCCTCCCCCGCGTCGGGCTCGTCGAGGCCCGCCGCGAGGGTCAGCAACGTCGTCTTCCCCGACCCCGACGGGCCCCGCAGCACGACGAACTCGCCGGCTGCGACGGAGAGCGACGCGTCGGAGAGGGCGGTCGTGCGCGCAGCCCCGCGTCCGAAGAAGCGGGTGAGACCCGCGACCCTGATCATGTCGTCTCCACTCATCGGCGCCGGCTCCTTCTGGTCGCGGGCGGCGGGCCCGCGGCATCCGACCCTTCCGCCGCCGCCGCAGAACCCTCCGTCGTCTCGGCGGGCTGCACGCGGATGTGATCGCTCTCGAGCTGCAACCGCACGCGGTCGCGCATGCCGAGCCTGTCGATGTGCTCGCGCGGAAGCTGCAGACGGCCGGCGCGATCGAGCACGGCGTACTCCCGGGCATCTCTGCCGGGTCCGGCCTCATCGCGCCACACCTCCACCGAGGTCCGTCCGTCCCGGATGCCGACGGTTCTGCGCACGTGATCGGCGACGCCGGAGTCGTGGGTCACGATCAGCACCGTCACACCCGAGCGCTCGTTCACGGCCCGCATCGCCGCGAGCACCTGCGCGGAGCTGGCATCGTCGAGCTCTCCGGTGGGCTCGTCGGCGAACAGCACACGGCACCCGTTGGCCAGGCCCAGCGCGATCGCCGCCCTCTGTCGCTCGCTTCCGGTGACCTGGCCCGGCCGTCGGTCGGCGACGCCCGCCACGTCGAGCATCGACAGCATCTCCGCCGCACGAGCCGGCCGCTCGCGGCGCGGGATGCGCCCCACCGACAACGTGAGGTCGAGATTCTCGGCGATCGTCAGGCCCGGAAGGAAGTTGCGGGCCGTCTGCTGCCACACGAATCCCGCCACCGTGCGACGGTATTCCGCCCGCTGGCGCGGGGTCAGCGCGAGCAGGTCGCGACCAGCCACGTGGACGCGCCCCGCGCTCGCGACATCGAGGGCCGACAGGATCGACAGCAGCGTCGACTTGCCCGACCCCGACGCGCCAACGATCGCGGTGAGTTCGCCTCTCTCGACCCGCAGGTTCAGCCCCTGCAGGGCTTGCACCTCGACGCCCGCTCCGCGGTAGATCCTCACCAGATCGACGCATTCGATCTCGACCGAGCTCTCCGTCATGTGCCCCGCTCCTCTCCCTCATCGCGGCGCGCGCGGCGCCGCCTGCCCGCGATCGCGGCCGTGGTCGTCGATGCGGCAGCGATCACCCCGACGATCAGCGCGGACGCGGCCGCCGGCGCCACGACGCTGGCGATCGACAGCGGTGCGGCGATACCCAGGCGGTCGGCGAGACCACCCGCCCCCGCGACGACCACGACGCCGACCCACCCGACGCCCCAGCCGACGATGGCGGCGACCGTCGCCAACGGCACCGCCTCGACCGCGACCACGCCGTGCACCCGGCCCGCGCCCAACGCCGACAGCACAGCGCGCGTGCGCCGCCGCTCGGGCGCTGCTGCGGCTTCCGTGATGACCGAGAGGGCGAGCGCGGTGAGAACTGCGAGAGCGGCGGCCCCCGCAAGGAGCCCCAGGATCGTCGCCGCCGTGGGCGCGGCCAGACGCTGGGCCGTCGCGGACGCCACATCGACCACCTCGAGCCCGGGATCCGCGTCGCGCAGGCGCGAAGCGACGAGCCCCGGAGGCGAGTCGGGCATCACGGTGATGACGAGGCACGACGCCCCGACGGGAGCGGCGAGAGCCTCCGCCGCGCGATCGTCGAGCAGCACCCACGAGTCCGCGAACGAAGGCAGGACGTCGTCGTCGACGACGGCTGCACCCGACACCTCTCGACCCCCGACCGCCAACGTCCCCTCGAGCAGTTCCGCCGCAGAGCGCGACATCACCGCCGGCACGGGATCGGTGTCGCCGAGCTCGGGGACGGGGGGCGCGACGCGGTGCAGGTCGACGGTCGATGCGGAGAGCACGGTGACGGGCCGCAGTCGTCCATCCCCCGTCACCGGGATGCCGTCGAGCCGGCGCACCCGCGCGACGGCGGCGACGCCGTCGACCGAGGCCGCCTCTCGGCTCGTCGCGGCGAGGGAGGCATCGTCGCCGCACGCACGCACGTCGGCACCGACGCTGCGGAAGGCCGCGGCGGAGATGCCGTCGCCGGTCAGCTGCGCCAGCCCGAGGGAGAGGGTCGCGGTGGCCACGGCAATCGTCACGCCGGTGATCTGCAGGGCGCGCCCGCCCCCTCGCGCCAGTCGGGACAACGCGAGAGCGACGCCGAGGGAACGGCCGCGCGACGCGACCCCGGCGAGGGGACTCACCAGCGGGCCGAGCACCCGAGCGAGCACGAGCCCCGCGGAGACCGCCACCAGCAGAACGCTGAGGCTGAGCAACGGGTCCACGCCCGCGGCGGGAACCCCGCGTCCGAGCAGGAGCGAGAGTGAGACGAGGGCGACGGCGACCACGACCCCGTCCCTCGCGACCCGCACCACCGACGGCACCCGCGTCGGCCGCACCGCCTGGCGCGCGCACATCGCCGCCAGCGCCGCCACCCCGGCCACGACCACGAAGACGAGGCCGAGCCCGGTGGCCACGGCATCCGGAAGCGTCGACCGAGGCGTCAGGGCGACCGCCAGCGCCCACCCCGCTACCCCTCCGACAGTCGCCGCGAGCGACGCCTCGACGGCCCCGCATGCCATGACGCGCCCGGTCGCCGCACCACGCGCCGAGACGAGCCGACGCTCCCCCGCGCGGCGGCGCTCGGCGGCGGTGACGGCGAGGGCGCATAGAAGGATCGCGGCGCCGAGGGGCGCGGCGACGAGGAGGGCCGTGAGGGCGACGAGCGCGTCCTGCGCGGTCCGCACCCGATCGAGCAGGGCGGACAGTCGCGTCGAGACCGTCACGGGATAGCCGCTCGCCAGGGTGGTCCCCTGCGCGGAGGTCTTGTTCGCCGCCTGTTCGAGGCCGTCGACATCGCCTGATCGCAGGCCCTGTGCACGCACGGGGAGCGTCGCGACCAGCTGAGCGCGAGCGAGCTGAGGGCCGAGCGTCGCGATCGACCCCGGGTCGACGTACGCCCCGACCGTGACGAGGTCATCGGTGGCGCTCACGCGGGACGAGACCGCCCGATGGAAGACGTCCTGCGCCGACGGACCGCCCTCCGCGTCGGCGATCAGTGCCGTCACGGCGAAGGATCCGTCGGGACCCTGCCACACGGTGCCGACGCTCGCGCCGGCCCGGGCCGCGACCGACTGCTCGAGGGCGATCTCGACCGGTGCACCGAAGGCGGCAGGTCGCGGGGCCGTTCCCTCGATGATCGACCACTGCCCCTGGTACTCGGGCGCCGTACCCACGCGGATGCGAAGGAGCGAGCCATCGACGGCGACCGCCGTGACATCGGGGAACGACAGGATCCACGCCGCCTCCCCCAGAGCCGACCGCAGCGGCTCATCGACGGTCGCGGGATACCGCGCGAGGGTGGTGGCCACGTCGTCGACGGTGTCGGCGCCCAACGCGAAGTCGTCGAGGTCGGCGCTCAACACGACACTCGCCGCGGCGACCGCCTCCGCGTCGCCCTCCGGCGCGAGGGCCGCCGCCAGTCGCGCGTCGGCGACCGTGTCGAGCACGCGCGGAACGGCGACTCCGGATGCCACGAGCACGGCGACCGTGATCGACACGAGCGCCAGGGCGAATCGATGCGGTGCGATCGTGCGCCACCACCGCCTCATCGTTCGCCTCCGTCCGTGGAGATGTCGTCGCGCATCGCGAAACAGACGGCGACGGCCAGTGCGACGAGCACGGCGAGAGCGACGACACCGCCCGCGCGCACGGGATCGATCACGACGTCCACATCGACCGCTCGCGGGAGGGCACCGGTGATCACGACGGGGAGGAGAACCATCGCCGCCACCGCCGTCGCCACGACGGCGACCAGGGATCCCGCCGCGACCGCGGCGGCGGCCTCCGTCACGCGCAGGCGCCGGCGCACTGCCCGTGCGACACCGATCGCGCGCAGGGACGACGCTTCATCGCGCCTCGATCGACGCGTGACGAGGGCGATCGCGGCGAGCCCCGCGACCGCGAGGGCGGCGAAGCCCGCGGCACCCGTCCAGAGCAACGTCGGCACCTTCGACAGCACGACGTACCCGTCGTCGGCGGTGGTGCCCGCGATCCGCGATCCGTCGGGCAGCACCGCGGCGACGGCCTCGGGATCGGCACCCGGCGAGATCCAGGCGCCCTCCGCTCCCGGGAGTGCCGTGGCGGTGCGCAGACGCGACGACAGCGCCGTCCCGACGTCGACGAAGACGGCCGAGTCGAGGGGCGCCCCGGGGATGACCGGAACGACCGCGGCGACGCGGGCCGGCCGCGATTCGGCACCGGGCGCGAGCGCGAGGGGAAGAGTGTCTCCCTCCGTCACGCCGGAGGCCGCGGCGAACGCCTGCGAAACGACGGCGGAGGCCGTCGATGCGACCGGCACGAACCGCACCCGGGTGATCGCACTGCCGACGGAGACCTCGGCGGGACCCGCCGCGGTCTGCATGTCGATCGCCTCGCCGCTGATGTCGACGGGCATCACCGCCGCGCCCAGGTCGAGCAGCGCCCCGTCGACGCTCACGCCGTCGATGGCGACCAGGGCTCCAAATTCATCCCCTGTCGATACGGCGACCTCGACCGCCGCCAGCCGCCACGCCCCGCCCGGGCCGGCGGAGACGGCGGGGATCGCGAATGCCCCGTCGCTTCCGGCCCCCACGGAGGTGACCCGCCCCCACGCGTCCACGAGAACGACCGCGGCGGCCTGAGCCGTGGCATCCGTCGCCCGTACCTGCACCGTCAGGTCCTGGGCGTCCTCGGGGAGGAGAGGGCCGGGAGCGTCGGAGCGTGCGCCCTCGGCAAGACGATCGCGGTCGGGGACCGCGGGATCGGCGAGGGCGGCGACCGCGGCCGGCGACGCGATCACGAGCGAGGCCGAACGCGCGGCGATCGAGGTGTTCGCCGTCCACACGGGCGCGACCCCCGCGACCGACTCGACACCCGCGACGCGGTCGAGCACCGCGGGCGTCAGCTCGTCGCCGTCGCCCGCGACGCGCAGGTCCGTTCCCTCCTGGGCGGCGAGGGCGGTGCGATACCCCGCGTCCCACGTCGACTGGTACACCGCGGCGAACCCGAGCTGCGCGACAGCGACCCCCACGACGGCGACGGTCGCGGCGAGGGCGAACGGACGCCGCGCCGCGCCCATCGCGGAGAGGAACGCGGTGGCGCTGCCTCGGGCGGCACGACGCTCGCGAAGCCGCTGCGTCAGCAGCAACGGGGCGGCCGTCGCGACGAGGACGGCGGCGGGCAGCAGCGCTGCCGGGGCGGCGACGGCGACGGGGTCGGGCGAGAGGCCGCCGCGACCGTCGCCCGAGGTCGAGCCGAGCGTGAGCGCGCGCCAGGTCGTGAAGCCCGCGAGGAGGAGGACGACGGATGCCGCGACCCCGGCACTCCACCGGCGCGAGGGTGATGCCGCCCCCTCCGCGCGGCTGAGGACGCCCACGTCGCGGGTGGCGAGGACGGCCACGAGCACCGCCGGAGCCGCGGCCCCCACCGCGGTGGCACCGGTGATCCACGGGACCATGGCGACGGACGGCGTGAGCACGACGGCGACCGTCACCGCACCGACGATCGCACCGACGACGCCGGGTACGAGCGCTCGCACCGACTCGGCGGCGACGATGCGCGTCAGCGGTTGCCCCCGCGCCCAGCGGGTCCGCCGCTCGGCGGCTGCGGAGCCCACCAGCAGAGCGGCGAACAGGGTCGTCACCGCGAGCGAGGCGAGAGCGACGGTCGCCAGCGAAACGGGCGCGGCCGCGTTCAGCACCGCGGCGCGGGCCGACGCGATCTGCGCCGTCGGGACGAGGGCCCCGGCGGTCTCGATGTCCGCGGCTTCCACCCCTTCCGCCGCCAGGGCGTCCGGCAGCGCTCGCCACCCCGCGCTCACCGCGTGCAACGTCGCGAGGTCGAGGCGCGCGGCGTCGGGGCGCAGCGTCCAATGCACCTCGCGCGTCAGACCGTCCGCGGTGGCCACGGCGTCCACGACCTCCGCCGACACTGCGACGGGGCCCTCTCCCCCGCCCGCGGCGAAGGCCGCTCGCACGCCGAACCATCGATCCGCCGCCGCGCGCGACGACGACCACAATCCCGTGACCTGCACCGTGCGGCCGCCGAGGTCGAAGGTGTCGCCGATCTCGACATCCAGCGTCTCTGCGACAGTGGAGCCGAGGGCGGCCTCGCTGGCGGTGGCGGGCCATCGTCCGGCTTCGAGGGGCAAGGCGGGGCCGTCGATACTCGCGAGATACGCGCGCCCCGCCCCGGCGTCGAGGAGCCCGGCGGTCTCCGTCCTCTCGATCGAGAGGTCGGCACCGTCGGGCATGACGCGGGCGATCGTGCGACGCACCAGTTCGTCCTGAGCGACGGGGTCTCCGGATGCCGGGAGCGCGAGGTCGAGGCCGGTCTCGGCTCCCGATCGAGCGGCGACGACGCCGCGCGCCCCGGCGTCACCGGCCTGCTCGGTCAGGGCGGGCACGAGCACCGCGAGCGCCGTCGTCACCGCGGCGACGAGGGCGACCATGCCACCGAAGACGACGCGCGACGAAGAGGGCAGCAGGCGCACGGGATCCCTAAGCGATGAGGATGAGGCGAATCTACTCCTCGCCCTCGGTCCGCCGAGCACCGCGGAGGGCAACGCGCCGACGTCGGCCGGAATACGCAGAGCCGTCGCGCCCGGCATCAGGAACCGAGTCCCGGCCCGCTCGTCGGAAATCGATCACAAGAACATAACGAGCCCCTCTTCCCCTCCGTTACCTCACCGTTATAGAGTGCTCGCACGGTAGTTGTTTTGCTGTGGCAGCTACCGACATGTGATTGCAGGACACTCTTGGTGCAGGGACAAGGGCCGGTCGGAAGCCTCTCCGACCGGCCCTTACTCTGTGCGCCGCGCCGAGGTCGAGAGAGCGGTCCCGCCGGGCCGCTCCCCTACGCTGAACCTATGACCGATCGTCGTCTCGCCGTGCAGGCCTGGGAGAGTCTCTTCCGCGCCCAGCACGAGGTGTTCGACGACATCCGCACCGACTTCGACGGCACCGAACTCACGCAGGCTGAGTACGACGTGCTGCTCACCGTCACCCGCGCCCCGCGCATGACGGCACGCCTGCGCGAGGTCACGGGCAACATGCTGATCAGCCAGCCGAGCGTCTCGCGACTGGTCGAGCGGATGGTCGCGCGCGGCCTCGTGACCAAGTGCGCCGACCCGGAAGACGGGCGAGGGTCCCTGGTGACGGCCACCGAAGAGGGAGCGGTCATCTTCCGTCGCATCGCCGCTTCGCACGCCCGCTCCATCGCCGAGCGCATGGCGCGCCTGAGCGACGCAGAACTCGCGCAACTGCACGCCCTCACCGCGAAGCTGCGCGACGACGCCTGAGCCGCCGCTCCCGCTCAGCACTCGATGACGTTGACCGCGAGGCCGCCCTCGCTCGTCTCCTTGTACTTCGTCGACATGTCGATACCGGTCTGACGCATCGTCTCGACCACCGTGTCGAGAGACACGTAGTGACTGCCGTCGCCGCGCAGGGCGAGACGTGCGGCCGTGACCGCCGTCGACGCCGCGATCGCGTTGCGCTCGATGCACGGGATCTGCACGAGCCCGCCGACCGGGTCGCACGTGAGGCCCAGGTGGTGCTCCATCGCGATCTCGGCCGCGTTCTCGATCTGCCGGTTGGTGCCGCCCATCACGGCGGTCAGTCCACCCGCGGCCATCGCACACGCGGATCCGACCTCGGCCTGGCATCCACCCTCGGCCCCCGAGATCGAGGCGTTGGCCTTGAAGAGGGAGCCAAGCGCCGTCGCCGTCAGCAGAAATCGCCGGATGCCGCGACGGCGATTGGCTTCTGCGACATCGTCGTCGTCCCACGCCGACACCTCGCCGCGCGTGACCGCGTGACCGTCGTAGCCCAGCAGGGCGCTGCCGACGAGCTCGCCGTAAGGGGTGACCGCATTGCCCTGGCCGAGTCCGGAGTCAGCCAGGAATCGCCACCAGTACATGGCCACGGCGGGCAGGATGCCGGCGGCGCCGTTGGTCGGGGCGGTCACCACCCGTCCGCCCGCGGCGTTCTCTTCATTGACGGCCAGCGCGAAGGCGCCGAGCCACTCGCCCGGCAGCTCGCGGTGCCCCTCGGCCTGGATCTCCTCGAGCTGGCCGCGGATGACCGCGGCGCGACGCTTCACCTTGAGCATGCCCGGCAGCACACCGTCGTTCGCGAGTCCGGCGTTCACGCACGCCGCCATGGCATCCCAGATGCGATCGAGGCCGGCCGCGACCTCCTCGTCGCTGCGGAGCGCGGTCTCGTTGAGACGAGCCGCTTCGGCGATCGTAATCCCGCGCTCGTCGCACAGCGCGAGCAGTGTCGCCGCGTCGTCGAACGCGAGCGGCATCGGCTCGGCCGCCACGCGCGCGGGTTCTCCCTCGCGGCGGATGAAGCCTCCACCGACCGAGTAGTACGTGTCCTCCGCGATCACCGCGCCATCGCCGTCGCGCGCGACGAGGGTCATGGCGTTCGGGTGACCGGGCAACCGCGTTCGCGGCTCGAAGACCACGTCGCTCTTCGCGAAGGCGATCTCGCGCCGACCGGCGAGGAGGAGCGGCTGCCCCTCGGGCCAATCCGACCAGGCCCGCCGCACGGCATCCGGATCCACGCTCTCGGGCTCGAGGCCCTGCAGGCCCGCGACGACCGCGTCGGGGGTGCCGTGCCCGATACCGGTGGCGCCGAGCGAGCCGTACAGGGCGCACGAGACGGATGCCACCTTCTCGAGGGCGCCGTCGCCCTCGAGTCGAGCGGCGAAATCGACAGCGGCCCTCATGGGGCCGACGGTGTGGGAGCTCGAGGGTCCGATCCCGATGGAGAACAGCTCGAACGCGGAGGTGTATGCGCTCATCCCGCCAGCGTACGTCGCCCCTCCGCCCCGGCGCAGTCACCGCGCAGACACCCTGGCGTCACCGCTGCGCCACGCCCGGGATGCAGGGTGTGCGGAGCCGATTAGACGTGCCACAGGGTCCCGGCTATGCTGGACCACGGCCTGCGCGCCGTTTCGCGCGGAGGCCCTAGCGCCCGTAGCTCAATGGATAGAGCATCTGACTACGGATCAGAAGGTTAGGGGTTCGAGTCCCTTCGGGCGCACACTGTGTTGAGACAGTGACAAGCCCCGGCCGTGAGGAAACTCCGGCCGGGGCTTTTTCCGTCTCCGGATGCCGAGCCCTCCGCGTCCCGCGTGGTCGCGGTGGTGCCGGGTCAGGCCGAGGCTTCACGCCGGTGCGCGGCCTCGGTCGCCGCCGAGTGCAGCTGCAGGATCGCCATCGCCTCGTGCAGCGATCCGAGCGGGGCCTCGATGTCGTCGTAGTGGTGCACGAAGCCGGCCGCGTCGCGGGCGCTCACCGACACGAGCGCATATCCCTCTCGGGCCACGCGGGGCTTTCGTCCGAAGCGTCGCTGCGCCATGGCATCCACCTTCCGTCGGCGCCGACGCTACTCGGGGCTCGCACGTGCGCCCGCGCACCGCGCCGCACGCGGGTGAGACTCGGCCGCATGAGCGAAGGCACCCGTGTCAGTTCACGCGAGAGGACCCCTCAGCGCGCCGCGGACTTCTTCTTCTTGCCGCCCTTGCCGCCACCGGTCGTCGGTGCGACCTCGTCGGCGGGCTCTGCCTCATCGGCCGCGGCCTTCTCTTTCGCGCGGCGCTTGGCCTGGGAGGCGAGGCGGGCGAGGTCGACCATGCGCAGGGCGTCCATACGGGCCTTGCGCATCTGGGCGTACTCCGGATCGGCGTCGGCGGTCATGCCCTCGACGTCGAGCCGCTTGCTGAGGTTCGCCTCGACATCGCCCCACGCCGCGATCCGGGCGTCGGCGACGAGCTTGGCGAGGCGCTCGGGGTCGGCGGCGAGAGCACGCAGCTCTTTCGCGACGCCACGGGACTGCTTCGCCCGGCGGCGGAGGTTGCGGGTGTCGCGATCGCGGTAGTCATGGGTGCCCGACGAGTCGGAGAACCGTCCCCACGCACGCTTGCGCTGGTGGGTGACGCGCTCGGCCGCCTGGTCCTGCTCATCGGCGAGGGCGGCGAGCGTCTCGCGGGCGAAGTCGGCGAAGACCTCGCCGTCGAACTGCCCCCCGCGGGCGATCGTCTCGACCAGGATCCGATTGCGCACGGTCAGACGTGCCGCGGCCGTCGCAATCGACAGCCCCTCGGCGATGGCCTCTTTCGTACGCCCCACGGGACCTCCCGCTCCAGGCTATCGCCCGGGGCGCGCGGATCGCTCAGGCGAGTTTCGACACGATCGTCTCGACGCGACGCGAGCGGGTGTCGGCGGCCTTCGCGGACTCCACGTTCGTCACGTGCGCCTTGCGCGCGCTGGGCGAGAGCGCGTCGAACGCGTCACGTCTCCCCACCTCGGCGAGCGCGGTGGCCAGATCGTCGGGAACCTCGACGGTGCGCGGCGCCGTGTCGAGCGCGAGCTCCACCGTGATCGCATCGCCACCCGCCAGACCGGTCGCCTTGCGCTTGTCGGCGGAGAACGGGATGAGCGAGCGCCCGCCCATCGCCCCCACAGTGCTGGTGTAGGTGTAGCCGTTCACATCGACGGTCACGGCAGGGCGCTTGCCCCCGCCCAGAGCCTCCAGCACCTCGGGCGGCACCTCGATGCCGGTGTTGTTGCCCATCTGAAGCAGTGTGGTCTCGAACCGCATGCGATGAGTGTCCCAGATCGCTCGCTACGTGAACACCCCGCGAAATGCAATCCCCTCGGGCGGACTGGTACCCCTGCCTATCGTCGGATCTGTTGCGGAGGGCCTCGGAGAGTACTCGGGGGCCTTCTGTCGTTTCCGGGCATAGTGCATTGCGTGCTGCGAAAGCAAAGGGCAATCCGATTCGAAGTGTTCCTCCGAAGATGTGGTGAAGCGACCGGACGGTCGCTGCCAACACTCTGGGAGGTTCATCATGAGCTCGTCACCCAACCGCATCGTCGCGACCGTCTTCGGTGCCGTTTACCTGCTGGTCGGTCTTCTCGGCTTCGCCGTCACCGGCGGCGTCGGTTTCATCGCGACGCAGGGCAATCTGCTCCTCGGCATCTTCGAGGTCAACCCGCTGCACAACATCGCCCACCTGCTCATCGGTGCGGCCCTGCTGATCGCGGGCCTGGCCAACGCACGTGCCGCGAAGGGCGTCAACACCACCGTCGGCGCCGTGTACCTGCTGCTCGGTATCGTCGGGTTCTTCCTGACCGGTACCGCGGCGAACATCCTTGCGCTGAACGTGCCCGACCACTTCCTCCACCTCGCCAGTGCCGTCGTGCTGCTGGGTGTCGGACTCGGCACCGAGCGCAACGTCCCGCGCACGGCTGCGGTCTGATCATGACCGCCGCGACCTTCGTGCGGTCGTGGCCCTCCGTATCCGCGTGGGGGGCCGGCCTCATCACCGCCGCCCTCGGCGCGGGTGCGATCGTCCGTTCCGATTCCGGGGCCGTCGCCGACGGCCTCGGGATCGGGGCGGTCGTCTTGGGACTCGCCGCTCTCGCCTGGGGCGGCGCGGTCCTCTCCACCGGCCGTCTCGTGTTTCCGCGCCTCGCTCTGGGCGGCGCGATCGCCTCGCTGCTCGTGGTGTCGGCACTGATGTTCCTCACGCCCGCGCACACGAGCATCCTCGGCGTCGCCGCCGCGTGCGTGCTGCTCGTCGTCGTGGGCGCCACGGTCGCCGTGCACCTGCGCCGTCTGCGCGATGGAGCACCCGCAGACCGTGCGGCGAAGCCGATGAGCGTCGTCGGGCTGCTCGTCGCGGCCGCCGTGCTCTCGGTCATCGTCACCCCGGCTCTCGGAGCCACTCAGGACGCCGTGCTCATGCGCGACGACGGCACCGTTCCTGTGATCTCGCACGAAGGTCACTGACGACCTCGGTCGATCCCGCGCCCGCCCGCTCAGACGGTGGCACGCTGGAGAGGTGACCGACGCGACCTACCCCTCCGCTCCCGGCTGGATCCAGTCGCTGCGGGGCAAGATCCTCGTCGCTCTGGCGGGCGACCCGACCGGGATGGCACCGTACGTCCGCGCCATCGCCGACGGGGACGACACCGGCTACTTCGCCGAGAACGGCCCCGCGTGGACCGTGCACGCCGGCATGGGGACTCTCGTCGCCGGCATCCGGGCTCTGCTCCTGCAAGCACTGCACCCGGGAGCGCTCGCGGGGGTGCACGACTGGTCGCGCTATCGCGAAGACCCCATCGGTCGCCTCACCGGTACGGTGCGCTGGGTCATCACCCTCACCTACGGGAGTACGACGCAGGCGGATGCCGAGACCCGACGCGTCGGTCGATTCCACCAACGGGTGAAGGGCGAATACCGGGCGGGTGACGGCACTGAGCGCGGCTACACGGCGGAGGCGGCCGACCTCGTGAGGTGGGTGCACCTGGCCTTCACCGACGCGTTCCTCGCCGGACACGAGGTCTCACGCAAACCGATTCCCGGCGGACCCGACGCCTACGTCGCCGACTGGGCGACGGCGGGGCGCCTGATGCGGGTGGTCGATCCGCCCCTCACGCGCGACGCCCTGCGCGCCGAGATCGACGGCTTCGCCGACCGCCGCGAGCTGCGCGGTGACGAGCGCGTGGCCGACGTCGTGCGCTTCCTGCGCAAGCCGCCGTTCCCCGGCCTCATGGGTCTGTCGTACCGCGTGCTGTTCGCCGCGGCCGTCGCGACGATCCCCCGCCGCTACCGCAAGATGCTCGGCGTGCGACGCTGGCCCCTGCCCGTGCTGACCCTCACCCGCCTCGTGCTGCGGATCACCGAGCGCGCGCTCGGCTCGGGGCCCCGCGCCCAAGACATGGCACGTGAACGCCTGCGCCGGTTGGAGCGCGAACAGCGGGAGGCGGCGTGAGCGAAGACCCCCGGCAGGAGGCCGAACGCTACCGACTCGACCGCCGTCTGCGCGAGGCGGGGCTCGAACCCGAAGCGGAGCCCGAGGCACCGGCCCGCGGCTCGACGGCTGCGGAGCGTGCCGCCTTCGTCGAGACCTCGATCCAGCAGGCGATCCGTCGCGGCGAGTTCGACGATCTGCCCGGGGCGGGCAAGCCCCTGCCCGACCTGGGGGCGTCGCACGACCCGAACTGGTGGATCCGGCGCAAGATCGAGACCGAGCAGCTCTCGGGTCTCGGTCCCCCGGCCCTGACGCTGCGGGTCGAGTACGCCGAACGGGCGGAGCGGATGGATGCCATCGCGCGCGAGCCCGACGTGCGGGAAGCCCTCGAGGACTTCAACCGCCGCGTCATCGAGGCGCGGCGTCAGCTGCAGGGCGGGCCGCCCGTGGTCACCCCGACCGTCGACGTCGAGGCCGAGCTCGCGGCGTGGGGCGAGAGACGCCGCGCCCGCGAGGCCGCGGCCGCGGTGGAGGCGCCGGCTCCGCGTCGGAGGTGGTTCCGGAGGCGGTAGGGGCGTCCTTCGCGAGGTGGCTGAGCTGGTCGAAGCCGCCGGTTTGGAGCGGTCCCTTCGACAGGCTGAGGGACCTTGCGCTGGGCGGTCCCTTCGACAGGCTCAGGGACCTCGCGCTCAGGCGGTCCCTTCGACAGGCTGAGGGACCTTGCGCTGGGCGGTCCCTTCGACAGGCTCAGGGACCTCGCGGTCAGGCGGTCCCTTCGACGGGCTCAGGGACCTTGCGCGGGGTGATCGCTCGGTCAGAGGGCGGCGAGGGCCTCGGCGCGCGCGATGAGGGCGCGGGCCCGCGCGAGCGTCGGGGCGTACGAGCCGTCGACCGGACCGTCGGGAGTCGCCGTCAGCAGGGCGCGGGCGCGCTCCACCTCGTCGGGCGCGGGCGTGAAGCCGGCATGGGCGCCGGACACGGCGGCATCCTGGAGCGCCAAGGTGCCCGTGAAACCCATCGCGACCGCGTGCCGAGCCGCGTCGAGCGCCTGGTCGATCGGACCGCAGGGGCCGTCGATCGGGCCGGCGATGCCCGCCGCGGCGGAAGCGACCACGAGCTGGGCGCGCGGCTACGACAGCGCGATGCGGTCCGCCGCCATGCCGGTGTCGCGACGGAAATCACCGGTGCCGAAAGCGAGACGTCGGGTCGCGGGGTGCGCGGCGATCGCGGGGGCGGCCAGAAGAGCCGCGGCGGACTCGACCATCGCGACGATCGGCGTGCCCGCCGGAAGCGAGGCCGCGACGTGACCGACGTCGGCGGGGCCGGCGCACATCGCCAGGACGACCCCGGCGAGACGGTCGTCGAGCTCGCGTCCGAGAGCGAGATCAGCCTGCCCGTCTCGGGTGCCGGCGGCGCTGATGCGCAGCCAGACGGGAACCTCGGCGGCCGCGCGGCGCGCACGATCGCGACCCTCGTCCTTGCGTCCGGAGGGAAGGCCGTCTTCGAGATCGAGCACGAGAACATCGGCCGCGGTGTCGAGGCCGCCCGCGAGGGGCGAGCGAAGCATCCAGGTGCGGGCGAGGTCCGCGCGCGCGGGGGCGGGGGCGGCCGAAGCCGCCCCCGCCGGGGTGTGCGCAAGGCTCACGAGCGGCTCCGAGCCGACTCCTCCGCCTCCGCCTGGACGCGGAAGGCGTTGAGCGTCGAGGTGTCGACGGCACCGACGGGGCCGGCGCCGACCGCCACGGAGGCGTCCTGCTTGGCATCCGCCGCCTCGTTCACGGCCGCACCGTGCGAGCCGCCGTGACCGTCGCCGGTGAGCATCGTCTCGTCGAACGGGAGGTTGCCGGCGAGCACTTCGCGGACGCGCTGGCCGTCGTACTCCTTGGTCCAGACGCCGATGAGCATCGTGGCCACCGCGTTGCCGGTGAAGTTGGTGACGGCGCGGGCCTCCGACATGAAGCGGTCGATGCCGACGATGACACCGACGCCGTCCACCAGGTCGGGGCGGTAGGCCGACAGTCCACCGGCGAGGGTGGCGAGACCGGCTCCGGTGACACCGGCGGCGCCCTTCGAGGCGATGATCATGAAGATCATGAGCCCGATCTGCTCGCCGAGCGACATGGGCGAGCCCATCGCGGTGGCGATGAACAGCGAGGCCATCGTCAGGTAGATCGCGGTGCCGTCGAGGTTGAACGAGTACCCGGTCGGGACGGTGATGCCGACCACCGGCTTCGAGACGCCGAGGTGCTCCATCTTGGCGATGAGGCGGGGCAGAGCAGCCTCCGACGACGAGGTGCCGACGATCAGCAGGTACTCGCGGCCCAGGTACTTCATGAGCGTGAAGATGTTCACGCGGGTCACGACGTACAGCATCACACCGAGCACGAGCGTGATGAACAGGAAGCACGTCAGGTAGAACGCGCCCATCAGGATGCCGAGGCTGATCACGGCCTGGAAGCCGGTCTTGCCGACGACCGCGGCGATCGCACCGAAGGCGCCGATCGGAGCGAGCCACAGGATCATGCCGAGGATGCGGAAGACGAGCACCTGGAAGTTGCGGATGCCCTCGACCATGCGCGCTCCGCGCTCGCCCATGCCCTGCAGAGCGAAGCCGACGAGGAGGGCGATGAACAGCACCTGGAGGATGCTGCCGCCGGTGAATGCCGAGAAGAACGTCGTGGGAATGATGCCCAGAATGAAGTCCTGCGTGGTGGTGGCCTCGGCCGGGGCTTCGTACGTCGCTCCCGAGATGTTGAGACCCTCACCGGGGTGGATGATGTTGCCGACGACCAGGCCGATGATCAGTGCGAACGACGACATCACCAGGAAGTAGACCATCGCCAGGCCGCCGATCTTGCCGACCGTGGAGGCCTTGGCGATCGAGCCGATGCCCACGACGATCGTGCAGAAGATCACCGGGGCGATCATCATCTTGATCAGCGAGACGAAGCCCTTGCCGACCGGCTCGAGTGCCGTGGCGAAGGCCGGGGCCATGAGACCGACGATGATGCCGGCCACGACGGCGACGATCACGGCGATGTAGAGCCAGTGGTTGCGGTCGATCTTCTTACGGGGGCGACCATCCCGAGTGGTGCGGAGTGAGAGAGCCATCAGCGCCTTTCCCCTCTTCCTAACGTCATTGTTTTTCCCGACGAAGCCGTCGGCGAATGACTTGACTGTGGTCGAGCGCGGACGCATCCACGATTTGTGGTCGTATTGTTCACGACAGCGCGAGGAAGGGCGGTGACATGCGATTGAGCGTGGGAGGACGCCTGGCATTGGTGTCGCTCGGCGTCGTCGTTCTCGTCGCCGGCGTGCTCGCGGCGCTGCTGTCGCTGCAGCTCAGCGACTCCGGTCAGCGCGAGGCCGAGAAGGTGACGCGGTCGGTCGCCGAGACGCTCGCGCACGAGCCCGATGTCGCGGTGCTCGCGGCCGCCCGCGACTCCGACACCCTGCAGCCGATGGTCGAGCAGATCCTTGCCGAGGCCGACCTGTCGTTCGTCACGATCATGACGCCCGACGGCACCCGCATCACCCATCGCAACCGGTCGGAGATCGGTGAGCCGTACCTGGGCTCGCGCGAAGAAGCCCTCGCCGGGAACACGTTCACCGAGGTGTACGAAGGCACCCTCGGTCCCTCGGTCCGCACGATCGCTCCCATCCGCGTCGACGGCGGCGAGAACGGCGACATCATCGCGCTGGTCTCGGTGGGCGTCACCCTCGGCGCCGTGCAGCAGGACATCGCGGCGCGCGCACCGCTCATCGTCCTGGCATCCGCCGCCATCGTCGGCATGGGCGTGCTCGGGGCGCTGTACGTGCGCCGCAGCGCCCGTCGCGTGACCGGGTCGTACACGCCGGGCGAGCTGTCGCGGCTCGTCGAGAGCTACGAGACCGTACTGCACTCGCTGCGCGAGGGGCTCGTCGTGACCGACCGTGCCGGACGCATCGTGCTGTACAACGACGAGGCGGCCGACCTGTTGGGGCTGCCCCCGGCCACGAGCGGGCAGGTGTCTCTCGACCCCCGCGAGGTCGAGATGGACGCCGGGCTCGCCGATGCCATCGCGACCGGGCGCCGCATGGTCGAAGAGACCGTCGTGAACGGCGACCGCGTGCTGCTGGTCAACCAGGAGGAAGCGCGGGACCTCAGCGGCCGACGCGCTCCCGAGCGCGGGCGCGTGATGACCCTGCGCGATCGATCGGAGCTGCAGGCCCTGCTGGGCGAGCTCGAGGGCGTGCGCACGCTCAGCGACACCTTGCGCTCGCAGACGCACGAGCACGGCAACCGCCTGCACGCCCTGCTCGCTCTGCTCGAACTCGGCCGCGTCGACGAAGCCCGACGATTGATCGTCGCGTCGACCGGAGAGCGTCAGGACCTCGCAGACCGCCTCGTCTCGGACGACGACGACGCCGTGGTCGTCGCCCTGCTGCTCGGCAAGCTCGACGAAGCCGCCGAACGCGGAGTGCGCCTCGACATCGATGTGGCCGAGCCCACCCCGACGCTGCCGCTGGTCGCCGCCGAGGCCGTGACGGTCGTCGGCAACCTCGTCGACAACGCACTGGATGCCGCGGCGACGGGCCCCGAGCCGCGATGGGTGCGTGCGACGCTGCGCGAGAACGGCGCCGACGTGATCGTCGAGGTCGTCGACAGCGGAGCGGGGTTCGACCCGAGACTCGACGACCCGTTCGCCTTCGGCGCCTCGACCAAGACCGCGCTCGCCCCGGGCGGGCGCGGCGTGGGACTCGCGCTCGTGCGCGACATCGTCGCCGCCCGGGGAGGCACTCTGCAGGTGACCGCTCAGCCCACCACGGTGCGAGTCTTCCTCCCCGCGGTGGCCGAGGCGGTGGCACCGTGATCCGCGTGCTCGTCGTCGACGACGATGCCCTCGCCCTCGAGCTGCACAGCGCCTACGTCGGCCGCGTGCCGGGGTTCGAGGTCGTCGGTCAGGCCGCCGGAGCCCGCGCGGCGCTCACCGCGATCACCGACCCGGATCGCTCGATCGATCTCGTGCTGCTCGACATGACCATGCCCGACGGCACCGGACTCGACGTCGCCCGGCGCGTGCGCGCGATAGGTTCGGGCGTCGACATCATCGCGGTGACCGCGGTGCGCGACGCCGCCACCGTGCGGGCGGCGGTGTCGATCGGGGTCGTGCAGTACCTCATCAAGCCGTTCGCGTTCGCCGCGTTCCGCGAGCGCCTCGAGGCGTACCGCGCGTACGTCGAGGGACTGAATCGCGCCGCCGGCGATGCGACGCAGTCGGAGGTCGATGCCCTGCTCGGGTCGCTCCGCACGGTCGCCGCCCCCACCTTGCCGAAGGGGCTCAGCGACGAGACGTTGCGGGCCGTCGCCGCGCGCGTGCGCACCGCCGCCGGAGCGGTGTCGTCGACCGAGGTCGGCGAGAGCGAAGGCATGTCGCGGGTCACCGCCCGGCGGTACCTCGAACACCTCGCCGACGCCGGGCGCGTGCGCCGCGAACCCCGGTACGGCGGCCAGGGCCGCCCCGAGATCACCTACGCCTGGGTGCGCGGCTGAGCCCCGCGAGGTCCCCGAGCCACGCGAGGTCCCTGAGCCACGCGAGGTCCCTGAGTCACGCGAGGTCCCTGAGCCACGCGAGGTCCCTGAGCCACGCGAGATCCCTGAGCCACGCGAGGTCCCTGAGCCTGTCGAAGGGACCAGAACCCACAGCCACCTCGCGCAACCCAGGTCCCTGAGCCTGTCGAAGGGACCGCAACCCGCAGCCCCCTCGCGCAACCCAGGTCCCTGAGCCTGTCGAAGGGACCGCAACCCGCAGCCCCCTCGCGCAACCCAGGTCCCTGAGCCTGTCGAAGGGACCGGAACCCGCGGCAACCCCGGTGACTTCGACAAGCTCAGCCACCTCTGCGGATCAGAGGTCGAAAGCCGCGCGGACGCCCTCGTTCACGACCACCCCGGCGCGCACGTTCAGGCCCTTGGCGAGGGCAGGATCGGCGGATGCCGCTGCCTCCCAGCCCTGCTCGGCGATGCGCGTGATGTACGGCAGGGTGGCGTTCGACAGAGCCCGGGTCGAGGTGTGCGGCACCGCGCCGGGCATGTTCGCCACGCAGTAGTACAGCGCCTCGTGCACGCGGAAGGTGGGTGCGTCGTGCGTGGTCGGGCGCGAGCCCTCGAAGCAGCCGCCCTGGTCGATCGCGATGTCGACGAGCACCGCGCCGGGCTTCATCGCGGCGACCATGTCGTCGGTGACGAGCTTGGGGGCGGCGGCGCCGGGGATGAGCACCGAGCCGATCACGAGGTCGGCGTCGGACAGCTGCTCGGCGATCTCGAGACGGGTCGAGGCGCGGGTCTCGATCGCGCCGCCGAAGCGCTCCTCGAGCTGGCGGAGCTTGGGCAGCGAGATGTCGATCACCGTGACGCGGGCACCGAGTCCGAGGGCGTTGGCCGCGGCGTGCTCGCCCGCGACGCCGCCGCCGATCACGACGACCTTGGCCCGCGGGGTACCGGGCACGCCGCCGGGGAGCAGACCGCGCCCGCCCGAGGCGCGCAGCAGGTGGTGGGCGCCCTCGATGATCGACAGGCGCCCGGCCACCTCGCTCATGGGGGCCAGCAGCGGCAGCGCCCGATCGGCGGTCTGCACGGTTTCGTACGCCACGGCCGTGGTGCCCGCACCCATGAGGGCGTCGGTCAGCGGTCGGTCGGCGGCGAGGTGCAGGTAGGTGAAGAGCGTGAGGTCGCGGCGCAGGAAGCCGTACTCGGGGGCGATGGGCTCCTTCACCTTGACGAGCAGTTCGGCACGCGCCCAGGTCTCTTCGGCGGTGTCGACGATCTCGGCACCGGCCGCACGGTACTGCTCGTCGGAGAAGCCGCTGCCCTCACCCGCACCCGCCTGCACGAAGACCTCGTGACCGCGATGGACGAGCGAATCGACCCCCGCGGGCGTCATGGCGACGCGGTTCTCATTGTTCTTGATCTCGGTGGGCACGGACACGCGCATGGGTTCCTCCTCGAGCGGATGAGCGTTGCCGAGAGGATCGCAGAAAAGAGTGTTTCCGTGGTGTTTCCGCGCAGATCCTTCGGCTACAGCCGTTCGTGCAGGGATATCATCGGCGAAACGACTCCCGCCGGGGTCGCCGACGCGAAGGATCTACGGTGGCCGACGACGACCTGCACCCCCTCGACGCGCGCATCATCGAACTGCTGTCGGCCGACGCACGCATGACGAACGCCGCCCTCGCCGACGAGCTCGGGGTCGCGGCATCCACCGCCCATGCGCGCTTACGGGGCCTCGTCGACCGCGGGCTCATCACCGGGTTCCACGCAGCCGTCGACCAGAGCCGCCTCGGCCGCGGGCTGCAGGCGATCGTCGGGGTCACCCTGCGCCCGGGGCAGCGGCAGGAAAGCATCCGCGCGTTCGCTCACGAGATCCGCCGCCACCCCGACGTGATCCAGCTGTTCTTCCTCGGCGGCGCCGACGACTTCCTCGTGCACATCGCCGTCGACGATTCGTCGGCCGTGCGCCGCTTCGTCGTCGACCACCTCTCGGCTCGGCACAGCGTCGCCTCGACGCGCACGAGCATCATCTTCGAGTACCACCGCAACGCCCTGGCCGCGGACTTCGACTGAGCCCGCCCCCGCGTGAGGGGTCACGATCGGTCGCCGGAAGCCTCTCGAAGCGACACTTCGTGACCCCTCACGCAGACGGTGGAGGGCCCGCTCAGCGCACCGCGGCCGCGATCGCGGCGATGTCGGCGGGCCTCGACCGGCAGCATCCGCCCACCAGACGCGCGCCGGCGGCGACCCACGCGGGAGCGTCGTCGGCGAGCGGGGCAGCTCCGCCGTGCCAGGTGCGCGTCGCGGCCTCCCACGTCTCGCCCGTGTTGGGGTAGACCACCAGCGGCAGGTCGGGCGCATCCGCGAGGGCGGGCAGCACCGAGCCGGGGGCGCAGCAGTTGACCCCCACTGCGACGACTCCCGGGGCGGATGCCGCTTCGCGCAGTGCCGCGGCGAGCGCTCCGCGTCCCGCGAAACCGGTGCTGTCGGCCGAAAGGCTGACGAAGGCCGGCATGTCGAGCGCGGCGAGCTCGAGCGCGAGGGCCTCCACCTCGAGCGGCGAGGGGATCGTCTCGATCGCCAGGACGTCGGCCCCGGCATCCGCGAGAACGTGCAAGCGTCGGCGGTGGGCATCGCGCAGCTCGGCGAGGGTCAGCCCGTACGCGCCGGTGTACTCGCTGCCGTCGGCGCGGAGCGCTCCGACTGGACCGACGGATGCCGCGACCACCGCCGCGCCGGCGTCGCGCGCCGCGGTCACCGAGCGGCGCAGCAACGCCTCGACCTCGGCATCCGGGATCTCTCCCCCGAAACCGATCTGGTACGACGCGGTGATCACGACCTCGGCGCCCGCGGTGACGAATTCGGCGTGTGCGGCGCGCACCTCGTCGGGGTCGTCGCGCAGCACGCGCGCCGACCACAGGTCGCTCGTGACGTCGTTGCCGCGCGTCTCGAGCAGAGTGCCGAGACCGCCGTCGAGGACGACGGGGCGCTGGGTCAGAGCGGTGGCGAAGTCGGTCACGCCTCGTGCGTCTCGCCGGCCGCCAGCACGCGCAGCGCGCTCGCGAGCAGCGCCTGGTCTTGGCGGCTGACATCGCGCAGGGCCTCGGCCTCGAGACGGACGAGCTCGGTCATCGCGGCGTCCACGCGCTCGATGCCCTCGGCGGTGATCGCGACGAGGATGGCCCGACCGTCGGAGGGATTGGGACGTCGGTGCACGAGGCCGCGCTCGGCGAGCTTGTCGAGGCGGTTGGTCATGGCGGCGCTGCCGATCATGGTGGCCGTGATGAGGCGCGTGGCGCTCAGCTCGGTGCCCGCGCGGCGGAGCACCGCGAGCACGTCGAACTCCCACACGGCGATGCCGGCGCTCGCGAAGGCCTTGGCGCGCAGCTTCGACAGGTGGAAGGCCGCGCGGCGCAGGCGCGACATCACATCGAGGGGCGTCAGGTCGACCTCGGGCAGCAGCTGCGACCAGGCGTCGATGAGGAGGTCGACCTCGTCGTCTTTACTGCTCGCGGTAGGCATTCTTCGACGGTACCGGAGCCGCGGGGTGTCGCGGCGCGCCTTGCGGGCTCGTCGGCGCTCTCGCCGGGGCGACGACAGGCCGCTGAGCGCCCAGAACACCCGGACGATCTCGACACTCACGCAAGTGGTGAGGGCAGGGGCACCGGATGCCGGGGCACCGGCCGCACGCCCCGCTTCAGCGCTCGCGCGGCGGCGCCGTCGTCCCGCGCGCGACCAGACGCGTCGGAAGCTCGACGTGCGTGGCCGGCAGCTCCTCACCGGCGAGCAGCGCCAGCACGATGCGCACGGCTTCAGCGCCCAAGCGCTTCATGGGTTGGCGCACCGTCGTGAGAGCGGGTTGGGCGCGGGCGGCCTCGGGCACGTCGTCGAAGCCGACCACCGAGAGGTCGTCGGGCACGCGGAGACCACGTTCGCCGGCGACCTCGACGATCGACAGGGCCGAGAGGTCGTTCGCCGCGAATACCGCGGTGGGCGGGTCGGGCAATGCGAGCATCGCGTGCGCAGCCTCGCGGGCGACGTCGTGCTCGTACCGTCCGTCGCCCACGAGCGCGGGATCGAACGGGATGCCGGCGGCCGCGAGCCCCGCGCGGTATCCCGATGCGCGGGCCACCGCCGAACGCAGATCGGGGCGACCGGCGATGAAACCGATGCGGCGGTGGCCGAGCTGCATGAGGTAGTGCACCGCCTGCTGAGCTCCGGTGAAGCTGTCGGATTCGACGGTCGGCACGTCGCCGCGTCCGGTGTGCGGATCGATCGCGACGATCGGCACGTCGCTCGAGACGTTGACCACCGTGGGGGTGACGATGATCGCCGCGTCGATGAGCGTTCCGCTGAGCCGACTCAGGGAGCGGCGCTCCCAGCCCTCGCCGTCGCGACGGGCTCCGGTGTACGCGAGCAGGTCGTAACCGGTGTCGGACAGGGCCCCCGCGACACCCTTGAGGATCTCCGCCGAGAACGGCTCGATGTCGGCCACCAGCACACCGATCACTCCCGTGCGGCGCGAGCGCATGCTGCTGGCCACGAGGCTCGACTCGTAGCCGAGGGTCTTCACCGCGTCGAGCACGCGGCCCACGGTCTCGGGCGAGACGCCGTAACGGCCGTTCACGGCCTTCGACACCGTGGCCACCGAGACCCCGGCCGCCGCGGCGACGTCGTGGATGGTGGTTCGCCTCGTCATGGCATCCGACCCTAGCGTGGAAATCATTTTCGAAAACGTTTGACGACGAAGCGGGCTACAGGCGACACTGCTGACACCTCGGCGGGCAGCAGACCCCGAGAAGCGCACGAACGGCAGAGCAGCCGCACACACCGACGCGCCCCGCGGCGCACCTCGACGAAGAGAAACGGGCATCACATGAACACGCGCAAGATCCTCGCCGGAGCGGCCCTCGCCGTCGCCGGCACCCTCGCGCTCGGCGGTTGCGCCGCAGGCGGCGGCAGCGGCCAGAACGCCGACGGCAGCGTCACCCTGACGCTCTGGCACAACTCCACGACCGGCGACGGCAAGAAGTACTGGGAAGACATCGCGGCCGCGTTCGAGGCGGCGAACCCGGGCGTCACCGTCGAGATCCAGGCCGTGCAGAACGAGGAGATGGACGGCAAGCTCCAGACCGCCCTGAACTCGGGCGACGCGCCCGACCTGTTCATGGCCCGCGGCGGCGGCAAGCTCGCCGACATCGTCACCGCCGGCCAGGCGATGGACCTGACCGACAAGATCTCGGCTGACGCGAAGACAGCCCTCGGCTCGTCGCTGTCGGCGTTCGTGATCGACGGCAAGAACTACGGCATGCCGGTCGCCGTGCTGCCCTCCGGCATCTTCACCTCGCAAGATCTGCTCACGGCCGCCGGTGTCACCTCGGCGCCGACGACCATCGACGAGCTCGAGGCGGCCAACGCCAAGATCAAGGCGACCGGGGTGGCCCCGATCGCCGTCGGCGCCAAGGACGCCTGGCCCGCCGCCCACTGGTACTACAACTTCGCGCTGCGCGCCTGCTCGAAGGACGTGCTCGACTCCGCCGCCGCGAGCCGCAGCTTCGACGACCCGTGCTGGCTGAAGGCCGGTGAAGACCTGCAGTCGTTCCTCGCGACGCAGCCCTTCAACGACGGCTTCCTCACCACCGCGGCCCAGCAGGGCGCCGGTTCGTCGGCGGGTCTCCTGGCCAACCACCAGGCCGCCATGGAACTCATGGGCGCCTGGGACCCGGGCGTGATTGCCTCGCTCACCCCCGACGAGCAGCCCCTGGCGGACCTCGGCTGGTTCCCCTTCCCCGAGGTCTCGGGCGGCGACGGCGAGCCCGGCGCCATGATGGGCGGCGTCGACGGCTACTCGTGCTGGGTCAACGCTCCCGCGCAGTGCACCGACTTTCTGAACTTCCTCGTGAACAAGGAGAACCAGGAGGCCTACGCGAAGGCCTTCCAGACCCTCCCCGCCTCGAGCGAGGCTGAGGGAGCGGTGACGACGCCGGCGCTGAAGTCGGTGCTCGAGGCCTACTCGAAGG
The DNA here is from genome assembly GCF_032464975.1 of Microbacterium algihabitans. Taxonomy (NCBI): domain Bacteria; kingdom Bacillati; phylum Actinomycetota; class Actinomycetes; order Micrococcales; family Microbacteriaceae; genus Microbacterium; species Microbacterium algihabitans. Next base: position 349,786 of record NZ_JAWDIU010000003.1, read on the forward strand.
CGCCCTACGTCTCGGTGTGGCTCGACACCCTCTACGGCCAGAACGTCGGCAACGCACTGAACGTCGCCGTCGTCGACATGTTCGCCGGCAAGGGTTCGCCGCAGGGCATCGTCGACGCCGTGAACGCCGCCGCGTCCCGCTGAGGACACCGCTCATGACGACGCAGCTCGCCGCTTCGGCGACCGACGCCGGGTCTCGCCGCCCGGCCGGGGAGGGTGCGCACCGCACCCCCTCGGCCGGGCGGCCGCCCGCGCGGCGGCGGCTCGAGAACTGGCGCATCCGCGGCGAACTCGCGATCCTCCTGGGCCCCGCCCTGGTGGTGTTCGTGTCGTTCGTCATCCTCCCCGTCGCCCTGGCCGCGTACTACGGCTTCTACAAGTGGTCGGGCTTCGGCACTCCCGTCGACTTCGTCGGCATCCGCAACTACGTCACGATCCTCACCGATCCCGCGTTCCACGAGGCGCTCGGCCACAACGCCTTCATCGTGATCGGCTCGCTCGTGCTGCAGGGGCCGCTCGCCCTCGGGCTCGCGCTGCTGCTGAACCGCAAGATGCGGGCGCAGTCGCTCATCCGCGTGCTCATCTTCGTGCCGTACGTCATCTCCGAGGTCGTCGTCGGTCTCGGCTGGGGCCTCATGCTGCAGTCGGGCGGCGCGCTCAACGGGGCGCTCGAGAAGATCGGGCTCGGCGCCCTCCGCGCCGATTGGATCTCCGACCCGGCGTTGGCGATCTGGACGCTGCTGATCATCATCACGTGGAAGTACATCGGCTTCGCGGTGATCCTCTTCCTCGCCGGACTCCAGGGCATCCCCGAAGAGCTCAGCGAGGCCGCCGCGATCGACGGCGCCTCGTACTGGCAGATCCAGCGCCACATCGTGCTGCCGCTGATGGGTCCGACGATCCGCATCTGGGCGTTCCTGTCGATCATCGGCTCGCTGCAGTTGTTCGACCTCGTCTGGATCATCTGGGGCCAGTACGTCGCCTCGACCGCCGGCACCTCGACCATGGCCACCTACATGGTCGCCAACGGCCGCAACGCGGGCAGCTTCGGCTACGGCAGCGCCGTGGCCGTGGTGATGTTCCTCATCTCGCTCGCCGTCGCGCTCATCTACCAGCGTTTCGTGCTGCGGCGCGACACCGCCGGCGCCCTCACCGGAGGTTCCGAATGACCGCCACCGCCACCCTCGTGGCCCCCAAGGCCCCGCGCTCGACGCTGCGCTCCCCCGCCGGGGCGAAGCGCTCCACCTCGGTGCTCGTCGGCTTCGTCGCCCTGCTGCTGATCGGCATGATGCTGGCCCCGGTGGTCTACGTCATCCTCGGCGGCTTCCGCTCGAACGCCGAGATCACCGTCGACCCGGCCGGCTTCCCGACCACCTGGAACTGGCAGAACTACGCCGATGTGCTCGCCAGCCCCATCTTCTGGGGCCAGGTCGGCAACTCCGCGATCGCGGCGATCGCCACCACGGTCTTCGTCGTCGCCCTCGGCCTGATGGCCGCGTACGCCCTGGCGCGCTACCGCTTCCGCGGACGCGGCGCGGTCTTCGCGCTGTTCACCGCCGGCCTGATGTTCCCGATGACGGTCGCCATCACCCCGCTGTACATCCTCGTGCGCAACCTCGGCCTGATGAACTCACTCGCGGGCGTCATCGTGCCGCAGATCGCCTTCGCCCTGCCGCTGACGATCATCATCCTGTCGCCCTTCCTCGCGGCCATCCCGAAAGAGCTGCAGGAAGCCGCCTCGATCGACGGGCTCGGCCGCCTCGGGTTCTTCTGGCGCATGGTGCTGCCTCTCGCCGTCCCCGCGGTGGTGACCGTCGGCATCCTGGCCTTCGTCAACAGCTGGAACTCGTACATGCTGCCGCTGTTCATCCTCAACAACGAGGCCGCCTTCACGCTGCCTCTCGGAACGCAGGCGTTCGCCTCCCAGTACTCCGTCGACACCGCGCGCGTGCTCGCATTCACCTCGCTGTCGATGATCCCCGCTCTGCTGTTCTTCAGCGTGTTTGAGCGTCGGATCGTCGGCGGCCTCACCGGCGCCGTGAAGGGCTGACCCATCATGACCATCCACAACACCGACGTCGGCGCTGCCCTCGCCAGCGGGGTGTCCCCTCGCGTGCAGGCGCTCGTGGCCGAGATGACCCTCGACGAGAAGCTCGCGCAGCTCGTGGGGTACTGGGTCGACCAGGGCGATGAGGTCGTCGCCCCGCTCTCGGGCGAGAAGGTCACCACCACCGCCCATGCGGATGCCACCGTGCACGGCCTCGGCCACCTCACCCGCGTCTACGGCACCCGGCCGGTCGACCCGGTCGAGCGCGCCGAGTGGCTCTGGGGCGAGCAGCGGCGACTCCAGGCCGAGACGCGCCTGGGCATCCCCGCCCTCGTGCATGAGGAATGCCTCACGGGCTTCGCGGCCTGGCAGGCGGCGACCTTTCCGACGCCCCTCGCCTGGGGCGCGTCGTTTGATCCGGATGCCGTGGAAGCCATGGCATCCGCGATCGGTCGCTCGATGCGCGACCTCGGGGTGCACCAGGGCCTCTCGCCCGTGCTCGACGTCGTGCGCGACGCCCGGTGGGGACGCGTCGACGAGTGCATCGCCGAAGACCCGTACGTGGTCGGCACGATCGGCACGGCCTACGTGCGCGGACTTCAAGACTCGGGGGTGCACGCCACGCTGAAGCACTTCGCGGGGTACTCCGCCTCGCGGGCCGGGCGCAATCACGCGCCCGTGTCGGCCGGACGCCGCGAGCTGCAGGACGTGTTCCTGCCGCCGTTCGAGATGGCCGTGCGCGACGGCGGCGCACGCAGCGTCATGAACTCGTACACCGAGATCGACGGCGTGCCGGTGGCCTCTTCGCACGAGCTGCTGACCGATCTCCTGCGGCGGCAGTGGGGCTTCGACGGCACCGTCGTGTCGGACTACTTCGCGGTGGAGTTCCTCCGCTCGATGCACGGGATCGCCGCCGACCGCGGCGAGGCCGCTCAGCTCGCGCTCGAGGCGGGCATCGATGTCGAGCTCCCCGGCCCCGACGCCTATCCGTTCCTGGCCGAGCGGGTGGCATCCGGTGCTCTTCCCGAAGCCGTCGTCGACCGCGCCGTCGCGCGCGTGCTCGCCGAGAAGGAAGACCTCGGGCTGCTGGATGCCGACTTCTCCGCACCCCCGCAGCACATAGACCTCGACGACGCCGGGCATCGCGCCCTCGCGCGTCGACTCGCCGAGGAATCGGCCGTGCTGCTGCGAAACGACGGCGTCCTCCCCCTCGCCGCCGGAACGCGGATCGCCGTCATCGGACCGAACGGCGACAGCGCCGAGGCGCTGATGGGCTGCTATTCGTTCGCCAACCACGTGCTCGCGCACCACCCCGGAACCCCGATGGGCTTCGAGATCCCGACGGTCCGCGAGGCGCTCGCCGGGCGGTTCGGCGAGGTCACGTATACCCGCGGGTGCGAGGTGGAGGGGACGGACCTCTCGGGTCTGGAGGCCGCGGTGTCCGCCGCCCGCGACGCCGAGGTCGCGATCGTCGTCGTCGGCGACCGGTCCGGACTCTTCGGCCGTGGAACGGTCGGCGAGGGCAACGACGCCGACTCCCTCGAGCTGCCCGGCGTGCAGCGACAGCTCGTCGAGGCTGTCATCGCGACCGGCACGCCCGTCGTGCTCGTGCTGCTGACCGGTCGACCCTATGCCCTGGGCTGGGCGCTCGACGTCGCCGCGGGACCGGCAGCGGTGCTGCAGGCGTTCTTCCCCGGCGAGGAGGGCGGGCCCGCGCTGGCCGCGCTGCTCGCCGGAGACGCCACCCCCTCGGGGCGTCTGCCCGTCTCGCTCCCCCGCTCCGCCGGTGCGCAGCCCTACTCCTACCTCCACCCCCTGCTGGGCGGGCCGTCAGGCGTCACGAGCACCGACCCCACCCCCGTGCGCCCGTTCGGATTCGGGTTGTCGTACACGACCTTCGAGAGGGGGGAGCTACGGGTGGACGGAGTCACGGCGACCCACGCGCGCCGCGACGCCGGTGTGCCGGCATCCGGAATCTCCGCCGAGGCGCGCGCCGGCGATGCGTTCACCGTCTCGGCCCGCGTAACGAACACCGGAGCCGTGTGCGGCGCCGACGTCGTGCAGATCTACGCGCATCGTGCTGTTGCGACCGTCACGCGCCCCGTCGCGCAGCTCGTGGCGTACGCGCGTGTGGAACTCGATCCCGGCGAGAGCGCCGACGTGCGCTTCACCGTGCCCGCATCGCGTCTTGCCTACAGCGATCGTGCGCTGCGACGTGTGGTCGAGGCGGGCGAGGTGGAGCTACGGCTCGGGCCGTCGTGCGCGGCGGTCGACGAGTCGGTGACGCTGCGGATCACCGGGCCGGCGTACGAGCTGGGCATCGATGACGCGCGGATCGTCGAGGTGGACGTGCGGAGGGGGTGAGGCCGGGTTCGGCGCGAAACGGAGCACGACGTTTCGCGCCGAACCCGGAAACCCGGCTGCCGGTGACGGTCGCGCAGTCCTCTGTATCAGCTGGTGCGGTCGAGGATGAGTTGCGTCGCTTCGCGGGGGGCGTCCCATTGCGGGAAATGGCCGCACCGTTCGAACCAGTGGAGCGAGGCGTCGGGGAACAGTCGCGTGGCGCGATCGGCCTGTTTCGGCACCGTCACGAGGTCGCGCCGACCCCACCCGATGGTGACCCGGCCGGGTGCCGTGCCTGCGGGGGCGCCCTGTTGCAGCGGGCCTTTCGTGAGGGCGTCCATGGCGTCTCCGACCGAGGGGGAATCGGCCAGTCCGCGCACGTCCGCCAGCACGGTTTCCCGCGAAAGAGCCCAGGGTCGCGTTGACAGCTGCGCCAGGAGCAGCGTCCGCCCGACGGGGTTGCCGAGCAGGGCCGGCAGCGTGCCGCGCAATGCTCGGACCAGCGCGATCGACGGCCGCAGCGTGGCGGCGAAGACGGCACGCTCACGGGGACTCCAGAAGCCGCCGGGGTCCAACGCCACGGTGTCTGCGCCGACTCCCCTCCGCGCGAGCTCGAGCACGATTCGGCCGCCCATCGACTGCCCGACGGTGGAGACCCCATCCAGCCCCTGCTCGCGGATGAAGTCCGCGACGGAGTCGGTCAACGTGGCGATGGAAACGTCACCGGACAGCGGCGGTGTCTGACCGAACCCCGGCAGATCGACGGCGATGACCTCACGGTGCCGGGCCAGGTCGTCGAGGATCGGGGCCCAGGATCGCCAGCCCGCGCCCAAGCCGTGCACCAGCAGCAGCGGGCTGCCCGTCCCTCGTCGAATATGGTTCAGCGTCACACTGGCAACGTTAAGCCGGGCGCCTTCTCGAATACACGGCGGCCCGGATGATTGCGGCGGTCGGCACGGAGGCGTATAAGCGGGGAGTGCGCGAGCCGATGAAGCTCCGAGATGCGCTCGATCATGCTCGCGTCACGGCCGGCGCACAGCGCGTGGTCGACGTCGAGGTGCGGCGAGGCTGACTCTCGACGCAGCGGAGAACCACCGCTCGAACGTCCAGAACACCCGGACGGATTCTCGGGCCCTCCGGGTGTTCTGGACTCTGGACCGGCCCCGGGCGGGGCGGGGACCTCAGCCGGCGGGACCGCTCAGGACGTCGACGGCGGCGGCGGAACCGACCACGTCCTCGATGATCGTGCCCCGTACGGCCACGGCAGGCAGGTCGTCGGGGGCGGGGCGAAAAGGTCGCCCTGGAAGACGGTGAAGCTTGCGCTGCGCCCGGGGGCGATCGCCCTCTCGTCCACCCCGGCAGTCCGCGCCGCAGAGAGCGTGTACGCCGTGAGGACCTCTGCCCGTGTCAGCCGCTGCGACGGCACCACCGCGCCTATATCGACCGCGCCCACCCGCCGTCGCATCTCAGCGATCGCGATGATCTCCCGCGGGTCGAAGGGCCCGATGGGCCAGTCGGAACCGATGGCCACGATGGTTCCGGCGTCGAGGAGATCTTCGAGTGCGACAGTGCGGGCGAGTCGAAATGTAACACCGGCGATCGCGGTCGTCTCCGGCACTGCCGACGACCCGGCGCCGCGTTAGCGTTGACCCACGCCATCGACGCCGCGAGAGGACCGGATGACGCTGCACGACGAGACCACGCCCCCGGATGCCGCCGCGCTCGCGCACCCCGTCTCCGGCGGGGCCGCCGCGGGCTCGCGCCACGCGCGCGCCGTCGGCAACCTCGCCTCGCGCGTCTACCCCGACGGGGACGACGCCCGGGCCGATCCGTGGTCGATCGACCTCGAGCGCATCCAGTTCTCGCCGTACTTCTCGCGACTCTCGGCCGTGACGCAGGTCGTCTCGCCGTCGATGGGCGGGGCCCCGGTGCACAACCGCCTTACCCACACGCTCAAGGTCAGCGCGATCGCCCGTGTCGTCGCGCTGCAGCTGAACACCCGCTCACGCCAGGCCGGAGAGGGCGACGTCTGCAACGCCACCGTCGTCGAGGCCGCGGCCTACGCGCACGACCTCGGGCACCCGCCGTTCGGCCACCTCGGCGAGACCACCCTCGACAGGCTCGCCCGCGACGAGCTGGGCCTCGCCGACGGATTCGAGGGCAACGCGCAGACCTACCGCATCCTCACCGCGCTCGACGTGGTCGAGAACGCCCCGCGCGGACTCAATCTCACGGCCGCCGTCCGTGCCGCCTCGGCCAAGTACCCGTGGGCTCCGTCGGTCGGCGCGGCCGACATCGAGCGGATCGGCCCGCCCCGTGGCATCCGCCGCTCCCCCGACGGCGCGTACCGCGTGCACAAGTACTCCGCGTACGACATCGACCTCGACGACCTCGCCGAAGCGCGTCAGGGCGTCGATGCCGAGCCACTGCGCCAGAGCATCGAGGGCGCGGTGATGGACCTCGCCGACGACATCGCCTACTCGGTGCACGACGTCGACGACTTCTATCGCGCCGGCATCCTCGACCACGCCCCGATCGCGGCGGAGTTCCGCGGCTGGCTCGACGACGTGCTCGAGTGGCGTTCGCGCGACGATGCCGAGGTGCGCGCCGAGCTCGCCCCCGGGGCCGGTCTCGAGCGCCTGCGCCGCAAGATGCGTCGCGACGACCCCTGGATCGCCGACGATGAGGCCTTCCTCGCCGCGGTCAGCGACGTGGATGCCGAGATGGTCACCGACCTGCTCGCGCGCCCGTTCGACGGGTCGCTGACGGCCGAGCGCCGGCTTGCCGGGTTCACGGATCGGTGGATCCGCCGCTTCCAGGAGTCGGCGCGTCTGCGTCCCCTCGACACTCCCCGCGCCGGGCCCGTCGTGCTCTCGCCCTGGGCCTGGCACCACGTCGAGGTGTTGAAATTCGTGCACAAACGGTTCGTGCTCAGCCGCCCCGACCTGGCGATCCAGCAACGCGGCATGAGCCGCATCCTCGCCCGATCGGTGCGCGCGCTCGGTGAGTGGCTCGACGACGACCTCGACCGCGCCCGCACGCCGCGACGCCTGCGTGAGCTCATCGCGCTGGCCCGCGAGCAGTACGCGCAGCTGCCCGCCGAGCGCCGCCCGACGGATGCCGAGGCCGAGACCCTCGCGCGCTCCCGCGGCATCGTCGACTACGTCGCGTCGCTGACCGACGCGCAGGCCTTCGCCCTGTCGGAGGCGATCTCGGGTCGCGCCGACCGCCTGTGGGCGCTGGGGCAGCGGCTGTGACCGAGATGCACGCGGAGAAGGTGCTCTTCGACCGACCACTGCATGTGCACTACGGCTTCATCTGGCTGCATCCCGAGGAACGCTTCGGTGAGATCGTTTCGGGCAGCCCGTTCGCCGGACAGCAGAACGGGCTCTGCGGCGCAGCGATTCCGGGGCTCCTGGATCTGCGGACGGGGCTGCACACCGGCGCCGTTCCCGTACGCGTCGTGCTGGTCGACAGTGAGCCCCCGCTCAGTGAAGCGGAGGACGTCGTCGAGGTGTCCTTCCGCCCCGACCAGCGGGTGTTGTGGTTCGGGGGTTTCGACGACGGCGACGAGATCACGCTCCCGGTCATGTCGTACCGTGCACGGTGGTCGGCGACCGCGATGGATGCCGGCCGTGACGCCGACACCGTCCTCGAAGAGGAGGCCGCGCCCGACCGCTACGAACTCTGCTTCTGGCCGGATGCCGACACTCGCCCCGACCAGATCGTGCGGCTCGGGAGCAAGACCGCCGCGTACTGGCACAGCACGACGACGACCACCGACGACCCTGAGAGCTGACGGCACCTGCAACCACGGGTCGCCACGGCCAGCTCGGGACCGTGGGTCAGCGTCTGTGGCTCAGGGGATGAGGCGCGCCGCGCGGTACCGCCCGAAGAGCTTCGTGAACGAGTCGCGCGTGCGGTGATGCTCGGTGAACCCCGCGAGGCGGCTCTTCGACATGTCGGTCATGACCTCGATGTCGCGCCCGAGATCGGCATCGGTGTGCCACCACGAGGCGACGCGCGTGATGCCGGGTTCGACGAGTCCGTGCTGCTCGACGATCTCGGCCCACACCGGCGCCGAATCGGCCATCTGCTGTTCGAACGGGCGCGGGGCGGTGTCGAATCCCTCCGCCTCGACACCGAGGTCTGCCGCGATGCGCGGCCACATCCAGCGCCACCGGAAGACGTCGCCGTTCGCGGTGTTGAACGCCTCATCCGCGCCCTCGGGGTGCGTGGCCGCCCAGACCATCTGGCTGGCCAGCAGGTCGGCATCAGTGACGTCGGTGAGGCCGTTCCACTGGGTCTCGCTGCCCGGGAAGACGAGCGGCCGGCCCGTGTGACGGCTGATCGCGGCGGCGACGGCGATCGTGAGCCCCATGTTCATCGCGTTGCCGACGGCATGGCCGAGAACCGTGTGCGAACGGTGCACCGACCACGTGAAGCCCTGACGGCGGGCGGCCGCGAAGAGCTCGTCCTCCTGCGCGTAGTAGAAGTTGTCGACGTCGAGTCGCGGCTCGTCCTCGTGGAACGGGGTGTCGGGCATCTCGCCCTGGCCGTACGCCTCGAAGGGTCCGAGGTAGTGCTTCAACCCGGTCATCAGGGCGACGTGACGCACCGGTGCGTCGGAGAGCGCCGCGAGCAGGTCACGGACCATGCCGCCGTTGACGGCGATGTTCTCGGCCTCGGTGTCCTGCCGCGACCACGCCGTGAAGAACACGTGCGTGACGGGCAGGTCGCCCAGCGCCCCGCGCAGCGACTCGGGCGAGCGCAGGTCGGCCGACCGCCACTCGACACCCGGACGCTCCGCACCCGGCCGACGGGAAAGGCCGGTCACCGCCCATCCCTCGTCGGACAGTCGGTCGATCAGCGCGCCGCCGGCGATACCGGTCGCGCCGACCACGAGGGCGTGTGCGGATGCAGTCAAAACGGGGGTCCCATCGATCGAGGTGAACGAACGGCAACCGTGCAAGGTCGAAGCGTATTCCTCGGCCGGGCTTCGGCCCGGCGCCGACGACAGGTCCCCCAGCGCACCGGACGCCCCCGCACCCATGTCCCGAAAAGTGCGGGCTGAACACCCCGCGAACCGCACAATCTGGGACACACCCCGACCGAAATGGGGACACGCACCCCCCGCATCCACGTCCCGAGAGATGCAGGCCGAACCAGACGAAAACGTGCCCCGGACCCTCGGCGGCCCACCGCCGCCCCGGGTCCGGGGCACGATCCGCTCGTCGAGGCGAGAGAGGCCTCGTCGGGCGGCAGCGCGTCTCGAGAGAGCGGGACGCGCGCGTACCGCGTCGCCCCGGGGCAGTGCGGCTCCCGGGGCGACGGGTCTTACAGGCCCTGGGCCAGGCGGTAGTACGCCTGGTTCCAGCGCAGTTCGCTCTGGAAACCGCGGACCGTGGTGTCGTCGTCGATCACGACGAGCTCGGTCTTGGCGATCTCCGCGAAGTCGCGGAACACCTCGATGCCCACGGCCGTCGTCATGACGGTGTGGTGGGCGGCGCCGGCGGCGAGCCAGCAGCCGGCCGAGGTCGCGAAGTCGGGCGCGGGCTTCCACACCGCGCGGCCCACGGGGAGCTTCGGCAGGTCGGGCGCGTCGACGTTCTCGACGACGTTGGCCACCAGGCGGAAGCGGTCGCGCATGTCGCTCATCGCGACGACCAGCGCGGGGCCCGCGTCGGCGGTGAAGACCAGGCGCACCGGGTCGTCCTTGCCGCCGATGCCGAGCTCGTGGATCTCGAGGCGCGGCTTCTTCGTCGTCAGCGAGGGCGAGACCTCGAGCATGTGCGCCCCGAGGATCCGCTCATTGCCGGGGACGAGGTCGTAGGTGTAGTCCTCCATGAGCGAGGCGCCGCCGGGCAGGCCCGCGCCCATGACGTTGGCGACGCGCACGAGGATCGCGGTCTTCCAGTCGCCCTCGGCGCCGAAGCCGTAGCCCTCGGCCATCAGGCGCTGCACCGCGAGACCGGGCAGCTGCTTCAGCGCGCCGAGGTCTTCGAACGAGGTGGTGAAGGCGCCGAAGCCGCCCTCCTCAAGGAACGAACGCAGGCCCAGCTCGATCGCCGCGCCGTCGCGCAGCGACTGGTGACGTGCGCCGCCGGGGAGCAGGTCGTCGACCACGTCGTAGCTGTCGACGTACTCCTGCACGAGGGCGTCGATGTCGGCATCCGATGCCTTCTCCACAGCCTCGACCAGCTCGTTCACGCCCCAGGTGTTGACCTGCACGCCGAAGCGCAGCTCGGCCTCGGTCTTGTCGCCCTCGGTGACGGCGACGTAGCGCATGTTGTCGCCGAAGCGCGCGAGCTTGAGGGTACGGGCGGCGGTCCAGCCGGCGGCAGCGCGCTCCCAGTCCTCGATCTGCTGGCGCACGACCGGGTTCGACACGTGGCCGACGACCGTCTTGCGAGAGACGCCGAGGCGCGTCTGGATGTACCCGAACTCGCGGTCGCCGTGGGCGGCCTGGTTGAGGTTCATGAAGTCGAAGTCGATGTCGTTCCACGGCAGCTCGACATTGGCCTGCGTGTGCAGGTGCAGCAGCGGCTTCTGCAGGGCGTCGAGGCCGGCGATCCACATCTTCGCGGGGCTGAAGGTGTGCATCCACGCGATGACGCCGATGACGTCGTCGCGACCGTTGATCTCGAGCGCCATGCGGCGGATGCTGTCGGAGTCTTTCAGCACGGGCTTCCAGACGACCTTCACCGGCAGGCCGTTGAGGCCCTCGACGACGGCCTGCGACTGTTCGGCGACCTGCGTGAGCGTCTCTTCGCCGTAGAGGTTCTGGCTTCCGGTGACGAACCAGACCTCGTAGCCGTCGAGGTCGTTCTTGAGGGGAGTGCGGGTCATGACTGTTCCTTTTCGGGTGATCAGAGGGATGCCACGGCGGCGGCCTCGACGGCGAGGCCTGCGCGGTAACGGTCGAGGTAGGTCGAGAAGCCGGCGACGTTGGCGGGCTCGGGGACGGCGGTGACGATCGGGGCGGTGGCGAACACCGTCTCGCGCAGCCACGTGTCGAGGTCGCGGCCGGAGTCGTCGGCGACGTACGCCGCGAGCACGGCCATGCCCCACGCCCCGCCCTCCGACGCCGTCTCGGCGACCGCGACGGGGGCGTCGAGGGCGGCGGCGAGGAAGCGCTGGGCGACGCCCGCCGTGCGGAACATGCCGCCGTGGGCGTACATCTTGTCGAGCTGCACGCCCTCGCCGTGGAGTACGTCCATGCCGAGCGCCAGGGTGCCGAACACGCCGTAGAGCTGCGCGCGCATGAAGTTCGGCAGCGTCAGGCGGCTGTCGGGGGTGCGCACGACCAGCGGTCGGCCCTCGTCGAGACCCGCGATGGGCTCGCCCGCGAGGTGGTTGTAGGCGAGCAGTCCGCCGGCGTCGGCCTCGCCGTTCAGCGCCGCCTCGAACAGCGCCGCGTAGGTGGCATCCGGGGTCACCGGGGTGCCGGCGGCGGCGGCGAACGCGGTGAACATGTTCGCCCACGCGGCCAGCTCGCTCGCACCGTTGTTGCAGTGCACCATCGCGACCGCATCACCCGCCGGCGTCGTGACGAGATCGAGCTCGTGGTGCACCTCGGTGAGCGGGCGTTCGAGCACGACCATCGCGAAGATGCTCGTGCCGGCGCTGACGTTTCCGGTGCGGGGAGCCACGGCGCAGGTCGCGACCATGCCGGTGCCCGCGTCGCCCTCGGGGGGAGCGAACGGGATGCCGGGGCGCAGGGTCCCGCTCGGGTCGAGCAGCGTCGCGCCCTCGTCGGTCAGCGCGCCGGCGGCGGTGCCGGCCACGAGCACGCGCGGCAGCAGGTCGTTCAGCGCGGGCACGCGACCTGCGGCGAGCGCGTCGTAGCGCGCGACGAGCTCGGCGTCGTAGTCGCGGGTGGCGGAGTCGATGGGGAACATGCCCGAGGCATCGCCCACGCCGAGCACCTTCTCGCCGGTGAGCTTCCCGTGCACGTACCCGGCGAGGGTGGTGAGGAAGCGGATCTCGGGCACGTGGGGCTCGGCGTCGACGACGGCCTGATGCAGGTGCGCGATCGACCAGCGGAGCGGAATGTTCACGCCCAGCAGCTCGGTGAGCTCGGCGGCGGCGACACCGGTGTTGGTGTTGCGCCACGTGCGGAAGGGCGCGAGCAGCTCGCCGTCGGCGTCGAACGCGAGGTAGCCGTGCATCATCGCCGAGACACCCATCGCGGCGTAGCGCTCGGGCGCGACGCCGAAGCGCTGCTGCACGTCGGCGATCAGTGCCGCGTAGGCGGACTGCAGGCCCGACCACACGGCATCCAGCGAGTAGGTCCACAGCTTGTCGGCGTAGACGTTCTCCCACTCGTGGGAGCCGGTGGCGAGCACCTGGGCGTCGGGGCCGATCAGGCACGCCTTGATGCGGGTGGAGCCGAGCTCGATCCCGAGGCTGGCGCGGCCTTCTTCGAGCAGTGCAGTGATCTGCGCGTTCATCGGCGGTCGTCCGTGCTCTGTCCGTAGACGTTCTGGTAGCGGTTGTAGAGGGCGTCGATCTTGTCCTGCGGGATCGGGATGAGCGGACCCGCCTCGCGCGCGATGTGCACGGTGCGGGCGACGTCTTCGAGCATGACGGCGGCCTTCACGGCGTCCTTCGCGTTCGTGCCGATCGTGAAGGGGCCGTGGTTCTGCATGATCACGCCGCGCGAGCGGTGTCCGCGCAGGGTCTCGACGATGCCGCGGCCGATCGAGTCGTCGCCGATGATGGCGAAGGGACCGACGGGGATCGGGCCGCCGAACTCGTCTGCCATCGCGGTGATGACGCAGGGGATCTCTTCGCCGCGGGCGGCCCAGGCGACGCCGTAGGTGGAGTGCGTGTGCACGACCCCGCCGACCTCGGGCATGTTCCGGTACACGTAGGCGTGCGCCGCGGTGTCGCTCGAGGGGCTGCGCTCAGAGCCGGGGGTGCCGGGGATCGCGTTGCCGTCGAGGTCGCAGAGGATCATGTTCTCGGGGGCCAGGTCGTCGTACGAGACGCCCGAGGGCTTGATGACGAACAGGTCGGCGCCGGGAACGCGGCCCGAGACGTTGCCGCCGGTCCAGACGATGAGGTTGTAGCGCACGAGCTCGGCGTGCAGTTTCGCGACGTCGGCGCGGACGGCGTCGATCGCCTCCTGCACCTCGGGTGCGAACGTGGCGGCAGCGGACACGCGTGTCTCCTTCGACGGGGTCGGGTGGGGCCGGGTTCGATGTTACCGGTAACATCGCGTCTTGGCGAGGGGCGGATGTCGGCGGCCGGGCTGACCCCGAGAGCAGCCGTGCAGCGACGTCGGTGCAGAACTCCGGAGATCCGCGCCGCCGGTTCCGGTCGAACGCCGAGGTCGCCGGGCTGAGGAAGCCGCGCCGGCGAGTTCTTCCGGAGTTCGGCCCGGGGGCCGACCGCTCAGCGCGGCGAGGCCGTCGACGCGCGAACCACCAGCACCGGTTCGGCCGGGGGCGCCGACGACTCGCCCATCACGGCCGCGACCGCGTGCGCGGCCTCGCCTTCGACGTCGAGGCGCACGGTCGTGAGCGCGGGGGTGTAGAACGCGGCATCCGGGTTGTCATCGAATCCCGCGATCGAGACATCGGCCGGCACCGCGAGCCCCCGGGCGGTGAGCCCCCCGATGAGACCGAGAGCCATCTGGTCGTTGGCGACGGCGACGGCCGTGACCCCCTCGCGCACGCGGGCGGCGACGGCCTCGGAGAGCGCGAAGCCGGATGCCGCGCTCCAGTCGCCCTCCGCGCGATCGACAAGCTCGAGGTCGAGGCGGGCGACGGCGTCTGCGACCCCCGCCGTGCGGGCGAGGGATTCGCGCCAGTCGGAGGGACCGGCGACCTCGATGATCCGACGGTGTCCGAGGTCGGTGAGGTGTTCGACGACGAGCGCGGCCGCGTCGCGCTGGCGGGCCCCGGATTCGCCGTACAGCGGCACGATCGGCACGTCGAAACCGTCGAGGGCGGTGGCGCCGTGGGCGGCGACCAGCACGATGCCGTCGACCCCCTGATCGAGCAGGTGGCGCACCGCGGCGTCGATGTCGGCCGGGTCGTCGGAGTCGGTGTATGCGGTCGAGATCCACCGTCCCCGGGCCCGCGCGGCCCGTTCGAGGGCGGCGATGCCGGCCGCGGGTCCGTGCAGGACAGCGTCGGATGCCACGACCCCGACCGTGCGCGTGAGGCTCGTGCCCAGCGCACGGGCGGCGTTGTTGACCCGATAGTCGAGGGTGGCCACCGCGTCGAGCACGCGCTCGCGGGTCGCTTCGCGGATGCCCGGATACCCGTTGAGCACGCGAGAGACGGTCTGCGTCGAGACCCCCGCGGCGGCGGCGACCTCGCGCACGCCGATGCGCTTGCCCCCGACCTCGCCGCTCATGGTGACTCACAGTAGCGGGGGACGCACCTCCTCCGAGCGGGGCGGGGTGCGAGAGCCGACACGTGAAGGTCACCCCGCCCCCCGAACAGCCGAATGCCCCGGTCCTGTGGGGTGGACCGGGACATTCGGGGCCGGTCACTCGAAGTTGCGGTGGCGGGCGACGAGGTCGTGGAACTTCGCTCCCGTGCGACGCACGAGCATGAGGTAAAGCACGTCCCAGAAGATCCAGAGCGACTGCTCGAACAGGCTCCCCATCGCCTGAATCGTAGGCACGAGGCCGCTGGGGTCTTCGGCGCCGTAGGTGTGGGCCGGGACTGTGAGGACGATATCGGCGAGCTGAGCGGTCAGGCCGTCCGGCACGGCAGTGGCGACCAAGAGCGTCGCCCCGGTCTTCTTCACCTGTTCGGCGATGTAGTGCAGGTGCGGGATGTTCGCCGGCCCCGAGGGCATGATGAACAGATCGTCCGCGGTCACGGCGGGGGTGGTGTCGTCCCATCCCCAGTGCACGGTCTTGCCGAAGTGCGTCAGCCGCATCGCGAAGGCCTTGGAGCCGAGTCCCTCCCGCCCGATCCCGAGCACGAAGATGCGCTGGTGCGTCTCCAGGGCGTCGAGGGCGGCCCCGAGATTCTGCTCCGGGACGCGGCTGAACACCTCCCCGAGCTCCGCGACGACGGTCGAGCTGATCTCCTGGAATTCCGACATGAACGGTCCTTTCTTTCGTCCGCGGGGTCAGTGCGTGTTCGTCCGGCCGCCCCAGCGACCGACGAGCAGGGCGAGGAGGATGACCGCGCCGTAGACGGCGTTGATCCAGAAGGTGGGCACGCCGGCCAGGGTCAGGACGTTCGTCAGAGTACCCAGCAGCAGCACGCCCAGGAGCGCGCCGACGATCCGACCCTGTCCGCCGTTGAGCTGCACGCCGCCGATGACGGCCGCGGCCAGGGCGCTGAAGATGAGGTTGTCGCCCATGCCGCTGGTGACCGACGCGAGACGCCCGGCGAGCATGAGACCGGCGAAGGCGGCGAGCGCGCTGGCCACGACGAACGCGGTGATGAGCACGGCGTCCACCCGGATGCCGGCGGCCCGGGCCGCGTCGGCGTTCCCGCCGATCGCGTAGAGCGCACGACCCCAGGCGGTGTAGCGCAGCACGAGGGCGGCGACGAGGAACAGGATGCCGGTGATCCAGATTGCGGCGGGGATGCCGACCCAGCGAGCCGAGCCCACGTAGCGGAAGGCCTCGGGGAGGCCGGCGAGGGTCTTCCCCTGGCTGACGCCGAGCGTGATGCCGCGCAAGAGGATCAGCATCGCCAACGTCACGATGAAGGGATCGAGTTTGACCTTCACCACGAGGAAGCCGTTGATCAACCCGATCACGACACCGATCGCCAGGGTGACGAGGATCGCGAAACCGGGACCGATCTCGGATCCGAGTCCGCCCGTCACCGCGGGCACCATCAGCCATGCGGCGACCATCGGGGCGAGGCCCACGGTCGACTCCAGCGAGATGTCGAGCTTGCCGGTGATGAGGATGAACGTCAGACCGATGACGACGATCCCGAGCTCGGCGGACTGACGCAGGATCAGCGTGAGGTTGGCGGCGGAGAGGAACGCGGGGCTGACGACGGCTCCGACGATCGCGACGATGATGAGGCCCGGCAGGACGCTCAGCTCGCGCACGTTCTTCACGACGGAGCGCACCACGGGGTTCGGGGCGCTGACGGGGGTTCTGACGACGGTGGTTCGCACGGTGTTCACTCCAGGCCTTCGATGGCTCGAACGATGTCTTCTTCGGTGGGGTCGGCGAGTTCGGACGAGATCCGTCCCTCGCGCATGATCAGGACGCGGGGGCTGACGAGCAGCTCCTCGACGTCGTCGGAGATGAGGATGACCGCGACACCGTCGGCGAGGGCTCGCAGCATCAGGGCGTAGATGGCGTCCTTCGCCGCGATGTCGACACCCGCGGTGGGCGAGATGAGCACCAGCACACGCGGGGATCGCGCGAGGGCGCGGGCGAGCACGACCTTCTGCTGGTTCCCCCCGCTCAGTCCGGACACGGCGAGGCGAGGGTCCGGCGGGACGAGGGCCACGTCGTCGATAAGCGTCCGCGACATCTCGGTCTGCGCGCGCGGCGAGAAGAAGCCCCGCGGCGCCAGCTGGTCCATGACGCCCATCGTCATGTTCTCGGCAACGCTCAGCTGCGGGACGTAGCCGTCCTTGTGCCGGTCGGCCGGGACGAATCCGATGCCGGCCCGCTGACTCGCCTTCACGTCTCCCGTGCGGATGGGCTCCCCGGCGACGATGATCTCTCCGCCGCCGAGGGACCGGAGTCCCGCGATGGCCTCGCCGACCGAGTACTTACCCGACCCGCCCACGCCGCCGATGGCGATCAGCTCGCCCGGGGCGACCGAGAGGCTGACGTCCGTGAACGCCCCCTCGCGATCCGTGGCGCCGCGCAGCTGCACGGCGGGTCGTGCGTCGAGGGCCGGGGCGGCGTTCTCGGCGCGGTGCCGACGCTGCTCCTGGCCGGCGAGGAGCGCGTCGACGAGGTCGTCGGAGCGGATCTCGCCACCCACGCGCGACCAGAGCAGTTTGCCGTCGCGCAGGACGGTTGCCGAATCGCAGATCGCGGTGACCTCCCGGAGGAAGTGGGAGACGAAGACGAAGGTGACGCCGGCCTCCTGCAGTTCCTGCACCTTATCGAACAGCCGCCGGATGGCCGCGCCCTCGAGCTGGACCGTGGGCTCGTCGAGCAGAACGATGCGTGTGCCCGCCTCGAGCGCCTTCGCGATCGTGAGCATCTGGCGCTCCTCGATCGGGGCGTCCGCGAGCAGCAGCTTGGGGTCGAGACGGATGTTCCACGCGTCGAGGATCCGCTCGGCCTCGGACTGCATCTTCGTCCACGACACGCGCGCTCCCGTGGTGGGCAGACGCCCCGCGAAGAGGTTCTCCGCGATGGTGAGGTTCGCGAAGACCGAGGGCCGCTGGTAGACGCAGGCGACACGCTGCTGCCAGGCTTTCGGATCGGATGCCGGGGGAGCGGCCTCCCCGAAGAAGCTCACCGTCCCGGTGTCGGGCGTCTCGAGGCCCGTGATCATGCGCAACAGGGTGGACTTGCCCGCGCCGTTGCGTCCGATCAGGCCGTGGACCTGGCCGGGGAGGATCGAGACGGAGACGTCTTGGAGGGCCTTGGTCGCACCATAGGTCTTGCTCACGCCGTCGATGCGGATGGCAGGCACGGTGGTCGTAAGGGTGGTCATGACGTCTCCGTCTCGCTGGGGTGATGGCCGGATTACTTGCTGACGCCGAACGCGTCGAGGGCGAACTGCTTGTTGCCCCAGAGGTTCGGGTCCTCGACGTTGTCCTTGGTCACGACGGGCGTGGGCAGCAGGTCGACGAGGTTGCCGTTACGCTCCTCGATCGTGCTGCCGTGATCGGTCGCCCCCGCCTGGAACGTCTCGCCCTTGATGGCGCGGGTGAGGTAGTCGACGCCGTAGTCGATGTAGTCGGTCATGGGCTGGGCGACGGCGGCATCCAGCCATCCGTCGCGGATCGCGTTCATCGCCATCGGGCTGGCGTCGACCGAGACCTGCACGATGTGGCCCGACTGCCCCGCGGGCACGAGCTTGCCGGCCGACTGGAGCGTGTCGAGGATCGTCGGGAAGAAGGTGGCGTCGCTCTGGTTGTAGATGCCCGCGACGTTGCCGTACTGGTTCAGCGCGGTCTCGATTCCGGATGCCGCCTTCGCGGGGTCCCACTCGGTGGCGACGTTCACGAGCTTGACGCCCGGGTACTTCGACGCCATGCAGTCGTTGAACCCGTTCGTGCGGTCGCGACCGTTCGAGGTGACCGGGTCGCCGTCGAGGGTGACGACGACAGCGTCGGCGGCGACGCGCTTGCCCATCTCCTCGCAGGCGAGCTCGCCCATCTGCACGTTGTCGGCGCGCACGATCATGGCGATCTTGCCGGAGGCGGGAGCTTCGTCGATGGCGACGATCGGAACGCTCGAGTCGTTGGCGTACTCGATGGCCGGGACGATCGCGTCGGCGTCGCCGACCGAGATGACCAGGCCCTTGGCGCCCTTGTTGATGAGCGTCTGGATGTCGGTGATCTGCTGTGCGGCGTCGCGGTCGGCGTTGGTCGCCGGGATGGTGGCGTAGCCGAGCTCGGCGAAGCGCTCCATGGAGCCGACGTTCTCGGCGTTCTGGAACGGGTCGGTGTGCGGCTGCGAGTAGCTCAGCGGGGTGTCGGCCGGCTCGCCGGCGCCGGAGCCGGCGTCGCCGGATGCACCTCCCGCGCATCCGGCGAGCAGCAGCGCGCCGGCGCCGAGGAGGGCGAGTCCGGTGATGGGTGAAGTTCGCATGCGTACTTCCTCTCTGAAGTGCAGAAGCCTCTGGGGTAGATGGCGGTTTCGCTGTACAGGGCCGAAGCCCTGCCCGTATCGTACGTCTTGTACGTACAGAATGTACAGCGCGAATCGAAAGATGCAAACGACGAAAGGTCGGGGGTTCGCGGGATCGGGTATCCGCACCGTCTGTACAGTCAGAACCAAACGTACGACGAAGGCGCGACGATGCGCACGACGACGAGGAGGATCACGTGGTGCACACGATCGAACGGGTCTCCCCCGTGCCGTACTACGAGCAGCTCTACGAGATCCTGCGCGAGCAGATCGCTCAGGGCGAGATCGCCGAAGAGGAACGACTGCCGAGCGAACTGGAGCTGTGCCGTGAGTTCGGACTCTCGCGGGCGACGGTGCGGCAGACATTGACCAAGCTCGAGAACGACGGCTACGCGCACCGCATCCCCCGCCGCGGGGTGTTCGCGAGCATCCCCGGTCAAACGGCGGGGTGGACCGTCCAGGAAGGGTTCCTCGAATCGCAGCTGCGGCACGGACGGACCGGCATCACGACCACCGTCGTGCACACGGGCTACGTCACCCCCGAGACCCACGTCACGGATGCCCTGCGCGTCGACCCCGACACCGAGGTGTTCGCGCTGGAGCGCGTCCGCGCGCTCGACGGACGCCGGGCCATGTACAGCACGAACTGGTTCCCCCGCGACGTGGCACGGACGATCGCGAGCGAATCGGGCGTGCTCGATGGCTCGGCCTCGCTCAACAGCCACCTCCGATCAGCGGGCTTCATCAGCAGTGGCGCGCAGCGGGTCATCCACGCCCTCGCCTCACCGGACGCGGTCGCCGCTCACCTCGACGTCGAACCGGGCCACCCCGTGCTGCGCGTGCGCTCCTCGTCGTGGGCGGCCGATGGAACACGGTTCGATTACTACGAGACGTGGGTGCTCACCGACGTCATCCCCCTCGAGGTCAGCGTTTCGGCCAGCTGACCGGGCTCATCCCAGCATCCCGCTGACGAAACCCCCGAGCGCGTCGACCGGGTCGGGGGTCCACCCCCGCGCGGTCGCCGCCAACAGGGCGGCCCCCACGGCCGTGACCTCCGGCTCGAGGACCGGCACCGCCGGGGCACCGTTGACAGCGGCCTTCAGCGCGATCCACCCGGGAGAGCGCACCCACCCCCCGGCCATACGGACCTCGGCCACCCCGCCGACATCGTGACGCACCGCGTCCACCGCGTCGCGGCCGGCCACGGCGAGCGCCCCCAGCACCGCGGAAGCACGGGCCCGAGGATCTGCCGGAGCATCGACGGCGTACGACGGCTGCCCCCCGCCCCGCTGCCCCGGAACGAACCAGCCCGACTCCCACACCGGGAGCGGCTCGGCCCGTCCGATCAAGAGGTGCCTGATCGCGCGGGCCACCTCGGCATCGCGCGAGGCCCACTGCACGTTGCGCGCCAGTTCCTCCACACGCAGCAGAGTGCTGCCGCTGGCACGGATACCGGGAGCGACATCCACGTGGTCGTCACCCCGCACCCGCGAAGAGGCCGACTGCGCGACCACCACCTCGGCCGTGCCCATCGAATCCAGCACGGCGCCCGGGACCATCAACTGCACGCCCCACCCTCCGATCGGGTGATCGTGGCCGCCCGCCACGGCGATGGCATCCGAGGTCACGACCCCCGCCGCGCGGAGCGCCGGCGACACGATCTCCCCGACCACGTCCCCGGTCGCGACGACGGGCGGAAGAAGACGCTCGTCGCCGAGGGTCAGAGTCACACGGTCGTGGGCCCAGGCGCGCTCACCGCTGCGCCACGCGGCCGTGCGCGGCGCCAGCGTGTCGCTGAGGAAGGCGCGGCCCGTCCAGGAGACGGACGGAAGATCGGTGAGGGCGATCCATGCGGCGGCGCGATCGGCGCCCGCCTGCGCGCGAGCCCACCTCCAGCCGACGAGCGAGCGAACCGGGTCGGTGTCGACGTCGAAGGTGTCGTCGCCGACCAGCTCGGGGCGCAGAGCGTCGAAGACGGCGTGACGGCGCGGGTCGAACCACGCCAGCGCGGGGGTGAGCGGGCGCAGCCCGGCATCCACGAGCACGCCGTCCTCCCCGATGCCGGCGACGCACAGGGCGTGGATCACGCGGCTGTCGCCGCAGACTTCGACGACCATGTCCTCGATCGCGAGCACCAGGGCGGCCGCGTCGACGGCGAGGTCGGTTCCGGCACGGCGGGTGGGACGGCTGGCTCGAGCGACGACCGCCCCGTCGGCGGTGACCGCCACGACCTTGGTGTTGGTGCTGCCGACGTCGATGCCCACCGCGACGGGGAGGCGTGCGCGCAGGGTCACCGTCGATTCCTCCCGGGGGTCGAGGACGAGCGCCCTCCCCTCGACCTTAGCGGCGTCGATCAGACGCGCGCGGGCGCGGGGGCGGGTGCACTCGCGAGGTGGCCGAGGGCGATCTGCGCGTCGTGGTGCTGCCTGACGATCTGGGGCGCGGGGGGCGCGGGGGCGACGGGCGACGTCTCCACCGACCAGAGGGGGAAGGAGCCGGTGAGCGCGGCCGCCGCCTGCATCGCGGCGCCCTTCGCGACGTACTCGTCCGCGGTCGGCACGCCCAGGGGAAGGTCCACGAGCTCTGCCAGCACGCGCTGCACGGCCGGGTTCTTCGCCGCACCGCCGATGACGAGCAGCCGCCGGGAGTGCACCCCGCACGCCGCGAGCGCGTCGAGCATCGCGACCTGGCTCGCCACCGTTCCCTCGACGATCGCACGCGCCATGTTCGCTCGCGTGAAGTTCGACAGACTGGCACCGAGCAGCGCCGCCCGCGCGTGTGGAAGGTCGGGCGTGCGCTCGCCCTCGAAGTACGGCAGCAGCGTCAGCCCCTCCGCCCCGGGTGAGGCGGTCAGCGCCAGCTCGGCGAGTTCATCGTGCGTGCACCCCAGCAGCTCCGCGCCGACCTGCAGGTTCCGCGCCGCATTGAGGGTCGCGACGATGGGGAGATGATCACCGGTGGCGTCGGCGTAGCTGCAGACGTAGCCCGCGTAGTCGTGGACCGGAGAGGACGTCCTCGCATAGACAACACCCGACGTGCCCAGGCTGAGTACGGCGTCACCCTCTTCGAGTCCGAGCGCGAGGGCTGCGGCGGCGTTATCTCCGCTGCCGACCCCGATCGGAAGGCCCGCGGGGATGCCGGGAAGTCCCGCGGCCGTGACTCCGGCCCGGTCCAGGGGGCCGAGGATGACGGGCAGCACGACCGGTCGACCGAACGCGTGAACGAGGAGATCGGGGGTGTACTCCCCCGTCTCGCCCGACCAGTACCCGGTCCCCGACGCCTCCGACCTGTCCGTGACGAGGTTGTCGACCCCGCCCGTCCCGGGGCCGAAACCGCGCAGGCGCCACGTGAGCCAGTCGTGCACGACCGCGATGGCCGCGGTGCGGGCCGCGGCATCCGGGAACTCGTCCCGCAGCCAGCGCGCCTTGACCACCGTGTCCGAGAGCGTGAGGGGCAGGCCGGTGCGCCGGATCCAGGTGTCGCGGCCGAGCTCGGCGTTCAGCGCGACCATGTGCGGGTGCGAGCCCACGTCGTTCCAGAGCGGGGAGGCCGCGACGGGCGTGCCTGTCTCGTCGAGGAAGATCGGCGTGTGCTGCTGACCGCTCACCGACACCGCGAGCACGTCGTGCAGTCCTCCGGCCGCGCGCACGGCCTCGAGGAGCGCGTTCCACCACACCTCGGGGTCGACGATCGTCTCGACCGGGTGGGAAGCGGATCCCTCGCGGATGCAGACCCCCGTGTCGAGATCGCGCACGGTGACCTTGCAACTCTGCGTGGACGAGTCGATACCTGCGACGAGCCTCATCGCTGCGCCTTTCGTTCGGAGGACGCTGCCGCGCTCACGCCGGCATCGCCTTGAGGTGTTCCCACCGGGCCGCGGTGGCCGCAGCCCACTGCCGCAGCCGCCGGTGGCGTTCCGCGTCGGGAGAGACGTCATGCGGGAGGGAGGTCTCCCACGGCCGCCGGACCCCGTGCGCGAGCGCCTGCGCTCCGCGGGAGACGACCTCGTCGACCCCGGCGACGCTGACGGGAACCCCGAGCAGGTCGGCCTTGAGCTGCACCCAGAGGGGATTGGATGCCGCCGGCCCGATGACCTTCACGCGGTCCAGTTCGCTGCCGAAGAGGCCCCAGACGTCCGCAAACTGGCGGACGAGTCCGAGTAAGCAGCCGAACACGAGCTCGAGCGCGGTCGTGTCGGTGCCCACCCCGGCGATGGCGCCTCGCGCGGTCGCATCTTTCTCGGGGGGCGGACTGCCACGGAAGCGCGGCAGCACCAAGGGGATCCGATCGAGATCGAGCCGCCCGGAGAGATAGGTGACATGCGCCTGGTCGATGAGCGCCCGCGCATCCGCCTCCTCGACGGCGAGGAGCGTACGCAGCGTCGCGAAGGCCGATCCGCCCGTCGGGATCGACGCGAACAGCGTGTAGAGCTCCCCGTCGCAGGCGAGACCGCCCGCGATCTTGGTCGCCGCGGTCGCGGCATCCGTTCGGGGTTCATCCAGGAGCGTGAGGATGCCCTCCGTGGTCCCGGTGGAATCCAGCATCTCGCCCGGCTGCAGGTCGGCGCCGACGCCCCCGACCATGTGGTCGTGACCGGCGACGTGGACGGTCACCTCATCGAGACCCCAGGCACGGGAGACGGCGGGGTCCATCGCGACGCCGTGAGACGCCGGCCGCAGGGGCGGGAAGACCGCCGGATCGACGCCGAAGAGGGCGCAGACCTCGCGCGAAGGGCGCCGCTCGCGCAGGTCGAGGGCCATCGTGCGACTCGCGAGCGAGGGCTCGGACCAGCGGCGCCCGGTCAGATGCGCGGCGACGAACTCCGACACGTTGAGCCAGAGGGCGTCCGCGCTGTCGGAGTGGGCCAGCGCCCAGGCCACCTTCGACAGCGCGTAATTCGCATTGACGGGCAAGCCGGTTACGGCGTACACGCGTTCCCGATGGGCGGGGGTGATGTCGCGCAACAGGGCGGCGCCACGCTGATCGTGCCAGAGGATCATGGGCGAACGCAGCGAGAGGTCGGGGCCGACGAGCCCCCCCGATTCCCCCACGCCCGCGAGCGCGATCCGCTGCACCGATCGACGCAGCGCCGGATCGAGGTCCGCCACGAAATCGCGCACGGCATCCAGCAACGCCTCGACGTCGTAGACCTCGCCGATCCCGTCGCCGACGGTGGGGGTCGCGACGCGGCGAGAGACGAGCAGGGCGCCGTCGCCGTCGAACACGCACAGCTTGACGCTCGTGGTGCCGATGTCGACCGTGATCGTGGGGGTCATGCGCGTCAGAGGGAAGGGTTGAGCATGCGGATACGACGCTCGACGACCTCGGAGATCGCCGCCACCGCGTCGAGGGAAACCCGGATGAGGGAGTTCTCGTTCGGGTTCGCGGCGTACGCCTCGCCGAAGCTGCGGATCATGGCGTTGCGCAGATCGCTCGCGACGTTGACCTTGACCACACCGAAGTCCGCCAAGCGGCCGAGCTGCTCCTCGGGCAGCCCCGAGCCGCCGTGGATCACGAGGGGAACGGAACTCGCCGCGCGGACGCGCTCGAGGAGATCGAAATCGATGCGCGCGTTCGGCGCATACCCGTGCACGTTGCCCACCGACACCGCGAGCATGTCGCAGCCGACGGCCGCGGCGAAGTCGGACACCTGTGCGGGGTCTGTCGTGCTGGCGAACTCGGGGGCGACATCGTCCTCCTTGCCGCCGATACTGCCGAGTTCCGCCTCGAGCGCGATCGAGGCACCGCACATGCGCCGCGCCGTCGCCGAGATCGCGGTGTTCTCCGCAAGAGGTTCCTCGGAGGCATCGATCATGATCGAGGTGAAATCGGCGGCCAGAGCCGCTTCGACGGCCGCGAGCGACTTGCCGTGGTCGAGGTGCAGGGCGACCGGCACGGTCGTGTCCGCCAGGCGCCGCGCGACCATGTCGTACACGTACTCGTAGCCGGAAAGCTTCACGTTCGTCGGAGCGACCTGGATGAAGGTCGGCACACCGACCTTCTCGACAGCATCGATGATGCCCATGGTCGTCTCGATGTTCGTGGTGTTGAACGCCCCCGCCACGAGCCCACGGGCCGTGCAGTGCTGGATGACGTCGTGTCCGCTGACCAAAGGCATGGGCAGTCCCTCCGTTGTGGTGACGGAGGCGGGACGGCGAGGCGTCCCGGGTCGATCCGTCCGCGGTCCCTTCCGCGTTGGATGTCAGCGTAGTGCGCAACGTCCATATCGTCCAGTCTGTACGTACAACATGGACGACGGTGATCGACCGACGCTCGAGGATGCGACCGACGACCGATCACACGCACCGGGGACGGAGCGCAACGCGCGCGGAGGAAGAGGCGGAGCCCGCCGCTGTCGCGACCCCTGCGCGGCGGACGGATGCGCGGGCGCACGGCGATCGAATCGGGGGGGGGAGCCGCTCCGGGGGAGCGCTCCCGCAGAGAGTCCGCCGACGCCCCCCTTACAAGACGCCGACGGACCCGCCTCTACTTTGGCCTATGAGTGCGCTGTGTCACTACTCCGTCGCGCGCAGAGCCGCCACCACGTCGTACCGCTCGCGGATCTCGGGGCGGTGGTCGGGCTCGACGGCCCGCGTGGTCGATACGGTCCACTCGACCGGTCCGCCGACGAGCACGCCCGCCGCCTGACGGGCCGCGCCGAGCGCGACGTACTCACCTGCGGCCGGGACGACGATCTCGGCGTCGAACACCTGCGCGGCGATGCGGGCGACGCCCTCGTTCGCGGCGGCACCGCCGATCAGCAGCACGCGGCGCACCTCGACACCCTGCGCCTGGATCGCCTCGAGCCCGACGGCGAGCCCGCTCAGCATGCCCTCGATGGCGGCGCGCGCGAAATTCGGGCGGTTCGTGGATGCCAGGGTCAGGCCGGTCAGCGAGGCCTGCGCGTGCGGCAGGTTGGGCGTGCGCTCGCCCTCGAACCACGGCACGAGCACCACGCCGCCGGCACCGGGCTCGGCCTCGAGGGCCAGGGCCCCGAGCTCGTCGTGGGACACGCCGAGGAGCCCCGCGAAGGCGTCGAGCACCCGGGCGGCGTTGAGGGTGGCCACCAGGGGCAGGAAGCGCCCCGTGGCGTCGGCGAAGCCGGCCACCGCGCCCGTCGCATCGCGGGCCGGGGTGTCGGTGACGGCGAACACGGTGCCCGAGGTGCCGAGCGAGACGACCACGTCGCCCACGCCCGCGCCGAGGCCGAGCGCCGCGCCGGCGTTGTCTCCCGCCCCGGGGCCGACGAGGGCGCCGCCGGGCAGCGTCCCCGCGCTCTCCCACGGACCGAGCACGCGCGGCAGCACGGCATCGTGCCCGAGGGCGCGTCGGAATAGGTCGAGGTCGTAGCCGTCGGCGCCCCAGTACGCGGTGCCCGAGGCGTCGGACCGGTCGGTGACGAGCTCCTCGAGAACGGCGTTGCCCGGGCCGAATCCGCGCAGACGCCAGGTCAGCCAATCGTGGGGCAGGGCCACGGCGGCGACGCGCGCGGCGTTGTCCGGCTCGGCGTCGCGCAACCATCGAAGCTTGGTGCCGGTGAACGAGGCGACCGGCACGGCACCCGTCCGCTCGGCGAACGCCTCAGCGCCCACCTCGTCGATGAGGTCGCGCGCGGCCTGCGCCGACCGGGTGTCGTTCCAGAGCAGGGCGTCGCGGATGACGGCCCCCTCGGCGTCGAGCACGACCATGCCGTGCTGCTGACCCGCGATCGACACCGCGGCGACATCGTCGAGACCGCCGGCCTGGGCGATGGCATCCTGAAGCGCTTTCCACCACGCCTCGGGATCGACCGACGTGCCGGCGGGGTGCGACGCGCGCCCCTCGCGCACGACCTTCCCGGTCTCGGCGTCGACGACGACGACCTTGCACGACTGCGTCGACGAGTCGACTCCCATGACGAGCGCCATGCTCTGCCCTTCTGTCCGCCGCGCCTCCGTCGGCGCGGTCCGAGTTGTCTGTGTTGCGGGGTGCGGCCCCGTGGCGCCGAGGCCCCCGTCTCGCCCCGCCCTCTTGAGTGTCCAAAACACCCGGAGACTTTTCGAATTCGTCCGGGTGTTTCGGACACTCAGCGTACGGGCGGGATGCCGAGCGGGATGCGCGACTCGACCGCAGCGGAAGTACCGCGAAGGGGCCCGGATGCCGCGGCATCCGGACCCCTTCCGACTCAGCGCGCGCCGAGCAGGTGCTCGGTGGCGAGCTGCTGCAGGCGGACGAAGCCGAAGCCCTTGCCGCCGAGGTACGCGTCGGTGTCGAAGTCCTCGTAGGCCGAGCGGTCGGCGAGGAAGTCGTCGTAGGTCTCGCCCTCGTTCAGCGTCGGCTGCGCGAGCTCGGCGACCTTGGCGGCCTCGAGAGCTGCCTGCACCTCGGGGTCGGCGCGGAAGGCCGCGGCGCGCTCCTTGAGCAGCAGGTAGGTGTTCATGTTGGCCGACACGGAGTCCCAGACACCGGTCTCGTCCTCGGTGCGCGAGGGCTTGTAGTCGAAGTGACGGGGGCCGTCGTACGCGGGCACGCCGCCGGGGCCGCCGTTCTCGAGCAGGTCGACGAGCGCGAAGGCGTTGTGCAGATCGCCGTGGCCGAACACGAGGTCCTGGTCGTACTTGATGCCGCGCTGACCGTTGAGGTCGATGTGGAAGAGCTTGCCGTGGTACAGCGCCTGGGCGATGCCCGCGGCGAAGTTCAGGCCCGCCATCTGCTCGTGGCCGACCTCGGGGTTCAGGCCCACCAGCTCGGGGCGCTCGAGCGAGTCGATGAACGCGATCGCGTGTCCGAGCGTGGGCAGCAGGATGTCGCCGCGGGGCTCGTTGGGCTTGGGCTCGATGGCGAAGCGGATGTCGTAGCCCTTGTCGGTGACGTAGTCGCCGAGCAGGTTGACGGCCTCGCGGTAGCGCTCGAGCGCCTGGCGGATGTCCTTCGCGGAGTCGTACTCGGCCCCCTCACGGCCGCCCCACATGACGAAGGTCTTCGCACCGAGCTCGGCGGCGAGGTCGAGGTTGCGCAGCACCTTGCGCAGCGCGAAACGACGCACCTGGCGGTCGTTCGAGGTGAATCCGCCGTCCTTGAAGACGGGGGCGGAGAAGAGGTTGGTGGTTACCATCGGCGTGACGATGCCGGTGTCGCTCATCGCGCCCTTGAGGCGGTCGATCTGCTTCTGACGCTCGGCGTCGGTGGAGCCGAAGGCGAAGAGGTCGTCGTCGTGGAAGGTCAGGCCGTAGGCGCCGAGCTCGGCGAGCTTCTCGACGACGTGCACGACGTCGAGGGGCTGACGTGTGGGGCCGCCGAAGGGGTCGGTGCCGTTGTAGCCGACGGTCCAGAGACCGAACGAGAACTTGTCGTCGCGGGTGGGGGTGGGCATTCCTGCTCCTTCGCATGGACGCACGAGCGCGCGGTGGCGCGCAACGGGTTTGTTGGTGCTCACAACATATATCCCGGATGCCGCGGCGTCCACCCCCTCTGTCTACATCGGCCGACATATACTGAGATATATAACGAAGGGGGCCTGCCATGGCACTGACCAGCGTCGACCTCGATCCACGACTCATCGAACGCGCGCGGATCCTCACCGGAGCACCCTCGAATCGCGCGGTCCTCGACCTCGCCCTCCGCCGTCTCATCGCTTCCCAGCAGAAGGACGCGATGATCGCCGGAATTGCCGGACTGACGGACCTCGAGGCCGGGCTCGATTCGCCTGTCGCCTCGACGTCGTGACCGACTACCTCGTCGACAACTCGGTCTGGGCGCGCTTGGCCTCAGGCGACCCGGCCATCCGCGATCGGCTCGAACGCATCGCGCGATCGCCTTCCGACCTTTTCGTGACGTGCCCGCCGCAGGTGGTGGAGTTCTGCCACAGCGCACGCTCGCCCGAGGAACGCGCGCACTACCGCGCGCAGATCTCGCTGGGATTCCCTCTCGAACGGGCACCGGACGAGACGCTCGCCGTCGGCATCCAGTCCGCACTCTGGAACGCCGGCCTCGTGCGTGCCGCGGGCACCGTCGACATCCTGATCGCGGCGTACGCCATCGCGAACGACGCGACGGTCCTGAGTTCTGATCACGACTTCGCTCACATCGCCGCGGTGAGCGATCTGGCGTACGAATACGTCGCGCCGACGAACTGAGTCCCGCTCGGATCACCGCCGGAGAGCGGCGTCGACCATGTCGAAGACCTGCGGATCCCACGTCAGCGCGCGCTCCCACGGCAGGCCGAACCCGTCGGCGAAGAAGATGCTGTGCACGTGGTCGGGGAAGGAGTGCCGATCGATGCGAGGAACGACGGCCGCCGGCACATCGTCGGCCCGACCGCTGCGCAACGACACGAGCCCGTCGTGCGGCCAGAGCTGCGCCGGCTCGGTGGCGGCGGCGAAGTACCCCGCCCCGATCGCCGTGACCGCCACGTCGTCGAGCACTCCGGCCTGCGCCTCGTTCCAGGTGCGGAGGAACCGCCGCGACACCTGCTCGGCCGCCCCTTGCGAGTTCGCCGCCGCATAGGCACGCGCCTGGTCGAGGATCGTCGTGGTCGCCGGGTCGCCGTGCGCGTCGGCATCCGTGATGTCGCCCGCGACGGCGTCGCCGAGCACCGCGCCGTCCCAGGGCGTGCCGAGGGTCACGAGGTGGTCCACCCGCGGGGCCGCCCCGGCCAGCTCGCGGATCGCCGCGCGCGAGAACAGACCGCCCATGGAGTGCGCGACGAGATCGACACTCGAAACGGCGTACTCGACGGAGAGCCAGCGGACGAATGCGGCGAGCGCCACGCCCGCGTGGTCGACAGCGCCGACGGCGTTGATCGTCAGCTCGGCGGGCAGCACGACCGGGACGTCGCCGAAGCCCTGCCACCCGGCATCCGCTTCGACCGTCCCCGCACCGATGCGGGCCGGAGCGGTGAAGACCTGCCGCCCGGCCGCACGGTGGTGCTCGCGGAGGGCGGTCAGCGTGTTGCCCGCCGCGAGCCCCGACCCGGCACCCCGGTCGGTGTCGGTGAACGGGGTGACGGCAGCGCCGCCGGAGACGAGAACGACGGCATCGGCCACGGCAACTCCTCAGAGGGTCGGATGCCGCTCAGATTAGGGCACACCCCCGACATCGCGGGGACACCCGCGCGCCTGGCTGAGGGGGGGGGGGGGATCAGGCCGGGAGCGCGTCCTCGATCGCGGCGACGACCTCGGCGGCGTCGGGCAGCGTCCGCGGGCTGAAGCGGGTCGCCCGACCATCGGGGGCGACGACGAACTTCTCGAAGTTCCACGAGATGCGGCCGGTCTTGCCCTCGGCATCCGGAGTCGTCGTGAGCTCCTTGTACAGGGGGTGGGCGCTGCGCCCGTTGATCTTGACCTTCTCCGACATCGGGAAGGTCACGCCCCACGTCGCCGAGCAGTACTCGGCGATCTTGTCCTCGTCGCTGAGCTCCTGCAGGAACTGGTTGCTGGGGAAGCCGATCACCGTGAAACCGCGGTCGGCGTACTTCTTGTGCAGCGCCTCGAGCGCCTCGTACTGCGGGGCGAGGCCGCATCGCGAGGCGACGTTCACCACGAGGGCGGCCTTGCCGTCGGTCAGCTCGCCGAAGGTCGTCTGCTCGCCGCGGATGGTCGTGATGGGGATGCCGGAAAGGTCCATGCTCCGATCCTGGCACCGCGCGGTTGTGGTCGGGGTGGGAATCGGCCCCGCCCGTGGCACAGTGGTCGGATGGTCACCGCGGGCAGCCGGGGCGACGGCATGCGCCGCGCCAATCTGGCCCTCGTGCTGCGCACCGTGCACCGTGAGGGACCGCGCTCGCGCGCCGCGCTGACCGAGGCGACGGGCCTGAACCGCTCGACCATCGCCGACCTCGTGGGCGAATTGCAGCGCGCGGGACTCGTCGTCGAACGGGCGTCCGAGGCGCAGGGCCGCGTCGGCCGCCCCTCCCCCATCGTCGAGCCCGACCCGCGCGTCGTCGCCGTCGCCGTGAACCCCGAGGTCGACGCCCTCGACATCGCAGCGGTCGCCCTGGACGGGTCGATCATCGCGCGCGAACGCCTCGATCAGTCGACGCTGCTCACGCCCGAGCGCACGGCCGAGCTCGTCGGCATCCGCCTCGATTCCTGGCGCCGCGGGCCGCTCGCCGACTCCCGCCTCGTGGGCGTGGGGGTCGCCGTCCCCGGTCCGGTGCGCGCATCCGACGGGCTCGTACGCGAAGCCCCGCACCTCGGGTGGATCGACGCCGCCCTCGCCGGTCTGATGACGGATGCCACGGGCCTGCCCACCCACGTCGCCAACGACGCGGCGCTGGGCGCCGTGGCCGAGCACCTGTTCGGGGCCGCGCGCGGAGCGCACGACGTCGTCTACCTCAACGGCGGCGCGAGCGGTATCGGCGGGGCGGTGATCGTCGGCGGGATGCCGCTGGGCGGGGCGGGCGGCTACGCCGGGGAGTTCGGGCAGAACAGGCCCGGCATCGCCGATCCCGACGACCGTCGCGCGCCCGAGGGGGTACTCGAAGACGAGGTCAGCCGGTCGCTGCTGCTGAGAGCGCTCGGCATCGAGGGCGCTGACGACGCGGCCCTCGCAGCGGCGCTCACCCGCAGCACCGATGCGGCGGTGCGGGCCGAGACCGATCGACAGCGCCGGATCCTCGCCACCGCCCTCGCCAACGCCGCGAACGTGATGAACCCCGCAGTCATCGTGCTGGGCGGGTTTCTCGCGATCCTCGGCGACCTCGACCTGCCCGGTCTCGACGCCGCGGTGCGCGCGCAGACCATCCCCGCCTGCGCGGAGGGTCTGCGCCTGGCCGCCGCCGAGCTCGGCGAGAACCGTCTACTGGTGGGCGCGGCCGAGGCCGTGTTCGAGGCCGCGCTCTTCCCGGCCCGCTGAGCGCGGAACACCTCCCGAAACCCTCCACCCGCGCCCCCATGTCGGAGGTCCGGGGCAGGATGGGTGAGCGACGACGCGAGGAGAACCGATGATCGAGACACGTTCCGCCGGGGCCACCTGGTCGGGCAACCATCAGTACCGTGCCCGCGAGGTGCTGCTGCCGACCGGGCCCGACGAATTGGCCGAGGTCGTGGCATCCGCCGATCATCTGCGCGTGCAGGCGACCCGCCACACGTTCAACGACGTCGCCGACAGCGAGTCCACCCTCGTGTCGCTCGAGAAGATGCCCACGCGCATCGACATCTCCGGTGACCGGGCGCGTGTCGAGGGGCTCCTGACCTTCGCTCAGCTGGCTCCCGTGCTCGAAGCCGAGGGCCGCGCGCTGCACAACCTCGGGTCACTCCCCCACATCTCCGTGGCCGGCGCGACGGCGACCGGCACCCACGGTTCAGGCGTTCGCAACGGCAATCTCTCGAGCGCCGTGACGGGCGTCGAGCTGATGGATGCCGAGGGCCGCACGCACCGCATCGACGAAGCCCACCCGTGGTTCGGCGCCGCCGCGCTCAGCATCGGCGCCCTGGGCGTGGTGACGGCCCTCGAGCTGCGCACCGAACCGACCTACGCCGTCACGCAGCAGGCGTACACCGGAGTCGCTTGGGCCGACATCATCGCCGACCCGATCGCCGTGCTCGGCGGCTCGCGCAGCGTCAGCATCTTCACGACCTGGGGAGACCCCGCGCACGACCTGGTCTGGGCCAAGAGCGACACGGGGTCTCCGACGTGGGTCGAAGAGCTCGGCGGCACCGCCGTCGGCGATGACATCCACCTCGGCAGCATCCGCACCGTCGACAACACGACGCCGCGCGGAACCTCCGGCCCATGGCACACGCGCCTGCCGCACTTCCGCGCTGACGCCCTCCCCAGCGACGGCGACGAGATCCAGTCGGAGTACTTCGTTCCGCTGAGCTCGGCGGCCGAGGCCCTCGCGGCCGTCCGCGAGATCGCCCCGGGCTTCGCCGAGCACCTCCTGGTGACCGAGCTGCGCACGGTCGCCGCCGACGAGCTGTGGCTGAGCCCCGCGTATCAGCGCGACGTCCTCGCGATCCACTTCACGTGGCGCAACGACACCGCGGGGGTGCTGTCGGCCCTTCCGCACGTCGAGGCAGCCCTCGCGCCGTTCGACGCGCGGCCGCACTGGGGCAAGGCGTTCACCATGCCCGGCGAGCGGATCCTCGCGACGCTGGCACGCGCGCACGATTTCGCCGCGGTCGCCCGCGAGGCCGACCCCCGCGGCGTCTTCCGCAACGCCTACCTGCGGCGCATCTTCGGCGACTGATCAGCCCCATTCAGGTCCCTGAGCGTCATCCAGGTCCCTGAGCCTCACCCAGGTCCCTGAGCCTCGCCCAGGTCCCTGAGCCTGTCGAAGGGACCGGAACCCCCGCCCCACCCAGGTCCCTCAGCGTCACCCAGGTCCCTGAGCCTGTCGAAGGGACCGGAACCCCCGCCCCACCCAGGTCCCTGAGCCTCACCCAGGTCCCTGAGCCTCACCCAGGTCCCTGAGCCTGTCGAAGGGACCGGAACCCGCGTGCCGCCAACACTTCACCACGAGACGACGCCGCCCACCGCGGCGCCGCCTCACGGCATCCGGGATCAGCGGCTGGAGTAGCCGCCGTCGATGGGGAGCGAGACGCCCGAGATCATTCCCGCGCCGTCGCCGAGCAGGAACACGATCGGGGCCGCGATGTCGTCTTCGGTGGCCCACTTGTGCAGCGGCATGGCCTCGAGGAAGGGGCCCTCGATGTCGGGACGCCCCCAGTACCAGGCCGACATCGGGGTCATGACGACCGTGGGGTTCACGCTGTTGACGCGGATGCCGTAGCCGCCGAGCTCGAGGGCGGAGACCCGCGTGATGTTGTCGAGGGCGGCCTTCGACGATCCGTACGAGATGTGACCCGAGAGGGCGACGAGGCTCGCCTGGCTCGAGACGTTGACGATC
This sequence comes from Microbacterium algihabitans, assembly GCF_032464975.1. Lineage (NCBI taxonomy): Bacteria > Bacillati > Actinomycetota > Actinomycetes > Micrococcales > Microbacteriaceae > Microbacterium > Microbacterium algihabitans. The sequence goes on from NZ_JAWDIU010000003.1 coordinate 383,769, forward strand.
GCCCCGCCCTTGCCGACGCGGATCATCTCGCGCGAGGCGTACTTGGTGACCAGCAGCGAGCCGCGGGCGTTGATGCGCATGACCTTGTCGAAGACGTCGATGTCGGTGTCCATCGGGGTCGCGATCTCGCCGCCCCAGCCGCCGCAGTTGACGACGCCGTAGATGTCGCGACCCTCGATGGCCGCGCGGATCTCGTCTTCGGATTCGAGGTCGAACACGACGGGCTCCGCACCGGTCTCGGCGCTGATCGCGGCGACGCTGTCGGCGTCGCGACCGGCGGCGAGGACCGTCGCGCCGGCGGCGACGAGGTGACGAACGGTCGCCCCGCCGATGCCGCCACCGGCTCCGGTGACGAGGATGGTGCGGTCGGTGAATTCGGTCATGGGTGGGCTCTTTCACGGGTCCGGGAGTCGAGGACGACGGCAGTGTCGTCGGGGCCCATGATAACCACAGAATCACGCGGATGACTTCGGTGTCATGACGAATTGATCACGGACCTTGACACCGGTGTCACGGTGGGCTTACCGTAACCGGAGTTCGACCGGTGGACACCCCCGCCGGACCCGCTTCATCGACGCAGCACTCCGCCGTGGTGCGTCGCCCGGAAGGACCACACCGCTGTGACCCACACCTCGGAGAACGACGCGACGACCGCCGCCGCGACCGTGCACCTCGACGATCTCGTCGCCCGTGCCCGGCAGCTCGCGGCGTCGGGCGAACGACGCATCCTGGGCGTGGCCGGCACCCCCGGCGCGGGCAAGTCGACAGTGAGCGACGCCCTGCTCGCTGCCCTCGGCGACGACGCGGTGCTCGTGGGCATGGACGGCTTCCACCTCGCCAACGAAGAACTCGTGCGACTCGGTCGTCGCGACCGCAAGGGGGCTCCCGACACCTTCGACGTCGAGGGCTACATCGCCCTGCTCGATCGCATCCGCGCCGGACACGAGGTCTACGCCCCCCGCTTCGACCGCACCCTCGAGGAGTCCATCGGCTCAGCGGTGCTCGTCCCCGCGGGAGTTCCGCTCGTCATCACCGAGGGCAACTACCTGCTCCACGACGAGTTCGGGTGGGATGCCGTCGCCTCCCGCCTCGACGAGGTGTGGTTCCTCGACATCGACTCGCACGCGCGCCGCGAGCGCCTCGTCGCGCGCCGCCTCTCCCACGACCACCCCTACGACGAAGCCGTCGCCTGGGTCCGCGAGGTCGACGAGCGCAACGCCCTCGTCGTCGAGCGCGGGCGCGAGCGCGCCGACCTCGTCGTCACCGTCTCCGACGCCGCCGCCGGCGGCGTCGGCCACCACGAAGGAGCTTCTTCATGAGCACCACCACGGCCACGCCCGTGCTGCAGGCGCGGGGTCTCTCGCGCCAGTTCGGGTCCGTCCGCGCCCTGCACAACGTCGACTTCGAGGTCTATCCCGGGGAAGTGACCGCCCTCATCGGCGACAACGGCGCCGGCAAGTCGACCCTCGTGAAGGCCCTCTCGGGCAATCTCGCGGTCGACGAGGGCGAGATCCTCTTCGACGGCAAGCCCATCGACATGTCGAACCCCCAGGTCGCCTCCGGCCTCGGCATCGAGACGGTCTACCAGGACCTCGCGCTCGCCCCGCACCTCGACCCGGTGCAGAACATGTACCTCGGCCGCGAGATCCGCCGCCCGGGCCTCGCCGGCGCGCTCGGCTTCATGAAGACCAAGGACATGGCGAAGGCCTCCCGCGACGCGTTCGACGAACTCGGCGCCACCGTCCGCAGCCTCACCTCCCCCGTCGGCGAGATGTCCGGCGGCCAGCGCCAGGCGATCGCGATCGCCCGCGCGGTGCACTGGGCCTCACGAGTGGTGTTCCTCGACGAACCGACCGCTGCGCTCGGCGTGCGTCAGACCAAGAACGTGCTCGAAACCATCCGGCGCGTGCGCGACAAGGGCATCGCCGTGGTCTTCATCTCGCACTCGATGCCCCACGTCATCGACGTGTCGGACCGTATCCAGGTCCTGCGCCTGGGCACCCGCGTCGCCAACATCAACGCCAAAGACACCTCCATGGAAGAGCTCGTCGGACTCATGACCGGCGCCGTCACGAAGGACGACCAGAAGTGAGCACCAAGACTCCTCCCACCGAGACCGTCGCCATCGGCACGTTCGACGACAACCAGAAGGTCAACCCGTTCCGCGCGGTGCTGCGCACCCAGGCGTTCCAGATCCTCCTGGTGCTGCTCGCGATCATCATCGTCTTCAGCATCATCGCGCCCGAGTCCTTCGCGCAGTGGTCGAACTTCCGCCTGATCATCCAGAACGCCTCGATCCTCGCGGTGCTCGCGGTCGGCATGACCTACGTGATCATCACCGCCGGCATCGACCTCTCGGTCGGCTCCGTCCTCGTCTTCTCGGGCGTCGTATCGGCGCTGACGATGCGCGCCCTCGGCGGCGAAGGCTGGGGCGTCGCCACCGTCGGCATCATCGTCGCCGTCCTGAGCGGCGTGTGCTGGGGGCTTCTGAACGGCTTCCTCATCGCGAAGGCCAAGATCCCGCCGCTCATCGTCACGCTGGGCTCGCTCGGCATGGCGCTCGGCCTCGCGCAGATCCTCACCGGTGGCGTCGACGTGCGCGACGTGCCCACCGTGCTGACCGTCTCGATCGGCTACGGCAACGTCTTCGGCACCGTCCCGATCATCAGCGTCATCGCGCTCGTGGTCGTCGTGATCGGCGCGATCGTGCTGCACTACACGAAGTTCGGCCTCTACACGCTGGCCGTCGGATCGAGCGAGATCGCCGCCCGCCGGGTCGGTGTGAAGGTCGACGCGCAGCTGATCAAGATCTACACGATCTCCGGCGCCCTGGCCGGGCTCGGCGGCATCCTGTCGCTCTCGCAGTTCTCGACCACCGCGATCGCGGGGCAGTCGCAGACCAACCTGAACGTGATCGCGGCCGTCGTGATCGGCGGCACTTCGCTCTTCGGCGGCGTCGGCACGATCATGGGCACCGTCGTGGGCCTGTTCATCCCCGCGGTGCTGCAGAACGGCTTCGTCATCACGGGCGTGCAGCCCTTCTGGCAGCAGGTCGCGGTGGGCGCGGTGCTGATCACGGCGGTCTACGTCGACCAGGTGCGCCGCACCGCCGCCACCCGCGGCAACTCGCAGGGCCTCTGGCGCAAATTCCTCAGCGGAGGTCGGCGCGGCTGAGCCGCGGCGGCATCCATTCCCTCTCCATCCCTTACCAACCCGACAGCAGTACTCGAAACAAGAACGGTGATCACAATGAAGTGGAACAACAAGGCGACCGCGCTGGCGGTCTTCGGTGTGGCGGCGACCCTCACCCTCGCGGGCTGCTCGGGCGGCTCGGCGTCGGGCGGCGCGTCCGGCGGATCCGACGGCGGCTACAAGATCGCGTTCGTGCAGGGCGTCGCCGGAGATGAGTTCTACATCTCCATGCAGTGCGGCATCCAGGCCGAGGCAGAGAAGGAAGGCGCGACCGTCACCACGCAGGGCCCCGAGAAGTTCGACCCGACCCTGCAGAAGCCCATCGTCGACGCCGTCGTCGCCTCCAAGCCCGACGCGCTGCTGATCGCCCCCACCGACGTGTCCGCCATGCAGGCGCCCATCGCGGCGGCCGAGGCCGCCGGCATCAAGGTGGTCCTCGTCGACACGACGCTGGAAGACCCCTCCGGCGCGGTCTCGCAGATCTCCTCCGACAACAACGGCGGCGGCGCCGCGGCGTTCGAGGCGATCCAGAAGGCCAACCCCAACGGCGGTAAGGTGCTCGTCGTCTCGACCGACCCGGGTGTGTCGACGACCGACGCGCGTGCCCAGGGCTTCGAAGACGCCGTCGCCAAGGACAGCAAGTTCAGCTCCGTGGGCGTGCAGTACTCGCACAACGAGCCCTCCACCGCCGCCGAGATCGTCACCGCGGCCCTGCAGAAGGACCCCGACATCGTCGGCATCTTCGCCGCCAACCTGTTCGCCGCCGAGGGCTCCGCCACGGGTGTGCAGCAGGCCGGCAAGCAGGGTCAGGTCACGATCGTCGGCTTCGACGCTGGTCCCGCGCAGGTGAAGGCCCTCGAGGCCGGCACCGTGCAGGCCCTCGTCGCGCAGGAGCCCGCCACCATCGGCCAGGACGGCGTGCAGCAGGCCATCGCCGCCCTCAAGGGCGAGCCCACCGAAGCCAAGATCCAGACCGGCTTCACCATCCTCACCAAGGACAACATCGACACCGACGGCAAGGACGCGGTGTACAAGTCCAGCTGCTGACGTTCGATCCCGGATGCCGGGATCCGGAGCGACTGCCCGGGTCCCGGCATCCGCCCCTCTCCTCTCGGTTTGGGGCGGGTTTCGTTGTTCGGGGCGAGAAAATCCCGCCCCGAACGACGGAATCCGCCCCGAACCCGCCCACCCCTCCCGCCACACCAGGTCCCTGAGCCTGTCGAAGGGCCGGGACCCACCGGGCTCCCGCAACACCAGGTCCCTGAGCCTGTCGAAGGGACCGGGACCACCAGCCCCCGGACTCGCGCAACCCCAGGTCCCTGAGCTTGTCGAAGGGCCCGGGACCACCTGCCCCTCCCGCGCGGAGGCTTCGACAGGCTCAGCCACCGGACTCGCTCACCCGCCCCTCTCCACGAACCACGGAGCCCCGCATGACCGACCTCACCGCCGCCGCCCTCCCCTCCCTCGCGGCGAACGTCTCCGTTCCGACGTACGACAGGTCGGCCGTGCGCTCGCGCATCGTGCACTTCGGTGTGGGCGGCTTCCACCGGGCGCACGAGGCCATGTACCTCGACCGCCTGCTCGAAGCCGGCCACACCGAGTGGGGCCTGTGCGGGGTCGGGGTCTTGTCGTTCGACGCGGCCATGCGCGATGCCCTCGCCGCGCAAGACGACCTCTACACCCTCGTCACCACCGCCCCCGACGGCACCTCCGCGGCGCGCGTCGTGGGCTCGATCATCGAGTACCTCTTCGTGCCCGACGACCCCGAGGCGGTCGTCGCCAAGCTCGCCGACCCCGACACCGCGATCGTCTCGCTCACCATCACCGAGGGCGGTTACGGCATCGACGACGCCACCGGCGACTACGCCCCGCGCGACGAGGCGACCCTGGCCGACCTCGACGGAGCGACCCCTCCGCGCAGCGTCATGGGCCTGCTCACCGAGGCTCTCCGCCGACGCCGGGATGCCGGCATCCCGGCCTTCACCGTCATGTCGTGCGACAACATCCAGGGCAACGGACACGTCGCCCGCGCCGCCCTGCTCGGTTTCGCCGAGCGGCGCGACGCCGCGCTGTCGGGCTGGATCGCCGAGAACGTGTCGTTCCCGAACTCGATGGTCGACCGCATCACCCCCGTCACCACCGACGAGACGCGCGACGCGATCGCCTCGGAGTTCGGCATCCGCGACCGTTGGCCGGTGCGCAGCGAGTCGTTCGAGCAGTGGGTGCTCGAAGACGCCTTCCCCGCCGGCCGTCCGCCGTTCGACGAAGTCGGGGTGCAGCTCGTCGACGACGTCGAGCCCTACGAACTGATGAAGCTGCGCCTGCTCAACGCCTCGCACCAGGCGATGAGCTACCTCGGCATCCTCTCGGGCACGCACTACGTGCACGAGGTGTGCACCGACCCGCTGTTCATCGACTTCCTGCAGGGCTACATGCACGACGAGGCGATCCCCACGCTGCGTGCGGTTCCGGGGATCGACCTCGACGCGTACTGCGACCAGCTCATCGCCCGTTTCGGCAGCGAGGCGATCCGCGACACCCTCGCGCGTCAGGTCGTCGACGGCTCGGATCGCCTGCCGAAGTTCCTGCTGCCCGTCGTGCGCGAGCAGCTCGCCTCGGGCGGACGCATCGACCACGCGGCCCTCGTGCTCGCGGGCTGGAGCGTCTTCCTCGAGGGGCGGACCGAGTCGGGCGAGCAGACCCCGGCCGTCGACAGTCGTCTCGACGAGCTGCGCGCGATCGTCGCGGACGATCCCGCAAGACTGCTCGACTACGCGCCGGTCTTCGGCGACCTCGGGCAGAACCCGCGCTTGCGCGAGGCCTACCTGGCGGCGCGCGCGTCGCTGGCCGCGCGCGGCGCCCGTGGCGCGATCGCCGAAGTCAACGGCGCGTGAGTCCCGCGAACGCAGGTGGCTGAGCCTGTCGGAGCTATCGGCCCCCGCTCCTTGCCGGTCCCTTCGACAGGCTCAGGGACCTTCGACAGGCTCAGGCACCTTCGACAGGCTCAGGCACCTTCGACAAGCCCAGGGACCTTCGACAAGCCCAGGGACCTCCGACAGGCTCAGGGACCTTCGACAAGCTCAGCGACCCTCGTCCCCTCAGAGACGCCGCAACCACCCGGCGATCCCGTCGTGGAAGCGCTCGGTCTCCTGGTTGGCCTCGTTGCAGTGTCCGGTGGCGTCGAACGCCAGGAGCTCGGCATCCGGATGCCGTTCGACGTAGGCGACCGACCCCGAGAACGGCACCACCGGGTCGACCCTGCTGTGCACGATGAGGGTCGGGATGCCGGGACCCGGGCGCTGCGGTCCGACCCAGGTCAGCGCGCGGGCGTCGACGGCTTCGACGAGGCCGAGCGCACGGGCACCCACGGGGCTGCCGAGCACGCGCATCGAGGCGGCCGCCACGGTGCGCGGCAGGTGAGCGGATGCCACGGCATTCTCGACGATGCGCGTCCAGTCCAGCGCCGGGGCGACGAGCACGAGCCCGACGAGGGCGTCGCGATGGGCCGACTGCTCCGCCGCGAGCATCGCGATGGTGCCGCCCATCGACCAGGCCACGAGCACGATCTCGCGTGCCCCGCGTTCCACCGCGTAGGCGATGGCGTCGTCGACGTCGCGCCACTCGCGCGTGCCGAGCGTCGAGGGCAGGGTGTCGGCGGGGGCGCACTCCTCGTCGCCGGCATACGACACGACGAGCGACGTCCACCCGGCGTCGACGGTCGCCGGAGCCGACCGCAGCGCACCGTTGCGGCTCGAGCGCAGGCCGTGCACGTGGATGGTCCACCGCCCGTCGGCCGTGGCCTCGTCGCCGATCTCCCACGCCTCGGCCACCCCGCCGCGGCGGAGCGGAATCGACACGTGCCGTGTGGGACCGACGTCTTCGGGGGCGCCGATGTTCTGCGAGGTCCACGCGGCGATCACCTCGCCGTCAGCGAGACCCGAGGGACGTTCGAGCACCGTGCGCACCACGCGGTCGCCGTCGGTGCGGACCACCTCGCCGACCCTCAGGTGCGACCCGTCGTCGAGCCGCAGACCGTAGGTGCCCGGCTGCAGACTGTCGGCCGTGGCGGGGACCGAGACGGTGTCGCCCTTGATCAGGGCGGGCGAGAACACCTTCGGTGCGCGCGGTGCGATCAGCCTCCGCGCGACGTACCCGGCGAGGGCGGTGTGCGCGAGGGCGACCGTCGCGGCGGTCGCACCGGCGCCGATGGCGAGCGAACGAATCATGAGCGAGCTCCCGAGGTCTGACGGGTGAGGTGGGCGTCGACGTCGTCGAGCAGGGCGCGCTGATCGGCCGCGAGCGGCGTCGAGGTGGCGATGGCGGCGTCTTCGATCGCGACCCGCAGAGCGTGCAGACGCGTGTCGGCGACCGCATCGGCGGCGAGCCCCGGCGGCATGGTGACACCGCGTTCACGAGCGACCTCGTCGACACGCGCGAGCAACGTCTCGCCACGTCGGTGGATCGCGGTGGTGGTCCTCGAGGCCACGAAGATCCCGATGACGAACGAGACGACACCGAGGTAGAACAGCGGGTCGAACAGGGCGCTGACGACGGCGTTCGGGGCGAAGAAGCGCGTGAGGGTCAGATCGACGATCTCGCTGACGCATCCCGCCACGATCCCCACGGCACCGAGGCGGAAGAACACCCGCGTGCGCGTCAGCGACACCCTCGCCGACGCGCAGAGCAGCGCCCCGACGAAGGCGATCCCGGCCATGTGCACCACGCCGTAGAACCAGGCGCCGGTCGAGGTGGCTGCGGCCTCTTCCAAGAAAAAGAACGACGACGCGGTCCTGTCGGGCATGGCGGCGAAGAAGACGACGATGAACACGACGCCGAGCACGATCGGCACACGCCACCGCAGGGTGCGCACGCGGGCGGTCACCGGGGCGGTGCCCGCCTGCACGCCGAGCCACAGCGCGACCATCGTGAGCACGTTCTGCACCAGCTTCAGCACGTTCGTGCCCCCGAGTGCACCGTCGAGCACCTCGAGCGGCGCCACCGTGCCCTGGGTGAGCAGCGCCACCACCCCGACCGCGGCGGCGAGCCACGCGATGCGTGCCCGCGGCTGCTGCCACGCGACCCGCGCTCGCAGCACCACCACGAGGAGCAACCCCGCGAGCGCCGCATCGATGAGCAGCACCGTCACCATGACGACTCGGCCACCCTCGGCGAGGCGTACAGCAGACGCGCGATGCGGTGAGCGACGTGCTCCGCGACAAGTTCCGCCTCGTATTCCGGAGTCGTGAGGCCGGGAGCGGCGTGGGGCGACGCCGCGGAGCGCTCGTGCAGCGCTCCCGAGCAGTGCGCGTCATCGAGAAGATGCCCCAGTTCGTGCGAGGCGGCGAACTGGCTGTAGACGGTGGCATCCGAGGCCCGCACGTGGATGCTGCCCTCGCGCCGATCGGCGAAATACGCCAGGAAGCCGGTCATCATGCCCCAGTGCGCCGTGTCGCCCTCGGGCACGATGGTCAAGCGGATCTCGAGGGCCTTCTCGACCGCCGCGACGACGTCGTCGAAGGTCATCCCCGGGGTCAGTGCGGCGCGGCGGAACGCCGCGTCTCCGCGCTCACGCACGCGAGTGAGGATCTCGTCCGACTCGTTCACGACCGTTCCCCCTTGCGTCCGCTCACGTCGCGGGCGGCCTGCCGCGCAGCGAGCGGGCGATGGCGCGCAACGCGTCGGGGGACATCTCGCCGAGGGCCCGGAACTGAATGCTGCTGGCCCCGGCCTCGCGCATCGCCTCGCGCAGTTCGAGCTCCGCCTCGGTGCGATCGGTGACCGTCTCGTCGGTGTAGTCGGTGAGGTATTCGGCCGGCACGTCCGCCCATTCGGTGACGGCGCGCAGCACTTCTTCGTCGAGCACGACCGTGTTGGTCGTCGCGGCGAGCAGCGCCCGCGCGCTCTCGGCCAGGGCCGGGTCGATGCCGTCGAGAACGGCGAGGAGATCCGACTCTCGTGAGCCGTGGCTCGCGATGAGACGTCGCACGCGTTCGGCGATCGGACCCGCCGGTACGCGCATCTCGATGCGGGGCGCGGCAGCCGGGTTGGCGAGCTCTTCGGGGCTCACTCCGAGGGCCGCGGCGAGCGCCTCGATGTCGTTCGTGTTGTAGGGCAGAGAGAAGCCGGCGCGCGACTGGTAGTAGCTCTTCGTCATGCCGGCGCGCGTCAGCAGCTCGCCCACCGTGAGGCCCTTGGCCTGACGGAGGCGATCCACATTCGCCACCACTCGGCGGGAGTACCGCGAGGGCGGTCCGACAGCGCCGCGACCCACGTGTCGATCCTAGACGTCACCCTTCGGCACGTCAGGGGTTGTATTTACGAACATGCATTGGATGCTATTTACGAGTCGCTGTGCTTGGATGGAAATCACCGTGAGCAGGGCGGCCGTGGGGGACCCCCGCTCGCGCAGATCGGATGCGCCATGCGCTCCGGTCGTCGGCAGCGGGTGCGGCGCCGTTGGGGGGCGCCGCGCTCGCTCGCCTCCGCTGCGCGTGCACCGCGACGATCAGAGTCCGCAGGACTCCCGCTCGACGAGTGAGACGTCGATGACGGTCACCTCGTCGAGCCCCAGGCCCGCGTCGGGCTCGAGGCGTGCGAACACCCGCTCGGCGGCGAGCGCGCCGATGCGGCGCGGGTCCTGGTCGATGACGGTGACCGAGGGGGTCAGAGTGTCGGCCATCGGGAAGTCGCCGAACCCGACGAAGGGCATCGGGGCGCCGCGCAGCACGTGGGCGAGCGCCATCGACGAGCGCGCGTTGGCCGAGAACAGGGCCGTGGGCGGTTCGGCCAGGGCGCGGAGGTCTTCGAGGGCGGATGCCGCGGACCCACGGTCCGACACCTGCGAGACGACCAGCTGTTCGTCGATCTCGATCCCGGCCTCGGTGAGCGCGCGGCGCCAGCCGTCGATGCGCTTGGTCTCGGTCGACAGGTGCACCCGGTCGCCGAGGTAGGCGATGCGCCGGTGGCCGTGCGAGACGAGGTGGCTCGTCGCCAGGTGGGCACCGGCCTCGTCGTTCTCGGTGAAGGTGTCGGTGTGCAGACCCGCCGGGGCGCGGTCGACGAAGACGATGGGGGTGTGCCCGCGCCAGCGCTCGAGCCACGAGTGGTCGGTCCCCACGGGGGCGATCACCAGCCCCGTCAACTGTCGACCGAGCAGCGATTCGAGCGCCGGCCTCTCGTCATCCGGGTCTTCGCCGAGGCTCGTCACGAGCGTCGAGAGGCCGTGGCTGCGCGCGGTGTCTTCGACGGCACGCGCGATCGCGGCGAAGAACGGGTCGACGACGTCGGGGACGGCCACGCCGATCACCGAGGCGCGCCCCGCGCGGAAGGTGGTCGCGAGTGCGTTGGGCACGTAGTTCAGCTCGCGCATCGCGGTTTCGACCAGCGCGCGCGTGTCGGGGAGCACATGGGGGTCGTCGTTGAACACGCGCGACACGGTCTTGGTGCTGACGCCCGCGCGCAGGGCGACATCGCGCATGGTCGTCACGAGGCACCTCCGAGGTGAATGGGCGGGACGGGGTCGAATCGCCACCCTATCCGCCGGTCTGCGTGCCCCCGTGTCGGCGCGGCCTCGCGCGTCGAGGGGCACCCCGCCCGCGCGGCGGCGCACCGACCCTCCCCCGCGTGCACCCGCGGAGGGATCGACCGCCGCGCGGGCGAGGTCATCTCAGCGCCCGTCGACGGCGTCGGCGAGCTCGCGCAGACGCGGCAGGGCACGACCCGAGAGCAGCTCCTCGCGACGAGCGGCGTCGATCGAGAGGCTGTCCTTCCAGAGCGATCGACCGGCCATGGCACCCGAGGCGCCGTTCGCGACGGCGGTGCGCACCTGCTCGATGAAGGTCTCGTGGTCAACGCCGGCCGACAGCACGGCCCACGGCACGCCCTGGGCGACCTCGGTCACACGGGCGCTCGCCTCGGCGGAGCCGGGGTACTGGAGCTTGAGGATCTTCGAGCCGCACGCCACGGCGAGCGCGGCCCCGTCGACGACCAGGTCGGCGAACTTCGCCTTGTACTCCTCGTCGCTCTCGTCCTCGAGCTGGTAGGTCAGCAGCTCGACGATGAGCAGCAGTCCCTCGTCCTCGCACGCCTGCACCAGGTCGCGGATCTCCTGCGCGACGCGGGAGTCGGCATCCTGCTTGTCGGGGCGGGTGTAGTACAGCATCTTGGCGACGGTTCCGCCCATGTCGCGCACCGTGCGAGGGGTGACACCCGGCACGAAGCGGGTGTACTTCAGGCCGTCGACGGTCTCGAAGCCCGAGGCGTCCAGGCCCACGACGAGCCCGGTGTCGCGGTCGAGCACACCGTCGTCGACGATCTGGGGCAGCGCGACCTCGGGGTCGAGCAGGATGGCCGGTGCGTGGTTGGCGAGGTGGCGCACGAGGTCGGCCTTCACCTCGGCGAGCTCTTCGCGCGAGATCGCGTCGGAGCCGTTCGGGGCGTCCTTGATGGCGGCTTTCATGCCGTTGCGCTGGTCGGCGGCGACGATGAGCATGTGCCCCTCGGGGGTGCTGATCGACTGGAGCGCGCGGCGCTCGAGCGTGGTGAGTTCGTTCATGATCTCTCTTCTCTGGGGTCTGTTCGCGCGTCCGATCGGGACGGGCGCGGCGGGTGGGAAGTCAGGAGGGGACGGATGCCGAGACGAGGCGCCGCGCCATGTCGGCGGCTCCCCACGCGACGTCCTGCTCACGGGTGGACAGGGACGGATCGGGAAGCACTTCGGCGCGCGCGCGGCGGACGCTCGCCATGCCCGCCCAGCCGCCGGTGAGGGTGGAGCGGGTCGCCGGCGCGACCTCGCGGTCCATGGCCTCGATAAGGGCGGCGACCTCGTCGTTGCTGTGCCGGAGCACCGCACCGAAGATCTCCGCGGGTGACGCCTCGGTGTGCAGGGTCAGGCGCAGCACGCCGTCGTCGTTGCGCGCACCGGTGACCTCGATCGCGCCGGCGGGGAGCTCTCCCTCGTACGGCAGAGCCATGACGGCGGCGTCGAGGGCGTCGCGCCCGGCGCGGTCGCTGATGCCCGCGGCGTGCAGGGCGCGCCGCAGCAGCAGGCCGGTCTTCACTCCGGCGACGAGCACGTGCTTGCCGGGGACGACGTGACGCACCTCGTTGATGAGGGCGTCGGCCAGACGCTGCCGCGCCGCGAAGCCGAGGGGTTCGTCGAGAACGCGCAGCAGCACCTCGGCGGTGCCGAGCGAGACGTGGTAGCCGTCGGCGTCGAGCGTGCCGTTGGCCTGCGCGGCGACGAGGTGGTCGTGGCCGGCGACGGTGAGCGCGGCGCCCGCGAGTCGCGGGCCGAAGGCGTCGGATGCCGTGCCCCAGGGCAGACCGCCTCCGCGCAGCGGCGGCAGCAGGTCGGCGTCGACGCCGAGTGCGTCGAGCATCGCGGGCCAGGCGGCGCCGGAGTCCTGGTCGATGAGGCCCGTGCGCGAGGCGAGCGAGAGCTCGAGGGCGACGTCGCCGCCGAGGGCCGCGACGACGAACTCGGGCAGGTCGAGCCAGCGCAGGCCCGCGAGCGAGGTGCCCTGGTCGCGCAGCCAGGCGAGCTTCGCGACGCTCACCTGCGCGCCGAGCGGCAGGCCCGTGCGTCCGGCGAACTCGGTGCGCACGGCATCCGGGAAGACCGCGATCTGCTCCCACCCGCGCGGATCGAACCACGCGAAGCCGGGGGCGACGGCGCGACCGTCGGCGTCGATGAGGATCCCGGTCTCACCCATGCCCGCGACGGCCAGCGAGGCCAGCGGCTCGGGCGTGAGCGGCGCGAGCTGGGCGTCGACGAGTCCGACGAGCGCGCGGACGGCGGCGAGCAGGTCGTCGGCGTCGATGTCGGTCGTTCCGCCCTCGCCCACGCGCCACGGGGTGGGCACCTGGGCGCTGGCGATCTCGGTGCCGTGGTCGTCGATGACGAGCATCTTCACGCCCGTGCTGCCGAGGTCGATCCCCCCGTGCAGGCGCAGAGCCGCAGCGGCGGGAACATCAGCGGGGGCGGATGCCGTGACACCGGTGTCTTGCATGAGCGGCCGTCCTTTCCGGAACTTCTTCGAGTCCCGGAATTTCAAGCATGACACCGGTGACTTGCTACGTCTATGGTGGGGGTATGCCGTCGCCGTGTCAAATACCCGATTCGCTCGCCGTCGTCGTCGCCGGACCCGCCGGCAGCGGCAAGAGCACCCTGGGCCGCGCGATCGCCGCCGAGCTCGGTGCTGCGCTCGTCGACCTCGACAGCGTGACGACTCCCCTGCTCGACGCCCTCCCCGCCGATGCGCTGGGCGGCCACTGGCTCACCTCGCCTTTCGCGGCCGAGATCCGAGCCGGCCGGTACGCGGCACTGCGTGCGACGGCGGCCGACGTGCTCTCCACCGCGGGCCGCGTCGTCGTGGTGGCACCCTTCAGCGCCGAACTCGCCGGGGGCGACGAGTGGCAGGCGCTGCGCGATGCGTTCTTCCCCACCGCGCCCGTCGTCGTGCACGTCGACGGAGACCCGTCCGTGCTGGCCTCCCGTCGCGCCGATCGTGCCGCCGCCCGCGACGCGCACCGCCCCGACACCCCCGCCGTCGCCCCGGCGATCGAAGTGCTCGGCGTCGACGCCGAGCTCTCGACCGCGCAGCAGCTCGCGCGCGTGCTGCCCGCACTCGGCATCCGGCGTCCGGTGCCCGCTGACGCCGAGATCTTCTCCCGCGAGTTCGACGCCGTGCTCTTCGACCTCGACGGCACGCTCGTCGACTCCACGGCATCCGTCGTGCGCTCCTGGCGTCGCTTCGCCGAGCACTTCGAGGTGTCGATGGAGGCGCTGCACGCCAACCACGGCCAGCCCGCACGCACCCTCGTGGGGGTACTGCTCCCCGCCGATCGCCACGCGGAGGCCCTCGCGCACGTCACCGACCTCGAGGTGACCGATGCCGTGGGCCTGCAGCCCATCCGCGGGGCCGACGTCTTCTTCGACGCCGTCCCGGCCGAGCGCCGCGCGATCGTCACCTCGGGATCCGTGCCGATCGCCACGGCCCGCCTGGCCGCGGCCGGCTACGCGAAGCCGGCGGTGTTCGTGACCGTCGACGACGTGGTCAACGGCAAGCCCGACCCCGAGCCGTTCCTGCTGGCGGCCGAGCGGCTCGGTTTCTCGCCGGACCGCTGCCTCGTCGTCGAAGACGCCCCCGCCGGCATCGCCGCCGCCCGCGCCGCCGGCTGCGCGGTGATCGCCCTCACCGGCACGACCGCCGAAGAGGAACTGACGGCCGACCTCGTCGTCGACGGGCTGGATGCCGTGCGGCTCGAGGTCACGGCATCCGGCGCGCTCCGGCTCGCCCCGGCCTGATCACGCGACCGCCACGACGACGCCCGAGCCGAGCTCAGCGGACACAAGCCGCACAGTTTAGGACCATCGACGCATCGGCTGAGTGTTCTCTCTCGTCCGTAGCGCGCCCACCGGACGCTGCTTACTCTGGGCTCAATCGCGCATCTTCAGGCTCTTGATCGGACAGAGTGAGCGGCCGCCGCCTCGTGTCGCACCCGAACTCGACGAAGTTGCTCTCCCCCCTCGAGACCAGAAAGAGCACCCATGAGTTCGGATGACAGGACCAATACCTGCAGCTACCACATGGCCGGCGATCTCCCGGCCGGCGGCGATCACCTCGGCGGCACCTTCGGCCAGGCGCCGAGCCTCGACGGCTGGTATCCGCAGCGGTTGAAGGTCGAGCTGCTGCACCGCAACGGCGTCGCCGCCGACCCGCTCGGTGCCGACTTCGACTACGCGGCGGCGTTCGCCACGATCGATCTCGACGCGCTCAAGGCCGACATCAAAGAACTGCTCACCACCTCGGTCGACTGGTGGCCGGCGGATTACGGCAACTACGGCCCGCAGATGATCCGCATGGCCTGGCACGCCGCGGGCACGTACCGCATCGCCGACGGACGCGGCGGGGCGGGAACCGCGATGCAGCGATTCGCACCGATCGGCAGCTGGTGGGACAACGGCAACACCGACAAATCCCGCCGTCTGCTGCAGCCGATCAAGCACAAGTACGGCAACGCGCTGTCGTGGGCCGACCTCATGGTGTTGACCGGCAACTGCTCGCTCGAGTTGATGGGACTGCCGACCTACGGCTTCGCCGGAGGACGACTCGATGCGTGGGAGCCCGACGACGGCACCTGGTGGGGCCCCGAGGTCTGGAACCCGCACAACGTTCAGAGCCCCGACGAGATGGTCAGTCGTGACGAACGCTGGCACGGCGAGAACGGCGACGCGGACTACGACCTGCAGAGCCCCTTGGCCGCCTCGCACCAGGCCCTGATCTACGTCAACCCCGAGGGACCGTACGCCAACGGCGACCCGATGGGCTCGGCGCGCGACATCCGCATCACCTTCACCCGCATGGCGATGAACGATGAGGAGACCGTCGCGCTGATCGCCGGCGGCCACGCGTTCGGCAAGAGCCACGGCCAGGTACCCGCGTCGAAGATCGGCCCCTCGCCCGAGCTGGCGCCGATCGAGTCGATGGGTCTCGGATGGCACAACCCGGTGGGCAGCGGCAACGCCGAGAACACCTCGACCAACGGCATCGAGGGCAGCTGGACCCCGAACCCGATCCAGTGGGACAACACCTACCTCGAGAACCTGTTCGCGTTCGACTGGGAGCAGACGAAGAGCCCGGCCGGCGCCCTGCAGTGGACTCCCACCGACCCGAACGCGCCGAAGACCCCCGACGCGCACGTGCCCGGGCAGATGAACCCGCTGATGATGATGACCTCGGACATCGCCCTGAAGGTCGACCCGGCGTACCGGGCCGTGTGCGAACGCTTCCTGGCCGACTTCGACCTCTTCACGCTGGCGTTCTCGAAGGCCTGGTACAAGCTCACGCATCGCGACATGGGCCCGAAGCACCGCTACCTCGGACCCGAGGTCACCATCGCCGACGACCTGCTCTGGCAGGATCCCCTGCCCGACGCCGAGGGAACCGCCCTCGACGAAGCGGATGTGGCGAGCCTCAAAGAGGCCGTCATCGCGACGGGGGCGTCCGTGTCCGACCTCGTCTACACGGCCTATGCCGCCGCGTCGACCTATCGCGACAGCGACAAGCGCGGCGGTGCGAACGGTGGCCGTCTCGCCCTCTCGCCCCAGAAGGACTGGGCGATCAACCGCCGCACCATCCCGGTGATCGACGCGCTGCGGTCGGTGCAAGCGGAGTTCGCCGCGTCGTCGGGCGGGCGGCAGGTGTCGCTTGCCGACCTCATCGTGCTCGCCGGCACGGCCGCCGTGGAGCGGGCGGCGCGGGCGGCGGGCTCCGACGTCGACGTCGCGTTCACCCCGGGTCGCGTCGACACGACGCAGGAACTCACCGACATCGAGATGTTCGAGTGGCTCCGGCCCGTGGCGGACGGCTTCCGCAACTTCGTGTCGGAGCGATTCGACCAGTTCGCGCCCGGCGTCGCCCCCGAGGCGGCGTTCCTCGACAAGGCGAACCTCTTCACGCTCACCGCACCCGAGTGGACCGTCCTGACCGCAGGCCTGCGCGTCCTCGGCGCGAACTGGGACGGGTCCGATACAGGTGTCTTCACGGAACGCGTCGGCGTCCTGACGACGGATTTCTTCGTCAACCTGACCGACACGGATCTGGTCTGGACGGAAGACGACGACACCGCGTCGACCTTCACCGGCCGCGTCCAGGCGACCGGTGAGGCACGCTGGCGGGCCTCGAGGAACGACCTCGTGTTCGGCTCGAACGCGCAGCTGCGCTCGATCGCCGACGCCTACGCCGGCACCGACGGACAGGAGAGATTCGTCCGCGACTTCGCCCAGGTGTGGTCGAAGGTCATGATGCTGGACCGCTACGACGTCAAGGGCCACCGGCGCTACGGCGTGATGGCTGCCTGACCGGCGCAGCACCTCCTCAGATGGTCACCCCCTCTCGCGACCGAGAGGGGGCGACCACCTGTTTCGGGACCCGCTGCGCTGCTACCGCGTCGCGCGCTCCAGCAGCTCCAGCACGTGCACGTACGTCTCGCCCGTCGCCTTCGTCATGCCCAGCTCGCAGGTGCGGTTGCACGACGCGAAGGCATCGGCACCGAGCCCGGCGACCTCGGCCGCCTCGGGGGCCGTGGCCGCCTCGGTGAGTTCCGGATGCAGCATGCCCCGGTCCCCCGCGTAGGCGCAGCAGCCCCACGCGTCGGGCACGCGCACCTCGGCCGCCACGGCCTCGCCCAGCGCGCGCAGGGCAGGGTCGATGCCCAGCTGCGTCGACGAGCACGTCGGGTGCAGAGCCAGCAGCTCGGCCACCGGCGTGGGCTCGAGGTGCGGAAGCAGAGCGGATGCCGCGAAGGCCACGGCATCCACCACCCTCACTCCCTCGTCGCGTAGCGTCGCCGCGAAGCCCTCGGTGCAGCTGGAGGCGTCGCACACCACCGGCAGCTCGCCCCCGCGGGAGGCCGCGGCCACCGCCGCCCGGACGCGGGCCGACATCGTCGCGTGGCCCTTCGCGTACCCCTTCGACGACCACGGCGTGCCGCAGCACAGCGCATCGATCCCCTCGGGCACGATCGCCGAGACCCCCGCCCGCTCGAGCAGCCGCGCGAACGCCTCGGTCGCGCCGATGCCGTCGGAGGAGGCGGGTCCGAACATGCTCCCGACGCACGCCGGCAGGAACACCGCGCTCGGCTCGACCCCCACGGCGCCGACCACCCGACCCAAGGCCTTCCGCGACGCTCCGCCGCCGGGCAGCTCGTCCGCGTAGCGGGGCATCGTGTCGGTGCCGAGCACCGCGCGCGCGGCATCCGTCACCGCCCGCACCGCCGGCGTGGGCAGCACGGAGGCGACCGAGAGGGCCGCAGACCCCGCACGCGTCACCGCGCCCCACCCCGTCGCCGCAGCCGACCAGCCGGCGGCGAGCACGGGGTTGGCGTCCTCGCGGCGGAAGCGCTTCATGAGCGTGCCGGTGTTGATGCGCACGGGGCACGCCGTCTGGCACATGCCGTCGACCGCGCAGGTCTGCACGCCGTCGTAGTCGTAGTCCTTCTCGAGCTCCGCGACGAGCGCTCCGTCACCGCGCTCGCGAGCGGCGGTCGACGCGCGCCGCACGACGATGCGCTGGCGCGGGGTGAGGGTGAGCGAGCGGCTCGGGCACACCGGCTCGCAGTATCCGCACTCCACGCAGCGGTCGGCCTCGGGCTCGATCGACACCGGCGTCTTGAGGTTTCGCATGTGCGCGGCCGGGTCGTCGTCGATGATGACACCCGGGTTCAGGATGCCGCGGGGGTCGAGCAGGCGCTTGAGCCGCACCATCACGTCGTACAGCTCGTCGCCGTACTGCCGCCGCACGTAGGGCGCCATCGCGCGACCAGTGCCGTGCTCGGCCTTGAGGTTGCCACCCGCGTCGAGCACGAGGTCGACCATCGCGTCGGTGAACCCCTCGAAGCGGCCGAGGGCCTTCGCGCCCTCGAACCGGTCGGTGAGCATGAAGTGGATGTTGCCGTCTTTGGCGTGACCGAAGATCACACTGTCGGCGTAGCCGTAGCGCGCGAACAGCTCCTGGAGCCCCCCGCAGGTGTCGGCGAGGCGTTCGACGGGCACGACCACGTCTTCGAGCAGGGCCGTGGTGCCGCTCGGGCGGGCGCCGGCGACCGAGGCGTAGAGGCCCTTGCGGAAGGTCCACGCGGCCGCGCGGTCGGCGGCGTCGCTCGAGAAGACCGCGGGGGTGCGCAGGTCCTGCTCCCCCAGCACGTGCGATCCACTCTCGGCGAGCGCGCGCAGGGTCTCGAGGTCGTCGGCGTGATACTCCACGAGCAACGCCGCCTGGGTCGTCGCGTCGAAGCCGTGGATCGCGGCGGGAGTCCCGGCCAGACGCTGGCCGACGCGGAGCGAGGTGGCATCCATCAGCTCCAGGGTCGCCGCGCCCGTCGCGACCAGCGCGGGAAGAGACCGCGTGGCGGCGTCGAGCGTCGGGAACACCGCGAGGGTCGTGGCGATCGCGGGTCGGATCGGCACGGTGCGGAAGGTCGCCTCGGCGACGAACGCGAGCGTCCCCTCCGAGCCGACGACCAGGTGGGCGAGCAGGGCGGCGGGGGTGTCGAAGTCGACGAAGGCGTTGAGGGCGTAGCCCATGGTGTTCTTCATGGCGAACTGCCGCTCGATGAGCGCGACGCTCGCAGGGTCCGACACCACCCGCTCGCGCAGCCGCATGAGCTCGTCGACGAGCGCGGGCTCGCGCTGGGCGAGCAGCCGATCGGCGTCGGGGTCGGCGGTGTCGACGACGGTTCCGGATGCCAGTACCAGCACGACCGATTCGAGGGTGCGGTACGAGTTCTCGACCGTTCCGCACGCCATGCCGCTGGAGTTGTTGGCGACGACTCCGCCGATGGTGCACGCGGCCTCGCTCGCGGGATCGGGGCCGAGGCGGTGCCCGTGCCGCAGGAGCCGCGCGTTGACCTGGCGCACGGTGGCCCCCGGCTGCGCGCGCACGCGCCGGCCGCCGTCGAGCACGTCGATGCGCCCGAATCCCTGCCGCACATCGACCAGCAGGCCCGACCCGGCCGACTGCCCCGACAGGCTCGTGCCCCCGGAGCGGAAGGTCACGGGCGTGCCCGACGCCGTCGCCGCGCGCATCACGGCGCCGACCTCGGCGGCATCCGACGCGATCACGACCGCCTCGGGCGTCAGCAGGTAGTGCGAGGCGTCGTTGGCGTACGCGACCCGGTCGATGGCGCGCGTGCGCACACGGGACGGATCACCGACGGCGGCGAGCACGGGCGCGAGATTCATGCGGCGTCCTCCGGGGTGAGCGGGCGATCGAGCTCCGGCGAGGTCTCGACGAGAGCCCGGATGCCGAGCGGCGGCCCCGCCACGAGCGTCGACGCGTGCGCGACGGCGTGGGCGCCCCACTCGGCGGCCGACGCGGCCGCGACGGCGAGCGGGTCGGCGCCGGAAGCGTTCGCCGCGGGAGCACGCGTGAGGCCGAGGAGGAAACCGGCGAGAGCGGCATCGCCGGCCCCCGCGGTGTTGGCGACGTACGGGGCCTCGGCGCGGGCGAAGACCGCGCGCTCGGCCGTGACGGCGAGCAGCCCGTCTCCGCCCAAGCTGGCCACGACGGTCTCGACGCCGCGGCCGATGATCTCGCGTGCGGCATCGACGACCTCGCCGAGAGTCGCGAGAGGGCGACCGACGGCTGCGGCGAGCTCCTCCGCGTTCGGGGTGAGCAGGTCGATACCGACGGGGTCGGCCAGCAGCGCGGCGAGGGCCGCGCCGCTGGTGTCGACGGCGAAACGCACTCCGCGCTCGGCGGCCCCCGCGCGCACGGCGGCGAGATCGACGAGGGCACCGGTTCCGGCGAGCTCGGGAAGGCTCCCCGACAGCACGAGCCACGACGCGGCGCAGCGGTCGAGCTCTCCGAGCGTCAGCGACACCGTGGCCTCCCAGGCCTCCGGCGACAGCGGCGGAGTCGGGGCGTTGACCTTGGTCGTCGCCCCGTCGGCGTCGATGATCGAGGTGTTCACGCGCGTCGCGCCGGGTACCTCGACGATGCGCAGCAGGGGCGCGGTCAGACCGCAGCGCGCGAACCGCACGTCGTCGGCGCCGAGCACCACCACGGCGGAGGCGTCCGCACCTCCGGCTGCGAGCGCGGCCGCGACGTTGACGCCCTTGCCGCTCACCTCGCGGGTGTAGCTGTCGGCGCGCGCGAAGGCCCCGCGGCGGAGCGTTCCGACCCGATACGTGGCGTCGATGGCGCCGGCGGCGGTCAGGGTGACGATGCCGCTCATGCGGCGCGTCCCGTCACGACGCCGAGCAGCCGTTCGACCTCGGCGGCGACCGCCGCGCGACCGGGAGCCAGCCAGCGGCGCGGGTCGATGGCATCCGGATCCCGCTCGAGTTCGGCGCGCACCGCCGAGGTGAGCACCTGGTTGAGGTGCGTGCCGATGTTGATCTTGCGCATGCCCGCGCGCACCGCTGCGTCGATGCCGGCGTCGGCGACACCGCTCGAGCCGTGCAGCACGAGGGGCACGGGGAGTTCGGCGGCGAGTCGGGCGATCAGTTCCCCGTCGAGGGTGGCACTGCGCTCGCGCATCGCGTGCTCGCTGCCCACCGCCACCGCGAGGGCGTCGACGCGCGTCTCGCTTACGAAGCGCACGGCCTCGGCGACGTCGGTGCGCACCCCGGGGGCGTGAGCGCCCTTGCCGCCGATCTCGCCGAGCTCGGCCTCGATCCATCCGCCCGCCGCGTGCACGCGTTCGGCGACGGCGGCGGTGCGCGCGAGGTTCTCGGCGTCGGTCAGGTGAGCGGCGTCGAACATGACCGAACGGATGCCGACCGCCAGGGCCTCGTCGACGAGGGGCTCGTCGGTGGCGTGGTCGAGGTGCACCACGACGCCTACCCGTGCCGTTTCGGCCAGCCGGAGGGCGGCGGAGGCGGCGGGGGCCAGACCGCCGTGGAAGGCGATGGCGTTCTGCGAGAGCTGCAGGATCACGCCGGTGCCGGCGGTCTCGGCTCCGGTCACGATCGCCTCGGCGACCTCGAGGGTGATGAAGTTGAAGGCCCCGACCGCGCGGTGCGCGGCGAGCAGGGCGGGCATGTCGGCCAGCGGCACGGCGGTGTCTCTCTTGTCGGGGCGGGTGTTGCGCGAGCCCGGTGGCTGAGCCTGTCGAAGCCCCCGGGAGGGAGTGCGGGTGTTGCGCGAGCCCGGTGGCTGAGCCTGTCGAAGCCCCCGGGCGGGAGGGCGGGGTGTTGCGCGAGCCCGGTGGCTGAGCCGTCGAAGCCTCCGGGCGGGAGGGGCGGGTGGTCCCGGCCCTTCGACAAGCTCAGGGACCTGGCGTTGCGCGAGCCCGGTGGCTGAGCCTGTCGAAGCCTCCGGGCGGGAGGGGCGGATGCCGAGACCCCGCGCAACGGCGAGATCCCGGCATCCGGAATCGATCAGCAGGACGACTTGTACACCGCGTCCTTGCCGTCGGTGTCGATGTTGTCCTTGGTGAGGATGGTGAAGCCGGTCTGGATCTTGGCTTCGGTCGCCTCGCCCTTCAGCGCCGCGATGGCCTGCTGCACGCCGTCTTCGCCGATGGTGGCGGGCTCCTGCGCGACGAGCGCCTGAACCGTTCCGGCCTGCAGGGCCTTGACCTGGGCGGGGCCCGCGTCGAAGCCGACGATGGTGACGGCGCCCTGCTTGCCGGCCTGCTGCACGCCGGTGGCCGAGCCCTCGGCGGCGAACAGGTTGGCGGCGAAGATGCCCACGATGTCGGGGTCCTTCTGCAACGCGGCGGTGACGATCTCGGCGGCGGTGGAGGGCTCGTTGTGCGAGTACTGCACACCGACCGACGAGAACTTCGAGTCCTTCGCGACGGCGTCTTCGAAGCCCTTCGCGCGGGCGTCGGTGGTGGAGATGCCGGGGTCAACCGAGACCACGAGCACCTTGCCGCCGTTGGGGTTGGCATCCTGGATGGCCTTGAACGCGGCAGCCCCGCCGCCTTCGTTGTCGGAGGAGATCTGCGAGACCGCACCGGAGGGGTCTTCCAGCGTCGTGTCGACGAGGACCACCTTGATGCCGGCGGCCTCGGCCGCCGCGATGGGCGCCTGCATGGCCGACACGTCGGTGGGGGCGATCAGCAGCGCGTCGGGCTTGGAGGCGACGACGGCGTCGACGATGGGCTTCTGCAGGGTCGGGTCGAACTTCTCGGGGCCCTGCGTGGTGACGGTGGCCCCCTCCTTCTCGGCCTCGGCCTGGATGCCGCACTGCATGGAGATGTAAAACTCATCTCCGGCGACGCCCTGCACGAACGCGATCTTGTAACCGCCGTCCGACCCGCCCGACGCGCCGCCGGACGAGGAGCCGCCGGAGCACCCGGCGAGGACGAGGGTGGCTGCGGCGCCGAGGGTGGCGAACGCGAGAACCTTCTTGTTCCACTGCATTGTGATTGCCTGTTCTCTCTTGATTGGTGTCGGATGCCGGGCCTCAGCCGCGGCGTCCTCCGCTGACGAACTTCCGCCAGAGGCTCTGGGTGTTGCCGCGGGTCGCGGCGGTGCGGCGCACCTGGTCGACGTAGACGGCGGTGATCAGCACCGCGCCGACAGCGACCTGCTGCCAGAAGGGCTGCACGCCGGTGATGACGAAGCCGTTCTGCAGGACGGCCGGGATGAAGAGGCCGACCACGGTTCCGAAGATCGTGCCGACCCCGCCGAAGAGCGAGGTGCCGCCGATGACCACGGCCGCGATCACGTTCAGGTTGGTCTGCGACTGCCCCGCGATCGCGGTGGTCGAGAACTGCGAGAGGGCCAGGATGCCGGCGAGCCCGGCGAGCGCTCCCGACAGCGTGTAGACCGAGATGAGGTGACGGTCGACCTTGACGCCGACGCGGCGGGCGGCGAGCTCGCTGGAGCCGACGGCGTAGGTGTAGAGGCCGAACTTGGTGAAGTGCAGCACGATCGCCCCGATGACGACGACGACGAGCGCGATGACGCTGATGATGGGCAGCGACCCGAACACGTTGCCGTAACCGATCGAGACGGTCAGCACGGTGGGGACGTCGCGGATGTCGACGCCGCCGGTGAGGATCTGCGCGAGCCCCAGAGCCATGCCGAGCGAGCCCAGCGTGACGATGAGCGGCGGGATCTTGGCCTTCGCGATGAGGAAGCCGTTGAGCAGGCCCCAGCACACGCCGCTGAGGATCGACACGATGATGCCGACGGTCGCCACTCCCCAGCCTTCGCCGCCGAGGGCGCGCATCGTCAGGGCCGACACGACGCCCGAGAACACCAGCACCGAGCCGACCGAGAGGTCGATGCCCGAGGTGATGATGATGTAGGTCATGCCGACGCCCAGGACCGCGAGGATCGAGGCGTTCTGGATGATGAGGCGGAAGTTCGACCACTGCGCGAACGAGTCCGGCGCCAGCGCGCTGAAGATCAGCACGATGACGATGAGGATGATGAGGATCTGGAAGGCCTGCGCCTTGAGCAGCCCCAGGAAGAAGTTGGGCTTGGTGTCCTCGAACGTGCCGATGGCGACGGTCTCGGTGGGAGGGGTCTTGGTGCTCATTTGGAGTCGTCCTTCGTGACGGCGCCGGTCATGAGCCCGACGAGTTCTTCCATGGAGGTGTTCTTCGCGTCGACGTTGGCCACGCGGGTGCCCAGGCGCAGCACCTGGATGCGGTCGCAGACCTCCATCACGTGCGGCATGGAGTGCGAGATGAGCACGACGGCGATGCCCTTGTCGCGCACGCGGCGGATCGTCTCGAGCACGTTCTTGGTCTGACGCACGCCGAGAGCGGCCGTGGGCTCGTCGAGGAAGACGAGGCGACCGGCCCAGTGCACGGCGCGGGCGATCGCGATCGCCTGGCGCTGACCGCCCGACATCTCGCCCACGGGCGACGACAGCGATCGCACCGTCGCGCCGAGCTCGTCGAACGCGGCCCGTGAGGCGACGGCCATCTCCTTGGTCTTCATGAAGCCCAGGGCACCGGCGAGGCCGGGGCGGCGGATCTCGCGGCCGAGGTACATGTTCTGCACCGGGTCGAGGTGAGGGGCGAGCGCGAGGTCCTGATAGACCGTCTCGATCCCGAGCGACGACGCCACCTGCGGGTTCGACATCTCGATGGGCTTGCCGTCGAAGAGAATCTCGCCCTCGTCGACCGCGAGATTGCCCGAGAGGGCCTTCACGAGCGTCGACTTGCCGGCGCCGTTGTCGCCGATGAGGGCCGTCACTTCTCCGGGGTAGACCTCGAAGTCGACGTTGTGGAGGGCGCGGACGGATCCGAACTGACGTGACAGGCCACGGGCCTGCAGCACCGGGACGGTCGTGCTGACTGACGACATCGTCAGCTCCTTTCAGGGGTGGGGGTGAGAGAGGCGAGCACGGCGGAACGGTGCTCCGCCGGGTCGAGCGATGACGAGAGGAAGGTGTTCGCGACGTCGGCGAAGGATCCGGATGCCGTGGCCGCGGCGGACCGCGCGGCGAAGGCGGCGAAGAGCGCGGCGCCGTAGGCCGTGCCCTCGTCGTGGGTCGAGACGGTGACCTCGGGCAGCAGCGCGGAGCGCGAGCGCACCACCGACGCCATCGACGACCAGCCGCCGGTCAGCACCGTGGAGGTGGGGGGTGCGACCTCGCGGTCCATCACCGCCATCAGCTCGGCCAGCATGTCGTTGCCGTGGCGCAGGCTCGCCGCGAACAGGTCGGCGGGGCTCAGCCCGTCGCTCTGCGCGACGATCTTCAGCACACCGTCGTCGTTGCGCGCCCCCGATACGGCGAGACCGGCGTCCGAGACGGTGCCGAGCACGGGCAGCGCCATCGCCTCGTCGTCGATGCGCGTGCGCCCCACGGCATCCGTGATGCCGAGCAGCTGCAGCACGCGCCGCATGAGCAGGCCCGACTTCGTGCCCGCCAGCAGCACGTACTTGCCGGGGATGACGTGGCGCACGCAGTTGATGCCGGCGTGGGCGAGGCGCTCGCGCGCGTCGAAGGGCAGGGTGTCGTCGAGCACGCGCACGAGCGCCTCGGCGGTGCCCATCGAGTCGTAGAGCTGGCCGGTGTGCGTGGCCCCGACGGCGACCGCCGAGACGAGGTGGTCGTGTCCGGCGACGGTCAGGGCCGCACCGCGGAAGCCCGCGGGCATGTCGGGATCGGTGAGGGTGCCGACCGGTTCTCCCGCGCTGACGAGGGTGCCGAGAATGCCCTCGTCGACGCCGAGCACGTCGAGCGCCGCCTGCCACGGGGTGCTGTCGTCCTGGTCGATCAGCCCGGTGCGCGAGACGAGCGAGTACTCCGCGACGCGAGGTCCGCCGAGCGCGTGCACGACGAACTCGGGGACGTTCAGGAACGTGGTGCCCGCGAGCGAGATGCCCTGCTCGCGCAGGTGCAGCAGTTTGGCGATGGATGCCAGCGGCCCGACCGGCAGTCCGGTGCGGCCGGGGAACTCGGCGCGGAAGGACTCGGGGGTCGACATGATCTGCGCCGCCCCGCGCGGGTCGAACCACGCCATGATCGGCGCGAGCGCGGAGCCCTGCTCATCGAGCAGCACCCCCGCCTCGGCCATGCCCGAGACCCCGAGCGCGACGACGCGGTAGCCCTCGTCGAGGCGCGCGTCGGCCTCGGCGGCGAGGTCGCGCACGACGGCGATCGCCTCGGCCGCGGTCATCTCGGCCCGACCGTGGTCGAGGTTGGTCCACGGCGAGCGGCGGCTGACGACGAGCACCTGGCGCCCCTCGGGGGTGGCGACCAGCAGCTTTGTGCTGGTCGAGCCCATGTCGATCCCGACGACGTACTCGCTCATCGCACGTCACCGCCGCGGAGGGTTCCGGGCCAGCCGGCGCCGGGGGCAGCGACGAGGATCTCGGCCCCGCCCGTGAGGCGCCATGCGCCGAAGGCGTGCGGCACGGCGTAGACCTGTCCGCGCTCGACGTCGACGCTGCCGGCGTCCGACACCAGGGCGCCCGCTCCCTCGCGCACCAGCACGACCGCGAAGCCGGCCGCGTGCGCCACCGTGTCTCCCGCAGCGTCGAAGAGGCGGAAGTAGGGGTCGGCGGCATCCGGCAGCAGAGAACGGAAGGCGGGTCCCGCCGGGGTCGTGCCGGAGGTGCCGACCAGGGCGTCGAGCGCGTCGGCGTCGAGCTTCTCAGTCGAGACGGCGGGCATGACGGCGTCGAAGCCGAGCTCGAGGTGCGATTCCTCGCGCGTCGAGGTCGTCACCGACCACTCCAGCAGGATCGAGAAGTCGGTGGGTTCCTGCACCTCGGCGACGAAGATGCCCCCGTCGATGGCGTGCACGGTGCCGGCGGGCACGAGCACCCCCATGCCGGGGCGCACGACGACGCGGTTCATGTGGGCGAGCATCCACTCGCTGTCCTGGGCGTCGCGGCGGCGGTCGAGCTCGTCGCGGTCGACGCTCTCGTTCCATCCGACGTACACGGCGCAGTCGTCCTCGGTCTCGAGCACGTACCAGGCCTCGGTCTTGCCGTAGGGGCAGTCCAGGTGCGACGAGGCGAATCCGCGGTCGGGGTGCACGTGAACGGGGAGGCGCTGCCGCGCGTCGAGGAGCTTGACCAGGATGCCGAGGTCTGCGGCATCCCGTCCGCTGCGCGCTCCCACCCAGGCGGCGCGATCGGCGGTCACGAGGTCGCGCAGGAACTCTCCGCCGTCGGTGACGGCCAGGCCGATCTCGTCGGAGCCGAAGCGCGAGACGGTGGAGCCGAGCCACTCCTCGGGCTGACGGTCGGTCTCGGGCACGATGCCGCGGAGGGCGGCGATGCGGTCGCCCCCGCGGTAGAAGTGCTGCACGGGATTGGGGGGCAGCAGGACGGGCTTCATCGCGTCGCTCCGATCGGGTCGAGGGGGAAGGAGGGGGTGACCTCACCCGATCCACGCGGGACCAGACGGGTGGGGACGACGGTTCGGGTGGGCTCCGCGTCAGGGTGCACCGCGAGTTCGCGCAGGCGATGGAAGGCCGCGGCGCCCATGAGACGCGGGTCGTGGTCGACGTAGGTGATTCCGGGCTCGAACACCTCGGCGAGGGTGAAGTCGCCGAACGAGACGAGCGCCGGCATCCGCAGGCCGCGGGCGCGGATCGCCTGCACCGTGCCGATCGCGGCGAGGCTGGTGGCGCACAGCAGGGCGGTGGGCGCGTCGGCACGTTCGAGCAGCCGTGAGGCCTCGGCCGCCTCGCCCGCCTGAAAGCGCTCGTGCGTGACGACGAGCGAGGGGTCGAACGGCACGCCCGCCGCTTCGAGGGCCGAACGGTAGCCGGCCAGGCGGTCGCTGACGGTGGGGTACGGCACGTCTTCGCCCATGAAGGCCACGCGGCGGTGTCCGTGCGAGAGGAGTGCCGCGGTCGCCTCGGCCGCCGCTCCGAAGTCGTCGATGACGACCGCGTCGATGCCCGAACGCGAGCGGTCGACGGTGACGACGGGGAAGCGGGTGCGCAGCCCCGCGAGGGTGGCCGCCCCCACCTCGACGGGGGCGACGACGAGACCGGCCAGGCGGTGGCCGGTCAGGCGTTCGAGCTGCGTGCGCTCGCGGGCCGCGTCGTAGCCGGTGCTGGCGAAGATGACGCTGAGCCCCTCGGCGACCGCGAGCTCTTCGACCACGCTGACGAAGGCGGCGAAGAACGGGTCGCTGATCGCGTCGATGAGGATGCCGATCGTGTCGGCCGCCTGGCGTTTGAGCTCGCGGGCGCTGCGGTCGGGCACGAAGCCGAGGTCGCGTACGGTCCGCATGACCTTGTCGCGGGTGACGGGGAGGACCCCGGTCTCGGCGTTGATGACGCGGGAGACGGTCTTGGGGCTCACGCCCGCGGCGATCGCGACGTCGATGAGGCGAGCGCGCGGACGGGCCGGCGCGGCCTCGGCGACCGCTGCGGCGGCCACCAGTTCATCGTGCGTCATCGCATCCTCGACATCGTTGTCATTTCGGGGCGGATCCCTCGGGTGGGTTCCGATGGAGTCATCCTGGGGCTCCTCGGACAACGTTGTCAAGTCTCGGATCGATCACGGATGACATCGATGTCGAGACCGAGCCCCCACGACGAGCCGGGGGCGAGCGCCCGCAGGAGCCCCGCCTCGCGCGCCGCGCCGCGGCCGTGGATCGTCGCCGCCGTCGCCGGCTCGACACCGAGGACGAGACCGTCATCCTGCGCCACGCGCCACTGGAACATCGCCGGCAGCGCCGTCGTGTCGAAGGAGATCCGGATGCCGAGCCCCGACGCCGCGACCACCTCGGCGCTTACGCGACGATCGCTCGGCAGCTCGTGCCGGAACACCTGTTCGGGGTAGTCCGCGACGGGTGCGGGGAACTCCGCCCAGCCCTCGATCCCCGCCTCGGCGGCCGCATCGCGGGGCACCACGCGCTCCGCGGGAGACCGCAGCACGGTGCCGGCGTCGACCAGCGGCCAGCCGAGGTTCACGTGGTACAGCACCATCGGCTCCACCGGGCGCGACCCGCGGTTGACGATCTCGTCGCGCAACTCGATCCGCCCCTCGCCCAGCGGCACGCGCAGGCACCGCCGCAGCTCCAGGTGCGCACCGAGCACCGTCGCCTCGGTCACGGTCGCCTCGATCACCACGGCATCCGCCTGCACCTCCGCCCGGGTGACGGATGCCGACAGCCCGCTGTACCGCCCGTGCTGCGGATGCTCCCCCTCGGCGTCGGCCGACGGCGGGCCGAACGACAGCAGACCGCACGTGGTCACGAGTCCCCCGCCGAACGCCGCCCCGAAGCCCGCCGTCCCCGGCCGCGGCCACCCGGTCGGCGACATCCAGGCCAACGGCACACCGCGGTGACGCACCTGCCCGAGGTCGAGCCCGCGGTCGGGCAGCAGCTCGATGTCGAGGTCGCCCGCGATCACGCGCAGACGCCGGGTTCCGGCATCGGGTCCGTCACTGCGCACCGAGGCCTCCACCGCCGCGATCTGCGCCGAGAAGCCCGCGCGCCCGAGCGCTTCGTCGATCGATCGTCCGTACAGCTCACCCATGAGCCCCGCCTTCCTCGCCGTTGCGACGCTCACGCTATCAATGTTTGACAACGTTGTCTTGCTCCCCGCATACTGACCGTCGAGCGCAGAGCCGCGCCCCGACACGACGCTTCGGAGACCCACACCCCATGTCGAAACCCCGCCTCAATCGCCTCTTCAACGCCCGATCCGGTCGCGCGTTCGACGTCGCCGTCGACCACGGCGCGTTCCACGAGTACAACTTCCTCACCGGCATCGAAGACATGGCGAAGACCGTCGCGACGCTCGTCGACGCCGGCCCCGACGCCGTGCAGCTCACCCTCGGCCAGGCCCCGTTGCTGCAGGCGTTCCCCGGCAAGCAGAAGCCCGGGCTCGTGCTGCGCACCGACATCGCCAACGTCTACGGCGACCCGCTCGAGATGCCGCTGCACAGCATCCACGTTCCGGATGCCATCGAGGTCGCCGTGCGTCTCGACGCGGTGGCCGTATGCGTCAACCTCCTCGACCTCCCCGGCGAACCGCAGGTGCGCGAGCAGTGCATCCGCTCGATCCTGGCACTGCGCACCGACGCCGAGAAGTACGGGATGCCGCTCATGATCGAGCCGCTCGTCATGCAGACCAAGCCCGGCTCGGGCGGGTACGGGGTCGACGGCGACACCGCCAAAGTCATCACCCTCGTGCGCCAGGCGCGCGAGCTCGGAGCCGACCTCATCAAGGCCGACCCCACCGACGACATCACCGAGTACCACCGGGTCATCCAGGCCGCGGGCGACACCCCGCTGCTGGTCCGCGGCGGCGGGCGCGTCGACGACCGCACGCTGCTCGAGCGCACCCAGGCCGTCCTCGAGCAGGGCGCGCGCGGCATCGTCTACGGACGCAACGTCATCCAGCACCACGACCCGGCCGGCATCACCGCCGCCCTGATGGCCGTCGTGCACGACGACGCCTCGGTCGACGACGCCCTCGCCCTCATCGGCGCCCCCGCGGAAGGAGACCGCGCATGACCGGCAAGAAGATCGGCGTCGGCATCATCGGCGGCGGCCTCATGGGCCGCGAGATCGCGGCGGCGCTGCGACGCTGGCCCGCCCTCATCGACCACCCGGCCGAGCCCGAGCTCGTCGCCGTCTGCGACATCAACCCGGCGGCGTTGGAGTTCTTCGAGCGCATCGACACGGTGCAGCTGACCACGACCGACCATCACGAACTGCTCGCCGATCCCCGCGTCGACGTCGTCTACATCGCGGTGCGCCACGACCTGCACGAGCGTCTCTACGTCGACACCGTGCGCGCGGGCAAGGCGCTGCTGGCCGAGAAGCCGTTCGGCATCGACCGCGCCGCCGCCGACGCGGTCGTGGCCGCAATCGAGGAGAACCCGCAGTCGTTCGTGCGCGTCTCGAGCGAGATGCCGTTCTTCCCCGGCGCCCAGTGGGCCGTCGACTACGTGCGGGCGGGCGGCCTCGGCCGCATCGTCGAGGCGAAGTGCACCTTCCTGCACTCCAGCGACATCGACGTGAACAAGCCCCTCAACTGGAAGCGGCAGAAGCAGTTCTGCGGCGACGCGGGGGTTCTCAACGACCTCGGCATGCACACGTGGCACGTGCCGCTGCGCCTGGGATGGGCGCCCGAGAAGGTCGTCGGCATCCTGCAGGACATCGTCACCGAGCGCCCCGGCCCCGACGGGTCGCCGCAGCCCTGCGACACGTGGGACAACGCCGTGATCCACTCGTGGTCGCGCCACGAGGGCGCCCCGTTCCCCCTCACCACCGAGACCAAGCGCATCGCGCCGGGTCAGAAGAACACGTGGGAGTTCGAGGCGATCGGCATGTCGGGCGGGGTGCGCTTCAGCACCAAGAACCCCAAGAAGGTCGAGGTGTTCGCCTTCGTCGACGTGCCCGGCGTGGGCCGCGAGCAGAGCTGGCAGAGCGTGGATGCCGGGAGCCAGTCCGTCTGGCCCACGGTGACCGGCCCCAACTTCGAGTCGGGCTTCTCCGACGCCATCCTCCAGATGTGGGCGGCCTTCCTGGCCGAGTACCTGGGCGAGCTGGGCGACGGCTTCGGCTGCGTGCGTCCCGAAGAGGCCGCGCTCACGCACCGCCTGTTCGCCGCCGCGATCGCCTCGCACGAGACGGGCGCACTGGTCGCTCCCGAGGCCTGATCGCGCGACGTGAGGGCCCGGACGCGCCACCGGGCCCCACGTCACCGGTCGAAGACGGCCCCACTCCCTATGCTCGGAGGATGCCGTCGCTTCACGGCAGTCCGAGGAGACGCATGCGCAAGACCGGCCGGCCCACGATGATCGACGTCGCCGCCGACGCCGGCGTCAGCCTGAAGACGGTCTCGCGGGTCGTGAACGGAGAGTCGGGTGTCGACCCGGCGATGATCGAACGCGTGCGCGCGTCGGTCGCGCGACTCGGATACCACCGCAACTCCCTCGCCGCGAGCCTGCGCTCCGGCAACCGCGACACGATCGGCTTCATCGCCGCCGACCTGTCGAACACGTTCTACATGGCCGTCGCCGCAGCGGTCTCCCAGGTCGCCACCCGCGAGCGCATGCACGTGGTGATGGCTTCGAGCGAAGAAGACGCCGACCTCGAGCGCACTCTCGCCCTCGACATGTGCCAACGCCAGGTGGGCGGTCTCATCGTGGTCCCCACCGCGGCCGACCACTCCTACCTCGCCCGTGAGGTCGAGCTCGGAACGCCGGTGGTCTTCCTCGACCGCCCCGGCAGCGGCATCCCGGCCGACGCGATCCTGCTCGACAACCGCGGCGGGGCGCGCGACGCCGTGGCCGAACTGCTCGCGGCGGGTCACCGCCGCATCGCCGTGCTGCTCGACGCGCCCTCCATCTACACGATGGCCGAACGCCGTGAGGGTGTGCGCGACGCCTTCGCCGCAGCGGGGCGTGCGCTCGATCCCGCCCTCGTCGTCGAGGGGCTGCACACCCCCGCCGACGCGCGTGACGCGATGGAGCGCCTGCTCGACTCCGCCGACCCGCCCACCGCGGTGTTCGGCACCAACAACCGCCTCACCATCGGTGCGCTCGAGACGATCCTGCCGCGCGGTGCCGACGTCGCCATCGCCGGGTTCGACGACTTCGAGCTGTCGCGCCTGTTGCCCCGCCGCATCCGCCTCGTCGATTACGACGTCGCCGATCTGGGCGCCCGCGCGACCGAGACCCTCCTCGCCCGGGGCGCCGACCCGGCCACCGGCTCGCACACGCAGCTGGTTCCCACGCGCCTCGTCGATCGCGGGGGCGTGCGCTGATCCGCGCCCCCTTCGAAGGGTGACCTGCGGGGTGAAGTAGACCGGGCCTCGCCCCGGGCGTCGCCCTCGCGTGCCGCACCGCGCCGCGTACCCCCGCAGACTGGGGGCTCCCACCACCGACGCAGGAGCACGCACAATGGGCGATTCCCCTCCCCCCTCCGGGGTCTGGACGCCCGTGGCCCTCGGAGCGCTCGACGTGCGCTCCGACGACACGGCGCCCGGTGGTCCCGAAGTGCTCCTCGCCCCGGTCGTCCCCGGCGATGCCTTCTGCCTGGTCGGCGACGGGGCGGCGCTGTGGCGGCGCCTGGTCGCGCAGGGCTCCGTGCACCACGCCGACCTCTCCGCCGACGAACGCGAGCTCATCGATCGCATGAGAGACCTGCACATCGTCGACGCCGACCCCCGCCACCCGTGGGCGGTCACCCACCTCCCCCGCCCCACGCTGTCGTCGCCCACCCACGAACTCGTCTACGCCGTCACCGCTCGTGTCGCCGAGTCGCACGGCATCCGGTGCGTCTTCATCAAGGGCCCGGCGCTGAAGAGCCAGGGGCTGCGCGAGCGGGAGCACTCGGGCGACGTCGACGTGTGGTGCGACCCCGACCGCTGGGACGATCTCGCTGCGGCGCTCGAGCCCTGGGGGTGGACCCGAGAACCCGACCCGTGGCGCGGAACTCCTGTGCACCACACCGCCACGATGACCCCCGCCCGCTGGGGCTGCGAGATCGACGTGCACCGCCGCCTGCCGGGCCTGACGAGAGGCGACAGCGACGCGTTCGCCGCCCTCACCGCCCGCACCTCCGCCGTCCGCTACGCCGGGGTGGAGGTGCGGGTGCCCGACGTCGCCGCGCACGCCGTGCTCGCCGCCGTCCACGCCGTGCGGCCCGAGATCGGTGCGGGTCCCCGCTCGGAACGCGCCTCCGCGCTCGCGACGACGATGCTCGCCGCCGCGCCTACCACCCTCGACAGCGCCGTCGCGCTCGGCGCGGTCGAGGTGTTGCGCACCGAGATCGCCGCGGTCACGCAGACCCCCCTCCCGCCGCGCGACGGAGCCCGACCGCACGATTGGGAGTGGCGAGGTCGCCCCGACCGACTCCGCGCCTACTGGACGGCCCTGCAGACCTTGCCGCCGCTGCTGCGCCTGCGCGTGGGGCTGCGCCTGATCTGGCCCGACGACGACGTCGCGCTCGCCTCCGAACGACGCGCCGGGCGCCCCGTCACCACGGCCGCGGCCGCGAGGCGGAGCCGCCTGACCCGCGGCGTGCGGGAGTGGCTCGGGCGCTCGTCGCGCCGCTGAGCCCCGACCCCGCCCGCGTCAGCGGCGCATCGCGCGAAGGGCCGAGCGCGACATCGCCTCGCGCGGCATCGACGCGATCGCCTGGGCGAGCTGCGTGCGGTCGTCGCGGTCGATCCAGTGCCGGGCGGCCAGCACGAACAGCGGCAGCACCGTCGACGACGACAGCGGCCCCCATCCGAGCATCCCGAACGGCGTCTCGGTGACGCCGATGACGACCAGACCGAGCACGAACGCGACGCCCACCGCCTGCTGCCGTCGATCGGTGTCGCGCAGGCTCGAGACGAACGCCACTACGATGACGGCGGCCCAGGCGGCCAGGGTGACGGCGCCGCCCATCACGAGCGTGGTCAGCACCAGGTTGTGGCCGTGACTCGCGGCGCTCGAGAGCGCGTTCGACAGCATCGCGTAGTTGTCGGCGTACCAGTGGGCGCCGAGGCCGAAGAGCCAATGGCCGCCCAACTCCTCGCGGTTGAACATCCAGATGG
This sequence comes from Microbacterium algihabitans, assembly GCF_032464975.1. Taxonomy (NCBI): domain Bacteria; kingdom Bacillati; phylum Actinomycetota; class Actinomycetes; order Micrococcales; family Microbacteriaceae; genus Microbacterium; species Microbacterium algihabitans. The sequence continues at coordinate 418,407 of NZ_JAWDIU010000003.1, forward strand.
CGCCGCGGAACGTGTAGGCCTCGGGATCGGTCTCGGTGAAGGGCACGCGCACGCAGGTGATGCACGCCGCGATGAGTCCCACCACGGCGGCGACGCGGAAGGCGGGCTGCGGCAGCACACGCGACAGCGCGATGACGGCGAGCACGACCACGGCCCCGGCGAGCGCGGTGCGCGACGAGGTGAGCACCAGGGCCCACGCGATCACCCCGATCAGCGGCCACCGCACCCACCACCGACGTGCGGTGAAGGCGAACGGCAGGGCGAGCGCCAGGAACATGCCGAACACGTTCGCGTTCGAGAAGATGCCCGACAGCAGCGACGTTCCGGTGAGCGACTTCTCGAAGGTCTCGGAACCGCCCGAGATGAACACCTTCGCGGGGTCGAGGTACGACAGGGCGATCGCCGCCGCAGCGACCAGGGCACCCAGGTATCCCAGGATGCCGAGATCCCTCGGTTTCACCCGCGCTATCACCAGCAGGGTGCCCACGGCGGAGGTGATGAGCAGGCCCAGCGTGGGCTCCCGCCCGTGCACGAGCTCGTTCGCCGCGAGCACCAGACCCGGCGCGACGACCAGCAGCAGGCTCTCGCCCGTGACCTTCGAGAACAGCAGCATGAGCAAGAGCAGTCCCACCGCGAGGATCGGCACCGCGATGCTCAGCGCGTCGACGAGCGCCACCACCAGCGGGTTCGAGGCGGTCTTGCCCTCTTTATAGTGCTGGCGGTCGATGAGGGCCGTTTCGACGACGGCCGGCACGACCGAATACGCCCAGACGACGATGACCGCCGTCCAGCGCAGCGCCCGCGAGTTCACCCACCCCTTCTCGGGCCTGCCGGGGGCGCGACCGAGGGTCGCGGGGCTGGTTAGCGTGCTCACGGCCGACACAGTACAACTCGAGGAGCTCCCCGTGATCCCCACCGATGTCACCGCTCCTCGCCGAGGGGCGGCGCTGCTGCTCCTCGGCGCCCAGTGGGGTCGGTACGTCGCACAGATCCTCGGCATCGTCGTCCTCGCCCGACTGGTCGGGCCGGCCGACTTCGGCATCGTCGCCCTGGCGGCCTCGGTCGCGGGACTCGCGGCGGTGCTCGGTGACTTCGGTCTGAGCATGGCGGCCCTTCGTGCTCCGACACTCTCCGATGCGCAGCGGACGAACCTGTTCTGGATGAACACCGGCATCGGTCTCGCGGCGACGGGCGTGGTGCTGGCGGTGGCCCAGCCGTTCGCGGCCGCCTTCGACGATCCGCGCCTGGTCGCGGTCATGTGCCTGTTGGCGCCGGCGTTCGCGCTCCGCTCGGCGAGCGCGCAGCTGCGCGTCGAGCTCAACAGATCGGGACGGTACGGACGTCTCGCGGCGAGCGAGCTCTGCGGCGACCTGTCGGGTCTGGTCGGAGCCGTCGTCCTCGCGCTCCTCGGCGGCGGGTATCTCGCCCTCGCCCTGCAGGGCACGATCGCGGCGGGCGTCACCCTCGTGCTGTCGCTGATCCTCACGCCGTGGCGTCCCGGGCTGCCGCGGCGCGGAGCCGCGATGGGCCCGCTGCTGACCTTCGGCGGCAACACCTTCCTGGTGCACGTGCTGAACTACGCCGCGACCAACGTGGGCACGGTGTCGGTCGCGCGGGTGGCGAGCGATCAGGTGATCGGTTTGTTCAACAGGGCGACCCAGCTGGTGAACCTCCCGATCGATCAGCTCATCACTCCGCTCACGCGGGTGGTCATCCCCGGTCTCGCGGATGCCGAGCACACCGCCGAACTGCAGCGCCGGCTCGTGCGCCACCAGACGCTGCTCTGCTACCCGACGCTCGCATACCTCAGCCTCTTCGTCGCCACCGCGTATCCCGCGCTCGACCTCGTCCTCGGCTCCGCGTGGACCGGCGCCGCGCCGTTCGTCCCCATCCTGGCGGCCGGGGCGCTGTTCCAGATCCTCGGCTACCCGCAGTACTGGGCCTTCGTGTCGACGGGGCGATCCGGGCTGCTGCTGTTCTCGGAGATCAGCGGACGCGTGGCGACGATCGCGCTCGCCGTGGTCGTCGCCCCGGTCGGGCCGGCCGCGGTGGCCGGCGCCATCGCGCTCGGGCAGTTCCTGCTGTGGGGCGTCGCCGCGGTGTTCTTCCTCCCCCGCACGGGCGTCTCGTCGGCGGCCCTCCTGCGCGCGGCGATCCGGCCGATCGTCGTCTTCGCCGTGGCCCTGGTGGCAGGCCTCGCCATCTCGACGCTCGTTTTCACCTCCCTCCCCTCGCTCCCCCGCCTGCTCGGCGTCGGTGGCGTCTGGGTCATCGTCGTGATCGCACTGCTGCTGGCGATGTGCCGACGCGACCTTCGCGTATTCGGGGGCTTCATCCGACGCCGCTGAGGGGACTCCCGCCGGCTCGACCACTCGTCGGGAAGGCCTCGAGATGACCATCGTGAACGCCCGGTTCCTGACCCAGGGGACCACGGGGATCCAACGCTTCGCCACCGAGATCACGCGCGAGCTCCTCGGCATCCGCGACGACATCACTCTCGCCGTCCCCGCGGGCGACGTCGACGACGCGGGGCTCGACCCCTCGCGCATCCAGACGGTCGGGCGCTTCACGGGTCACGCGTGGGAGCAGATCGACCTCCCGCGCTTCGCGCGGCGTCGCGGCGAGATGCTGCTGAACCTCACGAGCACGGGCCCCATGTGGCACCGCCCGCAGATCTCCACGCTGCACGACATCACATGGATCCGTCACCCCGACAGCTTCAGCCGTCGCTTCCGGGCCCTCTATTCGGTCGTGATTCCCCGCGTCGTCGCGCACAGCGAGCGCATGATCACCGTGAGCGAGTTCTCCCGCGGCGAGATCTCGCGGCGGTTCGGCGTGCCCGCCGATCATTTCGCCGTCGTCCCCAACAGCGCGCAGAACATCCTCGCGCTGGCGCCCATGCCGTCGACGCCCTCGAGCCGCCCGTACCTGCTGGCCGTCTCCTCGCCCAACCGGCACAAGAACGTCGCCCGCATGCTCGACGCGTTCGCGGTCTTCGCCCGGACGCACCCCGAGGTCGAACTCCGCGTCGTGGGAAGCCAGACCAACAGCTTCGCGCGGCAGCAGTTCGACACCGCCGATGCGCGGGTGCGCTTCCTCGGCCGGGTCGACGACGCCGAACTCGCCGGCCTGTACCGCGGAGCGCTCGCCTTCGTGTTCCCCTCGCTCTACGAGGGCTTCGGCATCCCGCCGATCGAGGCGCAGATGTGCGGCTGCCCCGTCATCGCGGCGCGTGCCGCCTCGCTCCCCGAGGTACTCGGCGACTCCGCGCTGTACGTCGATCCGCTCGACGTCGACGACATCGCCGCGGCCATGTCCCGTGTCGCCGACGACGACGGCATCCGCGCGCGGCTGATCTCCGCCGGTGAGCTCAACGCCCGACGCTTCTCGTGGCGGGAGTCCGCGCAGAAGGTCAGCGATCTGCTCGACGAGCACTCCGGCATCCGCCCCACCCGCTTGCGCGGTGCGGCGCTCCGATAGCTCGACCGTCGCGCCCGTCAAGGGCGGTGTCCGCGCGGCGGATGCTGCCTAACGTCGGGGCATGACCAACGATCGCGACCAGCTGACCTTCGACAACCCCGTCACCCGCTACGCCCGCGTCGAACCGCCCATCCAGCACCAGCCCGAGCCCGGCGTCCAGGCCGACATGACTCCGGTCCCCGATCTGGGCGAGAAGACCTACCGCGGTCTCGGCCGTCTGGTCGGCCGCAAGGCGCTCATCACCGGCGGCGACTCCGGCATCGGCGGAGCCGTGGCCATCGCCTTCGCGCGCGAAGGGGCCGATGTGGCCATCGTGCACCTGCCCGACGAGCAGCGCGACGCCGACCACGTGCTCGACCAGGTTCGGGATGCCGGCCGCACCGGCGTCTCGATCGCCACCGACATCACCGACCCGGCCGCGTGCCGCGAGCTGGTCGAACGTGCGGCCGAGGCTCTCGGCGGCCTCGACATCGTGGTCAACAACGCGGGCAAGCAGGTGATGGTCGACAAGGTCGACGACCTGTCGGACGAGCAGTTCGAACTCACGTTCCGCACGAACGTCTTCGCGCCCTTCTGGATCACGAAGGCGGCGCTCGCGCACCTGCCCGCGGGCGGCACGATCATCAACACCGCGTCGCTCGAGGCCTACGTCCCCGCGCCCGACCGGCTCGACTACGCCGCCACCAAGGCCGCGATCAACAATCTGTCGAAGGGCCTCGCTCAGCAGCTCGCGTCACGCGGCATCCGGGTCAACGTCGTCGCCCCCGGACCCACGTGGTCGGCGCTGCAGGTGAGCCAGGGCGTCTCCGACGACCAGATGGAGCACTTCGACGACGAGAGCACCTACCAGCGGGCCGGCCAGCCCGCCGAGATCGCGCCCGCGTTCGTCTTCCTCGCCTCGGCCGAGTCGAGCTACGTCTCGGGCGAGACGCTGAACGTCAACGGCGGCATGGTCACGCCCTGAGGTCCGCTCCGACGCCCCGGCCCGCCTCGCGCGGCCGGGGCGTCCGTGCGCGCTCCCACGCCCGGCGCCGTCGCCGCACGGCCCTCCCGAGCCCGACCCTCGACGACGCGGCCCGGGCGCTTGCGCAAAACCCGTCGATCCGCAAGCGACCCGTGTCGGGTGGGCGGGTGAGGGAGCGTGAGTGCATGCCCACCGACACCGCTCCCGCCCCCGGCGGGGCGCCCCTCACCCTGTACATGCTCCACGCGCTGGGCGCGAGCGCCGGCTCGTTCGACCGCCTCGCCGACGAGCTCGCGGGGGTCGTGCACGTCGTCGGCATCGATCTCCCCGGCTTCGGCTCCGCCGCGAGCGCTCCCGACGCCACCGTCGACGAGACCGTCGACCATGTCATCCACCGCCTCGCCGCACACGCGCGGGGGCCGTGGATGCTCGGCGGACACAGCATGGGCGGCAAGATCGCCGCTCTCGTGGCCTCCCGCGTCCTGCGCGGCGATGCGCCCCTCTTCGGACTGCGGGGCATGGTGCTCATGGCCCCGTCCCCGCCCCGCCCCGAGCCCATGGACGAGGAACGCCGGGCGCTCATGCTCTCGTGGGTCGACGACGGCGCGATCTCCGAGGCGGATGCCGAGACCTTCATCGACCAGAACACCGCCGAGCCGCTCGACGCCGGGGCGCAGTCGCTCGCCCTCGCCGACCTGCGTCGCACCTCCCCCACGGCGTGGCGCGCCTGGCTCGAGACCGGCAGCCGGGTGGACGCGACGGCTGCGGTCGGCACGCTCGATGTGCCCGCCCTCGTGATCGCCGGCGCCGACGACGCCGACCTCGGAGCCTCCGCGCAGCCCGAGCTCCTGGCATCCGTCTACCCCCGGGCGCACTTCGTGACGCTCGAGGCCACCGGACACATGATCCCCCTCGAGCGGCACCTCGACGCGGCAGCGGCCATCTCGCGCTTCGTCGCCGAAGAGGTCGGCGTCGGTCCGGTCGTCCCCGACGAGTGGGTCGAGCTCATCCGCAGCGAGCGGGTCGACGCGCGCGTGCGCGGTGCCCTCGCCCGTCGCGCGCTCCCCGACGACCACGGCTACGCCCCCGCGGTGCTCGACATGGCGCAGCTGACGCTCCTTCGTGAGATCGCCGACCTCGTCGTCCCGCAGGAGGGGCCGGCCATCGACATCGCCGCCCGCGTCGACGCCCAGTTGGCGCGCGGCGAGGGCGACGGGTGGCGCAACGCCGACCTGCCCGGCGACCCCGAGGCATACCGTCGCGGGCTCGACACGCTGGCTGCCGCCTGGCCCACCGATCCGTCGGAGCGCAGCGACCGTCTGAAAGCCGCCATCGAGGGCGACTCCGACCTCGACGGCCCCCTCGACGCCGCCCAGCTGAAGGCGTGGCTCGAAGACGCGCGCAACGACCTCGTGCGCCAGTGGCTCGCCCACCCCGCGAGCATGGCGCGCGTCGGCTACGACGGGTTCGCCACCGGCGGCCGCCCCATGCGGGGGTACGTCGAGCTGCGTCTTGGGCGCCGCGAAGACTGGGAGCCGGCGAACGTCGGCGGCACGATCGCGACGGGAGACGCGGCATGAACCTCGAAGCGATGCGCACCTTCACCGACGACGAGATCGTCGACGTGGTGGTGATCGGAACCGGAGCCGGCGGAGCGCCCCTGACCGCCGAGCTCGCGCGCAAGGGACTCACCGTCGTCGCGCTCGAGGCCGGACGGCACTTCTCGCTCGACGACCTCACGCCCGACGAGACCGAGGCCGTCGAGATCAACTGGATGTCGGAGCGCCTCAGCGGCGGAGACGACCCGACCGCGTTCGGCCCCAACAACAGTGGGCGCGGCGTGGGCGGCTCGATGCTGCACTGGGGCGCGTTCACCCCTCGTCCCGACCGACGCGACCTCGCCCTGAAGACCGAATCGGGCGTCGGCCGCGACTGGCCCATCGACCCCGATGAACTGCTGTCGTACGTCGAGCGCGTCGAGGGCGACATCGGCGTCTCGGGGCCGTCCCCCTACCCCTGGGATCCGAGTCGCAGCTACGCATACGCCCCGGCGAAGCGCAACGCTCCCGCGAATCTCGTGGCCAAGGGCTGCGACGCCCTCGGTGTGCGCTGGGCCGACGCGCCGGCCGCCGTGCTCACCCGCGCCCGGCTGCAGGACCACCACGGCGAGCGCGGGGCGTGCGTCAACTGCGGCGAGTGCCACCAGGGATGCCGGGTGGATGCCAAGGCGTCCACCGCCAACACGTACCTGGCCGCGGCCGTGGCATCCGGTGCCGAGATCCGCAGCGAGGCGATGGTGCACGGTATCGAGCTCGACGCCCGCGGCCTCGTCGAGGCCGTCGTCTACCGCAAGGGCGGCGTCGATCGTCGTCAGCGGTGCCGCGCCCTCGTGCTCGCCGGCGGCGGTGTCGAGACGCCGCGCCTGCTGCTGCACACCGGCCTCGCCAACGACAGCGGCCAGGTGGGCCGCAACTTCCTCGCGCACGGTGCGACGCAGGTGTGGGGCCGGTTCGACGAGCCGGTGCGCGGGCATCGCGGATACCCGTCGTCGCTCATCAGCGAAGACATGATGCGCCCGGCCGACGCCGACTTCGCCGGCGGCTACCTCGTGCAGAGTCTCGGGGTCATGCCGTTGACGTTCTCGACCACCCTCGTGCGCGGCGGAGGCCTCTGGGGTCCCGAGCTCATGCAGCGTCTCGATCAGGCGAGGTTCATGGCCGGCATCGGTATCAACGCCGACTGCCTGCCCTCCGACGACAACCGCCTCGAGCTGGTCGACGAACTCGACGAGTTCGGTATCCCGCGCGCACGGGTCACGTTCACCGCCGGCGACAACGAGAAGGCGATCGACAAGCACGCGACGGCGTTCATGCTGCGCGTGATGGAGGCCGCCGGAGCGCGCGAGACAATGGTCCTCGCCCGCACCGCGCACACGATCGGCACGTGCCGCATGTCCGACGACCCGTCCGACGGCGTGGTCGACGCCGACGGCCGGTCGCACGAGATCCCGAACCTGTGGATCTGCGACAACTCGGTCTTCCCCTCGGCGATCGCCGCCAACCCCGCGCTGACGATCATGGCCCTGTCGCTGCGCACGGCCGATCGCTTCCTCGCCTCCGCCGCCGCCTGACCCCCGGTCACTCGGCCGGGCACACCCGTCGAGCGTCCACGGCTCTCCGTTCGAAGCCCCTCGAGCGCGGCGTGTCGTGGACGCTCAACGCGATGCCGCTCGACACGGGAGAATGGATGCCATGAAGCTCGAGCACCTCGTCCGGTTCGCCGCCCTCGCTGAGGAGCTGCATTTCCCGCGCGCGGCCGAGAAGCTGCGCATCCCCCTCGCCTCGTTGTACACGACCGTCGACAAGCTCGAAGAGGAGGTGGGGCAGCCGCTCATCTCGCGAACCCCGCCGACCCAGCTCACCCCGGCCGGCCGGCTGCTCCTCGAGGAGGCGCACCACCGCATCGCCGACGCTCCTCCCGCCGCGCCCCGGCAGAAGGCCCCCGGCGGCGGTAAGGCGAAGGCCAGCAAGGGCAAGGGCCGCGCACCGATCGTGAAGGGCGAGCCGAAGCCCTACAAGAAGCGCCAGGGCCGCTGACCCCGCCCCTTCCCCCGGAGGAACGCCCGCTTGTCGCGTTCCCGCGCGTGAAAGCGCTTATGCCTGGAGTTCGGTGACCCGACCGGCCTCGACCCGCCAGCGGCGGTCGGTCTGCACCGCGGCGAGCATGCGCCGATCGTGCGTGACGAGCAGCAGCGTGCCGGTGTACGACTCCAACGCCTGCTCGAGCTGCTCGATCGCCGGCAGGTCGAGGTGGTTGGTGGGCTCGTCGAGCACGAGCACGTTGACGCCCCGCGCCTGCAGCAGCGCCAGTCCGGCGCGCGTGCGCTCCCCCGGAGACAACTCGTCGACCGGGCGGGTGACGTGATCGGCCTTGAGCCCGAACTTCGCCAGCAGCGTGCGCACCTCGCCCGCGTTCATCTCGGGGACGAATCCCTCGAAGGTCTCGGCCAGCGGACGCCCGCCGACCAGCAGCGATCGCGCCTGGTCGATCTCGCCGATCGCCACGCTCGAGCCCAGCGACGCCGATCCCTCGTCGGGGCTCTGACGGCCCAGGATGCCGCGCAGCAGCGTCGACTTCCCGGCGCCGTTCGGCCCGATGATGCCGATGCGCTCCCCCGCGTTGACCTGCAGCGAGACCGGCCCGAGCGTGAAGTCGCCCTGGCGGAAGACCGCGCCCGACAGCGTCGACACGACCGAGCTGGAGCGCGGTGCCGAGCCGATCGTGAACTCGAGCTGCCACTCCTTGCGCGGCTCCTCGACCTCATCGAGGCGCGCGATGCGGCTCTCCATCTGACGCACCTTCTGCGCCTGCTTCTCGCTCGACTCCGTCGCCGCCTTGCGGCGGATCTTGTCGTTGTCGGGTGACTTCTTCATCGCGTTGCGCACACCCTGACTCGACCACTCGCGCTGCGTGCGGGCGCGCGAGACGAGATCGGCCTTCGTGTCGGCGTACTCCTCGTACTTCTCCCGCGCGTGACGGCGCAGGGTCGCGCGTTCCTCGAGGTAGGCGTCGTAGCCGCCTCCGTAGACGCGGTGGGAGTTCTGCGCGAGGTCGAGCTCGAGCACCCGGGTCACCGAGCGGGCGAGGAACTCGCGGTCGTGACTGACCAGGACGACCCCGCCACGGAGTCCCTTCACGAAGGTCTCGAGCCGCTCGAGTCCGTCGAGGTCCAGGTCGTTGGTCGGCTCGTCGAGGAGCGCGATGTCGAAGCGTGAGAGCAGCAGAGCCGCCAGCCCGACGCGCGCCGCCTGGCCTCCGGAGAGGCCGGTCATCTCGGCATCCGGTCCCACCTCCAGGCCCAGGTCGGCGAGCACGATCGGCATCCGCTCGTCGAGGTCGGCCGCGCCGCTCGCGAGCCAGCGCTCGAGGGCCGTGGCGTAGGCGTCGTCGGCGCCCACGATCGAGGCGTCGCCGAGGGCCGCCGCCGTGGCATCCATCTCCCTCGTCGCCTCCGCGCACCCGGTGCGGCGGGCGATGTACTGCGCGACGGTCTCGCCCGCGACGCGCTCGTGCTCCTGCGGGAGCCAGCCGACGAACGCATCGCTCGGCGCGAGGCTGATCGATCCGCCCTGCGGCTCGTCGACGCCGGCGAGCAGACGCAGCAGCGTGGACTTTCCCGCGCCGTTCGCCCCGACCACGCCGATCACGTCGCCCGGCGCGACGGTGAGGTCGACGCCGTCGAAGAGCGTGCGGTGTCCGTGGCCCCCGGCGAGGCCCTGCGCGACGAGGGTGGCGGTCATCCCTCTAGTGTCTCAGGCCGCCCCGCCCCCGACCCGCACCCCCCGAGGCCCCTGAGCCTGTCGAAGGGACCGGACACACCCAGGTCCCCGAGCCCGTCGAAGGGACCGGACACACCCAGGTCCCCGAGCCCGTCGAAGGACCCGGACACACCCAGGTCCCCGAGCCCGTCGAAGGACCCGGACACACCCAGGTCCCCGAGCCCGTCGAAGGACCCGGACACACCCAGG
>NZ_JAWDIU010000003.1:428478-441557 GCF_032464975.1 Microbacterium algihabitans
ACACACCCAGGTCCCCGAGCCCGTCGAAGGACCCGGACACACCCAGGTCCCCGAGCCCGTCGAAGGACCCGGACACACCCAGGTCCCCGAGCCCGTCGAAGGACCCGGACACACCCAGGTCCCTGAGCCCGTCGAAGGACCCGGACACACCCAGGTCCCCGAGCCCGTCGAAGGGACCGGACACACCCAGGTCCCCGAGCCCGTCGAAGGGACCGGACACACCCAGGTCCCCGAGCCCGTCGAAGGGACCGGACACACCCAGGTCCCTGAGCCCGTCGAAGGGACCAGAACCCCCTGCAGCCGCCCGGGGGCTTCGACAAGCTCAGCCACCTCCGCCCCGCTGCGCCCGAGGTCCCCGTCGAAGGGACCGGACGCTGTCGCGTCGCCGCGCCCGCGGGTGCGAGGTCGCGTACACGTCGCGCAGCGCGTCGACCGAGACGTGCGTGTAGATCTGCGTCGTCGACACCGAGGCGTGTCCGAGCAGCTCTTGCACGACACGCACGTCCGCGCCCCCCTGCAGCAGGTGCGTCGCGAACGAGTGCCGCAGCGTGTGCGGCGAAACGTGGGCGGTGAGCCCCGCCTTCTCGGCGGCGGCCTGGATGATCAGCCACGCGCTCTGACGCGAGAGCGGCGCACCGCGCACGCCCAGGAACAGCCGCGGCGTCGCCCGCCCCTTCGCGGCGAGCGCGGGTCGCACGCGTGTGAGGTAGGCCTCGACCGCCGCGCGCGCGTACGAACCGACGGGCACGATCCGCTCCTTGTCGCCCTTACCGCGCACGCGCAGCAGGTCACCGTGGGCGGTGTCGTCGACGTCGAGCTGCACGATCTCCGAGACACGGGCTCCCGTCGCGTACAGCAGTTCGAGCAACGCGCGGTCGCGCACGGCCGCCGGCTCCGCGGCGGAGGCGTCGGCCGAGCCGGGCGCGGGCCCCGCGGCATCCAGCAGCTGATCGACCTGGGCGATCGTCAGGGCCTTCGGCAGGCGGCGCGGTGCCTTGGGCGGACGCAGTCGCCCCGTGGGGTCGGCATCCGCTCGCCCCTCCCGCACGAGAAAGCGGTGCAGCCCCCGCACCGACGACTGCATCCGCGCGAGCGACGACGAGGCGGGCGGCGGCTCCGCTGAGGCGCGCTCGGCCGCGAAGTCCGCGATCAGGGCGGGCGTCACGGTCTCCACCTCGACGACGCCGCGCTCACCCAACCAGTCCGTGTAGACGGACAGGTCGCGGCGATACGCGGCCACGGTGTGGTCGGAGAGCCCGCGCTCGAGCGCGACGTGCCGGAGATAGGTCTCGACCGCGCGCTCGAGCTCCACGTCAGCGGGCGGAGGCCTCGCGGCGCAGCACCTCGGCCGCCGCGAGGGCGCCGGTGGCCAGGATGCCGTTGCGCAGGCGTCCCGCGAGCACGCCGTCGATCACGTCGGCCAGGGGCACGCGCTCGAGGCGCATGTCGGACTCCTCGTGTTCGCGCTCGAAGTCGGTCTCGACCGCCCGCAGGCCGCGCGCGAGGAAGAGGTGCACGACCTCGTCGTTGCCGCCGGGGGTCGTGTGCATCGACACGAGGTGCTGCCAGCGGTCGGCGGCGAGATCGGCCTCTTCGGTCAGCTCGCGCTTGGCGGTCTCCATCGGCGGCTCGCCCGCGACGTCGAGGAGTCCGGCCGGGATCTCCCAGTCGCGCTCCTTGATGGGGTGGCGGTACTGCTGGATGAGCACGACGCGCTCCTCGTCGTCGATCGCGACGACCGCCGCGGCCCCCGGGTGCTCGACGTACTGGCGGGTCATCTCGCCGTCGCCATAGCGCACGGTGTCGGAGCGCACGTCCCAGACCGCGCCCTCGTAGACCAGGTCGGTCGAGACGATCTCGAGGTCGACCTTCTCGTCGCGCAGCTCTTCCATGTCAGTCCTCCTCGACGTCGAACAGCTCGCTCGAGCGGTGACGCTCGAGGGCCGCCCCGACCAGACCGCGGAACAGCGGGTGCGGCTCGGTGGGGCGCGAGCGCAGCTCGGGGTGCGCCTGCGTCGCGATGTAGTACGGGTGCACGTCGCGCGGCAGCTCGACGAACTCGACGAGGTCGAGGTCGGGGTTGAGGCCTGAGAACACCAGGCCCGCGTCACTCAACTGCTGGCGGTAGGCGTTGTTGACCTCGTAGCGGTGGCGGTGACGCTCCGAGATGTCGTTCGATCCGTAGAGGTCCGCGGCGAGCGAGCCCTCGGCGAGCGCGGCGGGGTACAGACCCAGGCGCATCGTGCCGCCGAGGTCGCCGCTTTCGAGGATGTCGACCTGCTCGGCCATCGTCGCCACCACCGGGTGCGCGGTGTCGGGGTCGAACTCGCTCGACGATGCACCCTCGAGCCCGGCGACGGTGCGGCCGTACTCGATGACCATGCACTGCAAGCCGAGGCAGATGCCCAGCGTGGGGATGCCCTGTTCGCGCGCGAACCGCAGCGCACCGAGCTTGCCCTCGATGCCCCGGATGCCGAAACCACCGGGAACGATGATGCCGTCGACCGCGCCGAGGGCCTTGGCCGCGCCGTCGGGCGTCTCGCACAGGTCGGAGGGGATCCACGTGATCTTGACGTGGGTCTCCTGGCCGAAGCCACCGGCCTTGATGGCTTCGGTGACCGAGAGGTACGCGTCGGGCAGGTCGATGTACTTGCCGACCAGGCCGATCGTGACCTCGTGCTTCGGGTTGTGCACGGCCTGGAGCACGCGGTTCCAGCGCGTCCAGTCGACGTCCGCGGCCTTCGAGATCTCGAGGGTGTCGACGATGTAGGCGTCGAGGCCCTGGTCGTGCATCATCGACGGGATGTCGTAGATGCTCGGCACGTCGATCGCGTTGACCACCGCGTCTTCGTCGACGTCGCACATGAGCGCGATCTTGCGCTTGTTCGACTCGGTGACGGGGCGGTCGCTGCGCAGCACGAGGGCGTCGGGCTGGATGCCGATGGAGCGCAGCGTCGCGACGGAGTGCTGCGTGGGCTTGGTCTTCTGCTCACCCGAGGCGCCCATGAACGGCACGAGAGAGACGTGCACGAAAAAGACGTTCTTGCGGCCGAGTTCGTGACGGATCTGGCGCGCCGACTCGATGAAGGGCTGCGACTCGATGTCGCCGACCGTTCCGCCGATCTCGGTGATGATGACGTCGGGCTGCGGCTTCTCGCTGGCCTGCAGGCGCATGCGGCGCTTGATCTCATCGGTGATGTGCGGGATGACCTGCACGGTGTCGCCGAGGTACTCGCCGCGGCGCTCACGGGCGATGACCTGCGAGTAGATCTGGCCCGTGGTGACGTTCGCGGCCTGGCTGAGCTCGATGTCGAGGAAGCGCTCGTAGTGACCGATGTCGAGGTCGGTCTCGGCGCCGTCGTCGGTCACGAAGACCTCGCCGTGCTGGAACGGGTTCATCGTTCCGGGATCGACGTTGAGGTACGGGTCGAGCTTCTGCATGACCACGCGCAGACCGCGTGCCGTGAGGAGGTTGCCGAGGCTTGCCGCCGTCAGGCCCTTCCCCAGGGAGGAGACCACGCCTCCGGTGACGAAGATGTGCTTCGTCGTGAAAGTCGTGTCGTCTGAATGTCCCGCGTCCGAAGTCTTCATCACGGGCTTCGATCCTATCAGTCAGTGGTGAGAACTGGTCAGCGCGTCGCCGCACTCTTGCGTCTCGGGCGTGCCGGATGCCGAGGGCGCTCGCCCGGCGCGGAGGTGCGGCGCGTCCGGATGAACGCGAAGACCCCCACGACGATCGACACGACGAGCGGAACGAGCACCACAGGCAGGATCGGGTCGTCGTCGGACGCCTCCCCCGCGGCCCAGCCCACGAGGAACATCTGCGCGATCGTCAGGCTGGGCGGCATCCATCGTGCGAGGTCGCGTTGCACACCGATCCGGCCGCGCGCGAGGCTTCCGACCAATCCCAGCACCACCGCGAGCAATCCCAGGACCGGCCCGAGCGCCCAGGGCAGACCGATCCACAGCGCATGGCCGATCCCCGGTGCGGGAGACGCGGCGAACGTCCCCTCCGCGAAGCGGAGCTGCACGCCGCCGTAGCCGTCCGGCCACAGACTGTCGGACTCGTACTCGTCGTCGACGTTCTCGTCGAACGCCACCACCGCCTGGTCACCGCGTCGTAGCGTGTCGCCGAACGGGATCGGCGGCTCGTCGGGTCGGTTCGGGGTCCCGTCGAGCCATCCCGAGCCGTCGGTGAGGCTGTCGGCGAGTTCGTCCGAGAGGGTCAGGCTCATCCGCAGTCGCTCGGTCTCGAGATCGGGGAGCTGCCACGTCCACGTCCACCGGGGCATCAGCGCCGTCCACGTGAGTTCCTCGACGGCTGCCCCGTCGGCCTGCGCCGCCACCACCGGTCGATCGAGCGTGTATCGGACCTCGACGTCGTGCTCGCCCTCCCAGTCGTCGGGCAACCGGCTCTGCACGACCGCGTACCCCATCCGTCGCGTCTGCTCGAAGGGCACCGCTCGACCGTCGACGGTGATCTCCTGCACGCGCAGCCCCTGGTCGTGGCCGTCGACCACGTCGCGCCACGCGCGCGTGACCTGAGGCACGGCGCGCAGATGCGCCGCGACGTCCGCCCGCAGGCGCTCCACCACGTCGAGACGCGCGGAGCCGTCGTCCGAGCGGACGAGCGTGGCGTCGAACCGGGCGTCGGTGACGGCGACGCCGTACGACCCGTCGAGATCGTCGAGCACGTCGCTCTGGTCGGGCGGCGGGCTCGTCGGCGACGCCGTCAGGAACGCGAGCGCGACGGCTCCGCCCACCACGGCGACCGCCGCGAAGCGCACGCCGAGCCGACCCGCGCCGAAAAACGTCGGATCGGCTCCGGCTCGTCGGCCGATGCCTTCTCGGGCCAACAGGTTTCGGACGAGGCGGCCGGCTGCCCGCGGACGCGCGAACATCACCACGTAGGGCAGATCGACCGAGCGCAGCGTCGCCCGCTCCGCGGCCAGCGTCTGATCGAGGTGCAGGCGCTGGCCGAGCAGGTGTTCGCGCGCGAGGGCGCCCTCGCGGGTCAGCGGACGGGCGCTCAGTGCGATCGCGATGACGGCGACGGCGAGGATCGCTCCTGCCACGGCGGCCACCGGCGGCCACCACTCGAGCGTCAGCGCGCGTTGATGCGACAGCTGCCGGGCGAGCCCGAACTGCAGGGCGGTCAGCGCGATCGCCCCGCCGAGGAAGGCGTCGCGCACGAACCCCCGCGGAACCCGCCGCAGACCGTCGTCGAACTGCGCGCGCCACGCGGGCGAGAAGCGGAACGCCCGACCCGCCGGAACGAGATCGCCCCAGCGTCCCGCGCGATAGCCCGCTCGCGCGAGACGCCGCGTCAGCCGCGGGTCTTCCGGCGAGCGGCGCCACGCCTCGAGGGCTTCGGCGAGCGCTGCGGTCCGCCGTGCTCCCCACAGGCGCGCGTCGAGCGCCACCGAGCTGCCTCTGCGGCGCTGCGACTCGGGCACGAACCAGGCGCGCCCGCGCGCATCCCCCCACGCGACGGCTCGCGCCGCGAGTGCGAACAGCACGCCCACCGCGAGCAGCAGCAGCGGGACGAACGGACCGTAGGCCTGCACGTAGAACAGAGGCGAGGGCCCCGGCATGGCGAGCGTCCCGGGCGCGAAGCGCAGGGTGAACCAGAACGAGCCGTAGGGCGGGATGTTCTGGTCGTTCGAGACCTCGTACACGAGGGGGTCGGATGCCGCGTCCTCCGGCTCCAACGTCGTCGACCCGCTCACCAGCAGCCAGGCGATCCCCGATGTGGGCTGACGGGCGTAGGTCGCGGCGAGGTCGCGCGGCACGCTCACGCGCAGAGAACTCCCCGCGACCCCGTGCGGCCAGTCCGGCCCGAACACGTCCCACTCGAGCACCTGATACGACTGCTGCGACGACGGATCGCTGTCGTCGTAGGCGAGGTCGCGCAGGTCGTAGCTGAGCACGACGTCATGGGTGCCGGTGAGCCGCTCGCCGGCGTCGATCGTGTAGGTCGTGCGGGTGGGGCCGGCGCTTGTGCGCGCCTCGACGATCGCATCGTCGAGCCTCGCCTCGCGCAGCTGCGGACGCAGATCATGCCCCTCGTACTGGGAGGCGACGACACGCTCGATCGCGTGCTCGTCGACGTCGTCGGGGAACACCGCCGTGAAGCGTTCCTCTACCTGGGCGACCAGCCGCCCTTCGTCGTCGCGAACGACCACGTACTCAGCCGAGAAGTCCTTCGCGAACCACGTGCTGGTCGCGTCCTTCGCCGACGAGGTGATGTCATCGAAGGTCAGCGGGGCGTTCAGGACCGGTCCGACCAGGAGCAGGATCCCGAGCGCGGTCACCGCCGCCCAGAACACGCGGATGCCGGTGCGCAGCCGATGGCCGCCGTGCGACCGCAGCCATGCCTCGAGTCGTTCCAGCAGCCGCGACAGCGCGAGCCAGAGCGGCGTGTGCTGGGGTGCGGGAACGAGCGTCGCCTCCGGCGGCGCCTGTCTCGCGTCGTCGGGGGCGTCGGTCATCGCGATCGCCCGGTCTCCAGCAGCTCGCGGGCGTGGGTCAACGCGGCGTCGGAGTCGCTCAGTCCGGAGAGCAGACGTGCCATCTCCGCTTCGCGCTCCGCACCGTCGAGGCGGCGGACGCTCGACGCCGTGACCGACCCGTCGTTCGCCTTCACCACGCTGAGGTGGTTGCCGGCGAACGCGGCGACCTGCGCGAGGTGGGTGACCGCGATCACCTGCGACGACTCCGCGAGACGCGCCAGACGGCGTCCGACCTCGATGGCCGCAGCCCCTCCGATGCCCGCGTCGACCTCGTCGAACACGAAGGTCGGAACGGGGTCGACCCCCGCGATCACGACCTCGATCGCCAGCATCACCCTGCTGAGTTCGCCACCGGACGCACCCCGTGACACCGGTCGCGGATCCGCGCCCGGATGCGGGGCGAGCAGAATCGACACCTCATCACGCCCATGGGCGGCGGGAGCGGCCGGGCTTACCTGGACGGTGAGCGTGGCGTCGGGCAGGGCCAGCGCGTGCAGCTCTTCGGTGACGAGCGAGCCGAGGCGGAGAGCAGCGTCTTCTCGAGCGGCGGTGAGGGCGGCGGCCGCGGTGTCGAGCTCGGCGGCGGCGGCGTCGCGCTGCGCCGCGAGTCTCTCGAGGCGGTCTCCGTCGTCGTCGAGCTCGACGAGGCGGGCGGATCCCGTCTCCAGCAGGCCGATCGCGGCATCGACCGAGCCGTGCGCGCGCACGAGCGCGGCGAGAACCCCGCGACGCTCATCGACGGCTGCCAATTCGTGCGGACCCGATTCGTCGAGGTCGGCGAGGTACCCCGACAGCGCGACCGAGGCGTCCGTCGCGCGGTAGCCGAGTTCGGCGACCTGCTCGGCGATCGCGGCGAGGTCGTCGTCGCTGGCGGCGATGCGCTCGAGCGCGCGACGGGCTTCGGCGAGCAGGGTCACGACGTCGGGGGAACCGTCGTCGTTCGACAGGGCGGCGTGCGCGGTGACCGCGGCGATCCGCAGCTCTTCGGCGTTCGCGAGGCGCTCGGCACGCTTGGCCAGTTCGTCCTCTTCGCCGGGCTGCGGGGCGATCGCTTCGATCTCGGTGATCGCGGCACGCAACCGCTCCGCTTCGCGCGCGCGTTCGTCGCGGTCCGTCGTGAGCGTCGTCAGTTCGGCATCGAGGCCGCGCCACTCGTCGAAAGCCGCGCGATAGGCGGAGCGCGCGGCCGTCACCGCTTCGCCTCCGAAGCGATCGAGGGCATCGCGCTGGGCCGACGCCGAACGCAGCCGCAGCTGGTCCGACTGGCCGTGCACCACCACGAGATCGTCGGCGAGATCGGCCAGGACACCGGCGGGAGCCGTGCGGCCGCCGACCGTGGCGCGACCGCGCCCTTCGCTCGAAACGGTGCGCCCGAGGTAGAGCTCGGCGTCGCCGCTGCCGACCGGCTCGACATCGCCTCCGGCTTCGCGCACGCGCGCCGCGACGGGGCCGTTCTCGGGCACGAGCCACACGCCTTCGACGGCGGCCTGAGCCGCGCCGGAGCGCACGGCGCCGGAGTCGGCGCGGGCCCCCAACAGCAGACCGAGACCCGTCACGACCATCGTCTTGCCCGCGCCCGTCTCACCGGTGATCGCGGTGAAGCCGCGGCCGATGGGCAGGGTCGCATCGGCGATCACGCCGAGGTCGCGCAGACGCATCTCCTCGATCACGAAACGCCTCCGGCCATTCCGCGCCACCCGGTGACGGGGAGGCGGAACTTGCGGACGAGCCGGTCGGTGAACGCGGCGGGGTGCAGACGGGCGAGACGCACCGGACGCGAGGAGCGGCGCACCATCACGCGCGCGCCCGGGGGAAGCTCGTGCGAGCGTCGCCCGTCGCACCACAGGATGCCACTGCCGCTCGTGCGCTCGAGCACCTCGACCGCTACCATCGCGTCGGGGCTCACGACCAGCGGCCGGGCGAACAGTGCATGGGCCGAGAGCGGGACGACGGCGATCGCCTCGACCGTGGGCCAGATGACCGGGCCGCCCGCCGAGAAGTTGTAGGCCGTCGATCCGGTCGGCGATGCGACGACGATGCCGTCGCAGCCGAACGACGACAGCGGTCGGCCGTCGACCTCCATGACGACCTCGAGCATGCGCTCCCGGCTGGCCTTCTCGACGGTCGCCTCGTTCAGCGCCCACGTCTCGAAGATGACCTCGTCGTCGGCGTCGAGCACGCGCACCGCGAGGGCTAACCGCTCTTCGACCGAGTAGTCGCGCGCGATCACTCGATGCACCGCGTCATCCATGTCGTCGCGCTCGATCTCGGCGAGGAAGCCGACGTGGCCCATGTTGATGCCGAGGATCGGGGCGGTCCCGCCGCGGACCATCTCGGCCGCCCGCAGGATCGTTCCGTCGCCGCCGAGCACGATCGCCAGCTCGACGTCGTCGATGCTCACGTCTTCACCGAGCGTGGCGACGCCGTCGAGCGAGAGGCGGTCGGCGAGTTCGGGGCGGTCCTCGGCCGACACCACCGGCGTCGCGCCTGCGGCCCGCACGGCGGTGAGGATGCGTTCGGCGGCGTGGACGGTGTCGTCACGGCGCGCGTGGACGACGAGGAGGATACGGCGATCGCTGGGGGTCATCGGCTTCCGGTCAGTCGGGTCACGGTGCTCTCCCATTGTGAGGGGTCGGTGCCCTGTGCGGCCGAGAACCACGCGACGTACTCCTGGTTGCCGTGCGTTCCCACGATCGGCGAGGCGACGAGTCCTGCCGTGCGGAGTCCGGCGTCCCACGCCGCCCAGAGCACGCCGTGCACCGCGTCGGAGCGCAGCGCCGGATCGGTCACCAGACCCCCCTTCACCGCGGTGCGGCCGACTTCGAACTGCGGCTTGATGAGCAGCACGACGTCGGCGTCGGGCGCGGCCGTCGCCACGACCGCGGGAAGCACGTGGTGCAGCGAGATGAAGGACAGATCACCGGTCACCACGCGGGGGCGCTCGGCGACGCGCGTGGCGGCGGCGAGGTTCTCGGCGGTCATGAACCGCACGTTATACCCCTCTACCGACACCACGTCGGGGTCGGATGCCACGACTGTGGACAACTGCCCGTGCCCGACGTCGACGGAGAGGACGGGACGAGCGCCTCGCTCCCGCAGGACCTGCGTGAATCCGCCTGTCGATGCGCCCATGTCGAGCGCGACGGAGCCCTCGACCTCGAGGGAGAAGGCGTCCAGAGCCGCGAGGAGCTTGTGCGCACCGCGACTGACGTAGTGGTCGGTGCCGGCGACGACGATCTCGCTGTCTTCTCCCACGGGCGCCGAGGCTTTCACCACTGCGCGGCCGTCGACGGTGACGAGGCCGCCGGCGATGAGCTGGGCGGCGTGCGACCGGGAGCGCGCGAGACCGCGCGAAGCGAGCTCGGCGTCGAGGCGCGCCGTCACGGTCGCGACGCCGACGGGTCGCTCGGAGCGGATTCCAGGCGGCGGGCGAGCTCGTCGTGCAGCGCGGCGAAGGCCTGCGCGCGCATGTCGAGAGGCTGCTCTTCGATGAGACGCAGCCGATCGATCAGCTCGGGAGCGGCATCCGGGGCGGTGTCCGACATGGATGCCATGCTACCGAGGTCAGCGCACGCGGAACGGGTCGGCGTAAAGTCGCTCCGGAACGCGGAAGCCGAAGATCGCGCGACCGGAGTTCCAGATGGCCGCGGCACCGGCGCGCAGCAGATCGATCTGACGGTCCCCCGCCGACACGATGCGCAGGTCGACCCCGTCGATCTCGACGATCGCATCACCGACGCGGGTGCGCTCGCCCTTGACGACGGTCGCGGGATACGGCTCGAAGAGCTGACGGAGGTCCTCCACGATGTAGTCCGGCCGCTGCGAGGGCGGTGCGGCGAGCACCTGCTTGGGGCGATCGATGCCGGTGAGCACGAGCAGCGACTTCATCTCGGCGGTCAGCGCACCCTGGATGTCGGTGTCCAGTCGGTCGCCGATGAAGAGCGGGCTCTCGGCTCCCGTGCGCGTGACGGCCTCGTCGAAGATCGGGCGCTCGGGCTTGCCGGCGATGGTCGCGAGGCGACCGACGGCGGTGTGCACCGCAGACACGAGCGTGCCGTTTCCCGGCGCGATCCCGCGCGCCTGCGGGATGGTCCAGTCGGTGTTGGTCGCGACCCAGGGGATCCCGCCCTCTTCGATGGGCGTCGCCAGGGCGTAGGCCGCTTCGGCGAGCTGCGCCCATCCCACCTCCGGAGAGAACCCCTGCACCACGGCAGCGGGAGAGTCGTCGGCGCTGCGCGTGACGACGAACCCCGCCTTCTCCACCTCGACGACGAGTCCCTCGCCACCGATGACCAGCAGAGTCGACCCCGCCGGCACGAGGTCGCGCATGAGGCGCATCGCCGCCTGCGGGCTCGTGGTGACATCGGAGGGCGTCACGTGCAGACCGAGCGAGGTCAGGTGCTCCGCGACCGACGCGTCGGTGCGCGATGCGTTGTTGGTGATGTACCCGAGGCGGCGCCCCTCCTGCTGGGCGCGGTTCAGGCTGTCGACGGCGTGCGGCAGTGCTCCCGGCCCTGCGTACACGACACCGTCGAGGTCGGCGAGCACGACGTCGACTCCGTCGAGCGGCGTCGGGTCGGCTCTGCCGCGCCCGAAGATCATCGGGCGTCCTCCGCCTCGTCGTCCTCAGCGTCGGAGTCGGCGGCATCCGCGTCGGTGCCGTCAGCGTCAGAGTCAGCGGTGTCGACGTCGGGCTCGGTCACGTCGGCGGGTTGGGCCTCGTCGGCGGACTCCACGTCGTCGGTGGATGCAGCCTCATCGTCGGCGACGGGGATGACACCGGATGCCACCTCCACCCCGCCCTCGTCGTCGATCAGGTCGATCTCCTCGACCACGATCACCTCGCGGTCGGCCACGCCTGCGGCGGCGTCGAGCGCGTCCGCGGCGACCTCTGCGCGTCGTTCCCACTCGGCGGCCTCGTCGAGACGACCGAGTTCCTCGAGCACGGCGGCGCGGGCGGAGAAGAGCGCCGGGCTCCATTCGAAGGCACGGTCGGGGTCGGCCTCGGGGATCTCGAGCTCCTGAAGCGCACGATCCGCCTGGCCCAGGTCGAGGCGGGCGCCCGACATCGCGATCGCCAGCTGCACGCGCACCGACGTCGAAAGGGTGGAGCGATCGACAGCGCGTCCCTCCTCAAGTGCACGGTCGGGACGACCGACCCCGCGCTCGCTGTCGACGATGAGGGGCAGCTGCTCGTCGGAGCCGGTGATACGGCGATGGGTGCGGAGTTCGCGCAGCGCGAGTGCGAAGTCGCCCACGGCGTAGGCCGTGATCGCCACGGTCTCACGCACGACGCCGACACGGCCGGCGCTGCGCGACGCGGCGAGGGCGTGCGCATGGGCCAGCGCCGGGTCTTCGTCGATCACTCGTGCCGCCATCGCGAGGTGACGTGCGACGTTGTCGGCGTTGTCCTTGCTGAGAGTTTTCAGCTCATTGCGGGCCGCACCCGGAAGGTCGTACGCAGTGACGTCTTCCGGCAGCTCGGGTCCGCGTTCGCGCTGGTCCTGCGGCGGGCGCGTGGTCCGTGCGTCATCGCGATCGAAGCGACGCGGCGCTCCCGCACCCGGGCGGCTGTCGCGCGAGGGACGGCGATCGCCACCGCCGAAGCCGCGGGACTCACCGCCGCGGTACGACGGCCGGTCGCCGTCCTGCCGGAAGGGCCGGTCGCCATCCCGGCGCTGCGGGCGGTCACCGTCGCGGCGGAAGGGACGGTCACCCTCACGCGGCGGACGGCTTCCACCGTCACGCTGGAAGGGACGATCGCCGTCACGACGAACGGGGCGATCACCATCGCGGGGCGGACGGCTCCCGCCATCACGCTGATACGGACGGTCGCCGTCACGGCGGAAGGGACGGTCACCCTCACGCGGCGGACGGCTTCCACCGTCACGCTGGAAGGGACGATCGCCGTCACGACGAGCGGGGCGGTCACCATCACGCGGCGGACGGCTTCCGCTGTCGCGCTGGAAGGGACGGTCGCCGTCTCGACGAACGGGCCGCTCACCATCACGACGGAACGGACGATCGCCATCACGCGGCGGACGGCTCCCGTTGTCGCGCTGAAAGGGACGGTCGCCGTCTCGACGAACGGGCCGCTCACCATCACGACGGAACGGACGATCACCATCACGCGGCGGACGGCTTCCGCCATCACGCTGGAACGGACGATCGCCGTCACGACGAACGGGCCGCTCACCATCACGACGGAACGGACGATCGCCATCACGCGGCGGACGGCTCCCGCCATCACGCTGGAACGGACGATCACCGTCGCGGCGAACGGGCCGCTCACCATCACGACGGAACGGACGATCGCCTCGAGGAGCCGACCCTCCGCCGGAGGACTGTCCACGTCCGGACGCGCGGTCGCCCGAGCGCCCTTCGTTGCGCTTGCGATCGTTCGCGTCGTCCGTCGACATGACTGTCCTCCTCAGGGTAAAAGTACCCGTAAATGCGAAATGGCCACCCAGCTTTGGGTGGCCATTTCGACTTAAAGGAAGTCCGGCGGTGTCCTACTCTCCCACAGGGTCCCCCCTGCAGTACCATCGGCGCTGAGAGGCTTAGCTT